>NZ_JBHRYF010000027.1:0-1071 GCF_042648885.1 Luteimonas notoginsengisoli | reverse complement strand
GGCAGGCGTCAGGTCGCCGAGCGAGTCGTGCGGTCGCTGTTCGTTGTACTCGAGCATCCACCACCACGCCGCCTCACGCACGTCATCGATGCGGGCGAACAGGTGCTGGTCGAGCACTTCGTCGCGGAAGGTGCGGTTGAAGCGCTCGATGTAGGCGTTCTGGTTCGGCTTGCCCGGCTGGATGTACTGGATCGCCACCGCGTTGGTCTTGGCCCACTGGACGAAGGTCTCACCCAGGAACTCGGGGCCGTTGTCGGTCCGCACGACCTGCGGCAGACGGTGGTCGCGCTTGAGTTGCTCGAAGATGCGCACGAGCCGGCTCGACGTGATCGATGTGTCCACCTCGATGTGCAGCACTTCGCGGTTGAAGTCGTCCACGACGTTGAAGGTGCGGAAGCGTCGGCCGCACGCAAGCGCGTCGGACATGAAGTCGACCGACCACACCGTGTCCGGCATCCGTGGCACGTAGAGCGGCACCCGCTCGCGCTTGGGCAGACGGCGCTTGGCCGCACGTCGGAGGTTCAGTCGCATCGCCTTGTACACCCGGTAGATCCGCTTGTGGTTCCACTCCGGCCGCGTCCGGCGCAGCAGCTTCCGACACTTCCAGAAGCCGCGCGCCGGCCGGTCTTCGACCAGCCTGGCCAGTGCTGCGATCACTTCAGCATCGCGCACGGTCCCGTCCAGCGGCGGCCTGTACCAGGCCGCCCGCGACAACCCGACGCACTCACAGGACCGGCGCAGTGGCCGCGCGTGCACCTCGACTAGGTACCGCACCGCGTCGCGCTTCTGCTCCGGCCCTATAGTTTTTTTGCGATCAGGTCCTTCATCGCCGCGTTGTCCAGCGCGAGCTCGGCGTACATGCGCTTGAGCCGGCTGTTCTCGGCTTCCAGCTCCTTGGCCCGCTTGAGGTCCGACGCCTCCATGCCGCCGTACTTCGACTTCCACTGGTAGTACGTCGGCACGCTGATGCCGGCCTGCCGGCAGATGTCCTTGACCGGGATGCCGGCGTCGGCCTGCTTGAGGATGGAGACGATCTGCGTCTCGGTGAATCGGGACTTCTTCATGGAACCT
>NZ_JBHRYF010000026.1:0-726 GCF_042648885.1 Luteimonas notoginsengisoli | reverse complement strand
TCGCGCGCTCGACCTCGATCGCGATGGCTTCGTGGGTGGCGTCGTCGACGATCGTCAGGCACTTGATGACCCGACCTTCGGCGGTGCGGTCGAACACGAAGTCCATCGACCACACCTGATTGGCCGCCAGCGGCCGGATCAGCGGCTGGCGCTCGCCCGGCAACACCTTCTTGCGCTTGCGGCGCCGCACCTGCAGCTTCGCCTCCTGGTACAACCGTTCAACGCGCTTGTAGTTCACGAGCAGCCCCGCTTGCCTGAGCTTGAGGTGGATCATCCCGACGCCGTAGCGCTTGTGCCGCTGCGCCAGCGCCAGGATCCGCGCCCGCAGCTCGACGTTGCGGTCCGGACGCGGCGCATAGCGGTAGGCGCTGGCGCTCATGCGCACCACCGCCAGCGATCGTCGCTCGCTCAGCCCCTTGTCCACCAGATGCCGCACCAGCTCGCGTCGAGCCGGTGCGGTCACCACTTTTTTCGCAGGGCGTCCTTGATCACGTCGTTCTCGAACATCTGCTCGGCCAGCAGCTTCTTCAGCCGGGTGTTCTCCGCCTCCAGCTCCTTGAGGCGCTTGGCGTCGGGCACGCTCATGCCGCCGAACTTGCTGCGCCACAGGTAATACGAGGCTTCGCTGAAGCCGTGCCGGCGGCACAGGTCCTTGACCGGCAGGCCGGCCTCGGCCTCACGCAGGAAGCCGATGATCTGTTCTTCGGTAAAACGCTTCTTCACGTC
>NZ_JBHRYF010000025.1:0-630 GCF_042648885.1 Luteimonas notoginsengisoli | reverse complement strand
GGGGTTGGTTTGGGTTCGGTGGTTGGCGGCAAACTGGGCCGGCGGGATGCGTCCGCAACTGCTGTGCGGTCGAACCTGGTTGTAGTCGCGGCGCCACTCGGCGATGACCTCGCGGGATTGGACCAACGACGTGAACCAGTGCTCGTTGAGGCACTCGTCGCGGAACTTGCCGTTGAAGCTCTCGATGTAGCCGTTCTGCATGGGCCGGCCTGGTTCGATCAGCAGGTGTTGGATGCCGTGCTGCTGCGTCCATGCAATAAAGGCCCGGCTGGTGAACTCCGGACCGTTGTCGGTGCGCACGGCCCGCGGGTAACCGCGGAACCGCGCAGCCTGATCCAGCACGCGCACGACGTACGCGCCGCTGATGCCATGGTCGACCGTGATGTCGACGCACTCGTGGGTAAAGTCGTCTGCGACCGTCAGGCACTTCAGGCGGCGCCCGTTGGCCATCGCGTCGCTGACGAAGTCCATGCTCCACACCGCATTGGGCGCCGTTGCCGACGACAGCGGCTGGCGCTCGCTGGGCGGCCTGCGGACCTTCTTGCGGCGACGCACGGCCAGGTTCGCCTCGCGATACAGGCGGTAGACCTTCTTATGGTTCACAGCCGGGTACTCCGGACGCAGCAGGTC
>NZ_JBHRYF010000024.1:0-1183 GCF_042648885.1 Luteimonas notoginsengisoli | reverse complement strand
GGGGACGTTGATCTGGAAGGTGGCGGCGGTGCCACTGCCGAGGCTGAAGGTGTCGCGGACGGTGAGCTTGCGCTGGGCGAAGTCGAGCCTGCGCTGCCAGCTGCGGACCGCGGAGCTGCCGCAGTAGGCCGGGGTGAGGTTGGCGTTGGCCGAGAACGCGCCGCCGGTGCCGGGGGTGACGGTCATCGACGAGGTGCTCGGCTCGCACTGGCCGATGACCTGGCCGCCTTTCTCGAAGCGCACCACGTTGTGGGTCTCAGTGCCCTGCTGGATGCCGCTGTGGCTCCAGATGTTCTCGGTCACCGCCAGCCAGTCGTTGGCGAACAGGGTGAAGCCGCCCTGGTCCTGGTGGGCGTGGCTTTCGTTGTAGGCCCCGGCGTTGAAGGCCAGCCACATGGCGGTCCGGGACCAGTCGCTGCGCGCGAACAGGGTGCCGGTGCCCTTGGCGTGGTAGAGCAGTTCGGTGGGAGGCGAGCCGCCGCTGCCGGCGGGCAGCAAGTCGTAACGGCGGTTGAAGCCGTTGCTCATGCTGGCAACGGAGATGTTGGCCAGCCACCAAGAAGCGCGATCGCGGGCCACGGTGTCGTTGCTGATGTAGCGCGCCTCGAGCATCAGGCGGCGGTGGTAGTCGTAGAGCTCGGGGATGGAGTTGCGCGCCTGGTCACCCAGCGGGGCGAATCGGTCGAGGGTGGGGACGGTGGCGTGGATCCAGTAATAGATGCTGTCGGTGACGTGGGAGTTGGCGTTGCCCAGGTCGGCGCCGGTGGCGTCATGCCAGGTCTGATACAGCGAGAACAGGCGCATGTGGGACGTGCCGTAGCCGGTTCCCTCGAGGCTGCCGCCGCCGGGCAGGGCGGCGAAGTAGTTCTGCAGGGCGGGCAGCTTGTTGGAGCGCAGCAGGGTCATCCAGGTGCCGTTGCCGCTGGCCAGGGCCCAGTACATCGTGGCCTCGACGAAGCTGTAGTAGTAGTTGTTGCCCGGATTGCTGGTCGACCAGCCGGACCACGGGTGGCTGCGTCCGCCCCAGCTGGCCTGCCCGGGATGCCAGACGTTCCAGACCGCCTGCTCGGCATAGGCCGACCAGCGCGTGCGCTGCGACGAGGTGACCCGGGCCTTGCACACGTGCAGGGTCAGCGACAGGTCGGCGATCATCGGGCCGACCTCGAGATACGAGTCGCCCGAT
>NZ_JBHRYF010000023.1:0-67722 GCF_042648885.1 Luteimonas notoginsengisoli | reverse complement strand
CACCGGCATCGAGCAGGTCAACCAGGCCATCACCCAGATGGACGAAGGCACGCAGCAGAACGCGGCGCTGGTGGAAGAAGCCACCGCCGCCGCCCGCAGCCTGGAGGAACAGGCCGGGCAGCTGGTGCAGACGGTGGCGGCGTTCCGGATCCAGACCGGCCACGAGCGCACCGCACTGGCAGCGATCGCCGCCTGACCGCGGTGAAAGATTCGTCGACGCCCTCCCGCGCAGCGCAGCGGGCGTCGACGGCGTCGCAGTTCGCGATGCACCGGTGGACGCCGCGCTCAAGCACGCCTGTGGCCCGCCGATATGGTCGGGAAGACGCACCGCTTGCGCCACGTTCACGACCGGCGCGAGCGGTGCCGATTCCGCCCCGACCACGTCGCTTGCAGGAGCGACGCACCACCGCAAGCCGCGCCCTCCCCAGGAGCTCCACCACATGACGTTCCGTTCGACCCGCGGCGATTGCACCGATTGCGCTTCCTCGAGCGAGGCCGGCAACGAAGCGCTCGCCCTGGCGATGCCGGGCGAAGGCGAGGGTTTCCACGACCTGGCCTGGCTGGCGACGCAGCAGGTGGGCTGCGCGCTGGCGGCGGTCGCGCTGTACGAAGGCGAGCGGCTGCGGCTGGTCGCCGAACGCGGCCTGGATGCATCGCTGGTGCCTGCCGTCGAAGCGCTGCTGCGCGCCGTCGGCCCGCGCCTGCCTGGCCTGGCGTCGGACGAAGGCAGCGTCGGCACGATGCTGCCTTTCCACGCCGCAAGCGCGGTCTTCAGCCGCAGCGGCAAGCTGCTCGGCGCCATCGCCGTGGCCGACGGCCATCCGCGCCCCACGCCCGCAGTGGCCGCATTGCCGGCACTGGAAAAATTGGCCGCGATTGCCGCGCACATGGTCGGCTACCGCGAGATCAAGCGCCGCCATCGCATCGCCGAGCAGCTGGCGCACGTGGATTCGAGCCTGCTGCTGGTCTTCGATACCGACGGCAACGTGTCGTTCGCCAACATGGCCGCGCAGGTGCTGCTGGGCGAGGCCTGCGATCCGACACAGCCGATCGACGGACTCTTCCCGGCGCGGCTCCAGACGCATCCGGCCGCGGCTGCGCGCTGGCTCGACGGCAGCGCCGAGCCGGCCACGCTGGCGCAGACCTTCGACCTGCAGGTCATCGACGCCGAAGGCGAGTCGCGCACGCTCGAGGCGTTGCGCTGCGCCTGGCTGGCCGGTGCCGACACCGGCCTGGCGCTGAGCCTGCGCGACGTGACCGACTGTCCCAGCCGCCAGCACGAAGTCCAGTCGCGGCTGGACGCGCTGACCGGCCTGCCCAACCGCGACGGCCTGCTGGCGATGCTCGAAGGCCTGCGCGCGCGCGGCGTGCCGACCACGGTGGCACTGCTCGGCCTGGACAACTTCCGCTCGATCAACGACCTGCTCGGGCACCGGATCGGTGACACGGCGCTGCAGGTGGTCGCATCGCGGCTGATGCACTGGCTGCCCGCCGACGCCTACCTGGCGCGCTGCGGCGGCGACGAGTTCGCGCTGGTGTTCCCGTGCGCGCAGCTCGAAACGATCGAACCGCAGCTGCGGCCGATGCTTCGCGGGCTGGCGCGCGCCTGCGAGATCGAGTACCAGCGCGTGCACGTGGAAGCCTGCGTCGGCCTGGCGCTCGACCACGCCCACGAGGACGCCGACGAAACGCTGGCCCGCGCCGGCCTCGCGCTGCAGCACGCCAAGCGCGCCGGCAGTCGCCAGGTGCGCCGCTTCGCCCCGGGCATGCGCACCGAGGCGATCGACCGCAGGCGCCTGGACCTGGAACTGCGCCGCGCCTTCCGCCAGGGCGAGTTCGAACTGCACTACCAGCCCCAGGTGGACCTGCGCAGCGGCCTGCCTGCGGGCGCCGAGGCGCTGCTGCGGTGGCAGCATCCCGAGCGCGGCATGCTCGGCCCGGCGGAGTTCATCGACGCCCTGTCGCGCAGCGCGATCGCGCCGGCGGTAGGACGCTGGATCCTGCAGCGCGCCTGCTGCGACGCGGCCACCTGGCCGACGGTCGGTGGACGCGGCATCACTGTTGCGGTGAACCTGTTCCCGGTGCAGTTCGAGGACGAGGCGCTGCCGCAGGAGATCGAAGTGGCCCTGCACGCCGCCGGACTGCCCGCGGCGCGGCTGGAACTGGAGCTCACCGAATCGATCGCCCTGCGTGGCGATGGCGCCGCGGAGCCCGCCCTGGCCGAGATTTCGCTGGCCCGGCTGCGCGCGCTCGGCTTGCGGGTGTCGTTCGACGACTTCGGTACCGGCCACGCGTCGCTGTCGATGCTGCATCGGCTGCCGGTGGACCGGATCAAGATCGACCGCTCGTTCGTCCGCGACCTGGCCATCAGCCGTGGCAGCGAGGCGATCGTGCGCTCCATCGTGCTGATCGCGCGCAACTTCGACATGCAGGTGGTCGCGGAAGGCGTCGAGGACGAGGCCCAGCGGGCAATCCTGATCGGCCTGGACTGCGACCGGGTGCAGGGCTTCCTGTACGCGCCGGCGCTGCCCAACGCCGAGATCCGCCGCTGGCTGCTCGCCAACGGCGGCGACCACAACACGTCCGCGAACGCGCAGCGGGGCACCATCCATGGCTGACCTCGCCCCCGGCGCCGCCTCCCAGGCCGAAGAGCGCGCGTTCGACTTCGACGAGCGCGACTTCCGCCGCGTCTGCCGGATGATCCACGAGCGCGCCGGCATCAGCCTCAGCCCGCACAAGCGCGACATGGTCTACAGCCGCCTGGCGCGACGCTTGCGGGTGCTCGGCATGTGGCGCGTGGGCGAATACCTCGACCACGTCGAAAGCGCGCAGGGGGCGGAGGCGCAGCAGTTCGTCAACGCGCTCACCACCAACCTCACCTCGTTCTTCCGCGAGGGACACCACTTCGGCGTGCTCGCCGAGCAGCTGCGCGCCGCGCACCGCGGCGACGGCGTGCTGCAGATCTGGTGCTGCGCGGCATCCACCGGCGAGGAGCCCTGGTCGCTTGCGATCACCGCCTGCGAGGCGTTCGGCACGCTGACGCCACCGGTGCGGATCCTGGCCACCGACATCGATACCCACGTGCTGCAGCTGGCGCGGCGCGGCGTGTATCCGGTCGAGCGGATCGACGCACTGGATGCCGCCCGCAAGCGGCGCTTCTTCCAGCGCGGCAGCGGCGCCAACGCCGGCCTGTGCCGGGTGCGGCCCGAACTGCAGGCGCTGCTCGAGTTCCGCCAGCTCAACCTGTGCGACGACGACTACGGACTGCGAGAGCGCTTTGCTGCGGTGTTCTGCCGCAACGTAATGATCTACTTCGACAAGCCCACGCAGTACCACGTGCTGCAGCGGATCGCACCGCTGCTGACGCCCGACGGGCGGCTGTACGCCGGCCATTCCGAGAGCTTCAACCACGCCTCGGACCTGGTCGTGCCCTGCGGGCGCACCATCTACCGGCCTGCTTCGACGGCGGTGCGCGGGTGAACAGCGCGGCGGCGGAATTGCTGCCGGGCACGTACTACGACGGCGCGCTCAAGTGCCAGGCCATCCGCCTGCTGCCGGCGGACTACGTCGCCAGCGCGCAACCGGTGGCGGTGGTGACCCTGCTCGGCTCGTGCGTGGCCGCGTGTCTGTACGACCCGGCGATGGCCGTGGGCGGGATGAACCACTTCATGCTGCCCGGCGGCGAAGGTGGGGGCGACACCAGCGCGCGCTACGGCGCGCACGCGATGGAGCTGCTGATCAACGACCTGCTCAAGCTCGGGGCGCGACGCCAGCGCCTGCAGGCCAAGGTGTTCGGCGGCGGCAACGTGCTGAGCGGCTTCCACAGCGCGCCGATCGGAACGCGCAATGCGCAGTTCGTGCTCGAGTACCTGGCGGCCGAACGGATCCCGGTGCTGGCGCAGGACCTGGGCGACGTGCATCCGCGCAAGGTGGGGTTCTTCGTGCAGACCGGCCGCACCCTGGTCAAGCGCCTGCCGTCGACGCGCGAAACCGGCATCGTCGACGCCGAACGCGCGCTGTACGGCCGCCTGGCGAAGGCGCCGGCCGCCGGCAGCGTGGAGCTGTTCTGATGGCGACCAAACCCGTGCGCGTGCTGGTGGTCGACGACTCGGCGCTGATCCGCTCGCTGATGACCGAACTGCTCGGCGCCGACCCCGGCATCGAGGTGGTCGGCACCGCCGCCGACCCGTACATCGCCCGCGACAAGATCAAGCAGCTCGAGCCGGACGTGATCACGCTCGACGTCGAGATGCCGCGCATGGACGGCCTGTCGTTCCTGCGCAACCTGATGCGGCTGCGGCCGATGCCGGTGGTGATGGTGTCCACGCTCACCCACGCCGGCGCGCAGGTCACGCTGGACGCACTGGCGCTGGGCGCGGTCGACTTCGTCGCCAAGCCGAAGCTCGATGTCGCGCGTGGGCTGGCCGGGCACGCGGAAGAGCTCGCGGAGAAGATCAAGCTGGCCGCGCGCGCGCGCGTGGGCCGGATCGCGGACACCGCCCCGGTGCGCGTGCAGGGCCCGCTGGGCTTCCGCACGACCGATCGCCTGCTGGCGATCGGCGCCTCCACCGGCGGCGTGCAGGCGCTGCGCGACGTGCTGGCGCAGATGCCGGCCGACGCGCCGGCGACGGTCATGGTGCAGCACATCCCCGGCGCGTTCAGCGCTCCATTCGCCGAGCGCCTCAACCGCAACAGCCGCATGACCGTGCTCGAGGCGGTCGACAACCAGCCGCTGCTGCCGGGGCACGCCTACCTCGCGCCCGGCGGACGCCACCTGCGCGTCGTGCGCAGCGGCGCGCGCTGGCACTGCCGGATCAGCGACGAGGACCTGGTGCGCGGACACCGCCCCAGCGTCGACGTGCTGTTCGAATCCGTCGCCGCGCATGCGGGCGCCAACGCCAGCGCGGCGTTGCTGACCGGCATGGGCAACGACGGCGCGCGGGGCCTGCTGTCCCTGCGCAAGGCCGGCGCGGACACCATCGCCCAGGACCAGGCCAGCAGCGTCGTCTGGGGCATGCCCGGCGCAGCGGTCGCGCTCGGCGCGGCCTGCGAGATCTTGCCGCTCGACCGAATCGCGCAGCGCCTGCTCGCTCCGGTGCCAGGAAACTGACCGGCCGCTCAAGCGGGCGCCGCCGCTGCCGTTATCCAAGGCACACCATCCCCCACCGAGACCGACGATGGATTCGCGCTTACTGATCCGCATCTCCGCGCCCCTGGCGCTCACCCTTGCCGTGCTCGTGGTCGAGGCCTTCGGCCTGCCGACGCCGGTGCGCTGGGGCGCGCTGGTGGCCATGGCCCTGGCCTGGCTGGGTTTCGCCTGGTCGCAGCGCCCCACGGCACGCAATACCGCCCTGCTCTCCGAACAGACGCGCCTGCTCGAGGACCTGCGCAGCTTCATCGGCGCGGAAGTGCAGGGTTCGCGCACCGAGATCGAACGCACCCGCGAACTGATCCGCGAATCGGTTTCCAAGCTCGGCAGCAGTTTCGAGGCGGTCAATCGCAAGTCGCGCGAGCAGAGCGAGGTCGTCACCCGCATCATCGACCGCCGCGGCGCCGACGGCGTGGGGGGCGGCGCCGACGTGCACCACTTCGCGCAGCAGGCCAGCCAGCAGATGGAACAGCTGGTCGAAGCGCTGGAGGCCGTCAGCGGCCAGAGCAACACCACCGTGACCCACATCGACGCGATGGCCGAACACCTGGACGGCATCTTCTCGCTGCTCGAGGACGTCCGGTCGATCGCCGACCAGACCAACCTGCTCGCCCTCAATGCCGCGATCGAAGCGGCACGCGCCGGCGAAGCCGGTCGCGGCTTCGCGGTGGTGGCCGACGAAGTCCGCAACCTGTCCGAACGCTCGACCGCCTTCAACGAACAGATCCGCAAGCTCGCCCACAGCTCCAAGGATGCGATCGCACGCGTCCGCGACACCGTCAGCCAGATGGCATCGCGCGACCTCGACCGGTCCCGCGGCGCGCGTGCCGAAGCCGCGGCGATGCTCGAGCGCGTCGACGGCATCAACCGCGGCCTGGGCAACGGCATGCGCGAGATCGTCGAATGCGGCCGCGCGATCGACGGCTCGGTGGCCGAGGCGGTGCGCTCGCTGCAGTTCGAGGATATCGCCACCCAGGCGCTGACCGCGGCCAACGTGCACCTCGACCGCCTCGGGGCGATCAACCGCGAAGCCAGCGCGCTGCAGGACCTGCTGCACCACGGCGGCGGCGCCGATGTGCAGCAGGCGATCGGCCAGCTTGCCGGACGCATCATGCAGATGCGCGGCGACTGGGAGCGCCCGCCGCACAAGCCGGTCATGCAGCAATCGATGGACGCCGGGAGCGTGGAACTGTTCTGAGCACCCCGTGATCTACGCGGCGTGACGGAGCCGGCCTGACCAGGCCGGCGTGACGCCGCAGCGGCCGCAGATCACCCCCCCGGAGGTTGTGGTCGACGGGCCTGGGCGGTTAGCGTGGCAGGCGCATGTCGACCCCAGACGCTCCCGAGACCCGGCCCGGTTGGGCCCTGCTGCCCGAGTTCGCGCGCCTGCTGCTGCTCGCGGTGGTGCTGCCGGTGCTGATGCTGGCCACGCTCCTCCTCTGGCGCGGCGTGGCCACCGCGCAGCAGCAGGCCGCCGCGCGGCTGGCGGTGGCGGCCGAGGTCAACGGTCGCCAGATCGACGCTTTCCTGCAGTCGCATCTGGTGGCGCTGCAGGTGCTGGCCGAACGTCGCGGCGCCGCCGGCGACATCGACGACGTCGCGGCCTGGTCCAGCGACCTGCGCCACCTGCGCAGGCACTACCCCGCCTTCGTCTCCTTGCTGGCCACCGACGGCGCCGGCGTCCTGCGGACCACCGCCCCGGCCATGGCAGCCACGACGGGCGCGTATTCGGTCGCGGACCGCGACTACTTCCGCGAACCGCGGCGCAGCGGCCGCGGCCACGTCTCCAACGCCTTTCGCGGACGCGCGCTGGGCACCGACCCGCTGGTGGCCGTGTCGGTGCCGCTGCATGCGGAAAAGGGCTTCGCGGGCGTGCTGGAAGGCTCGATCCCCATCGAGGCGCTGGCACCCAGCCAGCGCTGGCTGCGCAAGCGCGGCCTGGAGCTGCTCTTGCTGGACCGCAACCTGTCCGTGGTGCAGGCCAGCCCCGGCCTGCCGTACCGCCCGCTGGACACGCTGCGCGGCGACGAGCGCAAACGCTGGCTGGCGGCCCTGCCGACGGCTGACGGTCGTGCGCGGATGCAGCGCCTGCCCGGCGTCCTGCGCGACGGCGGCGACGCCTACGCGCTGGCGATGCCGCTCGAGGTCGGCTGGAGCCTGTGGCTGCTGCAGCCCGAACAGGCGGTCGAGGCGGAACTGTGGCGCAATGCAATGATCATGCTGGGCCTGCTGGCGCTGGTGCTGCTCGGCGTGCTGGCGATCGTCGGCATCAAGATGCGGCGCCTCGGCGGCAGCGTGCGCGGCCTGCTGGAGCGCATGCAGCATTTCGCCGTCGATCGCGAACCCGAACCGATCGCCGCCGGTAGCCTGCCGCGCGAACTGGCGCCGCTGGCCGACGCGATGAACCGGCTCGCCGACGATGCGCGCACGGCCTATGGCCAGGCCAGTTCGGGCATGCGCGAGCAGAGCCTGCTGCGCGAGGAGCTGCAGGCCATGGCGCAGCGGCTGCTGACCGCGCAGGAGGACGAGCGCCGCGCGCTGTCGCGCGAGCTGCACGACGACGTCGGCCAGTCGATCACCGCGATCAAGCTCGGCGCGACCGCGCTGCTCGACGACGATCCGGCGCGACGCGAGATCGTCGACGAGATCGTCGCGATCGCCGACCATACGGTGCTCAAGCTGCGCAACCTGTCGCTGCTGCTGCGCCCGCCGCAGCTCGATTCCCTGGGACTGGAGGCGGCGCTGCGCGGCCAGGTCGCGTTGCTCGAGCGCAATACGCGCACGAAGATCACGCTGCGGGTGCCCGCGATGCCGCAGCGCCCGCCGCCAGCGGTGGAGCTGGCCTGCTTCCGCATTGCCCAGGAAGCGCTGACCAACGCCCTGCGCCATGCCCGTGCCACGACCATCGAGGTGGTCATCGAACTCGACGGGCAGGCGCTGCACCTTCGGGTCGAGGACGACGGCCGCGGCGTCGACCCCGCGGACGTGCACGGGCTGGGCCTGCTGACGATGCGCGAGCGCGCCCAGCAGCTGGGAGGTTCGCTGGTGATCGACAGCGCGCCGGGCCGGGGCACCCGCGTGCGCGCCACGCTGCCCATCGCGCCGCACGACGCCGACCCGGCGAAACGTTGACGCGCGCGGGCCGTTGCGGCCGCCTTGCGTCATTTCCGGTGGCGATTGGCGCGCGGAAAACCTGCGGAAATGTGCGCGCGCTCGAACTTTGCGTCGAGCGCGATTCCGCGCGTCCCCGCCTGCAGTATCGTTGTCGATCTTGTTGGCGCGCTGAAGTGGAAGCGGGGGGACGTGGTGCTGATCTTGATGGTGAATGACAACGGTGAGCAGGCCGCGCAGGTCGAACAGGAACTGGCCGAGCAGGGCCTGGACTGGCAGCTGGCCCGCGCCGCGAGCCTGGAGGCCGCGCTGGCCATGGCCGCGGACCTCGCTCCCGACGTGCTGGTGTGCGGCGAGCGCGTCGGCCCCGCCGCGGGCCTGGCGGTGCTGACCCAGCTGCGCGAGCGGCATCCCGACGCCGTGCGCATCCTGCTGATGGAATCGGGCCGCGAACAGGAAGCGATGCAGGCGCTGGAGACCGCGCACCGGGTGCTCCCCGAACCGCTGGAAGCGCTGCCGCTGATCGAGGCGGTGGAAAGCGTGATGGAGCTGCGCGCGCTGCTCGAGGACCCCGCGCTGAAGCAGGCGATCAATCGCGTCGGCGCCCTGCCCGCCGCGCCGCGCCAGTACATGGCGCTGACCCGGCTGCTGCGCGATCCCGACACCAGTGCAGCGCGCATCGCCGAGGTCGTTTCCCAGGACCCGACCGTCGCCGCGCGCGTGCTGCGGCTGACCAACTCGGCCTACTACTCCGGCGGCCGCGAGATCAGCGACCTGCGCACCGCGGTCACCCGGCTCGGCCAGAACGCCCTGCGCCACCTGGTCCTGGCCAGCGAAGTGTTTGCCGCGGGCGCCGACGCCGACGCCATCCGCGATCGCTCGCTGCGCATCTCGCAGCTCGCCGGACGCCTGCTGGCCGGCCCGAGCGCGGAGCTCGCCTCCACCGCCGGCCTGCTGTCCGAAGTCGGCCTGCTGCTGCCGAAGCTGACCGTGCAGGACCAGCACGGCTCCGCGGCGTCGTACGCCACTACCGGCGCCTACCTGCTGGGCCTGTGGGGCCTGCCCGGCCCGATCGTGGAAGCGGTGGCGTTCCACCTGCAGCCCGCGCGCATCCGCGGCAGCTTCTGGGTCGCCGGCGCGGTGCACGTCGCCGCGGCCCTGGTCAACGGCCGCGAGATCGACACGGCCTACCTGCGCACGGTCGGCCAGCTCGACAAGCTGCCCAAGTGGCAGGCCCTGGCCGAGTCGCTGTCCGAAGCCGCCTGAGGCGAGCGCAGGCGCGCGGCCCCATGGCCGCAGCGCCACTTCGCAACTACTCCACGGGTCGCTGCCGCATCTGCACGAAGCGCGCAAACGCCGCGACGGTGTCCGCGCTGACGTGATGTTCGATGCCTTCGGCATCGCGTCGCGCGGTGTCGGGATCGATGTCCAGCGCGAGCAGGAACGCTTCCACTACCTGGTGCCGTTCCCGGCTGGCCTGCGCGAGCGCCTCGCCGCCCGCGGTCAGAAACACGCCACGGTACGGCTTCTGCTCCACGTAGCCCGCCTTCGCCAGGCGCTTGAGCATCTTGGCCACGGTCGGCTGGGCCACGCCCATGCGCGCGGCGATGTCGACCTGGCGGGCCTCGCCGCCGTCGCGGATCAGGTCCGAGATCAACTCGACATAGTCCTCCACCAGCTCGAGTCGATGCGCCTCGCGGACCTGGCGGAAGCTCTCCGCATGCACGCGTGCGTCGATCAGCGGCGGGGGCGCGGGTTTCGATTTCGGCATGCCGGCTCGGGTCCTGTCGCGCGGACGCCTGCGGCGCAGGAATTGGACCGCGGGCGCGTCAGGGTAGCGCAGCACCATGGCGCTTGCTTCGCAACATAGCAGTGGCTATAACGGGCTTCCCCGCCTGGACGGCGATCGCCCGTGGATCGCGAAGACCCTGCCTCGCCCCGCGTCGCCGAGCGCGGATGGCGCTTCCCCCGCGATCCGCGCACCGGCGCCAGCCTGGGCGCGCTCAACGCCAGCGTCCGCGTCCCCACAGCCGGCGGGTCGGGCCAGTGGCTGCGCCGGTTCCTCGCGTTCCTCGGCCCCGGCTACATGGTCTCGGTCGGCTACATGGATCCGGGCAACTGGGCCACGGACCTGGCCGGCGGTTCGCAGTTCGGCTACACCCTGCTGAGCGTCATCCTGCTGTCGAACGTGATGGCGATCGTGCTGCAGGCACTCGCGGCGCGGCTGGGCATCGCCACCGGCCGCGACCTGGCGCAAGCCTGCCGCGACCACTACCCGAAGCCGGTCGCGTTCGCCCTGTGGCTGGTGTGCGAGATCGCGATCATCGCCTGCGACCTGGCCGAGGTGATCGGCACCGCGATCGCGCTCAACCTGCTGTTCGGGATCCCGCTGGTGATGGGCGCGATCATCACCGCGGTCGACGTGTTCCTGGTGCTGTACCTGATGCGCCACGGCTTCCGCGCGCTTGAGGCTTTCATCATCGCGATGCTGATGGTGATCTTCGCCTGCTTCGGGATCCAGATCGCGCTCGCGGCGCCGCCGGTGGCCGAGGTGCTGGGCGGTTTCATTCCGCGCGTCGAAGTGGTGACCAACCCGGCCGCGCTGTACATCGCGATCGGCATCATCGGCGCCACGGTGATGCCGCACAACCTGTACCTGCATTCCTCGATCGTGCAGACGCGCGACTACCCGCGCGACGACGCCGGCAAGCGCATGGCGATCCGCTGGGCGGTGACCGACAGCACCATCGCGCTGATGCTGGCGCTGTTCATCAATGCCGCGATCCTGATCATGGCCGCCACGGTGTTCCACAAGGCAGGCCATACCGATGTGCAGGAGATCGAACAGGCCTATGCGCTGCTCTCGCCGATGCTCGGGGTAGGCATCGCCTCGACGCTGTTCGCGATCGCGCTGCTCGCCTCCGGCCTGAACTCCACGGTCACCGCCACCCTGGCCGGTCAGATCGTGATGGAAGGCTTCCTGCAGCTGCGCCTGCCGACCTGGGCGCGGCGGCTGGTGACGCGCGGCATCGCGATCGTGCCGGTGGTGGTGATCACCGCGCTCTACGGTTCGGAAGGCGCGGCGAAGCTGCTGGTGTTCAGCCAGGTGCTGCTGTCGATGCAGCTGCCGTTCGCGGTGATCCCGCTGGTGCGCTTCGTCACCGACCGGGAAAAGATGGGGCGGTTCGTCATCGCGCCCTGGCTGGCGTCGCTGGCCTGGGCGATCGCGGCGATCATCGTGGTGCTGAACATGAAGCTGCTGTTCGATACCTTCGTTGGCTGAGCGGCGGGGTCAACCGCCGCGCTTGCGCTGCTTCGGGTCCTCGTCGCCTTCCTTGGTCGGTGCAGGCACCTCGGCAACCGGCCGGCCCCAGCGCGCGTAGCTCGCGGCGATCTCCTGCTTCAGCCGCTGCGTGGGGTTCGGCCTCGACGCGATGCCCGCCTGCGCGGCGACCACGGCCCAGCCCTCGTCGTGGGATTGTCCCCAGGCTTCCACCAGGGCCCGGCAAGGTCGTCCCAGCACCTGCGCCAGCACGCAGGCGTAGTAGACGTCTCCCGGCGCCCAGTTGCGCTCGTCGACCAGTTCGGTGACCAGCGCGCGCGGCGCGGCGTGGTAGCGCGCCAGTTCGTCGACGAACGCGCCGCGGTAGCGGCTGCCGTAGGCGTTGATGTCGGCCAGCTGCGCGTCGACCCAGGCATCCCCGCTGCGCGGATTCCAGGCAAATGCATGGTCCTGCGCGAATGCGATTGGCGGAAGCAATGCCGCCGACAGCAGCAGGCCCGCCGCCAGCAGCGCGACCGGACGGGGCAGGCGCTGCAACACGGCAACGAAAGGAAGGGTCATCGGGTTGTCCATGGCTCGTGTCTCAGTTCGGTTTGCACGCATGTTTCCCCGGGCGCGGCCAGCGAAAGCTCCGCGTACCACCGTGGCGATGTTTTCCATCTTGCACCGGGACCGGCGCCCGCGCGAGTCGCGCGATGCCGCCCGCACGTGCGACGCCGAAATCCGCGGTTCATCGTGCCGTGCCCGCAGCCGATCCAACGCACGTGCGAAGCGTCTGGTCCGCCGATCGGAAGCGCGCCGCGATCGAATGTGAACCGCCGTGCTTGCACGCGCCCGTGACGCGCGCGGGCGTAATTTGCGCGCAACTCGATGGCGCGCCCCGCGCCGACCGCATTCAGGAGAACGCCATGGCCAGCACCCGACAAGCGCATGCTCCGCGGGCGACCCGATCGCATCGCTGGGTGGTCTGGGCAGTCGCCGTCGTGGTCCTGCTCGGCGCCTACGCCGTCGCCCTGCGCTGGGTCACGCTGCAGGTCGAATCCGGGGTCGAAGCCAGCATCCATCCCCTGACCACCCAGCCGCAGCAGATTGGCGAGTAGTTGCCAGCCCATCCGGGCCGGCGACGCGCAGGTGACGTGCTGCCGCTATTGCCCGCCATCCTCATGCGGGCGGGGATCGCTGGATTCGCAGCGCGAGTTGCCGCATGCGGCCGCGCGATGGGGATTCGTCCGCACTTCGCGGAAATGGATCTGACGACCATGGCCATCGCGACGCACGCGGTGCGGCAGACGCTCGTCGTGGTGCGGAGGCTTTGCAGTCGTGGCGGGTTGCGCGAACACGGCCACCGGCTGGCCGCTGCGCACCGGCACCGGGCCGGCGGCACTGCAAGCGCCCAGTGACACGAGAGCCATGAGGCTGGTTGCCGCCAGTCCGCAGCGCAACAGTGCCGAGCCGGGCCTTGCCGTCGCGCGTGCGGTGGCCTGGATTGGCTTGCCGTTCACCGCGCAAACCGTCCTGCCGCGGCGGACCCGGCAATCGCCTGGATCGCCGCAGGCAGGCCTTCCGGCGACGGCACGGTGCGCATGCGCTCGCCGCAGGCATCGATGCTGGCCTCGCTCTCGTGGCTCCAGGTCGTGTGATACGGCATGTGCACGCCCCAACCGCCGAGCGTCAGCACCGGGGCAATGTCCGAGCGCAGCGAATTGCCGACCATCACGAACTGCGCCGCTGCGATGCCGAATTCCTCCAGCAGCCGCGCATAGGTCGCAGGATCCTTCTCGCTGACGATCTCGATGCGCCGGAACAGGTCGGCCAGCCCCGAGTCGCGCACTTTCGCTTCCTGGTGGAACAGGTCGCCCTTGGTGATCAGGACGACGTCATGTTTCGCGGCCACCGCGGCGACGGCGTCGCGGATGCCCGGCAGCAGCTCTACCGGATGCCGCAGCAGCTCCTTGGCAAGCCCGACGATGCGCTGTACGTCCGCGGCGCCGACGCGCTGGCCGGTGATCTCCACCGCCGCCTCGATCATCGACAGGGCCATGCCCTTCACACCATAGCCGAACCACGCCAGGTTCGCCTTCTCGAACGCATACAGGCGCTCGGCCACGCGCGCGTCGGCCAGGTCGATGTAGCGACCGACGATCTGCTCGAACTCGAGCTGCGCGGCATCGAAGTAGTCCTGGCTGCGCCAGAGCGTGTCGTCGCCGTCGAAGGCCACCATGCGGATGCCATTGTCCATGCGTGCATTATGCCGGGGCTGCCGGAAGCGACGGCTGGAATATCGTGCTGCTCGCCCCGCGTGGTGGAATCGCCCCCGAAACATCGCACGTGCGCTGGCCAGCCGCCGGAAAAGGAAACGGGCGGCCCGAAGGCCGCCCGTGGATCAAGGATGCGCAACTGCGTCCTGCTTACTCTCCGCCGTCGTCGGTGGTGTCGCCGGTGGCGTCGCCTGCATTGTCGGCGGCCGCGTGGGCCTTGTATTCGTCAGCGGTCAGCTTGCCGTCGGCATCGGCGTCGGCCGCGCCGAACACCTGGGTCAATGCCGGAACGGTGGCGACTTCCGCCTTGCTCAGGCTGCCATCCTTGTCGGTGTCCAGGTCGGCCCACGTGACCTGCTTGGGCTCGGCAGTCGGGGCCGTGGTCGTCGGCGAGGTCGACTGCGGCGAGGTGGACTGCATGGCGCCATCGTCGGTGGTCGGGGCAGTCTGCGCGAATGCGAGCGGCATGGCCGCGGCGGCAACCAGTGCGATCAGGCCGGACAGCTTGTTTGCGTTGTTCATCGGGTTCTCCATGGGGGTGGTTGAGCGGGGGGACGCCGTCGATCGGATCGTGCCGCACCGCCCTGGGAACGACCATGCCGATATCCGGATGAACATTTCCCGCGCTCCCACGCGCGGGCTTACGCCGCCTTAACCATCGCCGGCACGAATGCGGCTAGCCGATGATGCGATGGCCGTCATGCATTGCGCCAAGTGCCGGGCCGCCCGGTTTTTTTTCGGCCGTGCGCGTGCCGCCCCCCGAATCCCGGGGGCTGAACACAACACAACTTTTACCTGCGCGTAGTGACCGCCGTGCCGGCGGAAACCTTCAATCGGGAAGCAGCGCGCGCATGCGCCGCATCAGTCCGATGCCGCTGACCAGGTAGTGCGCGACCAGCGCAGCCAGCAATCCGCAGGTCAAAGGGCTGAGTTGCGCGCCTGACTGCATGGCTGCGTCGAAGTGTCCGAAGTGGACCCAGCGCCAGGCCAGCCGGGCGACCAGCAGCAGCGCGATCAGCCCGCCGATCCAGGGATTGGGAACGTATTCGCGCATCCCCGCCACGATGGCCACGCGGGTGTGTCGCAGCGCCAACCATCCGAGCATCGCGCCAGCGATGGCGCCGATCGCCAGCGCGGGACCCAGTCGCGGCGCCAGCAAGCCGATCGCCAGCAACCCGCACGCGACCAGCGACAGCAGGACGATGCGCAGCATCGTGCGCCTGGGACGATAGGGCTGGCGCCCGAACTGGCGGCGGATGCGCCGGTAGTACAGCCAGCCGATGCCGGCGGTGGCGAGCAGCGGCGCAATCGCGGTTGCGGGCATGGCGGTGATCCTCCGTGACGGGAGCATAGCGCCCGGCGGCCCCGGCGCAGCTGCCGGAGGCCACGCCGGCCTGGCACGCGTCGTCAGACTTCATCCTCCGCGCGCACGCCGACGGTGGGTTCCCCGTCCGCGTCCAGGGTGACCGTCACCTGGATCGGCCGGCAACAGACCTGGCAGTCCTCGATGTATTGCTGGTCGCCGGCGGAGCCGTCGACGAACAGGGCAATGGTTTCGCCGCAGTACGGGCAACCGATGTCGATCGCTGGCAGCATCCGATCCTCCTTGCACGCTGGTGCTAGTGTGCATTCCCACCCGTGTCGACACGTGAACCGGAGCGCCGCCATGACCGTTTGCCGCATCACTCCCCGCCGCCTCCATCGCCGCCTGCTCGTGCTCGCCTGCGCGGGCAGCCTGGGCCTGCTGGCGTGCACCGGACCAGGCGACGCCGCGGCACCCGATCCATCCGCGCCATCCGCCGCGGCCACGCCAGCGCCGGCCTCTGCCACGCCCGCCGCGGCGCCTGCCGACCGCGGTGCACTCCCGTTCGCGGCCACCGAGGTTGCCACGTTCGACGAGCCGTGGGCGATGGCCTTCCTGCCCGATGGGCGCCTGCTGGTGACCGAGAAGAAGGGCGGGCTGAAGCGCGTCGACCCCGCCACCGGCGCAAGCGCCGACATCCGCGGCGTGCCCGAGGTCGACTACGGCGGCCAGGGCGGATTCGGCGACATCGCCCCGCATCCGGATTTCGCCCACAACCACGTCGTGTACGTCAGCTACGTCGAGGCCGGCGACGACGACACCCGCGGCGCCGCCGTGGCCCGTGGCACGCTGGCGCTCGACGACAGCGGTGGCGGCGCCCTGCAGGACCTCGCGGTCATCTGGCGGCAGGTGCCGAAGGTGGACGGCCGCGGCCACTTCGGCCACCGCCTGCTGTTCGGCAGCGACGGCAAGCTGTGGATCACGTCCAGCGAGCGGCAGAAGTTCGACCCGGCGCAGGACATGCAGTCGAACCTCGGCAAGGTCATCCGGCTCAATGACGACGGCAGCGTGCCGGCCGACAACCCGTTCGCCGCCAAGGGCGGTGTGACCGCGCAGGTCTGGTCGCTGGGCCACCGCAACCTGCTGGGCATCGACTTCGACGCGCAGGGCCGGCTGTGGGAAGTGGAGATGGGACCGCAGGGCGGCGACGAGCTCAACCTGGTCGAGCGCGGCGGCAACTACGGCTATCCGATCGTCTCCAACGGCGACCACTACGACGGCCGCGTCATCCCCGACCACGACACCCGCCCGGAATTCAGCGCGCCCAAGGCCTGGTGGACGCCGGTGATCTCGCCATCGAGCCTGATGATCTATTCGGGTGCGATGTTCCCGGACTGGCAGGGCGACGCGTTCATCGGCGGCCTGTCGTCGCAGTCGCTGGTGCGGGTCGAGTTCGATGGCGATGCCGCGCGCGAGGCGCAGCGCTTCGACATGGGCCAGCGCATCCGCGCGGTGGAACAGGGGCCTGACGGTGCGATCTGGCTGCTTGAGGACGGCAAGGGCGGGCGGTTGCTGAAGCTCACGCCGCGCTGATCCTCGCTCGCGTGGGAGCGGCTTCAGCCGCGAGCTTTTGGCGCTCTTCTCGAAAGCGCTGCGATTCGGGAGCAAGACTCGAGGCCCGGGCGGCTTCCACGGAATTGCCCACCGCAAGCACTACTGTGCCGGCGTTTCCCGCCGGACGCCCATCGCCTCGCGGTAGCGCTCGTACAGGGTCAGCACCTTGTCGATGTAGGTGCGCGTTTCGGCGTACGGGGGCACGCCCTTGTAGCGGGCCACGGTGCCGATGCCGGCGTTGTAGGCGGCGGCCGCCAGCGCGCGGTCGCCATCGTAGCGGCGCAGCAGCGACTTCATGTAGCGCGCGCCGCCTCCGATCGACTGCGCCGGCGCGAACGGATCGCTGACCCCGTACTCCGTCGCCACCGCTGGCATCAGCTGCATGACGCCCTGCGCACCCTTGGGCGACACCGCGCGCGCATCGAAGCCGCTTTCGGCGTGGGCGATCGCGCGCAGCCACGCGTCCTCAACGCCGGTCGCCCTGGCCGCGGCCTTGAACAGCTTGGCGTGGCGGTCCAGCTGCGGCCTGCCCACCTTGCCCAGGCCCACGTGCGCTGGCTCGCCCGGCGGCGTCTGCACGGTGAACTTCAGGAACACGCGCGACCCGGGCAGGTTGCGGGTCGAATACACCAGCCGACCGTCCTGTTCGCGCTCATAGAGCGTGCCGCTGAACACCCCCATCTCGCCCCACAGATTGGGCGCCTGCACCGCGTTGTCGTCGATCTGCTTCGCGACGCATTTCGAACCCGGCTCGGGCGCGGTCGCCAGGCTTACCGTGCCGTCGCGCACGCAGCGATAGACCGTGCGCGCCTGCGCGTCGATGGCGGTCGCAAGCAGCGCGGCGGCGAGCAGGACAGGCCAGGGGTGCATGGTGGCTCGGCTATTGCGCCGGCTGGATCGCGACGACGCGCACGTCCGGATTCGCGCAGTTCCCGTCGGCGCAGACACCGTTGATCCAGGCTTCGCCGTTGCCGAACATCACCCCGCGCTGGTTGACGAACAGGTCGGCGTAGCGCTGGTCTCCGATCGCACGCGCGATGGCCGGCGTGACGATGTCGTCGTAGCGGGCGACGAATGCCGCCGCGTCCGCGATGCGAACCTCACCGCGGTCGAGGTGAGCGGTGAATGGATAGGCCACCATCGCCGCGACCGCTGCCCGGTCGCCCGCCTGCACCGCGGCGCGGAACGCGAGCACGGCGCGTTCGTACGGCGCGTGGTCGCCAAGCACGTTGTCGATCCGGGCGTTGACCGCGGCATGGTCGTCCGGCTCCGCTGGTCCCTCCGTCCGGCCAGCGGGCGCGGCATCGTCCGGGACACCGGCAGCCGGGACGGCGGTCGCAGCCGGGGCATCCGCCTGGGCAGCAGATGGCGCGGTGGCGGGCGACGTGCTGGCGGGTTCTGCCGGGGCAGCCCGATCCTGCCCGCATCCGGCAATGGACAGCAGCAAGGCGGCAGCGATGGCCAGCAGGGCAAAGCGCATGTGGAGTCCTTGGTTCGAACCCGGGCAGCCGGGACCGGCATCATCCCCCATCGCTGCGCACCACCGCGTCAATGCCCTGCCCGCGGCCACGCGACATCCGGCGGCGCTGGCTCCACGCGCGCAGCCGGCGCTTCGGTCGCCGTTTTCCCGCCTTCGTCGCACGGCGCTGCCAATGGGCAGGGGGCGTCGTTATCCTCGCCGCATGATTTCCCGGGCCGCATTCCGATGACCACCCTGTTCTTCGTCACCCGCCACGTCCTGGCCTGGTGCATCTTCTATCTGCTGGTGCTGATGGTCTGGTCTTCGGCATTGAACCTGCCCGAATTCCCCATCGTGCTGCTGTGGATGATCACCCTGGCGTTCGTCGTGCCCGACGTGATCTCGCATATCCACCGCGTCCGCATGATCGTCGGCCAGGACGCGACCGCCGAGCAGCTGCGCAACCGGCAGCGCCGACAGATCGAGGTGCCGTTTCCCGCCGACGACGCGTTCGGCCTGGTCGATGCCGCGCTGCGCGAGTTGCCCAGGGCGGTCGACATCGAGTCCGCGCGCGACAGCCTGCGCGTCCGCTCCGGCGTGAGCCGCCCCGATCCCTACGGCGCGCACAGTCGCTTCGATCCCATGCACTGGCTCGATACCCGGCTCGGCGGACAGCGCGACGTGGTGGTCGCCACCGTGCTGCCGGGCGGCGACACCTCCAGCATCACCCTGGCGTGCGAGCCCGAAAGCGGCGCATGGACCGACTGGTTGCGCGTCGACCACGGCAGGAACCTCGAGACCATCGAAGCGATCACCCGCGCCATCACCCGCCGCGTGGCCGAACACCGGCGCGGCGAGAAGGAAGTGGTGCGCGACACGGCCAGCGCCAGGGAGCTGAGCGAGGCCAAGCTGAGCCTGCTCAACGCCCAGGTCGAGCCGCACTTCCTCTACAACACCCTGGCCAGCGCGCAGCTGCTGACCCGCAGCGACCCGCAACGCGCCGACGCCATGCTCGGACACCTGATCGCCTACCTGCGCCGCTCGCTGCCGCGCACGCTGCAGGGCCAGTCCACGCTGGGCGAGGAACTCGAGCGCGCCAACGCCTACCTCGAGATCCTCAAGATCCGCATGGGTCCGCGGCTGTCGACCCAGGTCGACGTGCCCGAGGCGCTGCATGCGCTGCCGTTCCCCTCGATGATGCTGCAGACGCTGGTGGAGAACGCGATCAAGCACGGGCTCGAATCCAAGCCCGGCGGCGGCACCGTCTGGATCCGCGCCACCACCGGCAACCAGGAACTCTCGGTCACCGTCGCCGACGACGGCCGCGGCTTCAACGCCGAAAGCAGCGGCACCGGCATCGGCCTGAAGAACGTGCGCGAGCGCCTGCGCCTGGCCTACGGCAACGCCGCCCGCTTCAGCATCGCCGCCAACTTCCCCGCCGGCGTCGCCGCCACCATCACCCTGCCCACCGACAACGCCCGGGAGCACGACCATGTCGCGTGACACCGCCGTCGCTTCGAGTCCCACCTGCGTCATCGCCGAGGACGAGGAGATCCTGCGCACCGCGCTCGAATCGCTGCTGCGCCAAGCCTGGCCGGAGCTGTCGATCGTCGCGACCTGCGACGACGGCGGCAGCGCGGTCGAGGCGATCGCCGAACACCAGCCCGACGTGGCGTTCCTCGACATCCGCATGCCCGGGCTGACCGGCCTGGAAGTCGCGTCCACCGCGGCCGAGGCCAGCCCGCGCACGCAGGTGGTGTTCGTCACCGCCTACGACCAGTACGCGATCGATGCCTTCGACAACGGCGCGGTCGACTACCTGCTCAAGCCGGTGTCGCGCGAACGCCTCGATGCCACGGTGCAGCGCCTGCGGGCGCGCGCGGCGGGGGCGCACCCGGATGCCGCCACGCTCGCGGCGCTGATCCGCCAGCTCGACGCCACCCGCACGCCGGCGGCGACGCCGCTGTCGTGGATCACCGCCAGCGCCGGCAAAGACACGCGCCTGATCCTGGTCGAGGACGTGGCGTATTTCCGCGCCGACAACAAGTACACCACGGTGATGACCGCCGAGGGCGAGGCGCTCCTGCGCACGCCGATCCGCGAACTGCTGGGCCTGCTCGACCCGGCGATGTTCAAGCAGGTCCATCGCTCGACCATCGTCAACCTCAAGGCGATCGCGTCGATCACCCGAGACGACAGCGGCCGCGGCGCGATCCGGCTCAAGCAGCGACCGGAAACGCTGGCGGTGAGCCAGCCGTTCATGCCCCTGTTCCGCAACATGTGACATCCGACGCGCACGCGCGAACCACTGATCTGCCTCCCCCGCTATCGCGACAACCGCAAGGAAACGCCATGCGCAACGCCGTCGTATTCGCCACACTCCTGTTGTTGGCCGGTTGCAGGATCGACGCCGGCACCACCACGATCACCAACGTGTCGATCGACGGCAAGGCGCAGAACGTGATGCGCTCGTACGTCAACGGCGGCGCCGGCGACTTCGAGTGCATCAAGAGCATCAGCGGCCGCTGCCACTACCTGCTGTTCGTGCGCGAATGTGGCGACGCGGCCGACGAGCCGGGCGATGACGCGCGCTGCGACACGCGGACCGTGCAGGCCTTCACCCTCGACGCCGGCACCTCGCGGCACCTGGCCAACCTGCCGCCGCGGCTGCAGCAGTGCGTCAGCCACGACCGCGAACCGTCGGCGCCCGATTGCCTGGCATCCCAGGGTTGATCGCGAAGGTGCGGGTGGCCGTGGATCCTCTGCAGGAGCGGCTTCAGCCGCGAGCCTTTCCATCGGTTTGCTCGATTCAGAGGCTTGCCATGAGCCGCCTGCAATATCGATCGCGACGGCCAAAAGAGTTCTTCGCTCTACCGGGAAAAGCCACTGCTTGCAATGGACTGAGCGCCGGATACGAATGCCCTGGGGCGCGAATGTCCTCCGGCGCCGGCGTTGCCGACGCCTCCCCCTTGATTTCGCGCCCCAGGACATCCGCATCCGGCGTTCCGGCTTGCGCGGCGGTCCACCGAGTCCACGTCACCCTCAGGGCCCCGGCTATGCAGTCTGCGATCCAATCGTCCGCCGCGACCTGCAGGCCTTTGGGGCGAAATCAAGGAGGAGGCATTCGCCCAAGGCAAATGCCGGAGGACATTCGACCCGAAGGCCTGCAGGTCGCAGCGGACCCGCCAGGTCGCGGGGAACACGAAACAGAGGCGTTCCCTGAAAGCGGAGAAGAACCCCAAAAAAAAGCCCCGCGCAGGCGAGGCTTCTTCCGTACGACACGCGATCGCCTATTCGCGATAGCCGCTGTCGTCCTTGTTGTGGATGATCCAGATCAGGTTGCCACCCGTGCCCATCGACTGGCCGGCGAACACCAGCCGGCCCTGGCCCTTGTAGGCCATCTCGTAGCGATACTTGTCGCCGCCGAAGAAGAACGGGATGAACGCCTTGCCGGTGACGTAAGCACCCTGGTCCGTGGGTTCGCCGATCAGGTCGGTGACCTGCTTCATCGGCATGCCGATCTTGAGTTGGGTGAACTTGCTGCCCGGCGCCGGCTTGCCGGTGATCTCGCCCTCGTAGTCGTTGATGCCGACCACTTCCTCGCCCCAGCCGGCCTCGACCTGGGCGGAATTGACGACTTCACCCGCCTCGTTCATGCCCGGGCCGACGCCGGACTGCTTCTTCTTGGCCAGCGCCGACATCGGCGCGGCGACCACCAGGGCCGACAGCGCGACCGCGAGCAATACCTTCTTCTTCGACATGCCTGAAATCTCCATTCTCAGTTGATCCCCATTCCTGTCCATCACGCCTCCCCCGAGCCTGGCGGCGGGGACACCGCCACGGACCAAGACGCGGCGCATAGTGTCAACGGACATGCCGGCCGGCACAAGCGTCGATGCACGATGCCGCATTGCTGCGGGCAGTGACTTCCGATCCCTGCCTGCGCCCTGAGGCGCGGCTATCCTGGGAGCGTCCTTCCCTGGTGGACATGACATGGCAGATTCCCCCCGCGTCGCGTGGCGCGCGCTCGCCGGCCTGCTTGTTTGCCTCGCCAACGCCGCGCCCGTGGCAGCCGGGGTGGTGCTGACGCAGTCGTTCGACCTGCAGGTCCCGGCCGTGCCACGGGCCGTGCCTGTCAATGGCCGGCACCTGCTTCGCCACGAGTTGCACCTGACCAACTTCGGACGGGAGCCGCTGGTGCCCGTGAGCATCGAGGTGCGCGACGCGGACGCCGGTAGCATGCTCGCCCGCATCGAAGGTCCCGCACTGGCGCAGCTCCTCGCCATCCCCGGCTCGGACAGGCAGGGCATGGGCCCGCCGGCTATCGCACCCGGAATGCGCGCCGTGGCCTACCTCGACATCATGTTGCCGGGCGAGGTGCCGACAGCGCTCGAGCATCGGGTCGAGTATCGCGTCGCCGGTGGCGATGGAAGCAACGGCGCGGTGGAGGGCGCACGCGTCGCGGTCGATTCGCGCCCGCCACCCGTGTTGGGCCGGCCGCTGCGTGGCGGCCCGTGGGTCGCGGTGCATTCGCCGGCGTGGCCGCGCGGTCACCGCCGGGCGCTCTACGCGCTGGATGGCCGCGTGCGCATCCCCGGGCGCTTCGCGATCGACTGGGTGCGGGTCGATACGCGGGGCCACATCGCCGATGGCGACCCCGACCGCGTCGACGACGCCCCGGGATACGGTGCCGACGTGTTGGCGGTCACGGACGCCACGGTGTCTGCCGTGCGCAACGACGTCCAGGAAAGCAGCACCATCTCCGGCCATCGGCCACACGCACTCGCCGATGCCAGCGGCAACTACGTCGCACTGGATCTCGGCGACGGCCGCCACGCTTTCTACGAACACCTGCAGCCGGGCAGCATCCGGGTGAGGCCCGGCCAGCGCGTGCGCCGCGGCGAGGTGATCGCGGCGCTCGGCTTCACCGGCGATTCCACCGGCCCGCATCTGCACTTCCACGTCGCCGACGGATCGTCGCCGCTGGGGGCGGAAGGCATTCCGTTCGTCATCGACCGCTTCCGCGTGCTCGGCCACTATCCGGACATCGGCACGCTCGGCGCGGCCCCTTGGCTGCCACCCGCCGCGGAGCGGCCGGCGCTGCACCTGATGGAATGGCCGGCGTCGAACGTGGTGGTCGACTTCAATACCGATTAGCCGCGCGGCGCGACGGCGGCCCGGCATGCTAGGTTGCGCCGGTCGCCACCGTGGATGAACGCCCATGCTCACCCCGCCGTCGCCTGACGTGCCGCGCCTCGACGACGCCGAACCCGCCATGCGCCGCGCGGTCGGGCGCTGGCAGCTGTACGGGCTGTCGATCAACGACGTGATCGGCAGCGGCATCTACCTGCTACCCGCGGCTGCGGCGCTGCTGCTGGGGCCGGCGAGCCTGTGGGCGGTGCTGCTGGCGGGACTGGCAGTGAGCCTGCTGGTGCTGTGCTACGCGCAGGCGGCGAGCTATTTCGACCAGCCCGGTGGCGGCTACCTGTATGCACGCGAGGCGTTCGGTCCGCTGGTGGGTTTCGAGGTCGGCTGGATGCTGCTGATCACGCGCGTCGCCAGCGCCGCTGCGCTGGCCAACGGCCTGGCCGAGGCGGTGACGCATTTCTGGCCGCACGCCGCCAGCGGCGCCGTTCGGGTCGCGATCGTCTTCGGCTCGCTGGCGTTCCTGGTCGCCGTCAACGTGATCGGCGTGCGCGCCGCCGCGCGCACCGGCGTGTTCCTGGCCGTCGCGAAAGTGCTGCCGCTGCTGATGTTCATCGGCATTGGCGCGATGTACGTCGACCTGTCGCTGGCCACGCCGCTGCCCGGGCCGATCCCGCTGCGCGACCTGGGCGAGGCCGCGCTGCTGCTGCTGTTCGCCTACGCCGGCTTCGAGAACCTGCCGGCCGCCGCCGGCGAATACCGCAACCCGCGCCGCGACGTGCCGTTCGCGATGCTGGCGATGATCGTCACCGTGACCGCGCTGTACTTCGCGGTGCAGTGGGTCGCGCTGGGCACCCTGCCCGGCCTCGCCCAGTCGCAGACGCCGCTGGCCGATGCCTCCGCGCGCTTCGGCGGCGCCTGGCTGGCGATGGCGCTGACGGTGGGCGCGGCGGTGTCGATCCTGGGCACCAACAGCAACACCATCATGCTCGGGCCGCGCTACCTGCACGCGCTGGCGATGGACGGCTACGGCCCGCGGGCGCTGGCGCGCATCCACCCGCGCTTCCGCACGCCCGCAGTGGCGATCGTCACCGTCGGCGTGCTCTCGCTGGCGCTGGCGCTGTCGGGTTCGTTCGTGCAGCTTGCGCTGCTGTCGGTGGTGGCGCGGCTGTGCACCTACATCGGCACGTCGCTGTCGGTGCTGGTGCTGCGGCGTCGCCACGGCCACCGTGACGGCGCCCTGCACCTGCCCGGCGGGCCGCTGATCCCGATCGCCGCGACGCTGCTCTCGATCGGACTGCTGGCCAGTGCAACCGCGTGGAACCTGCTTGCCGGCGTGGTGGCGCTGGTGCTGGGCGCGATCGTGTTCCAGTTCCGGCGCAAGGTCTAGGCAGGCCAGGCGTTCGGACCTTGCTCGGCATCGTCGCGCAGGTTGGCGTCCGGCCTGCAAAGCCAGGGTCCATCGATGACCAAGCTTTTTGTTGAAGGCCCGCCCCCACGGGAATGACCGCCAGTTTCGCGGCATCCCGGCGTGACCCGCCACGCATCGCGGGTCCGACCAGTCCGACGAAATCCCGCAGGCGCGAGGCGCGGCACCGGTAGCGCGACGCACACGGTTCACGCGCTCGCTTCGCGGCAGCCGGCATGCTCGTGCCACCTCCATCGCCGAACACGCCGATGCACCACGACCAATTGCATTCCGAACCCGATCCCGGTGATCCCGATCCCGCGCCAAGTCCCGATGTCCCCGGCCAGGTGCCCAATCCGGTCCGCGACCCGATGCCCGGGCGACCGGTGGACCCGGTGATTCCGCCGATCCACGATCCCGGCACCCCGGGCCGCCCCGAGCGGCCGGAGCCGCCGCCCGTGCAGCGGCCCTAACGCACGACGGCGAGGCGGCAGGTCACAGCCCTGGCGTTCCGGTGTCGGACAGCCGCGTCAGCCGCTGTCGCCACGTCGCCTGCGTCTGCGGCTTGACGAACAGCGCCGCGAGCGCGGGATGCGCGGCCTTGGCCGCGTGTTCCACGCGGCTCACGCAGGCCTCGATCTCGGTCGTGGTGAGCGCGTCCTCGAACTCCGCGCTGAGCGCGGCCACCACCTGGTCCGGCCCAAGCTGCACGGTGAGCACGCCGTTGGCGGTGCGGATCGCCGCATCCTCCCCCGCGATCCGCAGGATGTCGTCGCGCACGTGCGGATGCGCGGACTCGCCCAGCAGCAGGCCCTTGGTTTCCCGCGCCAGGAGCAGCGACGACGCGGCCAGGACCCCGCCAATGAGGATCGATGCGATGCCGTCGAATTCCGGCCGTCCCAGCACGTGGCTGGCGGTGATGCCCGCCAGGGCGATGAACAGGCCGATCAGCGCTGCGCTGTCCTCGAACAGCACGGTGAACGTGGTCGGATCCTTGCTGTGGCGGAACGCCTCGAAGTATCCCAGCCTGCCCTTGCCGGCGCGGAACGCGCGCAGCGCGATGCACCAGGTCACGCCCTCGAACACGATCGACGCCGCCAGCACCACGTAGTTCACCAGCGGCCGGGTCATCGGTTCGGGGTGGCGGAGATGGCTGATCCCTTCGTACACCGACATGCCCGCGCCGAGCGCCAGCACCAGCAGCGCGACGATGAAGGCCCAGAAATAAAGTTCGCGGCCGTAGCCGAACGGATGCTGCGCGTCCGGCGGCCTGGCCGCGCGCGCGCCGCCGTACAGGAGCAGCACCTCGTTGGTCGAATCGACCATCGAATGCACCGCCTCGCTCAGCATCGCCGAACTGCCCGTGATCGCCGCCGCAGCGAACTTGGTCGCGGCGATCGCGAGGTTGCCGGCGAGCGCGGCATACACCACCAGCTTCGAGGACGGAGTGCGTGGCATGGAGGATTCGCGATGCGGGGCCGATGGCCGCGCCGACGCCTGCGTCGGCTACGGATCCGGCGTGGCGGCGGCCGGGGGCGGGTCGGGCGGCGCGGCGGGTTCGGCAGGCGGCAGCGCCACCGCCCTGTCGGGGCCCGACGGCAGGTAGTACTTCACGCGCTCGAAGAAGCGGCGGTAGAAATCCTGGTTCTGCACGGTGTTGCTGGCGACCTTCACCAGCGAATCGTCGCTGCTGCCGACCGGCAGCGACACCGAACCCAGCACGCCAACGCCGAGGCTGGCGGAACTGGACGTCTTCTTCAGCGCATAGCGGTCCTGCACCGCGTTGACGAACACCAGCGCGCGGCCGTCGTGCCTGGGCATGCAGGTCACGCGCACCACCAGCTGGGTATGGGTCTCGGCGTCGGGCTGGAAATTCTTGCTGGCCTCCACGCCTTCGCCGCTGGCCCGGCTCACCACGTAACCCTGCCCCAGCAGTGCGCGCTGCGCCGCCTCGCAGGCCTGCGCCGGCAGCGACTCGTAGCTGCGCGAATAGGTGTCGTCGGCGTCGAAGGTCTCGCCCGATGGCGCCATGTCCTGCTTGCCATGCGACGCGCAGCCGGCCAGCAGCGCGCCGAGCGCGAGGCCAAGCAGCGCGCCGGAAGCACGAGAGACGTCGGGACGGAACAGGGCGGGACGAGGCATGGTGGGAAGCAGCGGCGGGAAAGTCGCGAGTCTAGCGACCAGCGTGTTCAGGCGGCCTGAACGCAGCTGCGCCGCGGACCGCAGCGTCTAGGCGCGGTCTTCGATGCCTTCGACGCCCGCATGCTTTGCGCAATGTGCGCAGCAATACATCGATCCGGCGTGTTCCGCGCCATGGCCGATGATCCTGCACTGGCAATGTGCGCACGTCGGCGCCATCTCGTGGATCGCGCATTCGAACGAGTCGTAGGTGCCGCGGCGGTCGCCCATGACGACCTGGAATGCCTTGTCGTAGTCGTTGCCGCATACGTCGCAGATGGCCATTTCCTGTACTCCATGGGAGGGACCCGCAGGCTAGTCCGCGGCGCGGCCAAGGCGGGTGAAGCCCCGCGCAGCACGTCGATGGGATGCCGCTGCGCGGCCAGAACGGGCGAAGCCGCGCGCGACACATCGATGCGATGCCGCTGCCAGCGATCTCCGCTAGCATCGCCGCCTGTCCGACACGAACAAGCGCCCATGCCCGACTGGCAGACACTGATCCGCGACGTCCGCGACTTCCCCAGGCCGGGCGTCACCTTCAAGGACATCACGCCGCTGCTCGCCGACGCCGATGGCTACGCGGCGGCGATCGATGCGATGGCTGCGCCGTGGCGCGGGGTGGCGCTGGACGCCGTGCTTGGCATCGAGGCGCGCGGCTTCATCCTCGGCGCTGCGCTGGCGCGTGCGCTGGGAACGGGCTTCGTGCCGATCCGCAAGCCCGGCAAGCTGCCGGGGCGCACGCATGCCCAGGCCTATGCGCTCGAGTACGGCAGCGACCGGCTGGAAATCCACGCCGACGACTTGCCGCCTGGCGCCCGCGTACTGATCGTCGACGACGTGCTCGCCACCGGCGGCACCCTGCGCGCCGCGCTCGCGCTGGCGCGACGGCAGGGTGCGCTCGTCGTCGGCGCGGCGGTGCTGCTCGAGATTGCGGCGCTGGGCGGTCGCGCGGACTGGGATGATGCCGTCGCGCTGGAAGTGACGGTCGGCTACTGAGCCGCACCGGTTTTCCTCGGCCACGAGGGCTGGTGTGATTTTAAAAGTGGCAGCGTCCCGATCTCGCACCAGCGGATCCCATCGCGTGGCCCACTGACGGGACGATTCATCCCCTTTTCCGCACTTCCATGCCACCGCCGCATACCCACTTCTCCCGTGCAGCGATGGTTGCCCAGGCATTCCGCCGGGGCCCGTCGCACGGAAATCGCCACCCTCCCCTGCGCGATCTCCGCTGCTGGAGTGCAATGCAATGATGAGCAACAAGATGCTGTCCCGCGCCCTGTTTGTCACCCTGCTTGGCGCCACCGCGTTCGGCGCCCAGGCGGCCGAAGACCACGGCTTCTACGCCGGCGTCGGCGCCGGCCAGTCGTTCGTCGACGAAGCCGCGTACGACGACGAGGACACCGCGTTCTCGGCGTTCGGCGGCTACCAGTTCAACCGCTACTTTGGCCTCGAAGCCGGCTACGCAGACCTGGGCGAACTGGAGTCGGAGACCACCGGCGCGGCGCTGGAAGCAAGCTCGGCCTACTTCACCGCGGTAGGCACGCTGCCGTTCACTGAAAAGTTTTCCGGCTATGCCAAGGCCGGCATGCAGCGCTGGGATCTGGACACCGCGATTCCCGGCCTGACCGGCACCAATGACGACACCGGCACCGATCCGGTCTACGGCGTCGGCCTGCAGTACCGGTTCACCGATACGGTCGCACTGCGTGGCGAATACAGCCGCTTCGAGATCGAGGACCTCGACGCCGACCTCGCCCAGCTGCAGGTCCGCTTCGACTTCTGACCAAAGCGCGCGATCACGACAAGGCCGCCGGCGCGTCGCACCGGCGGCCTTTCTCCTTGCCATTGCCGCGCGGTTGCGCGAGCGTCAACCGTTCTTCTGGTTGTCGCGGGCCTGGTCGGTGCGCTCTTCCTGGCTGCGCTGATCCCGGCGCATATCGCGGTCCTGGTCGCTCTCGCGCTTGTTGCCGTTGGGATTGTCCCGCTTCTCTTCGGTCATGAGGTGCTCCGCTGCCTGGTCGCCGGCCATTAGGGACCGGCGTTGGTCCGATCGTTACGCACCGCCCCGCAAGCAGGCGGCAACGCTGGCGATCGGTTCTATTTCTTCTTCTGGTCGCCGCGATCGCCCTGCCCGGATTTCACGACGGTTTCGGCCTTCTTGGCCCGGTCCTGCTTGAGCGACCTGCCCAAGTCGTCCTGTTCGGCGAATTCGCCCTTTTCGTTCCGCCGCACATACCGGCTGTCGCCTTCGTGCGGGGTGATGAGCTCGCGCTTGGTCATGTCGGTGTCCTCTGGATACGAAAGGTGGATCCGCGGACGTGCGTCAGCGCCGCGGGATACAGGGTCGGTCACGCGGCCTTCTTGCCCTTGCGCGCAGCCGGTGCGTCGTCGGCTTCTTCGTTGGCGCCGCCTTGGGCGATCATCGACAGCTTCTCGTCGGTCGACTTTTCCTCGTCCAGGGTCTGCTTGAGCAGCTTGACTGCCTCGGTGTAGCCGAGCTGCCTGCCCAGTGCGCACAGCGTGCCGCGGCTCGCGATCTCGTAATGCTCGACTTTCTGCGCCGCATTGATCAGGCCCGCGTCGCGCACCGGTCCGGCGTCGATTTCCTCGATGACCTCCGCGCCTTCCTCGACCAGGCCTTCCATCGCCACGCACTTGATGCGCTTGAGCTTGAGTTCGAGCAGATCGACCACCTGGTCGATGCGCTCGATCTGGCCCTGCGTTTCCCCGAGGTGCGCGGTGAACGCATTCTTCAGGGCTGGATTGGTTGCAGCCTTGGCCAGTTTCGGCAGGGCCTTGGTCAGCTGTTTTTCGCCGCTGGCCATGTCCGAAAGGGCGTGGAGGAACAGGTCTTCGAGTGTCTTGACCGCCATGGGGGGGCCTCCGGTTGGTTGGTAGGGTGGCAGGCGATCGACGGCGATCACGCTGCGGGTGTGCGCCCGCCTGGGGGTGAGCGCGGCATCGCGCCGCACGCATGGCGACTGCAATCATCGACAGCGGTAGAACCTACGCCGCGCGATGCTGGCGATGCGTGAAAACAATGCAGCGCAAACATGAATCCTTCACTTTGGACATCGGGCCTGCGAGCGCTCCGCAAGCGCTCGTGCAGCGGGCTACGTCGTCGCTCGACGCGCGCTCCGGGCAGCGTCCCTCCAGGCGTTCACGCCCTCCGCGCGCTCCCGCTCCCTATCGTTTGCCTTTGCCGGGAGTACGCGATGCATGGACCAAGGGCGGTCACGTCCGTCGATAGACGATATAGACCGTCCCGCTGCGGAGGCGGCCGGTGAACCCGGATCTGGTGGGATGGGCCGCATCCGCGGTGCTGCTGGCCACCCTGTCGCGCCAGATCCACACGCAGTGGCAGGACAGGGAAGCCAAGGGCGTGTCCCGGTGGCTGTTCCTCGGGCAGATCGTTGCTTCGGCCGGCTTCATCGCCTACAGCTGGATGCTCGACAACCTGGTTTTCATCGTCACCAACGCGCTGATCCTGATGACCGCGGTCGTGGGCGAGGTCGGCCTGCTGGTGCGTCGGCGACGGACATTGCGATCGCGCGACACGGCGTCACGGACGCGCGACTAGGGTCCACGCGGTGAACAGCCGCGGCGGAATAGCGTGGCCGTCGATACGTGCAGGCGAACGGCCCTCCTGTCAGCGCACACGCGCGCGAACCGTCGCCGCAGGACATCACGTTTCCTCGACCCCGACTCGCACAATGTCGCTGCCTCCGATCCGGAAATATCCCCATGGCCACCCGCGACATCCTCAAGACGCTGCAAGCCGAACACGACGAGCTACGCTCCCTGTTCGAAGAAATGGAAGCCACGACCGATCGCGCCACCAAGAAGCGCGCCGACCTGCTGCTGAAGATCAAGGCCGGCCTGCTGCCGCATGCGAAATGGGAGGAGCAGGTCTTCTATCCCGCGTTCGCCGAGCGCGCCGATCGCGACGGGCTCAAGACCCACGCCGAAGCCGTCGAGGAACACCGCGCGGTCGAGAAGACCGTCATGCCCGACGTGCACGCCGCCGACTTCGGCACGCCGCAGTTCGCAGGCCGGGTGAAGGTGTTCGGCGAGATGATCGACCATCACGCTACCGAGGAAGAAACCACCATGTTCAAGATGGCGCGGCGCCTGTTCACCGCCAAGGAACGCTCCGAGCTGGATGTCGCGTACGAGGAATGGAAGGCCTCCCCCGCCGCGGCCGCGGCCGTGGCCGCCGCCGAGGGCGAAACCGGCGTCAAAGCCGTGGTCCGCAAGATCACCCGGCGCGCGTAGATCCCCATGATTGACCGGGTCGTCATCGAAGTCGCGCGTCGCAACCTGCAGGCAGCAGCCGGACTCGACGAGGCCGCGTTCTGGCGCGAATACGCCGCGATCGAGGATGCCGCCCTGTTCTGCACCGAGCAGAAGGAGCATGGAGAACTGATCGATCTGCTCAACGCCATGCTGCTCGACCTGGGCAAGATCCGCGGTTTCGACACCGGGCTTCCCGCCCCCCGAAAGACGCGGGACGAACTCGACCAGAAACTTTCGCGGCTGGCAATCGACCTGCCTGCGATCCTGCGCTTCACGCCCAGCCAATCCAGGGAGTCGGTCCTGTCCGACATCGCGCGCGACCTGCTGTCGTCGGCGTCGGTGGAAGACCGGGACTATGTGTCGTCCCGGCTGGAGCGCCTGTCCGCTGAATTCGGCATGGCGCCCGACGACCGGAACGGCGCAGGCGCAAACCCGGCTGGCGCCTTGCCAGCATCGTGATTCCGACGGGCGACACGCCCGTGGGTGCTGCCTCGATAGCCGTGGCGCGAATCCGATTCGCGCTGCCGGCTTGCCGCCGATTCCGGCGTACGGAAGCATCCGGCACGAGGGCCACAATGCGAGCGCACGTTCAGTGAACAGACACCTCGCGCTCACGTCTCCCGCACGTTGCCGGTGGCATTTTTTTCGCCCCCCAGCAAACGAGCACGGACATGAAAGCACCCCTGATTGCCGTCACCCTTCTGAGCCTCGCGATCGCCAGCGGCTGCGACCGCGACCGGACCGATGACCAGACCGCAATGGCCGACAGCACGCCGGCCACCGACACCAGCGCGCCCGCCGACGCCGCGGTGACTACGGATGCCAACGCGAATGCGAATTCGATGTCGGCCGATGGCGCGGCCATGCCGCAGGACGACACGATGCCAGGTGGAGACGCCGCGCAGACCGGCGACGCCCTCGCACTGGGCCTGCTGGCCGCCGTCGACGAACACGAGATCGCCGCGGCGAAACAGGCGCAGGAAAAAGGCGTGACCGGCGACGTGCTGGACTACGCCAGGATGATGGAGAAGGAACACGGCGACAACCTCGCCAAGACCCGATCGCTCGGCAGCCCCGCCGATGGTTCCGACGTGCAGGCACTGAAGGACAAGGGCGCGAAGGAACTGCAGACCCTGGACGCGGCTTCGGGCAAGGCTTACGAGAAGGCCTACATCGATGCCATGGTGAAGGGCCACCAGGAAGCGCTGGACGCGATCGACAACAAGATGATGCCCGCCGCGACGACCGACACGGTCAAGCAGCACCTGACCGACACTCGCACGCACGTCGCCGCACACCTCGACAAGGCCAAGGCGATCGCCGCCAGGCAGTAGGCGGCGCATCGCGGACACGGGCGACGGCTGCGGCCGTCGCCTTTCTTATGCAAGAAAAATCCGGAAGGCTACTGCCTTACGGTCAACGCACAGCGTTCAGCGCTGCCGGTTCTGGCCTTCCTGACGACATGTCGCCGGTGACCCAAAATTTCGGCGGCTGGGGGACGAGGATTTCGAACTGTCCAGCGGCGCCAGGCCGCTGTGGCATCCCGATGGTCGCCGCGCCGCGCCGCGACGATCGGCGACGTGCGCGGGCTGCACCGGCTGGTGCTCGTCGACGTGGAACAGGGCACGATACGCACGCCATCGCTGGACGAGCAGTCAGTGGAGGACCTGGCGCAGTGCGGCGAGCGCTTTTGCATGGGCGGCACGGGCATGCGCGACCTGGACGAGATCCACAGCGTGGACTGGGACGGCAACGACGCGAATGCATTCGAGTTCAATGACTGGTTCGAGAAGCGCCAGCGTCCGCGCGCATCGCTGCGGCGCTTCGAGGTGCCCGACGGCCAGGATGGAACCGAAGAAGCCGAGGCCTGGCTGCTCCTGCCGGCCGAAGGCGAAGGCCACCGGGACGGTCCGTATCCGCTGCTGGTCGACATGCACGGCTGGCCACACAGCATCGTGCTGGTGGGCACCCACGTGCCTGGCGATGGCGCCGCGCGGAGCAAGGCCAGCTTGGGGCGTTGCCCCAGCTTTCACGCGTGCTGCGCGGCGTTCGCAGCATCCTGTTTCGTCATGGCCACGCGCACAGAATTGCTGACCGACATCGAGCGGCTGGACCAACCGATGCCATCGCCCGCGGGCGAAGGAAGCCGCTTCGTCCGCAGCTTGGAGGAGCGCGCCGGCCGGCCGGCGGCATTGGCCTTCGCGGGTGGGTACGCACGGCTCGTGGACGGGGTGCCGCGCATGGCTCGGTGGCCCGGCATCGCGCCCGATGCGCCGGATCGCTGACGTGCGCCGGCTCGGACGCGAGTTCTTTGACCGTGACGTGCTGCTGGTCGCGCCCGACATGGTCCACAAGGTGCTGGCGGTCGCCGACGGGCGCGCGGGTCGGATCGTGGAGGTCGAGGCCTATCGCGGCGCCGACGACCCGGCCGCCCACAGCTACCGTGGCCCGACGCGCCGCAACCGCGCGATGTTCGGGCCGGCCGGCCATCTCTACGTGTACCTCAGCTATGGGCTGCACTGGTGCGCCAACGCCACCTGCGGGGCCGGCACCGGCGTCCTGATCCGCGCGGTTGCGCCGCTGTCCGGGATCGACGCGATTCGCGCGGCGAGGCCGGGCGTGCGCGATCGCGACCTGGCGAACGGCCCGGGCAAGGTCACGCGCGCGCTCGGCATCGACGGCAGCTTCGATGACTTGGACCTGGTGACCGACCCGCGCGTGAGCATGTTCGACGACGGTTATGCGCATCCGCACCCGCATCGCGTCACGCCGCGCATCGGCATCACCAAGGCGGTCGATCGCCCGTGGCGATGGGTGGCGGGATGATCGGGTCGGCGCGCATCGCGGCGAGGGCGACCCTGCGGTCGGCCGCCCATGATGCCCACGCCGCCCACGGCGTCATCATCGTGGCGCCCGCGCACGGGAGCCAGGCGCCTGCGGTGCTGAAGCTGCGACATCGCGGAGGCGCTGGGCGATTGGCTGGCGCGAGCGGGATTGATCGAGGCCGGCAGGTCATCGCAGCTCGATCGCGCCATCGAACACTGTGCACCTTGCGCCACCCGCCACGCGGGGCTGGACGCCAAGGCGCCGAATGGTCGTGGAACCCCGCAGCGCCGTGCGCTCGCTGGACCGCGCGCAGGAATGCAGCCGCGCCGTTGTACGGGCGGCGCGCACCTGAGAGCTGCGCAGGAAATGAGCGCAATCGACAGCCAGTCGAGCGACCGCGTGCCGCGAAGCCGTGGCCGGTCGCAGCGTGCCGATCCTCCGGGACGAGCCCGGCCGCAGCGGCGATGCCGACGGCGATTCATCTTCGTGACCAGGGTCGAACGCTTCTTTCACGTCAGCGCCAGTGTGCGCGCCCTAGGATCGAACGCCCCCACCTGGAGCGACCACATGAGCAATGACCCGCGGGAACTGGAGAAGAAATTCTGGGACGCGCTGAAATCCGATCGCACGATGATGCTCGGCCTGGACGGCGTGGAAGACGGCCATGCCCGCCCGATGACGGCGCAGGCTGAAAACGATGCAGGTCCGATCTGGTTCTTCACTGCCATCGACAACGCGATCGTTGCGAACCTGGGTCGCGGCAATCGCGCGATCGCGACGTTCACCGCCAAGGACCACGACCTGTTCGCCAGCATCAAGGGCAACCTGAGCGTGGACAACGATCGGGCCACCATCGATCGCCTGTGGAATCCCTTCGTCGCCGCCTGGTACGAGGGCAAGGATGATCCCAAGATCGCGCTTCTGCGCCTGGACGCCGAGGACGCCGAGATCTGGTTGAACGGTTCCAGCCTGCTGGCCGGCGTGAAGATGCTGTTCGGCGTCGACCCGAAGCAGGACTACCAGGACAAGGTGGCGCAAGTCGACCTGCGCTGAGCGATCCGCCGGCCGCCGCATCACGTTACCCCGACCGGCGAGGGCCTACCGTACGGCTCTTCTTTTCCGGAGCCTTGCCATGATCAAGTGGGCCATCATCTTCCTCGTCATCGGCCTCATCGCCGGCGCGTTGGGTTTCGGCGGCATCGGCGGGGCCGCCATCGGCATCGCCAAGTTCCTGTTCTTCGCGGCGATCGTGATCGCGGTCGTGCTGTTCCTGTTGGGGGTCACGATCTTCAAGAAAGTGACCTAGGGCGGCGCCGATCAAGGGGTCGTGGTCGTCATTTCTGCGACGCGGCGTATGCCGACGCCGTGGCTTCTGAGGCCGGTCGTCGAGAACCGTCGGGTTGGCGGATCGACACTCGCTGCGCCCGCCGCGGGTCAGTCTTCGAAGCGGCTCGTCGCCTTGCGGTTCCGCTCGTATCGATGCGCGAGCGGAAACGGCGGCAGCCAAGATTCGCGGCGAATGGTCCAAAGCTCGTAGGTCGGCCGGAACTGGTCCGGCTCATCCAGCGCGCCCACGCTCACTTCGATCTCGTCATCGGTGCGCGCGAATACCGAAGAGCCGCAGCGCGGGCAGAAGTGCCGCCCGGCGTAATCGCGGGTCGCGCCTTCGATCGCCACGGCCTCGGCGGGATAGATCGCCGACGCGTGGAACAGCGATCCGTGGTGCTTGCGGCAATCCATGCAGTGGCACAGGCCAACCCGGCACGGGCGGCCGGAGGCCACCAGGCGCACGTCGCCACACAGGCACCCGCCGGTGAATCGTTCCATGCTGCGTCTCCTCTGCAAGGCAAAGCCAGTCGCCGACATCAGGCAGCGCGTGGTCGACAAGCCTGTCGCGAGGCCCGTTCGCGGAGCAGCGCCCGTATCCAAGCCATGCGCATGCCGCACCCGTGGCTCAATGGCTGCCCGGATCGTTGGAAGGCGCACCAGGGGCCTGTCCGGCAAGCTGCCGTTCAATGGACGCCACCACGTCCTCCAACGGCGCGGGACGGCCCAGCAGGAAACCCTGCGCTTCGTCGCACCCCTGATCGCGCAGCCATGAAAGCTGCGCCTCGTCTTCCACGCCCTCGGCGATGATGCGCAGATCCAGGCCGTGGCCAAGCGCGATCAGCGCGCGGCAGATCGAGGCATTGCGCTCGTCGTGGTCGACGTCGGTGACGAAGGCGCGGTCGAGCTTGAGGTAGTCGAGCGGCAGCGCCTTGAGATAGGCCATGCTGGAATACCCGGTGCCGAAATCATCGAGGGCGATGCGCACGCCGTCGTCGCGCAATTGGCTCATGACCGCGCGCGCGGAGTTGGGGCGCCGCAGCAGCGTGCTCTCGGTCAGCTCCACCTGCAGCGCGCCGCGTCGCAGGCCGTGCTCCCGATGCAGATCGCGCAGCAGCGCCGGCAGGGAATCGGCGAGCAGCTGCACGGCCGAAACGTTGACGGCGATCGACAGGTGGCCCAGGCCGCGCGCCTCGAGGGCGCGGTGGTAGCGCGCCGACTCCTCCAGCACCCATTTGCCGAGCGGCACGATCAGTCCGGACTCCTCGCACAGCGGGATGAACTTCGCCGGCGACACGAAGCTGCCGTCGGCCTGGGGCCAGCGCAGCAGGGCTTCGAGCGAAACCACGCTGCCATCGTCGAGCCGGTGGATGGGCTGCAGGAACAGTTCGAACTCGCGCCGCTCCAGCGCCCGCCGAAGGCGCCCGGCCAGGGCCACACGCTCGTTGGCCTCCGCAGCCATGGGCGCGTCGAACTGCATCACCATCCCGTGCTCCCGGCGCGCCTGCAGCGCGGCCAGCGCGGCATTTCCGATCAGGATCTCCGTGCTTTCGCCGGCCGCGGTCCGATCGGCAAGGCCGATCCACGCCGCCAGCAGGTGGGTGCCGCCATCGCCTTCGACCGGGCTGGCGATGGCCCGCACCAGCGCCGCAAGCATGGCGTCGCGCTGGGCGTGGTCCAGCACGACGATCACGAACGCATCCGCGGGCCGGTAGGCAGCGAATCCGTACGTACGGCCGATCCAGCCAAGGCGCTCGGCCGCGGCCTCCAGGATCGTCTCGCCGGCGCGGCGGCCCAGCGTCGGTGCGACCAGGTCGAGGTCGCGCAGCTGCACATAGGCGACGGCGAGCCGGCTGTCCGGCGCTTTCTCCAGTAGCGCCTCCACCTGCTCGATCACCGCCGGCACCGTGAGCATGCCGGTGGTGACGTCGTGCGTGGCACGCCATGCCAGGTCGCTTTCGTAGGCGATGCGTTCGCTGACGTCCTCGGCCAGCACCAGGCGTGCCGGCCGCCCGGCGAACTCGATGCTGCTGCTGTGCACGCGCACGTTGATGCGCCGACCGTCGCGCGTCACGTGGACCCAGACCCGGTTATCGAAGCCGCCCTTGGGAATGTCCCACATCGACTTGAGCACCGCCTCGACGTCCTCGCCGGGACGGATGTCCAGGATCGTCATGCCCAGGAATTCCTCACGCGAGTAGCCGTACTTGCGCACCGCGGTTTCATTGACCGCGAGGAAGGCCAGCGTCTTTACATCGAAGACCCAGAACGGCAGCGGATTGCGTTCGAACAGCTCGCGCAGCTGGGACTCGGCGCTTTCGATGCGCAGCATCGCCTCGCGGCGCTGGGTGATGTCGCTGATGGTGCCGGTCATCCGCTCGTTGCCACGGCGATCGGTGGCCATCGCACCGTAGGCGATGATCCAGCGACAGGTGCCGTCGGCCAGCATCACGCGATACTCGGAACGGAACGGTGCCCGGTTCGCCTGCGCCTCGGCGAACTCGGTGCGCACGCGCGGTCGGTCGTCGGGATGCATCCGCTCGAAGACGCTTTCGAGCGGGACGAGACTGGTCGATGCGGGGAACCCGAACAGTTCGGCGGCTTGTTCGGAGACGCGTACCTGGTCCTGGTCGGGCTCCATCCGCCACACGCCGGTACGCGCAGCCAACTGCGCGTCGCGCAGCCAGTCCGCGCTGGCCCGCAGTTCCTCGAGCATCGCCTCCCGCGCCACTTCCGCACCGCGCATGCGACGCACCAGGAACCACCATCCGAGCCAGTACAGCAACAGCAGCAATGCGACCGCGCCGGCATAGGCGCGCCACGGCGCCATCGCCTCGCGCAGCGCGATGCCGGCGCTGACCACCACCGGATAGCCGCTGTCTGCGCTGAAGCTGGCCTGGCGCTCGATGCCATCGAGCTGGCTGACCATGCGCAGGCTGGTCGTACCGTCTTCCTGCAGCTGCGCAGTGGGCACGCGCACATGCCGGCCAACGAACGCACCTTGGGCGCCGGTGCGCGCCAGGACCGAGCCGTGACGATCAAGTACCGCCACGCTGCCCTCGCGCCCGGTATCCAGCCCGCGGATCATCCGCTCGAATTCGGCGGTGCGCAGCCGCAACACCAGCCATTCCCCCGCTTCGGTGCGCAGTGCGATCGGCAGCGTCCAGTCGCCGTCGCGTCCGGCCCGGACTCTGCCGAAAACCAGCGGGCGCGTTCCCCTCGACCCGGCCGCCAGCCAGCTTGCCAGCGCCGGGTCGTCCGCGCCCGCGGTCAGCGCATGTCCCTGCGTGTCGTACAGCACGATCGTCTCGAGCTCGGGATGCCGCGAGAGCACGCCGGCGATCGACTCCGACAGCATCGCCGGCGCGCGCTCGGGAACGGTGCGGCGCAGCTGCTCGCTGTCGATCGCGATCCCGGTCATCGCGCGCTCGAGGTTGCGCAACTCGTACATGAGCAGGCGATCCACGCCGGTCGCCAGCGCCTGGCTGTGGCGTTGCGCCCCGTCCAGGCGCTCGACCCGGGCCTGGCCCAGCATCGCGGCCATGCCCGCAGTGACGAAGAGACCGAGCAGCAGGCCAATCGTGCGGACCGTCCGGGCCGAACCCAGTGAATTGCGATCATCCGTTCGCAATGCGTGCCTCCGCCCGTGGAGATCGACCTTGCCAACTCGCGCGGCGGTGTGCAACCCCGCGGCGGCGCGATGGCCCCAGACGGATCCTCGTTCACGAGCGGTGACGGGCACGTGCTTGCCAGCGCTGCGGCGATCCCAGGCTGCTGCGCCATGGTGAACCTGCGGTGCGAGCGCGGGACGGTGCCTTCCCGGGCAGCGGCGGCGACGGCTGCCGGCGCTCGCGCAACCCGCGCATGCGCTGGCTCGAGGCGTCAGCCCTGCGTGCCGTTGAACACCGCCAGCTGCGCGGCGAATGCGCGCCGGTAGCCCGGTCGCGCCTCGGCGCGGGCGAGATAGGCGCAGAGGTTCGGATAGCCGTCGAGCAGGCCGGTGGGCCGCGCCCGCAGCAGCACCGTCGCCATGAGCAGGTCGCCAGCGCTGAAGGCGCCATCGAGCCACTGGGCATCGCCGAGGCGACGGGACAGCTGTGCCAGCCGATGGCGTACGCGCTGTTCGACGGCGGGCAGGCGCTGCGCATACCACGGCTCGTCGCGCTCGAGGATGCCGACCATCGAGCGTTCCACGATCGGCGGCTCGACCGTGTTGAGCGCCGCGAACATCCAGGCGATCGCCCGCGACCGCGCACTGGCCTCGTCCGGCAGCAGGCCCGCGTGCTGCTGCGCGATGTGGAACACGATCGCTGCAGATTCGAAGAGCACCAGGTCGCCCTCTTCCCAGGTCGGGATCTGCCCGAACGGATTGAGCGCCAGGTGCGCGGGTCGCTTCATGGCCGCGAAAGACACCAGGCGCACGTCGTAGGGCTGGCCGACCTCTTCCAGCGCCCAGCGCACGCGCATGTCGCGCGCCAGTCCCTGGCCGCGATCGGGCGACTGTTCGAAGGCAGTGATCGTGGGCGTCATGGGCATGCTCCGGGTGGTTGCCTGGAATGACGAACGGCGCGCCCTGGAATCGACAGGGCCGAGCCGGAACGCCGCGGCGGCCTTCACGGGAGCGGCTGGCTGTCCACCGCACGATCCCGCTGCCGCTGCGCGCGCCATGTCGAAATCCTGCACCGCCGTTCGTCGATCGAGCACGGGCGGCAATTGCCGCCTTCCACCACGCAGCCAACCCGCCCCAGGAGACGCCATGACCACGCCCGCGAAGAACAGGCCCAATAAAAACACGATTTGCCTCTGGTACGACGGCACCGCGCTGGACGCCGCGACCTTCTATGCACAGACCTTTCCCGACAGCGCCGTGACCGCCGTCCACCACGCGCCCGGCGACTATCCCGACGGCAAGCAGGGCGACGTGCTCACGGTCGAGTTCACGGTGCTGGGCATCCCCTGCATCGGGCTCAACGGCGGACCGGTCTTCAAGCACAGCGAGGCGTTCTCGTTCCAGGTTTCGACCGAGGACCAGGCCGAGACCGACCGCCTGTGGAACGCGATCGTCGATAACGACGGGCAGGAAAGCGAATGCGGCTGGTGCAAGGACAAGTGGGGCCTGTCGTGGCAGATCACGCCGCGCGCCCTGATCGAGGCCTACACCGGATCGGACCCTGCCGCGGCCAAGCGCGCCTTCGATGCGATGATGACGATGCGCAAGATCGACATCGCCGCGATCGAGGCGGCGGTGCGCGGTGACTGAGATGCTCAGGCTCTATGGCTTCTCGCGGGTGAACCCGATCGCCCACGGCAGGACGCGCGACCTGCGCGTGCTGTGGGCGCTGGAGGAGATGGATCAGCCGTTTGAACTGGTCGGACTGGATCATCCCGCCAAGGAGCTCAATACCGCGGCCTACCGGGCCGTGAGCCCCTTCGAGCAGATCCCGGTGATCGAAGACGATGGCCTGGTGCTGTCCGAGTCGGGTGCGATCGTGTTGTACCTGGCCCGCAAGACCGGCCGCCTGATCCCGGCCGATGCAGCCGGCGCGGCGCGGGTCGAACGCTGGTGCTTCGCCGCGCTCAACACGATCGAGGTGCCGCTGCTGAACCTGCAGCTGATGGATTTCGTCACGCACGACAGCGGCGCGAACGAGTATCGCGGCTTCCTGGTGCAGTGGGCGATGCGCCAGCTCGGTGCGCTCGAGCGCTGGCTCGAGGGACGCGAGTACGTCGCGAACGACGATTTCAGCGTGGCCGACATCCTCCTGTCGCACGTGCTGACCGAAACCGACGACCCGGCCCTGCTCGACTCTCATCCCGGCGTGCGCGAGTACCGCGAGCGCTGCCTGTCGCGCGCGTCCTGGCGGCGCACGATCGAGCGCTACCGCGAGCGGGTCGAAGCGGGTTGACCGGCCGGGCGCACCGTGCCGCTTCACCGCAGGTCGACGTCCGCCACCTTGTCCTGGTAGTCCTGCTTGGGATCGGAACCGAACAGCAACTTCACCCCCGCCAGCAGGTTCGATTCGTTGAGCCAGACCTGGGCGTGTTCGGCATCGAAGCGCAGCAGCACCAGCTTCGGATCATCCTTGCCTTCGAACCATGCGGCGATGAAGGGGTTCCAGAGCCGGTCGATCACCGCACGGTCGTTGTCCACCGACAGCCGGCCCTGGATGCTTGCGAACAGGTCGTGTCCCTTGGCGCTGAATGCCGCGATCGCGCGCCGGCTTTGACTGAGGTGATCGATGACCGCGTTGGGCTTGCCGGTGAAGAACCAGATCGGCCCGGATTCGCCCTCCACCATCGCCGTCATCGGGCGGGAATGCCCATCCTCGACGCCATCGACGCCCAGCATCACAGTGCGATCGGATCCTATGGCCTTCCAGAACTTGCGTTCGAGTTCTTCCTGCTTGGACATGGTGTGTTCCCGGTTGGCGCCGCAAGGCATTCGCGGCGGCGGATCCATGTTGTAGGGGTGCGGGGGTGAAGTAGGCGTGGCGACTGGGCCGCGTGTCCCGGCCGCCAGCGTTCATCTAGCTGACCGCCCCGCTCCCTTGCAGTGAGACCCGTTGGCGACACACTGGCTGCATGGAATTGAACCGCAAGCTCGCGATCCTGGCCGACGCCGCCAAGTACGACGCCTCGTGTGCGTCGAGCGGCGCGGGCAAGCGGGATTCGAGCCGCAGCGGCGGTATCGGCAGCACGCAGGGCATGGGCATCTGCCACAGCTACACGCCCGACGGGCGCTGCGTGTCGCTGCTGAAGATCCTGCTGACCAACTTCTGCATCTTTGACTGCGCCTACTGCGTCAACCGGGTGTCGAGCAACGTGCCGCGCGCGCGGTTCGCCACCGACGAGGTCGTGCGGCTGACCCTGGACTTCTACAAGCGCAACTACATCGAGGGCCTGTTCCTGTCGAGCGGCATCATCCGCGACAGCAGTTACACCATGGAACAGCTGGTGGAAGTGGCGCGCAGCCTGCGCGAGGACCATCGCTTCGCCGGTTACATCCACCTCAAGACCATCCCGGACGCCGCGCCGGAGTTGCTCGAGCGCGCCGGCCGCTTCGCCGACCGGCTGAGCATCAACGTCGAGCTGCCGACCGAAGCCGGGCTGTCCGCGCTGGCGCCGGAGAAGAGCCTGCCGCGCATCCGTGGCGCGATGGGCGAGTTGCGCTGGCGGATCGAAGAAGCCAGGGAGGCGCGCAAGCCGCAGGCGGCCAGCAGCAGCGCCGGCATCGGCAGCGGCACGCGCAGGGCGCGTCCGCCGCGATTCGCGCCCGCCGGCCAGAGCACGCAGATGATCGTCGGCGCGGACAGCGCCAGCGACCGAGACGTGCTCGCCGCCAGCAGCAACCTCTACGGCAACTACCGCCTGCGCCGGGTGTACTACTCGGCCTTCAGCCCGATCCCCGATGCCGCGCGCAGCCTGCCGGCGCTCGCGCCGCCGCTGCAGCGCGAACACCGGCTCTACCAGGCCGACTGGCTGCTGCGCTTCTACGGATTCGACGTGGAGGAGATCGTCGCGCCGGGCAGCGACGCCGGCATGCTCGACCTGGACATCGATCCAAAGCTGGCATGGGCATTGCGCAACCCGGCGCAGTTCCCGGTCGACCTCAACCACGCGCCCCGCGAGGCCCTGCTTCGCGTCCCGGGACTAGGCACACGCAACGTCGACCGCATTCTGGCGTCACGAAAGCATGCGCACCTGCGGCTGGCGGACCTGGCGCGCCTGCGCACCCCGCTGGCCAAGCTGATGCCCTTCGTGCAGCTGCTCGACCACCATCCGGGTCGGCGGCTGGATGATCCCGCGCGCCTGCGCGCGGAACTGGCGCCGAAGCCGCGCCAGGCCGACCTGTTCGCGAACTGAGCATGTTCGCCGCGCACGTCGAGCCGGCGTGGGACGTGCTGGCGTGGCGACGGATGGCGCTCGCGGGGCTGCGGGCGCGCGTCGCGCCCGAGGCGGTGTCGTGGCAAGGCGACGCGCAGGGCAGCCTGCTGGCGCTGCCGGCGCTGGAGGCGCAACCGGCCCGCGATGCGCAGGCCCGGCTGCCGGCGCCGCTGCTGCAACTGGCGAGCCAGGTGCTGTGCCATCGCGACCCGCAGCGTCACGGCCTGCTGTACCGGATCGCCTGGCGGATGCGACATGGCGAACCGCACCTGCTGGACACCGTGGTCGACGCCGACACCCATCGCGCCGGCGCGCTGGCGCAGGCGGTGCGTCGCGACAGCCACAAGATGAAGGCCTTCGTGCGCTTTCGCGAACTGCCGGGGCAAGCGGACACGTTCGTGGCGTGGTTCGAACCCGAGCACTGGATCGTGGACCGGATCGCGCCGTTCTTCGCGCGCCGGTTCACCGGCATGCGCTGGAGCATCCTCACCCCGTACCGGAGCGTGCGCTGGGACGGTACGTCGCTGTCGTTCGGCGATGGCGCGTTGCGCGCCGACGCGCCCGCCGATGATGCGGGCGAGGCGCTCTGGCGCACCTATTACGCGCACATCTTCAATCCCGCGCGGATCAACCCGCGGATGATGCGGCAGGAGATGCCGCAGAAGTACTGGAAGCACCTGCCCGAAGCGCAGCTGTTGCCGGAGCTGCTGCGCGATGCCGGCGCGCGCACGCAGGCAATGGTCGAGCGCCAGGCCGTCGCGCCGCGGCGGAAGATACCGGCGCCGGCTGCGGCGCCCCCGCCGCCTGTGGATGGCGACCTCGATCGGCTGCGCGGAGCCGCGCACGCTTGCCGCCGCTGCGAACTGTGGCGCGATGCCACCCAGACCGTGTTCGGCGAAGGCCCGCGCGACGCAAGGATCGTGGTCGTCGGGGAGCAGCCGGGTGACACGGAGGATCTTCGCGGGCGCCCGTTCGTCGGGCCGGCGGGAGAACTGTTCGACCGCGCGCTCGCGGAACTGGGCCTGGATCGCGCCCGCTTCTACGTCACCAACGCCGTGAAGCACTTCCGCTTCGAGATGCGCGGCAAGGTGCGGCTGCACCGCAACCCCGAAGTCATGCACCAGCGGGCTTGCCATGCCTGGCTCGAGGGCGAACTGGCGGCAATCCGTCCCGAGGTGGTGGTCTGCCTGGGCGCCATTGCCGCGCGTGCCGTGTTTGGAACGCGTTTCCGGCTGATGGCATCGCGCGGAACGTGGCACGTGCAGGACGACGGCAGTCGCGGATTCGCCACCGTGCATCCTGCCTGGGTGCTGCGCCAGCCTGTCGGCGCGCTGCGGGAGGCGGCGTGGCGGGGTTTTGTCGATGACCTGGCACTGCTGCGGGAGCGCGACCGGTCGGCCCTCCGCACCTGAGCCGAACGGCCATGCGCCTCGAATTCAGGCCCCTGAATTTTCGCTCAACACGCTGCAGCGATGACGGATTGAAAGCCGATCCCGAGCACCTATCTGGCGCTCGGGCGACTTGCCCGCCAACCCTCATGAGGACACATCGATGAACAAGATGGTTCGCTATTCCCAGGGATCTGGCCAGGACGTGGGCCAGGATCCGATCAAGCAGATTTTCGAGCGCCTGTTCGAAGGCAATCCCTTTGCCAACCTGGCCACGGACGAGTCCTCGGTCGTCACCAGCCAGTGGGTACCGCGCGTGGACATCAAGGAGGAAACCACCCGCTTCGTCCTGTACGCCGACCTGCCGGGCGTGGCGCCGGAGGAGATCGACGTGCAGATGGAAAAAGGCATGCTCACCATCAAGGGCGAACGCCGCAGCGAGGACGTGCTGGAAGCCGGAGGCTTCTCGCGCATCGAACGCAGGCATGGCAGCTTCCATCGCCGCTTCGCGCTGCCTGACAGCGCCGATCCCGATGGCATCACCGCGTCGGGCCACAACGGCGTGCTGCAGATCGTGATTCCCAAGCGTCCGGAGACGACGCCGCGCCGGATCCAGGTCGGGACGACCCTCAACTCCTGACGCGATCTCCGCCCGGGCCGTCCTGGCCCGGGCACTGCGCGCTGCGGTGCGTGCGGTGTACGTCCGTGGCGCGCGTTCCTGCGTCGGCCCTCAGGCGCCGCCGAACCCGCGGCTGGATTGCACGCCCGCCGACGGCACGGGCCCGACTTGCAGCGTTTCGCCGACCAGCACCGGATCGCCGTGCGGCGGCGTCCGCGTGCCGTCGTCCACAAGCGAAGAGTCCAGCGCGCGCGCCTTGTGCTTCTGCCACGCCTTGTACGCGAACAAGCCCAGCCCGGCGGTGGCGATCAACCTGATGAAACCCATGGGGGAGCTCCCGGATGTGGATGAAGGCGCCCAAGATGCACCGGCGCCGGTGATCCGTGCGTGACCGCTGTTCTGCGCGCGTCGGCTGTGGGCGCTGTCGCCGCCCCACCGACGGCCGACTGCCCCCGGCCCGCAGCGCAGGGCTCGATCGAGTCGAACGACAGGGGCCACCGCATGCCGTACGAGGCGATCCGGACACGTCGATTCCGCGCCGTGGCAAGGGTACGCGCGCTGCCGCGCATGCACGTGCAACCCCGGAAACGGCGAACGGGCCCCGCAAACATGGCGCTGCGGAAATCCGCGGCCGGCGAACCCGCAATAGCGCACACCATCGGTTATCACGCCAGCTCCACCTCGGGCTGCGGCACGCCAGCGGGCACCCGTGCATCGGGCCGGGCGACCCGATACATCTCCCAGGCGATCGTACGCGACAGGCCGCGCCGGTCGTCGCCGATAGCGTACAGGGCGCCGTGCGTGCGCCCGGGCAGGTAGCGGAAATCGGTCTTCGCGCCCACCGAGCGCATCGCCTGTTCCAGCTTGCGCGCGGCCCCACGGATCCGCGGACTCGGGCCGACGTCGGGCACGGCGCGCGAAATCGCGCGCGACCCTCGGTTTCGGTAGCGGACTTCGCGCCCACGTCGCTTTCGCGGCAGGCATCCCGGCGGCGGCTTGCAGCTGTCCGATGTCGCAGATGACGGGCATGTCTGCGGTCTTGCAGGACTCCGCCGCCACGGCCGCCAACCCGCCCTGGGCGACCTCCGCCCGCGGCACTGCTCTTGGGCACGGCGCTTGCACGGACCCGAGCGCACCCTTCCGGGGTGGGCGACACGCGGGCTGACCGCGCACGTCGATCCCGGATCCACTGATGGACTCTCTCCCCGACGCCGGACGCAAACCGGCAGGACCCCAGAAATGTGGAGCAATCCACGCGGTGACTTCAAACTGACGCTGATCCTGTTCTTCGGTGCCCTCACCGCGGGCGGCGTGCTGCCGTTTGCGATCTACCGGTTCGCCACCGGGCAGACGTTCGTCGGGCTGGTGGACCTGGCCATCGTCGCCGGGGTTGGCCTGGGCGCACTGCGGGCCTGGAAGACCGGCAAGAGCGAAGGCACCGCCCTGATGATCGCGGTGATCTATTCCATCGGCTGCATGCTGGTCTCGCGCATGGCGGGGCTGTCGGGCGTGCTGTGGATCTACCCGGTGTTGCTGGCCAACTTCCTGCTCGTGCGGCGCAGGCACGCGGCCGTGCTGTCGATCGTGGTGATCGCGTTCGTCGCGGCCTTCGACGTCGCCCTGCCCAACATTCCGCAGAAGGCGATGTTCGCGGTGACCGCGGTGGAGGTGAGCCTGTTCGCCTATGTCTTCGCCTGGCGTGCGGAAACCCAGCGCACGCAGCTCGAAGCCGTGGCCGCGCGCGATCCGCTCACCGGCGCGCACAACCGCCGCAACATGGCCGACGAGCTCAAGGCGGCGATGGCCGCGAGCGAGCGCGACGCCGCGCCCGTCGGGCTGCTGATCTTCGACCTGGATCATTTCAAGTCGATCAACGACAGCTTCGGCCACGAGGCCGGCGACCGCGTCCTGGTGGAGGTGTCCGAGCTCGTCCGGCGCTGCACGCGCAAGCAGGACCGCTTCTTCCGCATGGGGGGCGAGGAATTCGGTCTCCTGCTGCCTGGCGCCGAACCCGCTGCGCTGCGCCGCATTGCCGAGAAGCTGCGCACCACGGTCGAGCAGGAAGTGCGACGCGGCGACCGCCGCGTGACCATGTCGCTGGGCGCGGCCAGCTATTGCGCCGGGGAGTCCGCGGACAGCTGGCAACGTCGCGCCGACCTTGCGATGTACCGCGCCAAGCGCGATGGCCGCAATCGCACCGTCTTCGATGACTGCTGCGAGCACACGGCTGGCCTGGCGGGCGACGCGACGCCGGCCCCCGCCTTTGGGACGGCAACTCGGTCGTCGCAGGACGGCTGAGGCGCGCGGCGAACCGGCGCCGCCTGGCCGATATCCGGCGCGATCAGCGACCACGGTCCGATGGGCTCCGGGCGATCGAATCCCGGGTGTCCTCAAGCGCCGCAGCCCGACGCACATCGCACTCTGGAGCGGCGGGCGATCGCGACCGCCGCTCTGGATGCCGGGTGAAAACTCCTCTTCGTCGCGGATGTATCGCCAAGGGTGGCTACGACGCCCGCGATGTCCTCGGCTGCAGCCAGCGCGCGGCGAAGGTTTCCGGGTCCAGCGGCGGGTCGAAGCGGTAGCCCTGCAGCGTGCCGCAGCCTTCCCGGGCGAGGAAGGCATGCTGCTGCCCGGTTTCCACGCCCTCGGCCACCACGGCAAGGCCGAGCTGCCGCGCCATCGCCAGGATCGCGGTGGTGATCGCTTCGCCGTCGCCGGGGATCGCGCGCACGAAGGTCATGTCGATCTTGAGCGTGTCGATCGGCAGCCGCTTGAGGTAGGCCATCGAGGAATAGCCGGTGCCGAAGTCGTCGATCGCCAGGTGCAGGCCGCGCGCTCGCAGCCTCGCCAGCAGGGCGATCGCCAGTTCGGTTTCCTCCATCAGCAGGTTCTCTGTGATTTCCAGCTCCAGGCAGCCCGGCGCGACCCCGGTCTCCTCCAGCACGTCGTCGATGAACGCGAGCAGCTGCTCGTCGCGGGTCTGGCGCACCGACAGGTTCACCGCCATGCGCAGCTGGCCGAAGCCCTGTTCGCGCCACGCCTGTGCCTGGCGACAGGCTTCGCGGATCACCCAGCGACCGATCTCGACGATCAGCCCGCTTTCCTCGGCAATCGGAATAAACACCGCGGGCGACACCGGATCGATGCCGCCGCGATCCCAGCGCAGCAGCGCCTCGACGCCGCTGAGCGTGCCACGCACGGCATCCACCTGCGGCTGGTAGTTCAGGCGCAATTCGCCACGCGCCATTGCGCCGCGCAGGTCGGCCTGCAGCGCCAGGCGCGCCGCCTGCGCCTCGCGCAGCCGCGGTTCGAACAGTGCCGCCCGGTTGCGGCCATTGCGCTTGGCCTCGTACATCGCCGCGTCCGCATTGCCGGCCAGGTCGCGCAAGCGCTCCGCATCGTCGGGCCACAGGCTGACGCCCGCGCTGCCGGTGATGAATAGCTGCTGGCCGGACACGTTGAACGGCGCGTTGAGCCGTGCGAGTACCGCCTGCGCCTGCGCCAACGCGGCGTCGACCGACTCCACATCCGCCATCAGCACCGCGAACTCGTCACCCCCCAGGCGAAACAGCTGGTCGCCTGCGCGCAGCACGCTTGCGATGCGGACGGCGACCTGCCGCAACAGTTCGTCGCCGCCCGCGTGGCCCAGCGTGTCGTTGACTTCCTTGAAGCGGTCGAGGTCGAGCTGGATCAGCGCGTGCCGGGGCGAGCCGGGCCCGGCCGCGGGCGTCTGCGCCATCTGCGCGATGAACGCGTTGCGGTTCTCGCGCCCAGTCACCGGATCGACGTGGGCGAGGTAGTCCAGCCGCGCCTCGGCTGCCCGCACGCTTGCGCGCGCGCGGCGCATCAGCGGCATGGCGAGGCCGACGCCGGCCAGCGAGGCCAGCAGGAACGCGCCGGCGAGGCCAAGCAGGCGTCGATGCACCCGCGCCATGTCCACTTCCAGCTCCACCGTCCCGACCTGCTCGCCCTGCAGCTGGATCGGCGCGCGCACGACGGCGCAATCCATCCCGCACGCGGGCAGCGCGCGTGCGGCCTCACGGTCGGGATACGAGCCCACCACTTCGCCGCCGCGGTTGCTGATGCGCGCGGTACGCACCGGGCCCAGCGTGCCCAGCGAGACCATGGTATCGGCCACCGCTTCGGTGTCGCCGAACATCACCGCTGCGGCGCTGCTGGAGGCGACCACCTGCGCCTGCGTACGCGCATCGGCAATCGTCTCCTGGCGCTGGATCGCGTACTGCAGCGCCAGCAGGAAGCCGCCGGCCAGCACCAGCGCCACCGTCGCCCCCACCACGCTCGTGCGCAGGCCCGAAGCGCGGCTGCCGTGCAGCAGCGCGCTCACAGCACTCGCCTGGCCAGGCGGAGCAGCTGGCTGCTGAAGCCGATGCCGGCGCGCGTCGCTGCGGCGGCATCGACCTCGAAGCGGATGCGATCGTCCTCGCGCAGCAGGCTGACCGCGCTGCTGCCGTCCGGCAGCGCGCAGCCATCGCAGATCACCAGCGTTGACGGCGACGCAGGCGGGGCCAGATCGCGGGCGCCACGCACCACGACATCGCAGCCGGCGCCGAAGCCACGGCGCACGTCGATGCGGCGCTGGCCGAGCTGGCGCCCTCCCAGCCGCGCGAGCTCGGCGTCCAGCGGCCCGCCGGTGGCGGTGCACACATGCAGGCGCGCGTCGGACGGCGCGCCGTTCCAGCTGGAAAAAGCAACGATGTTGTAGACGAAGGCGGCCTTGAGCCGCGCTTCGTCGACCTGCGCCCGCGCGGCGCTGGCCGTGGCCGCGAGCAGCATCCCGACCGCTGCGCACGCATGCGCGCGGCGCCGGCATGGGGCGATGGCACTCAGAACTGCCACGTCAGCTCGACGCGCGTTTCGCGCCCCCTGCGCAGCACCGCGTCCTGGACGAACTCTGGGCCGACCGGATCGGCGTACCGCGCGTCGAACAGGTTGCGCACGCCGGCCGAGAGCGTCATCGGCAGGCCATCGGGCTGCCAGAGCAGGTTGACGTGGAGTTGGGCATTGGCCCCGACGTGGCCGGCGCGGGTCGCGCGTCGGCGCATGTAGGAGCCGGTGGCGCCCAGCGACAGCCCGCGCGCGAGCGGCACTTCGGCGATCACGCGTGCGACGCCGCTGGGCGCGTTGACCACCTCGCCCCCCGCGGAATCGCGGACCCGGCTGTAGCTGTAGCTGGCGCGCACGCTGGCACCCTCGGCCCAGTAGTGGCGCAGCGAGAGCTCGGCTCCGGTGGAGTCGGCGCTGGCGCGGTTCTCCAGGGTCAGCATCCCGGCGCCGTCATCGACCAGCGTGACCAGGTCGGTCAGCGAGTAGTCGTACAGCGACAGCTCCGCGCGCGTGCGCGGCCCCAGGTTGCGCCCGAGGAACAGTTCCGCGGTGCGGATGTGTTCGGCGCCAAGGTCGGGATTGGCGTGCTGCCCACCCTCGTCGGTGTCGACCTCGTAGAACCGCTCGTAGGCGTTGGGCGCGCGGAACGCGCTCCCGGCGATCAGCTTCACCGTGGTGCCGCCGGCCGGTGCCGAGACCAGCGCCAGCCGCGGGCTCAACCGCACCTTGCCCCTGTCGCTGCGATCCAGGCGCAGGCCGCCGTTGAGCCGCCAGCTGCCGCGCAGCGCGAACTCGTCGCTGGCGAAGACGCCGACGCTGCTGCCGTCATGACGCGATCGCAGGTAGTCGGCGCGCGGCTCGACATCGAAGTTGCGCTGTTCCACGCCGCGGTCGAACTGCGCCTCCACCCCGGCCACGAACGTATGGCGGTCGATGGCGGTGGTGACTACGCGGCTCTCCAGCACCAGCGTGCGTCCCGTGTCGATGTCACGGTTGATCACGGTCGGCGGCTCATCGGCGTAGACGTAGTTGCCCACGTAGCGGAAGTCGATCGCATCGAGCTGCGACTGCCAGCGCGTAGCCTCGCCCAGGGCGCGGCTGTACTGCACGCCAAGGACCGCCCAGCGATCGAGGACATTGCCACCCGGAACGCCGAACGTCTGCTCGTAGCTCGCCACCGGTTCGTCCTTGCGACGCTCGCCGGCCAGCAGCGTGACCTGCAGGTCGCCGGCCGAATGGCGCAGCAGTAGCTTGCGCGCGTGCTCCGCGTCGAGGCCGCGGGCGACGCCGTCGGAGGTATCCGAAGCGAATTCGCGCGAATACAGGTCGCGGCCGTCGCTCCGGATTTCGCTGGCTGCCAGCAGGCTCCTGCCGAGCGGCCCCTGCAGCGAAAGCACCGCGCGACCGCTGCGGGTGCCGAAGTTGCCCGCGCCCACCGCCACCTCGGAGCCGCCGCTCCCGGGCGCCCGCGTCCTGACGTTGATCACGCCGAAGAACGCATTGGAGCCGTACAGCGCCGAGCCCGGGCCGGGGACGTATTCGATGCGCTCCACCAGCGCCATGTCGAGCGGGAACTCGGCGCCCACCGGACTCTGGCTGTAGACCGGATCGTTGATGCGATGGCCATCGACCAGCAGCAGGAAGCGGGTGTCGTAGTCGCCGGCGCGCAGCAGCCCGCGCGCGCCCAGGTAGGTGTAGATGCCGTTGTCGCTCAGGTACAGCCCGGGCAACGTCTCCAGCGCCTCGCCCAGCGTGCGCCAGCCGTGCAGGCGAATCTGCTCGCCGGTGATGACCTGCACCGCGGAAGGTGCCTGGCTGGCCTGCTGGTCGAAGCGCGAGGCCGAGGACACCTCGACCTGCAGCAGCTGCTCCAGCGACAGGCTGGCCAGGTTCGCGTCCGGGTCGGTCGCCGCGGGGGTTGCCGATCCGGCTGCGGCTGCAGGCGGGGACTGCGGCTGTGGCGCCTGTGCGCAAGCGTCGCCGAAGCCGAACACGGCGAGCAGCGACGCGGCCAGCAGGCGCGTACCGCCGATGCGCCTGCGCAGGATCGCGTCACGGATCGCGCGCAGGGCGCGAACGCTGGGTTGCCGCTGCATGCCACGACCTGCCTGAAATCATCTGTTGGCGATAACGGCCGCGGCGGCGGATTCTGCAGCGGGCGCCGCTTTCCACCGGCCGTGCACCGGCGCCGGGCCGCCACGCACCTGCGGCATGCGCCCAAGCCGCGGTAGCAGCGGTGGCGGAGGGCGCAGGCGCCCTCGAGGCTCGGAGGAACAGCGCCGCGGCCTACCAGGGTCGGCAGCATCGCGCGTGCACCCGGCCAGCGCCGTCCCAGACTAGGGGCCGTGACCGAACAGCGCGGGCCCGGCTTCGCGCATGAAGATCTCCAGCGTCACCGGACCGATGCCTTTGAACCGGAGCAGCCGACGCTCGAAGTCGTCACGGTTATCGGCGGCCTCCAGCATGCCCAGCACGCGACCGTCGTACTGCTCGAGCAGCGTGTCGCACAGCAACCGCAGGCGCTCGGCGGTGGAGTGGTCGTAGCGCGCATAGCCGCCCTGCCCCAGCATCGCCACCAGCTGCGCGTGCGTGCAGCCACGCAGCTTGCACGGCGAATCCAGTCCATGCGTGTCCACGAGAACGCGCCAAGTGGCGGCCGCGACCTGGTGGCCGATCCGCTTGCCGAACAGGAAGCTTGCCAGCAGCCACTTGAACAGGCTTTGCTCGTCGTCCCCGCGGACGCGAAATCCGAGGTCGGCGGCGGAGAGACGGGCACTCATCGCAGGGGCTCACGCGATCAGGGGGACGTGGCCGATTTTTCCACTCGGCACTTGCAGGGAACATGACGCTGCCGCGTCATTCCTGCGAAGGTGCACCCGGCTCCGATTCCCGGCCGGAGAAACCAAGGGATGCCAGGAGACGCTCGATCTGCGGGCGTTCATCCAGTCCACGCTGGAAATGGGCGGGATCCGCGGGCTGGAAGTTCTGCCCCCGCAGCAGGAATACGCCGGACGAACCGACCACCCCATCCTGCATGTCCCCGAGTTCGGAGTGCAGCATCGACCACAGCGGCACCATCAACACAGGCGGCAGGCGATCGGCCCGCGTGAACAGCACTTCCTTCACCTGCAGGAGCAACCGCAGCCTGTTGTCCGAACCCCGGACCGGTGCGTGCGGCGGGGTCGGTGACGGGTTGTCCCGCACCGTCGACCATCTCCACGCCGATGATCGTGGCGACGACGACATGGTCCGATTCGCGCAGATGTCCTCCAGCGGCTTTTGCGGGACCGACGTGGCAAGGGCGAAGCCGGGAAGGCACGCCATCAGGAGCAGCAGCAGGATCTTCATGCAGGCACCATCCTCGGACCAACTTCGCTTGCGGCGGAGCACTTGGGCGCGGGCTCTCGTCAAACATTGAAAATACTACTCGCCGCGTCTGTGTTGCCCGGCCTCTTACCTGACGCCGCGCCCCGCCCGTTCAATCGATGCCATCTGCACCGCCCTGCTTCGTCCCGGCGCTTGCCACTTCGTAGCGCAGCTCCGCCATGCCCGCACCGATCCGGCGCACGGAGATCAAGCGCAGAGTCGGACTGAGGACCCTGCGGGGGAACAGCGGCTTGCCCTTGCCCAGGGTGACCGATCAAATGCGCTGTGACGACCACGTCATCCTGGTGGACGGGGCCGTGTCGCCCATCCATGGCCGTGACAAGCGCCTGCTCGGGATGGTGGTGACCTTCCGCAACGTGACGGCTTCGACCCGGCTGGCGCGTGAGCTCGCCTACCACGCCAACCACGATCCTTTGACCGGCCTGCAGAACCGCCGCGCCTTCCAGGCGCAGCTGCAGCGCGCCATCGGCGATGCCCGCCTGTTCGGCACCGGCAATGCGTTGCTGTACCTCGACCTGGACCGCTTCAAGGCCGTCAACGACAGCGGCGGGCACCTTGCCGGGGACGAGTTGCTGCGCCAGCTGGCCTTGATGCTGCGCAAGCAGCTGCGCGAACACGACACCGTCGCGCGCCTGGGGGGCGACGAATTCGCCGTGCTGCTGGTGAACTCCATCCCCGCCAACGCGATCAGCGTCGCCGAGAAGATCCGTAACGCCGTCGTCGACTTCGTGTTCGCCTGGAACGGGGGCGAATACCGGATCGGCACGAGCATCGGCCTGGTCGAATTCGACGACGGCGAACGCTCGGTCGACGCGCTCATCGCGCTGGCCGATCGCATGTGCTACATCGCCAAGGATGCCGGGCGCAATCGCGTGGCGGTGCACAGCGTCGTGGATGGCCGCACCCTGCCAGCGGACCACGACGTCTCGCATCGACCCGGCGCCCGCCGCCTGGAGGAGTTCACGTAAAGCGCAGGTCCGATCCGCCGGCGCGGATCCGCTTGCCTGGTCGCATCCGGCGCCGCGGGCCCGGTGACAGGCCATGCGCGGGTTGGCATGGCCGCGGCCGTGCTTGTGTTCGCCACGCGGACTGGTCATCCAGGCGCGCACGAGTGCGCAACGCCTGGCTCAGCCATCCTCTTCGATCGCCACCGCCTCCTGCAACGCGATCCTGCCCGGGGTGACGGTCGAGCCGTATACGCCCAGCTTGCCTTCGCGTTCGTGCGCGACCGTTCGCAGGACGGCCGGTTCGCGTTCGCTGGTGGCCGGATCGATGGTGATGACGACGCAGCGGCCGTCGCGCGCGTCCACGCGCATGCGCAGGGCGCCGATGCGCAGCACGCGGCCGACCCAGGTGTCTTCCACGAATGGCTCCGCGGAATCCGCCTCCACCAGCAGGTTCGGACGGAAGCGCTGCGCGTCCAGCGCCATGCCGACGCGATCGCCGATCGCGGCGATCGTCGCGGTCGTGATCAGCGAAAGCGGAAAGGCGTCGAACGCACCGCGATCCAGCCGGATCACGCGCGCGCCGTCGCTGGCCAGTTCCGCGGCCAGCACGGGATCGGCGACATCCAGGTCCGCACCGGTCGGCGTGCGCACCCGCGTCGCCGACGCATCCGGCCTGGCCGGATCGACGAACGAAGGCACGTAGCGGCGCATTTCCGCGCGTTGGCGGAGCGTCAGCCAGGGGAAGCCGCTGCGCTCCAGGCCCTCGCGCACGAATGCCCAGCGGCGGTCCCCGGCCAGTCCGTGCCACGACACATCCACCGCGTGCAGCGCCTCGGCGGCCATCGACTTGACCGGATAGCGCCAGAGTCCGACGACACGACCGATGACTTGGTCGACGCGCTTCGCGTTGCGATTGCCCGACATGGCAGCCCCTCCCGAAAGAGGCGCCCTTGTGCTGTCGACCGCCCGAGCGTCACGGCCAGCGGCCGCTGCAGCGCCTCTCGAAACGGTGCGCGCCACCGATGGCGGCGCCGGATGATGTTAGGTGATTCGACACAAGGCGCGGTAGTGCATCCCGCGTCGCGGGTGCTTGCAGATGCCACCTGGTCCACGAAGCCGGCCACGGCTCGCGTGGACTGTCCGCGCGCCATTCCCCTGCAGGTCGCGCACGCTCAGTTGATGATCTCGCCCATCCCCGCCGCGACGCGTTCGCGCAGGTGCTTGAGGAATTCCGGATCGAAGCGCTCCCAGCTGTCGATCTCGCCCACGACCTTCAGGGGATGCCGGCTGCGGTACGACCGCGTCGGATTGCCGGGGAACTTCTTGTTGGTGACATTCGGGTCGTCTTCGAAATCGCCCATCGGCACGACGACATAGACCCGTGGCCGGCCGCTGCCCCGGGCCATCTCCGCGGCCAGCCCGGCGCCCTTGGCAATGGCGGCGAAGTAGATGTGGTTCATCACCACGCTGTGGTCGTAGTTGGACTGGAAGCCCGCGGTCAGCAGGTCACCAGGCGCCAGCGCAGCCTTGGTCCCGTGATAGAACGGCCCCGCCACCCGATCGCAGTTGCCGGCCGAAACGGGAGTCCAGTCGTGGTCGGGGGCGAACGTGTCGTCTTGCATCGTCAAGCTCGCTTGGGTGTCCTGCCCGATCGGCAGGGCGGCGATTCTAGGGACGCCGCGCCGGCTTGCCGCAAGCCCTGGTCCGGGTTATAAATTGATGGTGGGAGGCGCGGCGCGCCTCCCTTTTTTGTTTTTTTTCCGCCAGTCACCACGAGAAGGGCCGGCGAGCCCGGAGTCAGCCGCCCGCTCCCGGTTGCCACCGTCGCTGTGGATGATTCACGACAAACCACGAAAGCGATCCCGCAGGCGTCCGGCGCACCTCGCTCCGCTTGCTGGTCAGGTCGCTCCGCGCGCCCTGTGATAGGCCACGAGAGCGTTGGCATGCCCGTGGCCGAGCTTGTGTTCGGACTTGAGGAAGGCCACCTGCTCCGCGTGCCTGCTGTCGCCGGTCGCGTCCAGCAATGCGAGCCAGTGCGATACGGGCTTGCAGTACGTCTTCTCGATGGTGGGAAAGTAGGAGGCGGGGCCCTTGGGCTTTGCTTCGGTCGTCATGGGGAATGTCCTGGTCGAGGGATCGCCGGCTGCCGCGGCCGGCGGCGAGAGCCCGGTCTCTCCATCGACGAACCGCGTTTGCGTGGATCGACACGGGCGACGGATGCATTCATCGACAATTGCGGGCCGAGTCGTGCACCGCCAGTGCGGCAGGTGATGCGCCGCGCAATGCCCGGCATCGCCGTACCGGCCCCGCCAGACCCGTCCCCGTTCGCCCCCATGCCTTGACCGCTCACCTCGCTATAGTGGCGGACATGCAACTGCTCTACACGCCGCGCTCGCACTACTCGCGCAAGGTCCGCCTGGTGCTCGGCGCGCTCGGCCTGGAGGCGACGCTGGTCGATGTCGGCAATGCGGCCGTCGCGCAAGCCGCGGTGTTCGGGCCCAACCCGCTGATGAAAGTGCCGACGCTCGTCGACGACGATTGCGTGGTGTTCGACTCCGACCACATCGCGCAGTATCTGGTGCACCGATACGACCCGGACGACCGCCTTGGGGTGCTGGATGGCCGCGTGGCCACGCTCAACGCACGCGCGGTGATGAACGGCGCGATGGCCGCCGAGGTGGAATTGATCCTGGCCGCGCGTACCGGCATCGACACCGCCGCGCACGTGCGCTTCGACAAGATGCGCGGGGCGATCGATGGCGCCCTCGCCTGGCTGGAAGCCAACGTGGGGGTGTTCCTGGAGACGCCGTCCTATCTCGGCTTCCATCTGGTGTCGCTGTGGGATCACCTGGCCCTGTACGACCTGCGCCCGCTGGCCGCCTATCCGCGCCTGCACGCCCTCGCCGCACACTTGAATGCCCACCCCGCGATTGCGGCCTCGCGACCGGTATAACGGCGTCTCCTGGTCGCATGCGCAAAGCGCCTGTCGTGCAGCATGGCAGTGACGCGCGACCAGCGGGAAGGTCGACTCCACGGGTTCCTTTTCGCCATCAGCGCGAGGACATGGACCTTTCCGATGAAGCGTGACTCACAAGGCGCAACCCACATGCCCAGCGTCCAGGCGATCCCGCCGCCAGCCGGCACGCGCCTACAGCATTACGCCGCCTCCGGCGCCTACGCGGATTGCTACGCGGCGACGATTGCAGGAGAAGTTTCGCTTGCCGCGTTCATGGCGGCTTTCTACACCACGCCCATCTTCAAGCTCGAGCGCTGGCTGCTGGCCCGATTCCTGCACGTCCCGTCCACCGACCGGGAAGCGCAGTTGCTCGCCCAGGGCAGTCTCACGCGCTTCTCTGCGTGGACGGTCGAGCATCGCGAATCCCACCAGGCCACGCTCGCTGCAGGCCGTACGCGATCCTGGCTGATGGTGGCATCCGGTCCGGCAGGCACCAAGACGACGACCCTCTTTTTCGGATCGGCGATCGTGCCGTACGAACGCGGCCGCCTTGGCTGGCAGTTCCACGCGTTGCTGCGGTTCCACAAGGCCTATTCGCGCATTCTTCTGGCTGCTGCCATCCGGCACCGGGCCAGGGACGGCGCGTAATCCGGACGAAGCGCATGTCCGGCAATCCGCCCTGGCCCAGCGCTGCGCGACGGGCCAATGGGCACAACGCGCATGCGGGTTCCAGCGGCCAGGGACACGCAGGCGATCGCGCCGGATACGGATCGACCGATACCCTCCCGGGACATGCAACGCGATCCGCGGCGGGCCCTGTCCCGACGCGGCCAGCCCCGTCACGCGCCTGGCACCGTGCGTAGCCGGATGCTCGTGCAACGCGCGCGACCGGCGCAGGACAGCCCGCCCTGATCCCCATGCCCGCCGCCTCATTCCCTGCTTTCGCGACCCGACGCCACCGGAGCGCAGTCAACGACCGCCCCGCTTGAGGTGCGCGCGTCGCGGCCGATAACCACACGACGAAGCCAACGCGCGGCAGGTGCGCCCGATGCCCGCTGGCCGTCGCCCACCACCGCGGAGAACCCCATGCCCAGCGCCACCCCCGGCAACCCGACGGTTGCGGTCATCGGCAACGTCGACCAGCTCGATGCCTACCTGGTCGCCTGCGCCGCCGGCCGACCGGAGCCGGCACTGGCGGGGCTGCAGGTCGCGCAGGCCGCCTGGCGCGAGCGCGCCGGCGACGGCGGCATGGCGGCCTGGGAGCACGCGCACCGGCTGGGGCTCCCGCTCGTGGACACCGCGCGCGTCGCCGCCGAGCCGGGGCTGGGCAAGCATTTCCCGGACGCCGCCGGCCGCCGGCTGCGCGCCACGGCCCTGCGCAGCGCGCACGGCTATCTGGCCGTCGCCGTCGAGCCGGGAAGCGACGAAGCGATCGTGTCGACGCTCGGCTTCGTCGCCAACCTGCCGATCGCCCCGATGGTCGCCAGCGAACACGCCGGAGACGAGCACGGCAGCCCCCAGGACGACCTCGACGAAGACCAGCGCATTGCCAGGCAGATGGGGCTGGAGCCTGGACGCGCCGCGCAGGAGCGTTCGCGACACGACAGCGAGCTGGCCAGCAGGTGGACGATGATCCGGGCCATGCGCGAGACGCTGTCCGCGGCGGTCCGGCAGCGCGCGTCCGACGTCCACATCCGGCCCGGCGCGAGCGACTTCGAGCTGCTGTTCCGCATCGACGGCAACATGGTGCCGCAGCGCCACATCATTCCCGAGGTCGCGGCGCTGGTGATCAACCGCATCAAGGTGTTCGCGCAACTCGACATCGCCGAGCACCGGCGGCCGCAGGACGGCCGCGGCACGTTCAAGCTCGACGACGGGCGTTCGATCGGCCTGCGCGTGTCGGTCGTGCCTAGCGTACTGGGCGAAAGCGTGGTGGTGCGCCTGCTCGACACCGAGGAGAGCCTCAAGACCATCGAGCAGATCCAGCTCTCGCCCGCCGACCGCGCCGAGCTGGACGACCAGATGGCCCGGTCGCACGGGTTCTTCCTGGTTACCGGGCCCACCGGCTGCGGCAAGTCCACCACGCTGTACGCGATGCTGCAGGCGCTGCGGCGCCAGCCGATCAACATCCTCACCGTCGAGGACCCGGTCGAGTACACCCTGGCCGGCATCCGCCAGATGGAGGTGAACCCGCGGATCGACGTGACGTTCTCCAACGCGCTGCGCAGCTTCCTGCGGCACGATCCGGACGTGATCATGGTGGGAGAGATCCGCGACCGCGAGACCGCCGGCATGGCGGTGGAAAGCGCGCTGACCGGGCACCTGGTGCTCAGCACGCTGCACACCAACACCGCCGCCACTACGGTAACGCGGCTGCTGGAACTGGGCGTGGAGGCCTACCTGCTCCGCGCCGCGCTCACCGGCATCATGGCGCAGCGGCTGGTGCGGCTGACCTGCGAACACTGCCGCACGCCGGAAGAGCCGGCGCCGGCGATCCGCAGCGCGCTCGGCGTGGGCCCGGACGAGGAATTCACGACCGGCCGCGGCTGCGCGCGATGCCACGGCACCGGCGTGTTCCGGCGCAGCGCGGTCTACGAGCTGATGCGGATCACGCCCGCGATCCGGGCCCTGATCGAACCGGGCGTGGACGCCGATCGCATGCACGCCGCGGCGCTGGCCGGCGGCATGGTGCCGATCACCGAGGCCGCGCTGCGGATGGCGCGACAGGGCCGGATCTCGCTGGCCGAGGCCTACCGCGTGCGTGCGGACTGATCGGCGCGCGCCGTCGTCGATCCGCTACGGCCCCAGCGCGCAAGTCGGCTTGCACGCAAGCCGGCCGGCGGGTTCGGCTTCGCAGCAACCGATTCGGCGAACAGCCGGGAACCAAGTCGGCCCGACCTCGTTGCGGCGGCACGCGTTGAACCTAGCGCCATTCCTGCCCGCCACAGCGCGGTGGCCAGCGCGGGTCGGCGTCCTTCTCCAGGTCGATCAGGAACCACTCGCCCGAACGCTCCGCCGTGTCGGCCTGAGAGAACAGCAGGCGACGCCCGTCGGGCGAGAGCAGCGGCCCCACCTGGAAGACGTCCGTTCGCGCCGGTACGCGCCCCCGCTCGCGCCACGTGGCGCCATCGCGCCGGTAGATGTACAGGTGGGACGTGGTTCCGCGGTTCGCGACGGTCACCAGCACCTTGCCGTCGCGCGACAGGTCGGCTTCGTACTCGTTGGCGTCCGTGCTGACGGGTGGGCCGACGTTCTCGACGCGCCAGTTTCCGTCCGCGCCCGGCGTGGCCAGGTAGAGGTCGCCTTGCCCCATCCCTCCGGACCGGCTGGAGCCGAACAGCAGGCGACCATCCGGCTGTGGCCGCGGCAAGAGCTGCGACTGGGTCGAGTTGACCGGTTCGGGCAAACGCTCGGGCTCGCCCCATCCCCCATCGGCGCCGCGCTGCACGCGCCAGATGTCGAGCCGCTCGCCGGCGGGATCGGCGCGGGCGGAGACGTAGTACAGCCAGCGGCCGTCCGCGGACAGCGACGGGTCGGCTTCGGACACGCCCGGCCTGGCGAACGGGGGCGGGACCGGTTGCGTCCAGCGGCCGTCCACGCAACGCGAGGCCAGCAGTCGATAGCGCCCGAAGCCGCGATCGGCGCGGAAGAAATAGACCTCGGTGCCGTCCTGCGAGAACGTCGGCGATGACTCGTACTCGCCGCTCGACAAGGCATCAGGCGTCACCCGGACGATCGCGTCCGTTTCGATGTTCCCGGCGATGCACCCGGGCGTGGTCCATGCGAATGCCAGCCATATCCCCGCCTGCATCATGACGCGGCCGCGGCGGTGGTTGGACATCATCATCCGGCCTCCCCGTGTTCGGCTCGGTTGAACAAGTGGACCGGGAGTGGCCCCGGCGCAAACAGCAGCGGTCGCAATGTGGCTTCTCGAAAACCGAGGAGAAAGTCGATTCGGATCCTGCTTCTACTTCTTGCGGGCTCAGGCACCCAGCAGTTCGACGTCGAACTTCAGCGTGGCATTGGGCGGGATGACGCCGCCGGCGCCGCGCGCGCCATAGCCCAGGGACGCCGGGATGATGAGGGTGCGCTGGCCGCCTTCCTTCATGCCCTGCACGCCTTCGTCCCAGCCCTTGATCACCATGCCGCCGCCGAGCGGGAAGATGAAGGGTTCGCCGCGATCCTTGCTGGAATCGAATTTCGCTCCCTGCTCGCCGTTGTCGAAGAGCCAGCCGGTGTAATGCACGGTGACGTTGCGGCCGGGCCTGGCGTCGGCGCCAGTGCCGACAACGGTGTCTTCGAACTGCAGGCCGGAGGGTGTGGTGGTGAATGCCATGGGGGGTCCTTGGTGTCGATTGCGTGCCGCGCAGTCTAGCGGCCGCACAGATTGGGCTGCGCATGCTTGGATCTGGATCGTGACGAGGATGGACAGCCTTCGGCTTTAGTCCCGGCAGTAGCCTTCGCCGGGCTTGACCGTCAGGCAGTCCCGCTTGCCGGCGAGATACTTCAAACCGGTGGCATCGCCACCGGTATGCACGGCGCTCTCCGCGACGCCGTTGCGCATGAAACGCAGCCCCTCGGCGGTGACGGAGCCATCGAACGAGCCCTTGTGGTCGAGATCCCATTGCATGTCCAGGGTCACGCCACCGCCGGGCTTCGCCGCCACCACCAGGTACATCCCCTCGACGCCGGTCCAGCGACCCAGATAGTCGGATTCCTGATTCGCCGTGGCGGTCGGGCCAGGCGCGGTGATTGGGCCGGGGCTGGCATCCGCGCCGTTCCCTCCGGTCTCGGGCTGCGCCGGCGCGGCCGCTTCCACGCTGCTCGTGACATCGGGTGCGGTCGTGTCTGGCGGTTGCTGATCGGAACAGGCGGCAAGCGCGGCGACGGCGAACAGCAGGGCGAACGTCTTCAAGGTGATCTCCGTGGCAGGTGCAATGGAGCGATCACCCTACGGTCACGCGCGTCGACGTGACGTCACCCTAAGAGAAGAACCACAGGTCAGGGTGGCGCTGATTGCAAAGCGAGGAGCAGGTCATGCCGCCCTCGCCCGGCAGAAACGTCAGGTCACACCCGGTTGGACAGCTCAGGTTTGCCCGCAACGATGTCCCGGGAAGCGTCAGGACCCGACGCTGCCCGGTCTTCGCCACGCGCCATCGTCGGGAAAACCCCGTCGCGGCGCACCCAGGCGTGATACAGCGCTGCGGCCAGGTGCATGAGCACGGTGGCGAACAACAGCAGCGCCAGCCAGGTGTGCGCGGTGCGCAGCACCGCATAGACAACAGGATCGTGCGGCGCGATCGGCGGCAGCGAAACCCCGCTCCACATCACGACCGGATACGCGCCCGCCGACAGCATGCCCCAGCCGACCAGCGGCATCGCGAACATGAGCGCATACAGCAGCCAGTGCGATGCATGCGCGGCAAACGCCTGCCAGCGCGGCAGGTCGGCGGGCAGCGCCGGCGGCGGGTGGCGAAGGCGGTTGAACAGCCTCGCGCACGCCAGCAGCAGGATCGCGATGCCCAGCGGACGGTGCAGGTCGACCAGCACCGGCCGCACGCTGATCGATGACACCATGCCGATGCCCACGAACAGCATCACCAGGATCATGGCCGCCATGGTCCAGTGCAGCAGGCGCGCCGGCAGGTTGAAGTGGGCGTGCGTCGTGTCGGGTCCCGGTGCGCTCATCTTGCGTCCTCCCCGGCGGCTTCGCCCGTGGCCGCCGATGCGTCGCCTTCGGCGATATCGCGCTGACGTCGGTTGAACGACGTGGAGTAGACCGCCGAACGCGCGGCGAGGATCGCGTCGTCCGAGCGCTCGACGCCGGGCGGCAGGATCAGCGGATCGAAGTTCAGGTCGCGGCAAGCACCCGTCGCCTGGGGCCCGGACTGCTCGATCACCACCGTGCCGACGTTCACCTTGCGGCGGTCATCAGGCCAGGGCGTGGATGGATCGGACGAATCGTCGCCCGCGCCCGCGACCGTCACGATCATGTCCCAGCGCGCGGGGCCTGCAGCAAGCCGCCTGGCCAGCTCTTCGGCAAGATAGTCGGCATCCGCCGACTTGCGCTGCGCGGGCGCCATCGCGACGAAGCGCGCCTGCGGCTTCATGCTCCAACGGACGTTGTGCACGGCGACGTCGGCGTCGACGAAGTGGAACGTGTTGACGCTGTTGTAAGCGGTGCTGGCCCAGCTGGTCGACCACGGCTCGGCCTTGGCCCACGCGGCGAAGCGCTGGGCTGCCGGATGGGCTGCGACGAACGCCGCCTGCTTCGCGGGATCCGGCTTGCCGGTGGCGGGGTCCGGCCTCGCGGCCAAGGTCTGCTCGTAGAAATCACGGGCGGACGCGGAACCGAAGAACGGAAAGCTGTTCATCGCCATCCGCCATTCGTCGCCTTCGGTGTCGACCAGGCGTAGCGCCATGCTGCGCACGCGCGCCGCGGCGTCGAGGCCGTACGGCGTACCGCCGCCGATCGACATGCGACCGGTCAGCGGGGTGCGCCCGCGCGCCAGCACGGTCGCGGTCGACAAGGCCGTGCCCTCGCCACTGGCCTCGAAGTAGCCCGACACGCAGACACCCTTGGCATGCGCACGACGGAATCCCTTGAAGACTTCTCCGTTCGCGGCCTGGATGGCGTTGGTGAAGCGTGCCGGGGTGAGCCGGTCCGGCGCGAGCCAACCGGCGACCCAGGCAAAGGCCAGCGCAACCACGCCAACGACCGCAGCGATGGCCGCGAGCCAGGGAAGCGGATGGCGCGCACCGGATGGGGGCGGCGCGGGGATCGGCTCGGGCATGGCGGATTCCTGTCAAGGACGCGGCAAGTGTAGGCGCGTGCCCCTCGGACAGTGTCAAGACGACCGGCGAGGCGCCGCGCAACAAGAACCGCCAACACCGGCTCAGGGGTGGTGCTTGCCGCACAGGCGGGGAGAACGTGGGCCCGTTCTTCTCGGTGGCCAGACGGGCCGGCTAATTACCTCCGTCCCCTTTAGTTCTTTGCTTCCCCTTGCTTCCCATTCCCCGCCTGCTTAATTACCTCCGTCCCCTTTGCTTGCCGCGCCATCTCACTCCGTCCCCTTTAGCTCCCTCAGGCAATTAATTACCTCCGTCCCCTTTGCTTCCCGAGCGCGGCTGCCTCCCACACACCGCCCTGCCCCCGGCGACATGTGCGCGATGCCTGCGCGCGGCCTTCCCCATCATCTTCCCGGATCGATCAATGACGGTTACCCCACCGCTCGCGCGCCGCTCGCGCGCCGCTCGCGCACGAGCGACACGGCGACGCCCCTGATCGCAACCGAGCGCCAGCACGCGATCCGCTGGCCGTGCCCGATTCGCGGTGGGGTGCCTTCGCATCGTTTGAGATTGCCGTGGGTATGCTGGTTCGCCGCGCCCCAGGACCAGCCCATGACCACGTCGGACCGACTCCAGCGTCGCGAACAGCTCGACAGCTTCGTCATGCGCGACTCGAAGACCGGTCAGACCCGCCGCCAGATCCGGGACGCGTCACGGGTCGAGCAGCCAGCCTCGGGGCAGGGGCCGAGTCGGCCGGGCACGAAAACCAGCTGGCGAGCGCGCCCGTCGAGATCGTGGCGTTTGCCCACGAACGGCGCAGCGGCCATCCAGTCACGATCGACGAAGTAATGGAGGGCTGACCCGATGTGTTACTCCGCCATGGTGTACGCCGAGATCAAGACCCTCGAACGCAAGCTCGGGATCAGGATCGATCCCGACTGGTACGTCGAGGAGTTCTGGGTGAAGAGAGGCAAGGATCCCGGCAAGCGGCCGAAAACGCCGCGCGCGCTGGAGCTTGACGCGTTGGCCCATGGCCCGCCCGGAGTCGCGAGCGCGGTGCGCGAGGCCGATCAATCGGAGATCGACCGGTTGACGCAGGAAGCATTCGCGCAGCGCAAGCGCGTGGCGGACGCGCAGCGCGCGCTGCAATCGAAGGACACCAAGAAGGCCCGCGAGGACGTGCGGATCGGCACCAACAAGGTCGAGGCTGCAATGAAGCGTCTGGACGAGCTGAAGAAGCCGGGCAGCGCCGGCGGCCTGGGGCGCATCTACCCCGGCTACTACTGCCCCGTGCTGGTGCTGGAGAACGGGCGATACGTGGTGCGGCCGATGCGTTACCAGTGCCGGCTTCCGGGCTGGAACGAAGCCATCGAGCGCAAGTTTCCCGGGACGTACAACGCGCGCCGGGACAAGCTGGAAACGTCATGGGGCAAGGTGTTCGGCCTGAGCCACGGCGTCGTGCTGGCCACGGCCTTCTACGAACACGTCGAGCGCGAGGGCCAGGACGCCATCCTGGAGTTCAGGCCGAGGGACGGCCGGGACATGATCGCCGCCTGCCTCTGGACCCGGACGGTCGAACACGACGGCACGCCCCTGTATTCGTTCGCCGCAGTGACCGACGAGCCGCCGGAAGAAGTGGCCGCCGCGGGCCATGATCGCTGCATCATTCCGATCAAGCGCGAACACCTCGACGCCTGGCTCACGCCGACCTCGGATCTGGCCGCCCTGTACGCCGTGCTGGATGACCGGGAGCGGCCGTACTACGAACATCGGCTGGCGGCGTGAAAGGCGAGGACGGCACGCCCGTTGATTTCCCATGCTCAGGCTGTGACCCACTGGGGCACCTGATCCCTGGGCCCGATCCACGCACGCCGGAGCAGCGGGCCGAGGCGCAGAGAAAGGAGAATGCCCGACGGAAGGGCAGGGGACGCAAGGACTGGTGGAAGAAGTACCCGCCCGCGGACCTGCGATAGCTCCAAGCACCCGCCGCCTCAAGCAGGCGGTCAGATTGATGCACCTGGCGACCGACGCGGAACGATGACGCTGACCGCTATCCTGGTCTCCAGACGGGCGATTGAATGACCTCCACCCCTGCAGCCGCTACGAGCGCAGGATCTTGTCCAGCGCTTTGCCTTTTGCGAGTTCGTCGATGAGCTTGTCCAGGTAGCGGATCTTCCGCAACAGGGTGTCCTCCACCTCTTCCACGCGCACGCCGCACACCACGCCCTTGATGAGGGCGCCATCGGGATTGAACGCGGGTGCCTCGGCAAAGAAGGTTTCCAGGTCGTCCTGGCGCTCGATCTGCGCCTCGAGCCCGGCCTGGCTGTATCCGGTCAGCCAGCGGATGATGAGATCGACTTCGTCCTTCGTGCGGCCCTTGCGCTCGGCCTTCTGGACGTACAGCGGGTAGACGCTCGAGAACTTCATTCGATAGACACGGTGCTGGGACATCCGCTCCTCCCTCGACCACGGCGTGTGCACACGACAGCGATGCGGGCGTCAGGTTAGCCTCGGCCCGCCGGAAACGGGGCAAAAACAGGGGTCAGAGCAGCGCCTTCTCATGACCGGCAATGAAAACCCACTGCTTTTGGCGAGATCTTGCCTGGAAGCAAACCTGGCCCGTTCTTCTCGGTGGCCAGACGGGCCGGTTAATTACCTCCGTCCTCTTTAGCTCTAGCTCGGGTTAATTACCTCCGTCCCCTTTAGCTGGTCCCCTTTAGCTGTCGGAAGCGGTGCGACTCGGGAAACCAGGCCAACTGCTCATCGCCAGTCTCATCAACGATCTCGTCGTACTCCTCGTCCCAGACATCGCAGATCCGCTTGAAGAAGAGCAACGGGAAGATGTAGGTCTTGAAGTCAGCAGCATCGACGGGGCCGCGCAGGATGTTGGCGCACGCCCAAAGGTGAGCCTCCAACTGGCTCAGGGTCGTTTCACTCATGCCCTTTCCCGTCAGCGCGTCCAAGACCAAACAATGGCTTGAGTAAAATTTTCACGTACTCCCCCTTATGTGGGCCGGGCTATCTCAGGGTGCGAGACGCACTCCTTCTAATGTCGGCCCCGGGGAGAGAGGGCTCTGATGACAGGCCAAGCTAGGCGCAACGTCAGTACGGCGGGGCTGAAAGTGCCCTTTGGGGAGCGGGACGGCGTCCTGTATCCGCCGTCGGCCGTGGATAGTGGATTGGCCTGCGGCTGCCGCTGTCCAGGTTGCGGCCAGCAGTTGCTGGCCAAGAAAGGCCAGACTCAACGCTGGCACTTCGCCCACTACCACGGCGGAGGCGACGAGCACTGCTACGAGACGGCCGTGCACAAGATGGCCAAGCAAGTGTTGCTCGCTGCGCGGCAGATCGAATTGCCCGCTTGGAAGCGCATCGCCGTCTTGCCCGACCTGGAGCACCAGTTGCACCAGGAAGTGTTGGAGCGCCCAGCTCGCGGGTGGGAGTACACCCAGGCCCGGGAAGAGGAGTGGATGGTCGGCATGCGCCCGGCGACGTCCCCCCGCTTTTAGTAGCGGGGCGATTTAGAGTCCGGGGTGGATGGTAGTGGATGCCAG
>NZ_JBHRYF010000022.1:0-53625 GCF_042648885.1 Luteimonas notoginsengisoli | reverse complement strand
CAATCTCCTTGTCGTTGGGGATTGGACTCCAGATCGCGGCGCTACTCAAAGGTGGGGGGACGTCGCCGGACGTGGTGCTTGAAGGTGACCGCTCTATGACGATGCCACTTCTGGTGGAGGTCAAGGTCTCCAATGCTGTCGGTCATGAGAAGGCCGCCTTGGTACGCAAGCGTGGCTGGGCCATGATCGAGATCGACCTGTCCGGGCTGGACACCGACGCGATGCTGGACGATGCCTTCGAACGCACCGTGCTACAGGTGGCCCCTCGAGTTTGGATACACTCGCCGGCGGCCGAGCGCATGTTCGAGCAGGTCCAGGCAAAGGTTGAGCAGCAGGTTGCTGATCGAAACGCCGAGATTATTGCTGAGCGCGCAAAGCGCGACGCGAACGAGCGCACAGCCAAGGCCAAACTGGATGCCGATCTTGGCCGCAAGGAACGATTCCGCCAGAAGCTGCGCGCTCCGTACCTAGGCGATCTGGAGGCACTCGTCGAGCTGTGCTCGCCCCAAGCCGCACGTAAGCGGCTATTGCAGCTGTTCGAACGGGATGCTCCAGCGATTGACCTGGCCCGCCGGCGTTACTTGGACGATGGTCCTCTGCCCCCGTTCCTCGCGCAGATACCGACCGGATGGCAGCTGGTCGATGCCCACCCCCACCTGTGGCAGCTGAATCTGTGGGGCCAAATCGTGCTTGGGCAGCCGGTGGGCACCCGGTTCCAAATCGGGAAATGGGTCCCGCACCTGGGCAGGATGGTTGGCTTCAACGCGTCACTGAAGCGGCTGTTCGACGCGCAGCAGCGAGATTGGCAACAGGCCCGGGAGAAAGGGTTTCGGCGGCCGTATCCGTACTCAGCATGGTTCTTCGAGGGCTGGGAGAATGAACTGATCCCCTCCCCCTTCGACCTGGTTGGCGAGTTTGCTGATCAGCTATGGGCTGCCTCGCTGATCGAGTTGCAGGAGCAGGGTGTGTACCAGGTGATCGGAACCAAGCCGGACCTGGCGGCCTTCGCGCTGGAACGTCCCGTCCGGGCGGTGCCGAGTCCACCGCCGGATCAACCGCCGGAGACTCCTTGGCAGCGTCACGAGCGCGTACTCGCCGAGCAGCTCATCAGGCTCGAGGAGCTCGGCGAGCCCTACCACGTCTGCGTGATCTGCGAGACCCCGCTTCCTGCCGGTTCCCGATGTGGGTGCGGAACCAAGCTGCAGCCCAAGATCGTGCGGCCGCCTTCCTCAGAGCCGCGATAATTCTCCCCAATCACCATGAAGCCGACGCTTATGCGGCCTTCCGATGTTCGTGATGCAGATGCTGGTATGCAGGGCCAACCAAAGAATTAGCCGCGATTAGCAGCTCACGGCTAATTGTACGTTCTAGCAAAAATCTGTACAAAATGAATGCGGCGATCTTTGCGGCCTAGCAATTAAATGATGGCGGCACGAACTGGATAAACTCGACCGAGAGGTCATCTCAAGACAAAAAAAGGGCCCCAAGGGGCCCTTCTAAGTTTCTAAGTCCATGATTCCAAACTTATGGGTTAGGAATCCAAGCTTTTAGGAAAGCGGACAACAGCCGCTGCCACCTCATTCATTAGAATCCCCTCACCCGCACTTGCTGTACCCACAATTCAAACAAGTCGCACACCCATCCATGATCACCACGGCCTTGGTGCTGCACTTGTGGCACATGCTGGCCGAGGGCGGGAACGTGGCGCCGTCGCCGGTGACGGCGATGTCTTCGGCCGGGTCTTCCATGTTGTCGGAGACCTGGGTCGTGCTTACTTCAGGGTTTTTTTTTGAGCGCTGCTCGTACGCGTGACGCTTCTCGGCGATCAGCGCCTTCTGCGCGGGGCTCATCTCGTGGTCGACGATCATGCCGATCGACTTGAGGTGGTCCTCGATGATGCTGCCCAGCTCGGCGACCAGCGACGGCATGTACACGCCGCCGGCCTTGAAGTAGCCGCCCTTGGGGTCGAACACGGCCTTCATCTCGTCGACCAGGAAGGTGACGTCGCCGCCCTTGCGGAACACCGCGGACATGATCCGGGTGAGCGCGACGATCCACTGGAAGTGTTCCATGGATTTTGAGTTGACGAAGATCTCGAACGGGCGGCGCTGCTCGTGCTCGCTGCCGGCATTGAGCACGATGTCGTTGATCGTCACGTACATGGCGTGTTCGACCAGCGGCGACTTGATCTTGTAGGTGCTGCCGATCAGCACTTCGGGGCGCTCGATGCGCTCGTGCATCTGGATCACGTCGGCGGTGGGCAGCTCGGCCTCGACCTTCTCGCGCGCGACGGACGCGCCGGCGACGGCCTTGTCCTTGTCGTCGGCGTTGACGACGGCGTATCCGGTGATTTTCTTTTCGATCTTGACGGCCATGACGCGGTTCCTGGGGGTGCGGTGTTGGTGGGGCGTGGTGCGGGTGTTCGGGGGATCCTGGATTCGGGATCGGGCGAAGCGCCGAGCCCTCACCCCCACCCCTCTCCCGCGCTGCGGGAGAGGGGCTTGGAGCGGTTACTTGCCTGCGGACTTGCGGGCGGTCTTCCTGGCGCCGGCCTTCTTCGCCGGTGCCTTGCGGGCCGAAGCCTTCTTCGCGGCCTTCCTGGGCGCAGCCTTGCGGGCGGTCTTCTTTGCGCCCGCCTTCTTGGCGGGCGCCTTCTTTGCCGGCGACTTCCTGGCCGAAGCCTTCTTCGCGGTCTTCTTCGAAGCGGCCTTGCGGGCCGGTGCCTTGCGCGCGGTCTTCTTGGCGCCGGCCTTCTTCGCGGTGGTCTTCTTCGCGGTCTTGCTGGCGCTGGTCTTCCTTGCCGGTGCCTTCTTCGCGGTCTTCTTGGCGCCGGCCTTCTTGGCCGTAGCCTTCTTCGCGCCCGCCTTCTTGGTCGCCTTCTTGGCCGACTTCTTCGCGGTCTTCCTGCCGGCGCCGCCCTTGGTCAGTGACGCGACTTCGGCCTTGGCCGAGGCGCTGGCCGAGGCGAGCGACTTCCTGGCCTTGGCCACGCGCTTGGTGACGGCCTTCTTCGCGCTGCCGGCGGTCTTGCTGACGGCCTGCTCGGCCTGCTTCGCACTCTCCCTGGCCGACTGCACCGCCTTGCTCGCGCGCTTGGTCACGGCGCTGCCGATTTCCTTCGCCTTGTCGGCGACGGCTTCGGCGGCATTGGTCAGGGTCGCGGTGACCCCATTGCCGTTGCTCATTGTGTTTCCCTCGTCAGGTCTGTTACGGGCGGGACGCCCGCCGGCGAAATGTAGCGCGAAGTCCGCGGTGTGTATGCAAGCTGCGGCGTGCGACGACGGCCGCAGATTGCTGGCCGGGGAACGCGGGTGCCTGCGGGACCCCTCCCCAACCCTCCCCTGCCTTCGCAGGGGAGGAAGCACGGCGGATCAGAACTTGCCGTAATACCCTTCCTTCAATGCATCGAACAGGTTGGCGGCGGTGTGCATCTCGCCGTCGTATTCGATCTGCTCGTTGCCCGGGACTTCGACCACGGAGCCGTCGTCGAGCTCGAAGCGGTAGGTGGTGTTGGCCAGATCCGCCTCCTTCACCAGCACGCCCTGGAACGCGGCGGGGTTGAAGCGGAACGTGGTGCAGCCCTTCAGGCCCTTTTCGTGGGCGTAGCGGTAGATGTCCTTGAAGTCCTCGTACGGGTAGTCCGTGGGGACGTTGGCGGTCTTGGAGATCGAGGAGTCCACCCACTTCTGCGCCGCGGCCTGGACGTCGACGTGCTCCCTGGGCGTGATGTCGTCGGCGGAGATGAAGTAGTCGGGCAGCTGCGCGGACGGCTCGTCGCTGAAGGGCATGGCCTTCTGGTTGACCAGCTCGCGGTAGGCGAGCAGCTCGAACGAGAACACGTCGACCTTTTCCTTCGACTTCTTGCCTTCGCGGATCACGTTGCGGCTGTAGTGATGGGCGAACGACGGCTCGATGCCGTTGCTGGCGTTGTTGGCCAGCGACAGCGAAATGGTGCCGGTGGGCGCGATCGAACTGTGGTGGGTGAAGCGGGCGCCGGTCTCGGCGAGCTCGTCGACCAGGTCCGGGGCGACCGTGGCGATCTGCTGCATGTAGCGGCTGTAGCGGGCGTGCAGCTGCTTGCCCTCGATCATCTGGCCCAGGCGCCAGCCGTCCTTCGCCATCTCCGGGCGCTTGCGCAGCATCTCGGCGGTGACTTCGAACTGCTCGCCCATGATCGGCGCGGGGCCCTTTTCCTTCGCCAGCTCCAGGCCCATTTCCCAGCCGGCGACGGCCATCTCGCGGGCGATGCGCTCGGTGAACTCGCACGACGGCGCGCTGCCGTATTTCATCTTCAGCATGGTCACGGTGGACCCGAGGCCGAGGAAGCCCATGCCGTGGCGGCGCTTGCGCATGATCTCGTTGCGCTGCTGCTCCAGCGGCAGGCCGTTGACCTCGACCACGTTGTCCAGCATGCGGGTGAACACGCGCACGACTTCCTTGTATTCCTCCCAGTCGAACGTAGCCTGGTCGGTGAACGCGTTGCGCACGAACTTGGTGAGGTTGACCGAGCCCAGCAGGCAGGCGCCGTAGGCCGGCAGCGGCTGCTCGCCGCAGGGGTTGGTGGCGCGGATGTTCTCGCACCACCAGTTGTTGTTCATCTCGTTGACGCGGTCGATCAGGATGAAGCCCGGCTCGGCGTAGTCGTACGTGGACACCATGATCATGTCCCACAGATGGCGGGCCCGGATGTGGCCGTAGATCTTGCAGGCCACCAGGCCGTCGTCGCGGACGATGTAGTTCTGGTGCTGCGGCCAGTCGCGCCAGACCACCTGGTCGGCATTGGCCAGGTCGATGTCGCCGGCTTCCTTCTCGTTGATCGGGAACACCAGCGGCCAGTCGCCATCGGTCTTGACCGCGTCCATGAAGCCGTCGGTGATCAGCAGCGACAGGTTGAACTGGCGCAGGCGGCCGTCCTCGCGCTTGGCGCGGATGAAGTCCTTCACGTCGGGGTGGCTGACGTCGAACGTGCCCATCTGCGCGCCGCGGCGGCCGCCGGCGCTTGATACGGTGAAACACATCTTGTCGTAGATATCCATGAAGGACATCGGCCCGGAGGTGTACGCGCCGGCGCCGGCGACGAACGCGCCGCGCGGGCGCAGGGTGGAAAACTCGTAGCCGATGCCGCAGCCGGCCTTGAGCGTCAGCCCGGCCTCGTGGACCTTCTCCAGGATGCCGTCCATCGAGTCGACGATGGTGCCCGACACGGTGCAGTTGATGGTGCTGGTGGCCGGCTTGTGCTCGAGCGCCCCGGCGTTGGAGGTGATGCGGCCGGCGGGGATCGCCCCTCGGCGCAGCGCCCAGAGGAAACGCTCGTTCCAGTACTGGCGCTTGTCGGCGGTCGGCTCGGCTTCGGCCAGGGCCTTGGCCACGCGCTGGTAGGTGCCGTCGATGTCGGCATCCACCGCTTCGCCGGTCTTGGTCTTGAGCCGGTACTTCTTGTCCCAGATGTCCTGCGACGCTGGCTGCATCGGGATGTCCCTGGCGGTTGTGGTCTTCACGGCCTCGAGTCGCACGCTGCTCATGCTGGTTGGATCTCCTTCCTCATCCTGGCCCGGGTCGTCCCGGGACGCGTTGTTGTTCTGTGGTGGCTGGCGTGCCCGTGGCGCGCATCGGACTGGCCGGATGCGGCGACAGCGAAGCCGCGCCGCAGTCCTGCGTCGCGTTTCAGATCATGTGGTGCTTGCCGGCGGATCCTGCTCCCATCGCGCGCCACCCCCATGGCGTCGTGTTCACACGAAAACCCTGACAACCCCCAATGCTTGGGTCTTACCATCCTGCCGGACCCCAATATGTTGTGGCCGGCGGGGACTCAAGCTAACCGCCGACCTGGCCGAAGTCAACCGCCTGCGGCGCCTGTTACGTGATCCAGTTCCGGCCCTCCGGGGCCACCCGGGCAGGGTGAGGAAATGCCCGTCGAGCGTCCCGGAAACCGGGTCCAGCGGCCTGCCTCCGGGTGCGGACTCGGGGGGCCTCCGGGAGGGCCGTGCGGGCCACCAGGCTCCGTTGCGAGGGCCTGGACGCGCGCACGGTGGTGGAAACTTCACCACCGATTCAATGGTCCACCCCGAGACTGGCAGGTCGCCGGGCGGCGTGCGGACTTGGGCCGGCGCGCTCCAGCCCGCATCTGTTGCCGCATCCGTCGGCTGCCCGACGGCTCCGAACCCAGATCCAGAAGGAATCCCATGCGCCCGATGTCCCACGCCAGCCGGACCCTGCTTGCCCTGACCCTCGCCGCCGCCTTCGGCGGCTTCGCCGCCACCGCGCTGCGCGACGGCCTGGACCGGCCGGCCCATGCCGAGCCCGCGATGCCGGTCGCGGTGCCCGCGGTGACGGCCCTGCCCACTGCCGTCGCCGGCCAGCCGCTGCCGTCGCTGGCGCCGATGCTGGAGCGGGTGACGCCGGCGGTGGTCAGCGTGCGCACCCGGCAGGTGGTGCGGGTGAGCCCGTTCGGCGACGACCCGTTCTTCCGCCGCATGTTCCCGGAGCTGTCGCAGCAGCAGCTCAACCAGTCGCTGGGCTCGGGGGTGATCATCGATGCCAAGAACGGCTACGTGCTGACCAACCACCACGTGATCGAAGGCGCCGACGACGTCACCGTGACGCTGGCGGACGGGCGCACGGTGAAGGCCGAGTTCGTCGGCTCCGATCCCGACACCGACGTGGCCGTGATGCGCATCCAGGCCGACAACCTGACCGCGATCCCGCTGGCCGACAGCGACCGCCTGCGGGTCGGCGACTTCGTGGTCGCGGTGGGCAATCCGTTCGCGGTCGGGCAGACGGTGACCTCGGGCATCGTCTCGGCCGTGGGCCGCAGCAACGTGCCGGGCGTGGGCTACCAGAACTTCATCCAGACCGACGCCTCGATCAACCCGGGCAACTCCGGCGGCGCGCTGGTCAACCTCAACGGCGAGCTGGTCGGCATCAATACCGCGAGCTTCAACCCGCGCGGTTCGATGGCCGGCAACATCGGCCTGGGCTTCGCGATCCCGTCGGACCTGGCCGAGAACGTGATGCAGCAGCTGCTCGCCGGCGGCGTCGTGCGTCGCGGCACGCTGGGCATCGAGACCCAGGACGTGGACGAGCGCATCGCCAGTTCGCTGGGCCTGGATGTCGCCCGCGGCGCTGCGGTGACGCGCGTGTACGCAGGTTCGGCCGGCGAAAAGGCGGGGCTGGAGCCGGGCGACGTGATCGTGGCCGCCAACGGCCAGCGGATCGACGACAGCGAGACGCTGCGCAACTTCCAGGGCCTGCAGGCCCCGGACGCGAAGGTCGCGCTCGACGTGCGCCGTGCCGGCAAGCCCCTGCAGCTGTCGGCGACCCTGCGCGAACAGCCGCGCGCGCTGGACGGCAACGCGCTCGACCCGCGCCTGTCCGGCGCGCGCTTCGCGGAGCTGCCGGAGACCGCGCGCCGCGGCGGGATCAGCGGCGTGCTGGTGGCCGAAGTCGCGCGCGGCAGCCGCGCGGCCAGCAACGGCCTGCGCGAGGGCGACGTGGTCCTGGCCGCGAGCAGCGGCGGCTTCAGCGACCTGCCGGGCTTCCGCGCCAGCGTCGGCAAGCAGCCGGCGCAGCTGGTGCTGCGGATCCTGCGCGGTGGCAGGCAGGGGACGCTGCCGATGCAGTGAGGCAGGCGCTCCGCAGCAGAACGCCAGCGCCGACGGGCGGGATGCTTTCGACAGGCCGGTCACCGGCGAGGCGCTGCTGCATGCATCAGCAGCCCCTCACGCCTCGCCGACCCCGGATCGGCCATCATCGACGGGACTTTCCGCCCACCCACGGAGTTCCACGATGAATCCCACCCACACCGACAATCTCAAGACCAACCTCGGCCAGGCCACCGACCACCTCAAGCAGGCCGCAGGCCATGCCAGCGAAGCGGTGCGCGGCGCGGCGAGCGTCGCCGGCGACGAAATGCGCCTGGGCAAGGCGCAGGTGAAGTCGAACCTCGCCGACAGCGCGCTGTCGGGCATCGCCGCGCTCGAGGAAGGCGCCGGCGCCGCGCGTGAGCAGGTGGACCAGCTGATGGACAAGGGCCGCGACCTGGTCGACAGCGCCGCCGACCTGATCCGCGAACGCCCGATCGCCTCGTTCGGCGTCGCCTTCGCCGCCGGCTGGATCATCGCCAAGCTGGCCCGCAGCGGTGGTGGCGACAGGTAAGTCGCGGTCGCGGGGGGACGACGTGGCCGAGCGCGACGCCAACCAGCAGGTTCCCGAAGGACCGGACGACGACACCGAACGCGCCCAGACGCCGCACCTCGACGAGAGCGTGCGCCGGATCGGCGCCGCCGGCCGGGCGACGCTGGATTCGGCGCTCGATACCGGCCGCGCCCTGCGCCGGCTGGTCGCGAACGATCTCGCGCTGGCGCGCAGCGCCATGGGCCGCGCGCTGGCGTGGGTCGCGGTCGCGATCGTGTTCGGGGCATCGGCCTGGCTGCTGGTGATGGGCATGGCGACCGCCTTCCTGCATTCGCTGGGGCTGTCGTGGCTGGCGGGGTTCGCGATCTGCGCGGCGCTGAACCTCGCCGTGACCGCCCTGGCGGCGTGGCGGGTGTCGGTGTTCTTCGACTACGCCGGCATGCACGCCACGCGCAGGCAGTTCTCGCGCCTGGGCGTCGGCGACGAGAGCGCCAAGCCGGACGAGGGAACCGATCCGCCCTCGTGCCCCACACCCCCGATGCCGGCTTCGACTGCCGGGACGGGAACACCATGAAGTTCGAAGCGATCCGCCGCCGCGTCGAGCGCAGCGAGCAGCTGGTCGAGGGCCGCGCGTTGCAGACCCGCGTGCGCGCCAGCGCGCTGAAGGCCACGTGGCGCGAAAGCTGGACGCCGGCACGGATCATCCTCGCCGGCCTCGCCGCGGGCTTCCTGGTGGGCCGCGCCGAACCGTCGCGCGCGCTGCGGCAGCTCGGCGGCGGCGGGCGCTGGATCCAGCTGATCGGCGCGCTGTCGGGCCTGTTCGCGTCGCTGCAGTCGAGCGTGGCGGCCGCCACCGCCGACAAGGCCGCGGACCACGCCGGCGAGGCCGCCGAACAGGCAGGCGACGCGGCGGTGGCCGCCCACGTGGCCACCGACGATGTCGCGGTTGGCGAACACCAGCAGCCGACGCAGCCGCCGCTATCCAGCGACCGTCGCCGACCCGATCCCAGCTGGAACACGCCCCCGGCCCCGGCCGAAGCGGCGACCGAAATCTCCGAGCGTTGACCCTTCCACCGCCGAGGTAACGCTTGAACGCAAACGACGTCGCTGCCACCGGCCAGGACACGCTCCCGCCGCAGCCGCCCGCCCGCCCGCGCGCGCCGAGCGCGATGGTGGTCCTGGCCACGCTGGCGGTCGGCTACACCCTCTGGGCCGCGCAGGCGGTGCTGCTGCCGATCCTGCTGGCGATGTTCTTCGCCCTGATCGGCAATCCCATCTTGCGCGGGCTGCGCAGGATCTGGATCCCGCGCTTCGTCGGCGCGCTGCTGCTGCTCGTTGTCGGAATGGCCGCGACCGTGATGCTCGGCCGCCAGCTGGTGGTGCCCGCCGGCGACTGGATGCAGCAGGCGCCGCGCGAGCTGCGCCTGCTGACGCCCAAGATCAAGCGCATGACCGAGCCGATGCAGCAGGCCAACCAGGCCGCGCAGACCTTCGCCCGCGCCACCGGCAGCCAAGACAAGCCGCCCAAAGTGCAGGTGGTCACGATCCAGGAAGCCGACCCGTGGAAGTCGCTGACCGCCACGCCCAAGATGCTGGCCTCGGTGCTGGCGGTGGTGCTGCTGACGTTCTTCTTCATGGTCTTCGGCGAGAACCTGCAGCGCAACGCGATCGCCCTGCTGCCCACGCGCCAGCGCAAGAAGATCACGGTCGAGATCATGCAGGCGATCGAGCGCGAGATCTCGCGCTACGTGCTCACCATCACCCTCATCAACACCGCGCTGGGCATGATCCTCGCCGGCGCGCTGCACTGGCTCGGCGTCGCCCTGCCCGAAGCGCTGCTGTGGGGCACGCTGGCCGCGCTGCTGAACTTCGCTCCCTACGTCGGCCCGCTGATCGGCGTGCTGCTGATGTTGCTGATGGGCTTCATCACCTACGACGAGATCGGCCCCTCGCTGCTGCCCGCGGCGATCTACCTGGGCCTGCACACGCTGGAAGGCCAGATCCTGACGCCGATCGTCCTCGGCCGGCGCATGGCGCTGTCGCCGCTGATCCTGATCCTCGCACTGATGCTGTTCGGCTGGCTGTGGGGAATCATCGGCCTGCTGCTGGCGGTCCCGCTGCTGGTGTGCGTGAAGCTGGTACTCGCGAAGATCGAGGGCATGGAGGGGTGGGCGCGGCTGCTGGAGTAGGGTCGCTGCCGCGCTTCGCACTTGCGGTTGCCTGGTTTTGGCACTTGGCACCGTCTCTCGCCTCTCGTCTTTGGCGTTGGGCTTTGGGCTTTGGCCTCTCGCTTCGCCCCTCCCGCTTCCCGCCACCCCTCCCGCTTTCCGCTTTCCGCTTTCACGAAAACAGTTCGGGTCGCCTGATCGCAGACCCGGAGGGCGCCGCACATGGATGTGCGGCGTTTTTCTATGAGGCAGGATGCCGATTAGAAAAATCCCTGCGCTACTGAACGCTGCTGCGGGAGGTGTGTACGGGGAAAGCGTTTTCTTTGGTTCGTTTCTTTGACGCTTATCAAAGAAATGAACTCGGCCGCGCAGCGGTCGAAATGCTCTTGATCTTGGCCTTTTGGGATTCCAAGCGCCAATACCCACAAGTGCGAAAGTCAGAAGCTTCCGCCTTCGGCGGCTTCATTTCTTTTAATAAGCGTCACTGCGCACGCAGGGAGCGGGCGCGAACAGCGAAGCTGGCCCCGAAGGGGCGAGCGCCATGGATGGCGCGAGTCAAAGAAACGGAAGCAAAGAAAAACGCTTCCCCGTACAGAGCTAACCGGGCGATTCGTTGACGCAGGGATTTTTCTAATCGGCATCCTTTCCTCATAGAAAAACGTCGCACATCTATGTGCGACGCCCTCCGGGTCTGTAGGCTAGCGTGGGGCGTGTGGCGTGGGGAAACGACAAGCCAACGGCAGGAGCAACGGCACGGCCAAGGCAAGATGGCTCACTGGCAACGTCGGCAATGACATCGGCCCCGGACCGCGAGGAATGCCGGGATCGGCCGGCGTAGAATGACCTCGTGAGATTCCCCGTTCGCGCCATCACCCTGGACCTCGACGACACCCTCTGGCCGTTCGCCCCCATCGGCGCGCGGATCGAGCAGGTGCTCGAGGCGTGGATGCGCGAGCACAGTCCCGCGACCGCGATGCGCTTCCCAGCCGCGGAGATGCGCGCCTTGCGCGACCTGGTGTTCGACGAGAATCCGCTGCTCGCCCATGACCTGGGCGCGCTGCGCCGGATGACGCTGGAGCGCGCGCTGCGCGAGAGCGGTGGCGACGCCTCGCTGGCCGATGCCGCCTACGAGGCGTTCTACGAGGCGCGCAACCAGGTCGAGTGCTATCCCGACGCGATCGAGGCGCTGCAGCGCATCGCCAGCCGCGTGCCGGTGGCGGCGGTCACCAACGGCAATGCCGACCTCGACCGGATCGGCTTGGGCCACCATTTCCGCTTCAACCTCGGCCCGCGCGAGCATGGCGCCGCGAAGCCCGACGCCAGCATCTTCCACGCCGCCTGCACGCGGCTGGGCTGCGCGCCGGGCGAGGTGCTGCACGTGGGCGACCACATCGAGATGGACGTGCTCGGCGCCGCGCGCGCCGGCCTGCGCAGCTGCTGGATCGACCGCGAAGCGCGCGACTGGCCGCATGACGACATCCGTCCCGACCTGCACTTCGACTCCCTTGCCGCGCTGGCCGACTGGCTCGACGCGGCCTCGCCCCCACTTTCCGAGGTTGCCACCGCATGACCCTGCCCCATGGTTTCGCCGAACGCGATCCGGCGCTGACGCTGCGGCCGCTGTACTTCGTCAATCGCGAGGGACTCGACGCCTGGCGCGGGCGCCAGCCGCCGGCGCTGGTGCAGTGGATGCGGGCGCACGGCTTCGATGCCGCGGCCGGTTCGCAGCTGACGCTGCCCGGCGGCGACGGCGCGCTGGCCGGCGCGGTGCTCGGCATCGGCGATGCGCTCGATCCGTTTTCCTACGCGCACGCGCCGCAGTCGCTGCCCGGCGGCGCCTGGGAAGCCAGCGGCGAACTCGACGCCGACGCGCGCCGCGCGCTGCAGCTGGGCTGGGGCCTGGGCGCCTACCGCTTCACCCGCTACCGCGACGCGCCGCGCGTGCCGGCGCAGCTCGCGGCCAGCGAACTGGACCCCGAGATGTCCGACGTGCTCGCCGCGTGCCTGCGCGTGCGCGACCTGGTCAACACGCCGACCCAGGACATGGGGCCGCAGGAGCTGGAGGACGTCGCGCGCCAGGTCGCGCAGGCGCACGGCGCGACGTTCGAAAGCATCGTTGGCGACGCGCTTCTGGAGCAGAACTTCCCCTCGATCCACGCCGTCGGTCGCGCCTCGCACCGCGCGCCGCGGCTGATCCGGCTGGACTGGGGCGACGACGCGCACGAGCATGTGGTGCTGGTCGGCAAGGGCGTGTGCTTCGACACCGGCGGCCTGGACATCAAGGGCGCCGACGGCATGCGCAACATGAAGAAGGACATGGGCGGCGCGGCGCACGCGCTGGCGCTGGCCGAACTGGTGATGGCGCGCAAACTGCCGCTGCGGCTGACGCTGCTGATTCCCGCGGTGGAGAACGCGATCGGGCCGGATGCGTTCCGGCCGGGCGAGGTGGTCGCCACGCGCAAGGGCGTGAGCGTGGAGATCGACAACACCGACGCCGAGGGGCGTGTGATCCTCGCCGATGCGCTGGCGCTGGCCGGCGAACTGGCGCCCGCGCTGCTGCTCGACTTCGCCACGCTCACCGGCGCGGCGCGCATTGCGCTGGGCCCTGACCTGCCGGCGCTGTACAGCAACGACGACGCGCTGGCCGACGCCTGGCTCGCGGCCGCGCAGCGCGTGCGCGACCCGATGTGGCGGATGCCGCTGTGGCGTCCGTACCTGCGCTACCTGACCAGCCATGTCGCCGACATCGCCAACGGCAGCTCGACGCGCATGGCCGGCAGCATCACCGCCGCGCTGTACCTGGAGCGGTTCGTGCCGGCTGCGCAGAAGTGGGCGCATGTCGACGTGTACGCGTGGAACGACAGCGATCGCCCCGGGCGCCCGGCGGGCGGCGAGGCGCAAGGCCTGCGCGCGGCCTACGAGATGCTCAAGCAGCGCTGCGCGTAGGCTGGGGATGCCAGCTGCGCCGCTGGATAGATTGCGCTGCGCGTCCCGGTAGGAGCGGCTTCAGCCGCGAGCTTTTGCCTTCGCGCGCGAGTCCGGGAAAAGCTCGCGGCTGAAGCCGCTCCTACGAGAGCGCTAGTGCGCCCGGGCAGGCTCGACGCAATTGCGACCGTTGTGCTTGGCCCTGTACAGGGCCGCGTCGGCAACGCGCAGCAAGGCGTCGGGCGTATTGCCGTCGGCGGGGAAGCTCGCCACTCCGATCGACACGGTGACCGGCGGCAGGTCGTGGCCCATGTGCTGCACGCGCATGGCTTCCACCGCCGAGCGGATCGCTTCCGCGCGCTGCAGGGCCGCCGCAGGGGGCGCCTCGGGCAGGATCAGGGTGAACTCCTCGCCGCCATACCGGCAGGCGATGTCCTCGCCGCGGCTGTGCTCGGCCAGCAGCTTGCCGAACTGCGCCAGCACCGCGTCGCCGCCCGCGTGGCCGTGCACGTCGTTGAAGGCCTTGAAGTGATCGACGTCGAGCATCATCAGCGACAGCGGCAGATCGCGGCGCGCGCAGCGGGCCAGTTCCCGGGTCGCCGACTCCTCCAGGTAGCGGCGATTGAACAGCCCGGTCAGCGGCTCGCGGATCGATTGCAGCTGCAGGCGCTCGCGCAGCGACAGGTTCGACAGCGCCATCGACAGCTGCTCGGCGGCGGCCTCGATGATGTCCATCCGCGCGAGGAATCCATCGTCGTCGTCCGAGAGGTACAGCAGGCCGATCTGCGCCCCCTGCGCCATCAGCGGGACGCAGGCCGTGGCGACGCCGTCATGCTGGACGCCCGATACGTGCGGGCAATGCGAGTGGGCCGCATCCGGTGACAGGTTCGGCTGGTTGCGGCGCAGGGCCCAGCAGGCCTCGGGCAACAGCGATTCGGCGCTCGTGGCGGAGTGACGGCCCCAGTGGATCGCGGCTTCGGCGTAGTCCTGGGAATTGCGCATCCGGTAGATCGTGCCGGCCGTGCCGGGACGCAGGGTGGACAACAAACGCGAAGTCAGCTGCAGCGCCTCCTGCGGATCGACACAACCCTGCAGCATGCCGCCGTAGCGGCTGAGCGCGCGCAGGTCGGCGCTCTTGTGCTCGAGTTCGGCGTTGCCCTCGCGCAGCCGCGCCTGCACGTCGCGCGCGGCGGCTTCGGCCTCGGAACGCCGGGCGATCTCGCGCACCAGCAGCACGTACACGCTCAAGATGACCGTCAGGCCCAGCGGGATGCCGAGCACGGCAAGCGCGCGCAACACGTTGGCGCTGTAACCTGTGGACGTGGCACGGCGCTCCAGCAGCAGACGCTCGTCACTGACCATCTGCGCCTTGATCCGCCGGATCGCGCTGGAAGTCTGCAACACGTCGCTCCCCATCGACGCGCGAGCGCCCACGAGGCCGTCGCTGCCGTAGCGCAACAGGGTATTGGCCATCTGGTGCAGGCGCAGTTCGGTATGCGCACGCAGCGCGCGCGCGCGCCTGGTTTGTATCGGGTTGTCGGCGACCAGCGTCGCGATCCTGTCGACCAGCGCGGGGACGTGCTCGCGCGAGCCGTGGTAGTCGACGAGGTATTCGACCCGGCCGGTGAGCAGGTAGCCACGCTGTGCGGACTCGGCGTCGCGCAGGCGCGCCTCCATCTCGTCGAGCGCGGCCATGACCGCGTTGGTGTGGGCGACCGAACGCGCGTCGATGATCAACCGCTGCGCGCCGTACAGGATGCCGGCGCCGATGCCGATGAAGATCAGCGCGGCGATCAGCAGCCCGAATCGGGTTCTTTCCTTGATCTTCCGCATCGCGGCCGGGGTGCTCGACGGGGGAGTGCGGCCGACGATACCAGCGCCCGGGGTGAAGAAGCCAAACGCGCGTTCAGTGTGAGCCGCTGCATGCCGCGCGGCCCGCCTTGCGAAGCCGTCCGCTAGCGCCTACAGCCAGCCCTTCTGCCGCGCCAGCCGATAGGCCTCGATGCGGTTGCCGACGCCGAGCTTGCCGATCGCCTCGGACAGGTAGTTGCGCACCGTGCCGTGCGAGAGGTTGAGCTGGACCGCGATGTCGCTGGCCGATCGTCCCTCGCCGGCCAGGCGCAGCACCTGGCGTTCGCGGTCGTTGAGCGGATCGGCCTCGCCCCACGCATCCAGCGCCAGCTGCGGGTCGATCGCGCGCCCACCGCGATGCACCTTGCGCAGCGCTTCGGCCAGGTCCTCGGCCGGCGAGTCCTTGAGCAGGTAGCCCGACACGCCCGCGTCGAGCGCGCGGCGCAGGAAGCCGCTGCGCGCGAACGTGGTGACGATGACGACTTTCGTCGCCAGCCCGTGCCGCTGCACGCGCTGCGCCAGCTCCAGTCCGCTCAGGCCCGGCATCTCGATGTCGGTGACCAGCACGTCGGGGCGCAGGCGCTGCAGTTCGCGCCACGCGGCTTCACCGTCAGCCGCCGCGCCGAGCACCTCGATGTCCGATTCCAGGCCAAGCAGCGCCGACAGCGCACCGCGCACCATGGCCTGGTCTTCGGCCAGCAGGATGCGGATCACGCCGCGCGCCCCGACGGTTTGGGCATGGATGGCGCAATCACGAGGCAGGTCCCGGCGCGGCGGCCGGATGCGCGCGTTCGCGCGCCGCGCCGCAGGCATGCGCCGGCATCGCGGGCGCGGCGGTGGCGGGCACGCACGGCAGCTCCAGTTGCAGTCGCGTCCCCTGCCCGCGCGGCGATTCGATGGCCAGCTTGCCGCCGAGCCTGGCCACGCGTTCGCGCATGCCGCCCAGGCCATTGCCGTGGCTGCCGACGCCGCCGATGCCGTCGTCGGCCACCAGCACCCGCAGGTGCTGGCCGTCGCGCGTGAATCGGATCCGCGCGCTGCCCGCGCGCGCGTGGCGGGCGATGTTGGTGGCCGCCTCGCGCAGCACCAGCGCCAGCCCGCTCTCGGTGTCTTCCGACAGGCCGACCGGCGGCAGGTCGTAGTCCAGGTGCACGCCGGAACATTCCAGCATCAGCCTGGCCGACGCCAGCTCCGCGGCCAGGTCGGTGGCGCGGAAGCCGGTGACCGCGCTGCGCACCTCCGCCAGCGCGTGGCGGGCGACGCCCTCGGCGTCCTCCAGCTCGCGCCTGGAGGCCGCCGGGTCGCGGTCGAACAGCTTGCGCGATAGTTCCAGCTTCAGCGTGATCAGCGACAGCGTGTGGCCGAGCAGGTCGTGCAGGTCGCGGCCGATGCGTTCGCGCTCGGCGGTCGCGGCCAGCCGGCGCACTTCGTCGTGCGACATCCGGATCTCGGCGTCCTTTTCCTGGTTCGCGCGCTCGACGTTGACCACCAGCCCGATCACCAGGGTCATGATCGGCGTCCAGGCCACGCTCTGCCACGGGTAGCCGATCCACAGCGCGGCGCCGAGGAACACCGCGTTGGCGAGCAGCAACTGCCCCACGTAGGCCAGCGTGGACTGGGCGAAGTGCATCCGCAGCATCACGCAGCCGAAGATGAAGTAGCTGATGCCGGACGGATACCAGGGCATCAGCACGATGCACAGCGCGATCAGCCCGTAGGCCGGCCGCGACGCCAGGCGCCGCGGCAGCAGCAGGCACAGCGCATAGAGCAGGACGAACAGCGGATACGAGCCCAGCGTCAGCAGCGCCCAGCGCAGCGAGTAGCCGCCGGGCACGAACATCGGGGTGATGAAGACCCAGATCGACCACACCAGGTGCACCGCTTCCACCCACGGCGACTTGCCGATGCGCAGGTCGATCGCCACCGTGGAATCCGGCGCCGGCCTGAGCCATGGGGGCAGCGATGGAAGCATCATGTCGCACCGTCCGTGGCGGACGTGGCCCCGGCCCCCGGCACTCTAGCGCCTGTTGCGCGCACGGCAACCGGCGCCCTCAGCCCGTCCGGCGCAGGCGCCGACGCGCCAGCGCGAAGAACAGCATGGTGACCGCGACGAGGACCGCGACGTGGACCAGCAACGGACTGCCGTCGTGCATGCCGACCACGCGCAGCGCGACCTGCGACAGGTGGTACGGCGGCCAGGCGGGCGCCATCGATGCGAACACCGGCGGCAGCATGGTCAGCGGCAGCCACAGCCCGGACAGGAAGGCCATCGGCAGGTACAGCAGGTTGAGCACCGCCGGCGCGCCCTGGCCGCCGACGAGCGTGCCGACGAACAGGCCCAGCGCGCAGAACGGCAGCACCCCGACCACGTTGATCGCCAGCAGCGCCAGCCACTGCCACGGCAGCAGCGACACCCCGCCAAAGCCCGCCGCCAGCGTGCCCAGCAGCGTGCTGATCAGCAGCGAGAACAGCATCGCCATGGCCATCTTCGCGAACATGTAGGCGCCCGGCGGCATCGGCAAGGCGCGCTTGTAGGCGAGGAAGCCGCGCTCGCGCTCCATCGCCACCACCACGCCGAAGCCGAACAGGCCGGCGCCCATGATTCCGAACACGCCGTACGTGGCGAGCAGGTAGCGCGCCGCACCGCCGCCGTCGGCGCGGTTCAGCACCAGCCCGAACAGCGTGTAGAACAGCGCCGGGAACAGCAGCACCGGCAATGCGAACGAGGGCGTGCGCAGCATGCGCAGGAATTCGTGCCGGGCTTCGAGCAGGTAGATGCGCAGCACGGAATGCCGCGGCGCGGCGGGCCGGGTTGTGGCGATTGCGTTCATCAGGCGGCCTCGCGCTGGGTGGCGGGTGCGACATCGGCGTCGTCGCGGGTGAGTTCGATGAAGGCCTCGGCCAAGCCGGCGCGCTGGACTTCCAGGTCCGACAGCGTCGGGTCCTCGGCCAGCAGGCGCCGCACCACCGGCTCGGCGGCGTCGGCGACGATCTCGATCCTGTCGCCGCCATCAGGTCCCGCGTCGGCGCTGCCACGGCCGCGATCGCCGGCCGCCGCGGAAGGCATCGCGGCCATGGCCGCTCCCGCGACGGCGGTTCCGAGTGCCCGCGCGCTGCGCACCTCGGGCCAGGCGGCGATGCACGCGACATCCAGCGAAGACACGCAGCGGATGCGCCGCTGCGCGACGTGGCGGCGCACCTCGTCCATGCTGCCGGCGGCGACCACGCGGCCGCGCGCCAGCACCACCACGCGATCGGCCAGCGCCTCGGCTTCTTCCAGGTAATGCGTGGTGAGCAGTACCGCGCAGCCCTGCGCGGACAGCTGCCCGATCGCGCGCCACAGCGCCTGCCGCGCCTCGATGTCCATGCCGGTGGTCGGTTCGTCGAGGAACAGCAGCCGCGGATTGCCGCACAGCGCCAGCGCGAACTGCACGCGTCGCTGCTGGCCGCCGGAGAGCGTGCCGTACTGGCGCCCGAGCAGGCCGTCGAGCCCGGCCAGCGCGACGCACTCGTCGACGCTGCGCGGCTGTGGGTAATAGCTGCGGGTGAGGGCGAGCAGCTCGCGCACCTTGCTGTTGTCGGCAATGCCCGCCGACTGCAGCATCACCCCGATGTTGCGGCGCGCGGCAAGCTGCTGCGGCGAGAGGCCAAACAGCAGCGCCTGCCCGGCGTCGGGCCGCACCAGCCCGAGCAGCAGCGCGATCGCGGTGGTCTTGCCGGCGCCGTTGGCGCCGAGCAGCGCCAGCATCTGGCCGGGCGCGATCGCAAGGTCGATGCCGTCGAGCGCGAGCACCTTGCCGTACTGCTTGCGCACGCCGCGCAGGCTGGCGAGTTCGTGTGGGCTGGCATCCATCCGCGTCTCCGGGTTCGGGCGATGGCGGCGACGATAGGCGCGTGGGCCGATGCGCGGCAGTCGCGTCGGTCACGTCGTTCGCATGACAGCCGTCAGGTGACGCGGCGGCGGCGCCGGCCTAGGCTGTGGGTGTGCCGACTAGCGGGAGTCGGCCGCCTGTGCGAACCATCCACGTAGTGACTTCCGGGCATTTGGTCCACGCCGCGGTTGCGGTCACACTCCGCGTTTTCCCCCCGTCCCTGGATCCGATGAATACCAACGCCGACCTGCTGAAGGAACTCCGCATCGACCGCAACGCGACGCCGCCGCCGTCGCGGCGCGGCCTGTGGATCGCGCTGGCGGTGGTGGTGGCGCTGTTGCTGGCCGCCGCCGCGGCCTGGGCGCTGTTCGGACGCGATCGCGGCATCGAGGTGCGCACCGCCACCGTGCAGGCGATCGGCAGCGGCGGGGCCTCGGCTTCGGTGCTCGACGCCACCGGCTACGTGGTGGCCAGGCGCATGGCCACGGTGTCGGCCAAGATCACCGGCAAGGTGCGCGAGGTGCTGATCGAGGAAGGGCAGACCGTCGAGGAAGGCGAGGTCATGGCCACGCTCGACCCGGTCGATGCCGACGCCGACCGCGCGCTCGCCGCTTCGCAGCTGGCCGCTGCGCGCAGCCAGATCGGCGGTGTGCAGGCGCGGCTCAAGGAAGCCGAGGTCGATGCCAGTCGCCTGCAGGCGCTGGTCGGGCGGCAGCTGGTGTCGAAGTCGCAGTACGACCAGGCCGTGGCCCAGCGCGACGCGCTGCGTGCGGAACTGGCGACCGCGCAGCGCAACGCGAACGTCGCCGCGGACCGGCTCGCGATCGCCGACAACGGGGTCGACAACACCATCGTGCGCGCGCCGTTCGCCGGCGTGGTCACGGCCAAGGCCGCGCAGCCGGGCGAGATCGTCTCGCCGCTGTCGGCCGGCGGCGGCTTCACCCGCACCGGCATCGGCACCATCGTCGACATGGATTCGCTGGAAGTGGAAGTCGACGTTGGCGAAGCCTTCATCGGCCGGGTGAAGCCGAAGATGCCGGTAGAGGCGACGCTCAACGCCTACCCGGACTGGAAGATCCCGGCCGAGGTGATCGCGATCATCCCGGCCGCCGACCGCGGCAAGGCGACGGTCAAGGTGCGCATCGCGCTCAAGCAGAAGGACCCGCGGATCGTGCCGGACATGGGCGTGCGCGTGAGCTTCCTGGAGGCCGCGAAGCCCGAAGCGGCGAAGCAGCCGCCGGGCGTGCGCGTGCCGACCGCTGCGATCGTGCAGCGCGACGGCCAAGACGTGACCTTCGCGCTCGACGACGAAGGCAGCCACGTCCAGCAGCGCGCGCTCAAGACCGGCCTGGCCATGGGCGACGATCGCCAGGTGCTGTCGGGGCTGGTGGCGGGCGACGCGGTGGTGCTCGATCCACCGGAAGAGCTGAAGGACGGCGCCAGGGTCACGATGGCCGCGGACGCCGAAGAGTAGACAGGTGGCGGGCATCGGCCCGCCGCGCACCACACACCCGCCGGGCGACACCCGGCTTCACAGCGAGGCACGCACCATGTCGACACTGGTCACCACCCGCGGACTCACCAAGGCCTACCAGCGCGGACCCGAGAAGATCGAGGTGCTGCACGGCATCGACCTCGACATCCCCAAGGGCGACTTCGTCGCCCTGATGGGCCCGTCGGGCTCGGGCAAGACGACGCTGCTCAACCTGATCGGCGGGCTGGACACGCCGACCTCGGGCGAGATCGAGATCGAAGGCGAGCGCATCGACCGCATGGGCGCCGGCCAGCTGTCGAACTGGCGCAGCCGCCACGTCGGCTTCGTGTTCCAGTTCTACAACCTGATGCCGATGCTCACCGCGCAGAAGAACGTCGAGCTGCCGCTGCTGCTGACCAGCCTCGGCGCCGCGCAGCGCAAGCGCAACGCCGAGATCGCGCTGCAGCTGGTCGGCCTGGCCGATCGCGGCAAGCACAAGCCCAACGAACTGTCCGGCGGCCAGCAGCAGCGCGTGGCGATCGCGCGCGCGATCGTGTCCGACCCCACCTTCCTGATCTGCGACGAACCGACCGGCGACCTCGACCGCCACTCGGCCGAAGAGATCCTGCAGCTGCTGCAGGTGCTCAATCGCGACCACGGCAAGACCATCATCATGGTCACGCACGATCCCAAGGCCGCCGAGTACGCGACCCATACGGTGCATCTCGACAAGGGCGAGTTGGTGGATGCCGCGGTGATGGCGCACTGATCTTTGCTACTCCCCCTGCGAAGCCAGGGGGAGGCTGGGAGGGGGTGCCGCAGGCGCTGCTGATCTCTCCGGAGAAATCCGCCGGCGCCCACGCAACCCCTCCCCAACCCTCCCCTGCCTTCGCAGGGGAGGGAGCCACTGGAGACCGACATGAAATACCTTTCCCTGATCTGGGCCCAGCTGTTCCGCAGCAAGACCCGCACCCTGCTCACCTTGCTGTCGGTGGTCGCGGCGTTCCTGCTGTTCGGGATGCTCGATTCGGTGCGCGTGGCGTTCAACGCCGGCGGCAGCGTCGAGGGCGCCAACCGCCTCATCGTCGCCTCGCGGCTGTCGATCACCCAGTCGCTGCCGATCAACCTGCTGCCGCAGATCGAGGCGGTGCCGGGGGTGCGCAAGGTGACCTACGCGATGTGGTTCGGCGGCATCTACCAGGACCCGAAGAACTTCTTCCCCAACTTTTCGGTCGCGCCCAACTTCTTCGACGTCTACAGCGAATACGACGTGCCGCCGGAGCAGCTCAAGGCGTTCCAGGACACCCGCACCGGCGCCATCGTCGGCGAGGCGCTGGCGCAGAAGCACGGCTGGAAGATCGGCGACACGATCCCGCTGCAGGCCACGATCTTCCCGCGCGGCGGCAGCAACGACTGGCCGCTGGAACTCAAGGCGATCTTCCGCGCCAAGGACCGCAAGAACGTCGGCTCCGAGAACCAGCTGATGATGAACTGGAAGTACTTCGACGAGTCCAACGACTACATCAAGAGCCAGGTCAGCTGGTACACGGTGCAGCTGGCCAGCGCCAACCAGGCCTCGCGCGTGGCGCGCGCGATCGATGCGCTGTCGGCCAATTCCGACCACGAGACCAAGAGCCAGAGCGAGTCGGCGTTCCAGCAGGCGTTCGCCAAGCAGTTCGCCGACATCGGCCTGATCGTCACCTCGATCATGGGCGCGGTGTTCTTCACCCTGCTGCTGCTCACCGGCAACACCATGGCCCAGGCCGTGCGCGAGCGCGTACCCGAGCTGGCCGTGCTCAAGACCCTGGGCTTCAAGGACGGCACGGTCCTGGTGCTGGTGATGGTGGAATCGGTGCTGCTGGTGATGCTCGGCGGGCTCATCGGGCTGGGACTGGCATCGGTGATCATGCCCGGCGTCGCCGCGGCCAGCGGCGGCATGATCGGGCTGCCGCAGGTACCGGCACAGACATGGCTGGTGGGCCTGGGACTGATGCTGGCGATCGGCGTGGTGGTGGGGCTGCTGCCCGCGCTGCGCGCCAAGCGCCTGAAGATCGTCGACGCATTGGCGGGGCGCTGAGCATGTCCGCCATCCATCGATACGACCTGCCCGTGCGTCACGGAGCCCCCGCGCGCAGCGCAGCGGCGACGCCAATGAAACCGAGGTGGCAACCATGAAGAACCAATGGCTGTGGAACGTGCTTTCGATCCTGCTGCTGCTCGTGGGCCTGGCGATCTGGATCGTGCTGCCCTGGTATGGCGTGCTGGCCATCGCCGTGCTGCTGGCGCTGTGGCTACTGCTCACGCGCAGCGGGCGGCTGGCGCTGGCGGCGGCGCGCATCGGCATCGCCAGCCTGCCGCAGCGCTGGGGCGCCTCGTCGGTGATCGTGGTCGGCATCGCCGGCGTGGTCGGCGTGCTGGTGGCGATGCTGGCGATGGGCGAAGGCTTCCAGGCCACGCTCGGCAGCACCGGCGACGAGGTGTCCACCATCGTGCTGCGCGGCGGCTCGCAGGCCGAGACCAACTCGGTGATCACCCGCGACCAAGTGCCGCTGGTCAGCAGCCTGGCAGGCATCGCGCGCGACGCCGACGGCCGCCCGCTGGTCTCGCCCGAGTTGTCGCAGGTGGTCAACCTGCCGTCGAAGTCCGACGGAACCGACGTCAACGCGCAGTTCCGCGGGGTCGGCGAGCTGGCCTGGACCGTGCACGACAAGGTGAGGATCATCGAGGGCCGCAAGTTCAAGCCGGGGCTGCGCGAGATCGTCGCCGGCCAGGGCGCGCGCGGGCAGTTCCGCGGACTCGAGGTCGGCAAGGACCTCGAACTCGGCAACCAGCGGTGGACGGTGGTGGGCGTGTTCGCCTCGGGCGATGCGCACGACTCGGAGCTGTGGACCGACGCCGAGACGCTGGGCTCGACCTACAACCGCAGCGCCTTCCAGTCGATCAGCGTGCGCAACGACGGCAAGGCGGGCGTCGCGGCGTTCAAGGCGGCGATGGCGGCCGATCCGCGGCTGAAGCTCGACGTCGAGACCACCCACGATTACTACGCCAAGCAGAGCGGCCAGCTGAGCAAGCTGATCAGCATCCTGGGCACGGTGATCGGGGCGATCATGGCGATCGGTGCGGTGTTCGGCGCGCTCAACACCATGTACGCGGCGGTCGCCGGGCGCGCGCGCGAGATCGCGACGATGCGCGCGATCGGCTTCCGCGGCCTGCCGGTGGTGCTGGCGGTGATGCTCGAGACGATGCTGCTGGCGCTGGTCGGCGGCGTGCTCGGCGGGCTGGTCGCGTGGGCGATCTTCAACGGCTACAGCGTCAGCACCCTGGGCAACAACTTCAGCCAGGTGGTGTTCCAGTTCAAGGTCTCGCCAGAGCTGCTGTGGACGGGCCTGAAGTGGGCGCTGGGCATCGGCCTGGTCGGCGGCCTGTTCCCCGCCCTGCGCGCCGCCCGGCTGCCGGTGACCACGGCCCTGCGCGACGCATGACCGAGCTGCCGCGCGGCGCCGCCGCGGTCGCTCTGGGATTGGCCACCTGCCTGGCAGGTGGCTGCACGTCGCTCGGCGAGCGGATCGCCCAGCCGCACAGTGCCAAGTTGTACGACGTCGACACGCTCGACCGGATGGAGTCGACGATCGGGGTCCAGCCGGCCCGCTTCCGCACGCCCGACGGCGTCACCCTCGCCTATGCCTTCGTCCCGCCTGCGATGCGCGGGATGATGTACACGATGTCGCGCGGCGATGGCAGCATGACGTTCGCGATCCGCTTCGGCGAGAAGACCGAAACGGTTCCGACCACAGGCAGCGTGATCTTCCTGCACGGCTGGGGGCTCGACGCATCGAGCATGCTGCCGTGGGCGCTGGCGCTTTCGGAGCTCGGCTACCAGGGCGTCGTCGCCGACCTGCGCAACCATGGCCACTCGTCGCGGGCGCCCGCCGGATTCGGCACCCATGAGGCGCAAGACGTCGCCGCCCTTGTCGAACACCTGCAGGCCGAAGGCCGATTGCGGCCGCCGGTCTATCTGTTTGGCGTGTCCTACGGCGCGGCGACCGCCCTGTTCGCCGAGCCGCTACTGCGCGATCGCGTGACCGGCATCGTCGCCATGGAAAGCTATGCCGCTGCGGGTGATGGCGTGCGCGGCTTCATCGCCGGCGCGCAGGCCGATCGTGACGATGGCCTGCACGGCTCGCTGATGCGCGCCTTTGCGCGCTGGCGTTACGACGCGCCCGCCATCGAGCGCGGCGTGCGCCAGGCGGGCCAGCGGCTGGGGCTCGACCTGGATGCGATCGACGTGCGCGCCACGCTCGCCCAGACTGCAACGTGCACCCTGCTGCTGCACGGGGCCGGCGACCGCTACGTCCCCGTCGCCGCGGCCCGATCCCTGGCCGATGCCTCCCCGCTCGTCCGCTATCGCGAGCTGCCGGACGAGAGCCACCTCAGCCTGCCGCTGCGCATCGAGTGGCTGGCGCGTCCGCTCGACGCGTGGCTGCAGCAGGTCGCGAACGGCGAATGCAGCCAGCTCCGGCTTCCGCCGGATCCGCTGGCCGAGGGCGGCCCCTCGCAGTTCTCTGCCAGCGGGATGGCCCCGGCCGCCGACGCCCCATCCACATCGCCCGTCCCTCCTGGCGCGGGCACCGCGCCATCCAGCCCCACGGAAGCCGTCACGGATGAACCCCAACTCCCCCGCTGACATGAGTCACGCGCAGCTCGAAGCCATGCTGCACGATCTGCAGAAGCGTGCGTTCGACGCCTACGAGGACGCGGCGTTGCGCGCCGAAGCCAACCCGGCGCAGGCCGAGGCGGCGTACGCGCAGGCCGAGGCCGTGGCCGCGCCGCTGATCGCGCAGGCCAGGGCGCTCAACGAGGAACGCGTGCGGCGTCTGCGAAAGCGCGCGCAGGCGTGGCGCAAGGCGTCCATCGCGGTGGCGATCGCAGGCAGCGCGGCGCTGGCGTGGTGGTCGCTCACCCGCAACGTGCCGTTGTCATAGGGCGAAGCGACCAGCCACAGCAAGCGGAACACCCGGAGTCGTTCACCATCACCCGCCTCCGCCAAGGGCTGGAGCTTGCTGCGCGTCCGCCCCGGCGGGTCCAGCCGACATGGCGATGCGCGATGCGCATCGGCGCAGGTCAGGCCGGCTGCGGTCGCCGTCGCGCGCGCAGCAGTCCGTCGCCGGCGTAGACCGCAAGCGCGATCCAGATCAGCACGAAACCGATGGCACGCTCGGAGCCGAACTCCTCGCCCAACAGCAGCACGCCGCACAGCAGCTGCAGCGTCGGCGCGATGTACTGCAGCAGGCCGACCAGCGAATAAGGGATGCGGCGCACCGCGTCGGCGAAGCCGATCAGCGGCAGGGCGGTCAGCGCGCCGCCCAGCACCAGCAGCGCATCGAGCTTCCAGCCCCAGGCGGCAACGCCGGTCGGCAGGAATCCGCCTTCGCCATGGCTCTCGCCCCAGAACAGCAGTGCCAGCGCCGGCAGCACCAGGTACAGGCTTTCCACGCCTAGCCCGCGCACCGGCGGCACCGCGACCAGCTTGCGGATCAGGCCGTAGGCGCCGAACGATGCGGCCAGGGTCAACGCGATCCACGGGAAGCTGCCGTAGTGCACCGTCAGCCACAGCACGCCGCCGGCGGCGATCGCCACCGACAGCCATTGCGTGCGGTTGAGCCGTTCGTGCAGTACCACCACGCCCAGCAGCACGTTGAGCAGTGGATTGATGAAGTAGCCAAGGCTCGTCTCGACCACGTGCCCGGCGTTGACCGCCCAGATGTACAGGCCCCAGTTGAACGCGATCAGGGTCCCGCTCAGCGCGAGCATCCACGCCGCGCGCGGCTGCGCCAGGGTCTCGCGCAGCCAGCTGCGGCCGTACTTGAACAGCAGCCACCCGACCACCAGCAGCGCGCTCCAGACGATGCGGTGGGCGATGATCTGCAGCGACGGCACCGCCTTGAGCAGATGCCAGTACAGCGGCATCACGCCCCACAGCACGAACGAGCCGACGGCGACCCAGAGGCCGCGGCGATCAAGGGCGCCCGCCGTCACGTCGACGCCTTCGCCGGTCTGGGTGCACGCGCCTTCGATAGCGTGATAGCGACCACGCCGCACAGGATCACCACCATCGCGCCGATGTCGTGCGCGCTGAAGCGCTCGGCGGCCAGCCACGCGCCCAGCACCACCGCGATCACCGGGTTGACGTAGGCGTAGCTGCCGGCGAGCGTCGCGCGCACGTTGTGCAGCAGCCAGACGTAGGCCGAGAACGCGACGATCGAACCGAAGCCGGCCAGGTAGGCGACGGCGAACGAGCCCTTGGCCGACGGCACGACGTCGAAGCGTTCGCCCAGCGCGAAGCCGGCGGCGAGCATCAGCACGCCGCCGCACAGCATCTGCGCCGCCGCGCCCATGAAGGGCGACGGCAGGTCGCGGCCCTTGCTCCAGACCGAACCGAACGCCCACGCGATCGGCGCGACCAGCAGCGCAACGAGGCCAGTCGGCGACGCGGCCAGCGAACTGCCGGCGTTGAGCCACAGCACGCCGATGAAGCCGATGCCCAGGCCCAGCCATTCGAGGCGATTGGAGCGCTGACCGCGCAGGGTCGCGAACAGGCCGATCCACAGCGGCACCGAAGCCACCGCGACCGCGGCCAGGCCCGACGAAACCGACTGCTCGGCGATGCAGACCAGGCCGTTGCCCATGCCCAGCAGCAACATCCCCATGAACGCGCTGTTGCGCCACTGCACCGGCGTGGGCATGGCCACGCCGCGCAGGCGCAGCAGCGTGAACAGGATCGCGCCGGCGGCGAGGAAACGCGTCCCGGCCATCAGCAAGGGCGGCCAGCCGCCTTCGAGCGCGAAACGGATGCCGAGGTAGGTCGATCCCCAGATCACGTACACCACCGCCAGCGCCAGGGCGACGGCGATTGTGGAAACGGGCGGCGGCACGAGCGGCGACGAGGCACTCATGGATGGGGTCCGGATCGGGGGCGTGGGGGACGGGGCTGCAGTCCCGAGTGCGGAATTCTACGCCTGCCGCGCGACCGCTCAGCGCGATGCTGTCTCCCGCAGGTGGGCCAATCGGAGTGCGCGTGACGAGAGGTCCGCGTCGGACAATTGCATGTGCATCGTTTGCGGATCAGCCTCGAGGACTGATGCCTTGCGTGCGGCAGTGAAAGCTCGCGGCTGAAGCCGCTCCCACGAGTCCTCGGACACTTCCGGCGACGCCAACGAAAACGGGCGCCTAAGCGCCCGTTTCCTTTCTCCTGCATCCGCCGTCCGACCGGCGGCACGCCTCAGTCGGCCCAGTGCCCCTGCACCTTGGCCTCGGGCAGCACCTGCGCCGACAGCACCTCGTCGTTGCCCAGCAGCTGCACTGCGTCGGCGAGGATCGCCGCCGACTCGCGCAGCAGCGGGTCGGGCGCATCCTCGGCCGCCTTCTCGCGCGCGGCGTCCTTGGCGACGTTGCGCTCGCTGGCCTGCAGGCCGTCGTCGGCGGCATCGGCGGCCAGTGGATCCAGCGGCAGGCCCAACGCCTTGCGCTGCTCCTGGCGCGACTTGCGCTTCGCGTCCTGGCGGTCGCGGTCGGCGCGGCGCTCGGCCTCGTTGAGCGAGACGTACTTCTTCGCCTGCTCGGTGCGGAATTCCTTGACGTCCTCCTCGAACCACTGGAATTCCTTGTCCTGCGCGATCCGCGCGACGTGCCGCGCCTGCAGCTTCGGCAGCAGCGGCGCGAAGTTGCCGTACTGCGTATGCGCCACGGCCGCGATCCGCGTCCACGGCAGCGCGTTGTCGTAGGTGCTTTCGCCGAACTCCGAGGCATCGACCATCACCGGAAAGGCGATGTCCGGCACCACGCCCTTGTTCTGGGTGCTGCTGCCGTCGGGCAGGAAGAACTGGGCGATGGTCAGCTTGACCTGGCCATAGCGCTTGCCCTCGTTGCCCGGCCAGCGGTCCAGGTCGACCAGGTTCTGCACCGTGCCCTTGCCGAAGGTGGTCTCGCCGATCACCAGCCCGCGGCCGTAGTCCTGGATCGCACCGGCGAAGATTTCCGAGGCCGACGCCGAACCGCGGTTGGTCAGCACCGCCAGCGGGCCGTCCCAGGCAACGCCTGCGTCGCGGTCGCCCTCGACGCTGACGCGGCCGCCGGACTCGCGTACCTGCACCACCGGACCCTTGTCGATGAACAGGCCGGTCAACTCGATCGCTTCGTTGAGCGAGCCGCCGCCGTTGTTGCGCAAGTCCATCACCACGCCGTCGACGCCGCGCGCCTTGAACTCCTTGAGCAGGCGCGCCACGTCGCGCGTCGCCGAGGCGTAGTCGTCGCTGTTCTTCCGGCGACCCTCGAAATCCTGGTAGAACGCAGGCAGCTTGACCACGCCGATCCGGCGCTCGGGCGCATTGCCTGCGGCCGGCAGCTTGAGGATCTCGGACTTGGCGGCCTGCTCCTCGAGCCGGATCCGGGCGCGGGTGAGCACGATACGGTTGGGCTTGCCGTCCATGCCCATCGCCGCGGGAATCACGTCCAGGCGCACCTGGGTGCCCTTGGGTCCCTTGATCTTCTCGACCACGTCGTCGATGCGCCAGCCGATCACGTCTTCCATCTGCCCGTTGGCGCCTTGGCCGACGCCGACGATCCGGTCGCCGGGGGTGAACTTGCCGCTGCTGGCGGCCGGGCCGCCGGCGATCAGCTCGCGGATCACCACCACATCGTCCTGCTTCTGCAGCTGCGCGCCGATGCCCTCCAGCGACAGCGACATGCTCTGGTTGAAGCGGTCGGCGCTGCGCGGGTCGAAGTAATCGGTGTGCGGGTCGATCGACGCGGTGTAGGCGTTGAGGAAGCTCTGGAAGGCGTCGGTGCCGTCGAGCTGCTGCAAGGTCTTGTCGAGGTTGGCGTAGCGCTTGTCGAGCGTCTTGCGGATGTCGTCGGGCTTCTTGCCGGCCAGCTTCAGCCGCAGCCAGTCGTTGCGCACCGACTGCTTCCACAGCTGTTCGACCTCCGCGTCGCTCGCCGCCCACGGCGCGTCCTCGCGGTCGTAGTACCAGCGGTCGTTGCCGCTGAAGTCGAAGATGTCCTGCTTGAGCAGGCCGCGCGCGTAGTCCACGCGCTGGCCCACGCGCTGCTTGAACAGCGAGAAGATGGCGAATGCCGGGTCGAGTTCGCCGGCCTTGATCGCGCGGCCCATGCCGGCCTTGTACGGCGCGAACTTCGCCACGTCCTGCGCGGTGAAGAACATCTTGCCGGCATCGAGCGACTCGAGGTAGCGCTTGAAGATGTCGGCCGACAAGGTCGCGTCCAGCGGCCGCGGCCGGTAGGCGTAGCGGCTGTCGGAGAGCAGCCCGTAGACCATCTTGGAGGTGGTGGCCTGGTCGACGCTGGCAGTGGACGGGATGGTGGCGTTGTCGGCACGCGCCATCAGCACCAGCGGCACCGACAGGGCGAGGGCGATCACGGAAACGGACACGGTGCGGGACAGGTTCATGCGTTCACTCGGGCCGCGCCACGGCCGCTGTTCGGAAGGAGGGAGTCTGGCGTCCTCGATGGACGGCGTGACAGTGCTGAAAGTTGCACGATCGCGCGAAATCCACTCTAACCGCCGCTGCCGCAGGGTATGTGAACAAAACATCAGTCGCCGCGGCCGCGGCTGCGCGCGGTCCGCGCGTGCGGTGCTTCAGGCGGCGACGCCGGCCTCGGCCGCCTGGCGGTCCGCGTGATACGAGGAACGCACCAGCGGCCCGGAGGCGACGTGGGTGAAGCCCAGCGCCATGCCGAAGACTTCCAGCGCCTTGAACTCGTCGGGGGTCCAGTAGCGCAGCACCGGGTGGTGGTGCGCGCTGGGCTGCAGGTACTGGCCGATGGTGACCATTTCCACGTCGTGGGCGCGCAGGTCGCGCAGGGTCGCCTGCACCTGCTCCATCGTCTCGCCCAGGCCGAGCATGATCCCGGACTTGGTCGGGATGTGCGGATGCTGCTGCTTGAACCTCGAAAGCAGGGTCAGCGACCACTGGTAGTCGGCGCCGGGCCGGACGTTGCGGTACAGGTCCGGCACGGTCTCGATGTTGTGGTTGAACACGTCCGGCGGGTTGGCAGCCAGGATCTCCAGCGCGCGTTCCATGCGGCCCTTGCCGCGGAAGTCGGGGGTCAGGATCTCGATCTTCGTGCCCGGGCTGAACTCGCGGATCGCCGCGATACAGTCGACGAAGTGCGCCGCGCCGCCGTCGCGCAGGTCGTCGCGGTCGACGCTGGTGACCACCACGTACTTCAGGCCCATGTCCTTGACCGTCTGCGCCAGGTGCAGCGGCTCGGCCGGGTCCGGCGGCTTGGGACGGCCGTGGGCGACGTCGCAGAAGCTGCAACGGCGGGTGCAGACCTCGCCGAGGATCATGAAGGTGGCGGTGCCGTGGCCGAAGCACTCGTGGATGTTGGGGCAGCTGGCTTCCTCGCACACCGTGACCAGGCGGTTCTCGCGCAGCTTGGCCTTGAGCTTCTGCACCGCGTTGCCGCTGGGGATGCGCACGCGGATCCACGACGGCTTGCGCAGTACCGGCGCATCGGCGAATTGCACCGGCGAGCGCGCGATCTTGTCGCCGGCAACCTGCTTCGCCCCCGCTTCCAGCGCCGACGCCGGATTGGCCACGACCTGCAGGGGGATCGAACGCGGCGGGGACTCGGACATGGCGACGGCTCAGGCAGCTTGCGTGGAAGAGGAAGGCGCGGCGGCGAGCGGGCGCGGGTCCGCGAGGTCCGGCGACGGTGCCGGCTGCAACGCAAGGCCGAACCGCGTCGCCATCGCGTCGAGCAGCACCGGCTTGATCGCTTCCATGCTCGACGGGCCGCCCAAGTCTAGCACCGAGGTCACGCGCAGCCCGGCGTAGCCGCAGGGGTTGATGCGGCCAAACGGCTCCAGGTCCATCGCCGCGTTGAAGGCCAGGCCATGGAAGGTGCAGCCGCGGCGCACGCGGATGCCGAGCGCGGCGACCTTGGCATCGTTGACGTAGACGCCCGGCGCGCCGTTGCGGCGCGCGGCGCCGATGTTCCACTCGGCCAGGGTGTCGATCACCGCCTGCTCGATCCGGCACACGTACTCGCGCACGCCGAGCTTGAGGCGTCGCAGGTCGAGCAGCGGATACACCACGATCTGGCCGGGGCCGTGGTACGTCACCTGGCCGCCGCGATCAACGTGCAGCACCGGGATGTCCCCGGGCAGCAGCACGTGTTCGGGCTTGCCGGCCTGGCCGAGGGTGAACACCGGTTCGTGCTCGACCATCCAGATTTCGTCGATCGAATCGTCGCCGCGCAGGTCGGTGAAGCGCTGCATCGCGCGCCACACCGGTTCGTACGGCTGGCGGCCGAGGTCGCGGACGATGGCCTGGCGCGGGCTCATGCCCGCCTTCCCGCAGGGTCGCTCTCCCTGCGACGGCAGGCGGAACCCTGGAGAGGACGCCCACGGCCCGCGATGCTGTTTGAGACCCGCGCGCTTCCGGCGCGGGGATGCGAGCAACGGCTCACAGCGTCCACTTCACTTCCGGATGCGTGCGCAGGGCTTCGTGCGCGGCTTCGTACTGGGCGCGGTCGTCGGCGCGGAAACTCAGCTTGACCGAGACGAACTTGCCGCCGCTCGATGCGCGCCAGGAGATCGTTTCGTGCAGCACGTCGATGCCGCTGGCGGCCAGCAGCTTCGGGATCTCGGTTTCGAGCCCGGCCGTGGCCGGCCCCATCGCGGTGACCTCGAAGGTGCCGGGGAACTGGAAGCCGTGCTCGGGGTTGTCTGACTTGATTTCCATCGCACGATTATGGACCCGTCCCTGCCCCGACCCAAGGCACCGCGGGACACGTGGCACGCAGATGCTGCTTTCCACGTATGCACTTGAAACGCCCCGCAGCGGGCCTTTCGACGCAAGGACTCCCGACCATGGCTCACCCCAACTCCACCTTGGCCGCAGGCATCGCCGGCGTCCTCGCCCTGCTGGCAGCGTCCCTGCCCGCGCATGGCGCCACCGCGCAGCAGGAGCGCGCGCAGAAGTCCGCCGAAATCCCGGCCTGCAGCCGCCCGCTGGGCACCCTGGCCGTGCTCGAGCCCGAGGGAAGGAACTGGTGGACCGGCCAGCAGCTCGCCTCGCCGGCCGCGCTGATCAAGGTCTTCGTCAGCAAGTCGCGCTGCTTCACCCTGGTCGATCGCGGCCGCGGGATGTCGGCGATGCAGGCTGAGCGCGAGCTCGCGGCCAGCGGCGACCTGCGCGGCGGCTCCAACCTCGGCAAGGGCCAGATCAAGGCCGCCGACTACGTCATGGTGCCGGACCTGGTCTCGCAGAACGACAATTCCAGCGGCAACGCCATCGGCGGCCTGCTCGGCGGCCTGATCGGCGACCGCACCGTCGGCGCCCTGGTCGGCGGCATCAACATCAAGAAGAAGACCGCCGACGTGGTGCTTACCGTCACCGACGTGCGCTCGTCCGAACAGGTGGCGATGACCGAAGGCCATGCCACCCGGACCGACCTGGGCTGGGGCGCCGGCGGCGGCGTGTTCCGCGGCGGCTTCGGCGGCGCGGGCGCCAGCGGCTACGCCAACACCGAAATCGGCCAGGTGATCACCCTGGCCTACCTCCAGGCCTACACCGACCTGGTCGCGCAGCTGGGCGGCCTGCCTACCAATGCCTCGGCGGCGAACGTGCAGCAGGCGGTGACGGTCAGCAAACCGGCCAGACTGCTGAAGCAGTCCAACGGCCAGGGTGGCGCGGTACGCGACCTCGACGTCGGAATGATGCTCTACCCCACCGGCAACAAGGACGGACTGATGTGGGAGGTGGACGACGAGCTGGGCAATCGCGGCTGGGTGAACTCGACGCTGTTCGGGCTGTCACGCTGAGGGCGAACGCTTGTCGGCGAAGCTTGGCTCTGCCTCGCGCTCGTGGCCCTTCGCGCCTGTCGGAATGACCCGCGTCGAGCGCGGCGCACAATGGGACGCATGGAAGCTGGCTTCCAGCCGCGAGTTTTCAAGCGACGCGAGAAGCTCGCGGCTGAAGCCGCTCCCACGAGGAGGCTGCCATCCCTGTTTGGCATCCACCGGAAGAGGCCGGAGCAATGGGCGAGGTCACGCTGTGGTGGGGGATGCTGTTCGGCGCGATCGGGGTCGGGTACCTGGTCTACGCCCGGCGCCAGCGCGCGCCGGTGCCGCTGGTGTGCGGGCTGGGACTGGTCCTCTTCCCCTGCTTCGTGTCCAGCGCGTGGGCGATGGTACTGGTGGGGGCGGTGCTGGTCGCGTTGCCCTGGTTCGTGCGGACCTGAGCGTTTCCTGCAAGGACGCGCCTCGCGGAAGTGATACGCGGCGGCGCTCTGCCTTGGCCCTCGCAGGAGCGGCGGAAGCCGCGATGTTCTGCCCGGACGGCCATCGCGGCTTCTGCCGCTCCTGCGAATCCTGAGCACGGGAAACGAAAGAGGCCGGCTTGCGCCGGCCCCTCCCTCATCGCCGATGACGCGGCGTGGCGCTCAGGCCGATTCCCACCACATCCAGAACGAATCCCACAGACGGCCAAAGAAGCCGGCCTCCTCGACGTCGTCGAGCGCGACCAGCGGCGCCGACGCGATCGTCTTTCCATCCAGCGTCACCTTCACCGTGCCGATCTTCTGGCCTTTCTTGACCGGCGCGACCAGCGTCTTGGGCACGTCCATGGTCGGCTTGAGCTGCGCGTACTTGCCGCGCGGGCTACTGACCAGCAGCGGATGCGCGACGCCCAGGCGCAGTTCGTCGGCCTGGCCCTTCCAGATCTTCTGCCTGGCCACCGGCTTGCCGGCTTCGTAGAGCTTGTGCGATTCGTAGAAGCGGAAGCCCCAGTTGAGCAGCGCCTGCGCATCGACCGCGCGCTGGTTCTCGCTGGTGTCGCCCATCACCACCGCCACCAGGCGCTGGTCACCGCGCTTGGCCGAGGCCATCAGGCAGTAGCCGGCGGCCGAGGTGTGGCCGGTCTTGATGCCGTCGACGGTCGAATCGCGCCACAGCAGCAGGTTGCGGTTGCGCTGGGTGATCGGGCCGACGGTGAATTCCTTGATCTTGTTGTAGCCGTACGCCTCGGGGAAATCGCGGGCCAGCGCGCGGCCGAGCAGGGCCAGGTCGTGCGCGCTCGAATAGTGGTTCTCGGCGGTCAGGCCGGTGGCGTTAGCGAAATGGGTGTTCTTCAGGCCGAGCTTCTTGGCGTAGGCGTTCATCAGCTGCGCGAACGCGGCCTCGCTGCCGGCGGCGTGCTCGGCCAGCGCGATCGCCGCGTCGTTGCCCGACTGCACCACCATGCCCTTTTCCATGTCGACCAGCTTCGCGGTCTTGTTGACCTCGAAGCCGCTGTAGCTGCCGTCGGTGCCCGCACCGCCGGTGCGCCACGCGTTCTCGCTCATCAGCACCTGGTCATCGCGACCGATCTTGCCAGCCTTCATCTCGGCCGCCAGCACGTACGACGTCATCACCTTGGTGATGCTGGCCGGCTCCACCCGCAGGTCGACGTTGTCGCCGGCCAGCACCTGGCCATTGGCGGCATCGAGCAGCACCCAGGCCTTGGACTGCTTGGGCGCGGGCGCCGGCGGGACCGGCAAGCTGTCGCTGAGCGCGGCGGCCGGGGCATCCGGCGTCGGGGCCTGGGCGGCGGCGAATCCGACGGCGGAAGTGAACAGGGCGGCAAGCAGGACGCGACGCGCGGTCTGGGTGACATTCATCGACAACGGAACTCCGGGAAAAACCGCTTGGTGCAAGCGAGGTGGAAAGAGGCGGGTGGAACGGGTGGATCGAATCAGGACAGGCGCAGAAGCCGCGGCTATTCGCGCACGACCTGGGGCTGGCCGAACCCCAGACCGGCGACGCGCGCCGACAGTTCCGGGATTTTCGCGCTTTCGACCGGACCCACGCGCAGGCGCCAGACCTGCCGGCCGGCCGAGAGGCCGTCGAGCAGGCGGGCTTCGGGCACCCCGGCGCCGCGCAGCATCGCCAGCGCGCGCTCTGCATTCGCGCGTGCGCCGAAAGCGGCGACCTGCAGTGTGACGCCGTTGCCGGTCGCGGGAACCGGCGCCGCGGGCTTTGCGGCGGCATCGGGTGCGGGCGTGGCGGCGACCGCGGCGCGGGGTGGTGCCTTCACGGGCGCACGCGCACCGGGCGCCGCCGCGCCATAGGGATCGGGCGTGCCGGCCTTGCCGGTAGCCACGCGCGCGCGGCGCGCCTTCATCCAGGCATCGAACTCGTCAGCGGTCATCGCCTTGCCGTCCTGGCGCATGTCGAAGCGCCAGTCGAGGTCGTCCGATGGCGCCGGTGTCGTCGATGGCGAGGCCGCGGTGCCGGTCGACGTGGGCGGCGCGACAGCCGAGGCGCTTGCGACCAGCGGGGCGCCGGGCACGCGCTCGCTGGCATTGGCCGCGCCGATCGGCAGCACCCCTTCGATCAGCTTGTCCATCGCGCTGGCCGGCTGCGGCTTGCCGGTGGCGATGCGTACGCCTGGCGGCAGCTGCAGCGCCCCGCTGCCGGACGTGGTGGTCGCCGCGACAGGCTGCGAAGTCCGGCCGGAGCGCGCGGCCACCGCGTCGTAGTCGTTGCGCGCGTTTTCGCCGGGGCTCAGGCCGACGACCTCGACGCGACCCGTGCCACGCGCGCGGATGCCGATCTTGACCGCCGCGGCGTAGCTCAGGTCGATGACCCGGCCGTCGTGGAACGGGCCGCGGTCGTTGACGCGCACCACCACCGACTTGCCGTTGTCGAGGTTGGTGACCCGCGCGAAGCTGGGCAGCGGCAGCGTCTTGTGCGCCGCGGTGAAGGCGTACATGTCGTAGACCTCAAGGTTCGAGGTGCGGCGGCCGTGGAACTTGTTGCCGTAGTACGAGGCCATGCCGGTCTCGTCGTAGCCCTCGGCGCTGTCGCGCACCGTGTAGCTCTTGCCCAGCACCTTGTAGGGCGAGCGGTTGCCGTAGCGCGAGCGCGGCTCGTCCACGACCTCGGGCTCGGGGATCGCGTCCACGTCCGGCAGCTCATCGGGCACGCTGTCCTTGATGTGCGGCGCATACAGGCCGCCGGCGGTGTAATGGCCGCGCTTGGACGTGTCTTCCTGCGCCGGCGCGTACGGCGAACGCTTGCCCGAGGCTGGGAGCTCGCCGCGGCGCACCGCTTCGCCGTCGGGTAGCGCGGACGCTTCCGACGCGGATTTCTCCGGTCCGCTGGCGCAGCCGGCCAGCGCCAGGGTTGCGACCACTGCCAGCGCGGGCAGGATTCGCAGCGGTGCGATCGACCGCATCACGGCGCGCCGTTGCCGCCGATCGCCTGCGCCAGCTGGTGCACGGCAAGCGCGTACATCGGCGAATGGTTGTAGCGGGTGATGACGTAGAAATTGCCATAGCCGAGCCAATATTCCTTGCCGGCCTCGCCGTCGAGCGAGAGCAGCGTCGCGCCCTCGGCGGTCGGTTCTCCGGGCTGCGGCGCATAGCCGCGGGCGGCCAGCATCGGCAGTGGATAGACCGGATCCAGCCCTTCGGGCGCGAAATCGGCCGCCTGTGCGCCGCGCGTCGCGCGCGCCACCACCGGACCGCCGCGCTGCCAGCCGTGGACGACGAAATAATTGGCGATCGAGGCGAACACGTCCGGCTTGTGGTCGAGCAGGTCGCGACGGCCATCGCCGTCGCCGTCCTTGGCCCAGTTGCGGTAGCTCGACGGCATGAACTGGCCCATGCCCATCGCGCCGGCGTAGCTGCCCTTGAGCGCAAGCACGTCGAGCTGCGGCTCTTCCTTTGCCAGCGCGAACAGCTGCGCCAGTTCGCCGGCGAAGAACGGCGCGCGCTTCGGGTGCCAGAACGCCAGCGTGTACAGCGCGTCGAGCACGCGGTAGTTGCCGGTGATCTTCCCGTAGCTGGTTTCGACGCCGATGATCGCCACGATGTATTGCGCCGGGACGCCGGTCGAAGCGGTGATGCGATCGAGCGCGACGCGGTTGTCGGCGTAGAACGCCTTGCCGCCGGCGATGCGCGCGTCGTTCATGAAAATCGGGCGGTAGTCGCGCCAGGGCCGCACCTTCTCGGCCGGACGCGAGATCGCGTCGATGATGCTCTGCTTGTATTCGGCCTGCGCGAGCGCGGCGCGGATCGCCTGCGGATCGACGCCGTAGGCCTGGGCGGTGTAGTCGACGAAGGCGTCGATGCGCTGCGGCAGCGGGATCGCCGGATCGGTCACCGAGGGCGGCGCGACCGGACGCTCCGGCGGCTGCGGGATCTTGGGCAGCAGGCCTTCGGCCGAAGCGGCCGGCGCGGTGGACACCGCGGGCGACGGCGGCGGATTCGCGGCGGTCGGCGGGGGCGCCGTCGCACCGGTTGCGCAGGCGGCCAGGGCGAAGGCGAGCGGAACCAGGATGACGGGCAGGCGCATGGGCGAGGAGCGTCGGATCATCGGCGCGAGGGTAGCATGCGGTCGTCCCGGGGTCGGCCGGATGCAACGGCGCGGCGCACGATGCGTTCAGCCACGGCCGCCATGTGCCCGCGCATGCGTCGTCGCGGAGAAAGTCGCTTCAGCCGTGGATCGGGCGATGGTTGCGCACCGACATCACCACGCCCAGGCCGGCCAGCAGCGATACCGCCGCGGTGCCGCCGTAGGAAAGCAGCGGCATCGGCACGCCGACCACCGGCAGCAGCCCGGAGATCATGCCGCCGTTGACGATCACGTAGACGAAGAACGCAAGGCCCAGGCTGCCGGCCAGCAGTCGCGCATAGCCATCACGCGCCTCGGCCGCGATCCACAGGCAGCGCCCGACCACGAACAGGTACAGCGCAAGCACCGTCGCCACGCCGATCCAGCCGAACTCCTCGCTGAGCACTGCGAAGATGAAGTCGGTGGTGTGCTCTGGCAGGTAATCCAGGTGCGACTGCGAGCCCTGCATCCAGCCCTGCCCGGTCATCCCGCCCGAGCCGATCGCGATCTTCGACTGGATGATGTTCCAGCCCGCGCCCAGCGGATCGGACTCGGGGTCGAGGAACGTCAGGATGCGGTCCTTCTGGTAGGGCTTGAGCAGCCAGAACCACGCCACCGGCGCGGCGCCGGCGACGCCGCCGAAGGCGATCGCGAACCACCACCACGGCAGGCCGGCCAGGAACAGCACGAAGCAGCCGCTGATCGCCACCAGCATCGCCGTGCCGAAATCCGGCTGCAGCAGGACCAGCGCGGTCGGGACCGCGATCAGCACCACGGTGGCCAGCACCACGCCGATGCGCGGCGGCAGCAGCTGCCGATCCAGGTACCACGCCGCCATCATCGGCAGGCTCAGCTTGAGCAGTTCGGACGGCTGGAAATAGAACAGCCGCAGATCGATCCAGTGCTTGCCGTGCTTGCCGGTGCCGATCACCAGCACCAGCAGCAGCGGCAGCAGCGTGGCGGCGTACACCAGCGGCGTGACGTCGCGCAGGCGCAGCGGGGTCACCCGCGACAGCCCCCACATCGCCGCCAGTCCCACCCCGTAGCGCGCGCCCTGCGCCACCACGAGATCCATCCCGTTCTGCCCGCCCGCGCTGTACAGCACGGCCAGCGCGATCGCCATCAGCGCGAACAGGGCGGCGCACAGCGACCAGTCCAGGGTGCGCACGAAGCGCAGCAGCAGGTGGAGCAGCCATTGCACGATCGTGTTCAATGCCCGGCCCCGGAACCGTCCTGGATCAGTTCGATCGTGTCCTGGTCCAGTCCCGGGATCGCCGCGCGGGCCGCGCGCGCTGCCGTCGGCGCGACCTCCGATGCGGCCGCGCGGGCGCCGATCGCGGTCACCGGGATCGCATCGGGATCCGGCTCGGGATACTTGCCCAGCAGCCAGGCGTCGAACAGCTTGCGCGCGACCGGCGCGGCGGTGGAGCCGCCGTAGCCGCCGTGCTCGACCATCACCGCGACCGCGATCCGCGGATCCTCGGCTGGCGCATAACCGATGAACCACGCCTGGTGGCGCAGGTGCAGCGGCAACGAATGCGGGTTGGTGCTGACATTGCCCTTGCGGCTGACCCGCTGCGCGGTGCCGGTCTTGCCCGCCATGCGGTAGCTCGCACCGATCGCCATCGCCCGCCCGGTGCCGCCCGGATCGTAGATCGTGCCCTCCATCCCGCCCTGCACCGCACGGATGAAGGCGGGCTTGTCGGACAACAGCCGCGGCGCGGGTTGCGGCACCGGCGTCCAGGGATTGCGGAAGCCGTCGCGGCGGTCGCTGGCCAGGTGCGGGCGGTGCATGACGCCGTCGGCCGCCAGCGCCGCGGCGCCCTGCGCGAGCTGCAGCGTGGTCGCGATCCAGTAGCCCTGGCCAATGCCCGCGATGACGGTTTCCCCGGGATACCAGGGCTCGCGGCTGTTCTTCGACTTCCACTGCGGCGACGGCACCACGCCGGCTTTTTCGCCGGCCAGGTCGATGCCGGTCGGCTCGCCGAAGCCGTAGCGGTGCATGTACTTCGACAGGCGCTCGATGCCCATGTCGTAGGCGAGCTTGTAGTAGTAGTAGTTCACCGAGGCGGCGATGGACTTGTGCAGGTCGACCCAGCCGCTGCCGCCGTGCGCGTCGCGATAGCCGCGCCTCTGTCCCGGGATGTGGAACTCGCCGGTGCTGAACACCTTGTCCTCGGGCCGGCGCAGGCCGCTTTCCAGCCCGGCCAGCGCGACGAACGGCTTGACCGTCGAACCCGGCGGGCCGCCGCCGAGCACGTTGCGGTTGAACAGCGGCCGCGACGGGTTGTCCATCAGCGCGCGGTAGTCGGCGCTGGAGATGCCGTTGACGAACAGGTTGGGGTCGTAACTGGGCAGGCTGGCCATCGCCAGGATCTCGCCGGTCTTGGGGTCGATCGCCACCGCCGAGCCGTCGTGGTCGCCGAACGCCTCGACCATGGTCCGCTGCAGGTCCACGTCGACGGCCAGTCGCAGATCGGCGCCGGCGGTCGCCGGGATCCGCCCGACGCGGCCCAGCGCGCGCCCCTCGACGTTGGTCTTCACTTCCTCGTAGCCGACCTTGCCGCGCAGCGCCTCGTCGTAATAGCGCTCGATGCCGGCGCGGCCGGTGTGGGTGAACAGCGCCTGCCCCGGCCCGTACTGCTCGATGTCCTTCTCGTCGGTGCGGCCGACGTAGCCGACGATGTGCGCCATCAGTGCGCCGTAGGGATAGCGCCGGGTCAGGTAGGGCTCGACGCTGACGCCGGGGAAGCGCCACTGGTCGACCGCGAAGCGCGCGACCTCGTCCTCGCTCAACCGCAGCTTGAGGGTCAGCGCGCGGAAGCTGCGGTTGGACTTGCGCTCGCGCTCGAAGCGGGCGATGTCCTCGGGCGACAGCGCCACGATCTTCGACAGGCCGGCGAGCAGCGCCTTCGGATCACCGGCGTCCTCCGGCACCACGTCGAGCCGGAACGCCGGCACGTTGTCGGCCAGGATCCGGCCCTTGCGGTCATAGATGATGCCGCGCGCCGGCACCACTGGCCTGGGCTTGATCCGGTTGGCCTCCGAGCGCTTCGCGTAGTCGGCGTGGTCGAGCACCTGCAGCTTGAAATACCACCCCGCCAGCCCGCCCAGTGCCAGCACCACGATCGCGAAGCCCAGCAGCGCGCGCACGCGGAACTGCCGGGTCTCGCGCACGTGGTTCTTCAGCCGGGTCCGCATCTGGCGCATCAGGACCTGGCGCTACAGTGGAAGCGGCATCCGCCGCGGCCGCGACCATGCGCCGCAAGGAAGAGCACGGCAGTGGCTGTCGATGCACGACCGCTCGATGACGCGGCGGCGCGCGGTCGCGAGGACGGGCCGAAGGATTGCATCGCAGCGCGTGTCGTATTCATCGCCAGGCCTAGCTCTTGCGCCGGCCGATCCGCAGCGCGTCGAGCAGCACGAACAGCGGCGCCCACAGCGCCATGCCGAGCACCGGGGCCCACCAGTACGACCACGGCAGCTGCGGCTCGTCGAGCATCAGGTGCACCGCGGCGCTGACCACGCGGTCGTTGACCAGCAGGCCGCCGATCACCAGCGCCTGCTGCGCCATCGGGAAGAAGCGCACCTGGGCGCGAAAACGCTGCAGGATGAACGTCATCACCGTCAGCCGCAGCGCCTGCTCGCCGAGGATGCCGCCGAACGCGAGGTCGCCGATCACGCCCATCGCGAACGCGAAGCCCAGGCCGGCGCGGTCCGGCTCCTCGATCACCCAGAACGCCACCGCCAGCCCCAGCCAGTACGGGCGCAGGGGCTGCAGCAGCGTCGGCAGCGGCAGCAGGCCCAGCAGCAGGGCCAGCACGATGCTGACCGGCAACAGCCAGGTGCGGCGGGGGCGGCTCATGGGGCCGGCTCCGTCGACGGGGATGCGTCAGGTTCGGCCGCGGGCGGGCGCGGGGAACCGGGGAGCGGGGATCCGGAAGCACCGCCGGCCGGTGGCTTTGCGCCGGCGTCGCTTGCCGGAGCGGCCGCCTCCGTTCCGGTTGCGGACGCAGGCTGCACGGGCGCCGACGCCTGGTCGAGGTTTTCGGAAACGCCGCTCGCCGCACCCGGCGTCCGGGCCTGCTGCAACAGCAGGACGTCGCGGCCGCGATCCAGCCGCGCTGCCGGGGCCAGCGCAGCCACCAGGAAGGCGCGACTGTCGTCGGGGCGCAGCGAGGCCACGCTGCCCACCGGAAAGCCGGGCGGAAAGCGCCCGCCGAGCCCCGAGGTGATGATCGCATCGCCGACCTTGACGTCGGCCGACAGCGGGATGTTCGGCACTTCGAGCTGGTCGCTGCGACCCTGGCCGTAGGCCACCAGGCGCACGCCGTTGCGACCGACCAGCACCGGCACGGCGTGGTCGGGATCGGTGATCAGCAGCACGGTCGCCGTGGTCGGGGTGACCTCGATGATCTGTCCGACCAGGCCGCCGGCGTCGATCACGCTCTGTCCCAGGCGCACGCCGTCGCGGCTGCCGGCATCGAGGATGACGCGCTGGCGGGTGGGGTCGAGGTCGATGTCGAGGATCGGCGCCAGCTGCACGTCGAGCCCGCCGCGCTCGGCCGCGCCGAGCAGGCCGCGCAGGCGCGCGTTCTCCGCCGCCGCCACCTGCAGCCGCGCCTGGCGCGCGCTGCTGACGAGCAAGGCATTGCGCAGGCGGCGATTGTCCTCGGCCAGCATCGAGCGCGTCACCGCGTCGTCGCGCACGCTGTCGCCCAGCCGCGCCGGCAGTCCGGCCAGCCACCACAGCGGCTGCACTGCGACATTGGCCTGGGCCCGGATCCGGGTCAGCCAGCCGCCGCGATGGTCGAGCACCAGCAGCGCCACCGCCAGCGCCAGGTAGGTCAGCAGGCGCAGCGTGCCCGCGACATCACCGGTACGAGGGGGCGTGGGACTGGCGTAGGCAGGCATCAGGTCGGGACACGAGGGAATCGGAGCCGGGAAGGGCGGCGCGGAAAAACGTCAGTGGGATCGCCACGCAGGCGACGAGCGGGCGCGACACGGGCCACCAGCATGCCACTCCGGGTGCGCGGTGAATCCGCCGCGCCGTGTTTTTCGGGCCCGAATGCAGGCTCGCCGCACCACTCGCCGCGGGCCACGACGTCTGCCACCTCTCGGGAAGGGTGACGTCACGCAATGCCTGGCCCCTGCATTGGGCTGCTTGCACCCGCCCGCCTCAGTCGTAGGCGAAGAACTCGTTTCCGTGCGTGTCCAGCAGTTCCAGCGCGCGCCCGCCGCCGCGCGCCACGCAGGTCAGCGGGTCTTCCGCGACCTGCACGTGCAGCCCGGTTTCCTCGCTAAGCAGCCGGTCCATGTCGCGCAGCAGCGCGCCGCCGCCGGTGAGCACGATGCCCAGTTCGGCGACGTCGGCGCTCAGCTCGGGCGGGGTCTGCTCCAGCGCCTGCTTGACCGCGCTGACGATCCCGGCCAGCGGCTCGCGCAGCGCCTCGAGCACTTCGCTGGAAGTGATCGTGATCATCTTCGGCACGCCTTCGGCGAGGTGGCGGCCGAAGACCTCCATCTCGATCACCCGGTCCTGCGGCCAGGCGTTGCCGATCTCGAGCTTGATCTTCTCGGCGGTGCTGTCGCCGATCAGCATGCCGTGGTTGCGGCGCACGTAGTTAATGATCGACTCGTCGAAGCGGTCGCCGCCGATCCGCGCCGACTGCGAGTAGACGATGCCCGACAGCGCGATCACCGCCACCTCGGTGGTGCCGCCGCCGATGTCGACCACCATCGAGCCGCGCGCCTCGGTCACCGGCATGCCGGCGCCGATCGCCGCGGCCATCGGCTCCTCGATCAGCGACACGTCGCGGGCGCCGGCTTCGAGCGCCGATTCCTTGATCGCGCGCTGCTCGACCTGGGTCGAGCCGCAGGGCACGCAGATCAGCACCCGCGGGCTCGGCCGCAGGAAGCGCGACTTGTGCACCTTGCGGATGAAGTACTTGAGCATTTCCTCGGTATAGGTGAAGTCGGCGATGACGCCGTCCTTCATCGGCCGGATCGTGGTGATCCCGCCCGGGGTGCGGCCCAGCATCTGCTTGGCCTCGGTGCCGACCGCCGCCACCGTGCGGTTGCCGGAGCCCGAACGGTCCTGGCGCACCGCGACCACGGACGGCTCGTTGAGCACGATGCCCTGCCCGCGGACGAAGATGAGGGTATTGGCCGTGCCGAGATCGATCGACAGGTCGTTGGAGAACAGGCCGCGGAACTTCTTGAACATCGGGGGAGAATGTCCGTGAGGAATGGGTGAAAAGAGTCGGTTAGCCTAGCAAAAAAGCGGCACGTGGATGCTCGCCGACGCCTCTTTCCCGCTTCGCGGCCCGCCTTTGCGGGCGATGGCCATGGTCGCGATGCGCTGCCCGTGAACCCCGCCGGTGCGAGATCGCGGCGGCCGCCGCTCCCGCGGGGCTGCCCCGAGGCCCCCTGGAGCGCCTTCGCAGGTGCCGATGTCGGCGCTGTCGGCTGGCCTCGCCGGACCCGGCCCGCTAACCTAGCCGCCCTTTTGCCCGAAACGAGCGCCCGCCCGATGTCTGCCCTGATCTGTGGCTCCCTGGCCTACGACACCATCATGGTGTTCCCCGACCAGTTCAAGAACCACATCCTGCCGGACAAGGTGCACATCCTGAACGTGTCGTTCCTGGTGCCACGGATGCGCCGCGAGTTCGGCGGCTGCGCCGGCAACATCGCCTACAACCTCAAGCTGCTGGGCGGCGATCCGGTCCCGATGGCCACCGTCGGCCAGGATTTCGGCCCCTACCGCGAATACTTCGAGGAGCTGGAAATCCCGCTGGCCCAGGTCAAGGAGATCCCCGAGCTGTTCACGCCCCAGGCCTTCATCACCACCGACCTGGACAACAACCAGATCACCGCCTTCCACCCCGGCGCGATGATGCGGTCGTACGAAAACCACGTGCGCGACGTGCCCGGCGTGACCATCGGCATCGTCAGCCCGGACGGCTACGAGGGCATGCTGCAGAACGCGAAGGAATTCGCCGAGGCCGGCATCCCCTTCATCTTCGACCCCGGCCAGGCGATGCCGCTGTTCAACGGCGCCGAGCTGCGCGCCTTCATCGAGCAGGCCGACTACGTCACCGTCAACGATTACGAGTCCAACCTGCTGCAGGAACGCACCGGCTGGAGCGAGCGCGAGATCGCCGACAAGGTGAAGGCCTACATCGCCACCCGCGGCCCCAGGGGCGCGCTGATCTTCACCGACGGCAAGACCTTCGACGTGCCGCCGGCGCACGAGCGCCGGGTCACCGATCCCACCGGCTGCGGCGACGCCTTCCGCGCCGGCCTGATCTTCGGCATCCAGAAGGGCTGCGACTGGCTCACCATCGGCCGCATCGGCAACCTGATGGGCGCGCTGAAGGTCGAGCATCCCGGCACCCAGAACCAGCGCTTCGACTACGACGAGTTCAACGAACAGTTCAAGCAGCAGTTCGGCTACTCGCTCTGACGAGCGCGGAGGATCCGGGAACCGCAGTCCGGAACACCGGTGCGCCGCGGCGACGGCGCTTCCGGGTCTTGGATCCCCGCCTCACATCACGTGCGCCAGCCACAGCGGCTCGGGCTTCACCAGTCGCTCGAACTGCGCATACGGCATCCGCATCAGGTCGGTGTGCGAGCCGGCGTTGAAGACGATCTCGGGGTGCTCGGACAGCCGCGCGTCGACGTAGACCGGCATCCCGTAGAGATTGCCGAATGGCGGCATCGCCCCCAGCTCGCAGTCGGGAAAGGCGTCGTGGAAGTCCGGCTCCTGCGCGAGTTCGACTTCGCGGCCGCCCAGCGCGCGCGACAGGCGGGTCATGTCGATGCGGTAGGCAGCGGGCATCACCATCATCACCAGGTCGCCGTCGACCTTGAGCATCACGGTCTTGGCGAAATGGCGGCTGCCGATGTGCGCGCAGTTGGCGGTTTCCTGCGCGGTGATCGTTCGATCGTGGGCCAGCGTGGCGTAGGGCGCGTGGCGTTCGTCGAGGAAATGGTGCAGGCGGGGAGCGAGCATGGTCGTCTCCTGCTTCGGCCCGTTGCCGCTCCGGCGCGAGGCTGGCTGGTGGGTCGCGGCGCGCGCATCCGGCAGCGCACCGGTCCGGCGCAGGCAACGCCCGAGGCGTCGTGCGCCGTGGCCACACTCTACTCCGGCAGGGTTTCGGCAACGTGTAGGCGCACGCGCCGTGCCGATGGGCCAAGAAGCGCACCGATGCCTCCCCTGCCCTCGGTGCTCCCGGTGTTGCGATGCTTCGGGTCGACAACGACCCACTCTCCCATCTTTCCGTGTCATCCCGAGCGCAGCGAGGGATCTGTCTTCTCCGCGACGTGCGACAGGCAGGCAGATCCCTCGCTACGCTCGGCATGACAGCTTTTCTGGGATGACGTCTGTCTGGGGATGACGATTTTCGCCATACCAGCATTTAGGATCCGGTTCGGCCCTGCCCGTTACCGACCGTCGTGCGATCAGTCCCAATCGGGCAGCTTCGAGCGATCCAGCCCCGCGACCTCGAACACCACCGTACGCGTGCCGCCGGCCTTGACCGGGAATTCGATCGAGACCTGTCTTGCGTCCTTGAGCATCCGCCACAGCGCGTGCTCGTCGTTGATGAACATGGCGATCGCATCGTCCGTGTCTGGGCGCAGCGCCGACATCGATTTCGGCGCCGCGTCGTCGACCGTCACCTTGACCTTGCAGCCGCCACGGCACGCGAAGTCGCCGGCCTGCAACACCAGGTAGCTGCTGGTGCCCCAGGTCGGATGGTCGCGGAAGATCAGCCGCACTGGATTGGCGCCGCTGCCGTCGGTGTCGACGGCGTCCCTGGAATAGATCGCCGCCGAGAGCTGCTTGCCGCCCTTGACGCTCTCGGTCTGGTAGCTCCACAGCGCGGCGACGCGCCGGGCTTCGCGCGCGGCCTCGGCCTTGGCCTTGGCCTCGTCGTAGTGCGGACGGATGCGCGCTGCCTGCCGGGTGTCGGGAAACCGTGCGAACAGCACGTCGCCCTGCGCCTTGGCCAGCGTCCAGTTTTCCTGGGCCACGGCGGCGTCGAAGCCGTTGGCGTATTCGGCCGCCGCCTTTTCGTTGGCGGCGGCCTGCGCGGCGGCGCGCGCGGCGTCCGCCGCGGCGCGGTCGCCGCAGCCGGAGACCACGGTGGCGGCCAACGCCAGCAGCGCGGCGCAGAAGATGATGCGGTGGTTCATGCGTGGGCTCCCTGTTCGGCCGGTGCGTCGGCAAGCAGGCCTTCGATCGCGTCGGCGATGTCGCCGGGCTGCTCCATCACCGTCATGTGGCCGCTGCCGCCCAGCAGCACTCTACGCGCCTGCGGCATCCGCGCCGCGTAAAGGTCCATCGCGCTGGGATCGATCACGCGGTCGTGCGCGCCCCACGCCAGCAGCGCGGGCTGGCGGATGCGCGCGGCTTCCTCGCCGGGCAGGAACTGCTCCGGGCCGCGGCCGATCTCGTCGAGCACTGCCTGCTCGAACGCGCTGTCGCTGCGCCGTCGTGCGACGAGGATGGCCGGCGCCGGCCACGGCATCGCCGGCAGCGCGCCGCGGTCGTGGAAAAGGATGTCGAAGTACTGCGCCAGCGAGGCGCGGTCGTGCACGCCGAACGGATTGTTCCCCGCCAGCACCTCGAGGCCGAACTGGTTGTCGGCGAAACGCACGCCAGCCGCGTCGAACAGGCCGACGCGCGCGACCAGCGCCGGCTGGCGCGCCGCCAGCACCGCCGCGATGCCTCCGCCCATCGAATGCCCGAGCAGCACCACCGGCCGGTCGCAGGTCGCACGGATGAAGGCCGCGACGCGCGCGGCCTGCACGCCGAAGCCATGCCCGGCGACGCCTTCGCGCTGGCTCTCGCCCCAGCCCGGCAGATCGGGAATCAGCAGTCGGTACCGGCCGCGCAGGCGTCTGGCGACCGGATACCAGTTCTCCTTGCTGCCGGTGAAGCCGTGCAGCATCACCAGCACCGGCGCATCGGCGGCGGGCGCCTTGCCTTCGGCGTAGACCCAGCGGATGCCGTCGACCTCGACGACACGCCGCGCAAGCCCCAGCGCAACGCGCTCGCGCGCGAATTCGGCGCGGACCAGCGCATACGGATCGCGCCAGAGGGCGAGCGCCGCCCATGCGATGGCGGCAATCGCGACGATGGCGACGATGGCGACGATGGCGACGGCGGCGATGATCGCGGTCGTCATGACCGGTCACCACCCGGACGCGCGCACATGGACACGTGCTGGTGGGAGCGGCCATGGTCGCGATGCGTGGCGGCGGCCATCGCGGCCATGGCCGCTCCCACAAAAGCCGGAGGCGATCGGGTCCGCCGGCAGCTCGCGCGCACGGCCACGTTGGCGTTCGTCATCGGCGTTGTGCTCGAACGCCATCCGGGGGCGGGAATCCCGCGGGCACGGCAAGGGGCGCGGGTTGGCCGCGCCCCGATCGCGGCCATGGCCGCTGTCACCGTCGTGACGCCGCGACGCCGGGTCAGCCGGCGGCCGGATCCGGCGTCGATGCCGGCGCCGGCGCGGTCGCGTCTCCCGCGGCCGGGCGCTTGCCGTCCTCCACCGGCGCGTCCTGCGCCGGTGCCGCTTCGCTTGCCGCCGGCGCGACCGATGGCTTCGGCTTGGCTTCATCGATCACGGTCTGTACCGAGCCGGTGGTGATCGGGTGGTAACCGGGTTTGGCCTTGGCGAACACGGCCTTGGCCAGCGCCAGGCCGTCGGTGGTGTCGGCCAGCGCGTGGTAGGTCGGCATGATCAGCTTGCGGCGGCCGATCCTTTCCAGGAACGCGGCGATCGCGTCATTGGCCTGGGTGTAGCCGCTGCGCACCGCCAGCGGATACCAGCGCTGCGCGATCTCGCCGTTGGGCGTGCCGGTGAACTGGTAGGCCTTGTCGAGCTGCGCGAGCTGCTCGGTGGTCAGCGTCTCGGGCATGCCCTCGATGAAGTGCACCCATTCCTGCGTGCTCCATTCGCCGGTGATCGCCGGCGGCGGCAGTTCGCCGCTGCCCAGCCACGCCAGCCGCGCCGAATCGACCACGCCGAACTTGCGCGCCAGCACCCGCGGCGCGGTCGACGGGACGCCGGGCTCGTACAGCCATGCGTCGAATTCGGCCTGGGTCACCTTGCCCGGGTACTTGTCGAGCAGGTTGGCCTTGGCGTAATCGGCGAACTGCTGGCTGGAGATGCTCTGGAACGCGAAGTGGTCGAAATAGCCGCGCAGGAAGGCGTCGAAGTCCTCGCGCCCGAAGCGCTGCTCGAGGAACTGCAGGAACCACGCGCCCTTGGTGTAGACGGTCGACGCCGAGCTGTTGTCCGGATCCTTCAGCACGCCCGGCTTCTCGGCCAGCACCTGCAGCTTCGGATCGATCTGCTTGAACTCTTCCTTGAGCTCGTTGCGCGCGATGACGCTTTCCATGTCGGCCTGGTCCTTGCCGTACAGCGCCTCGATGATGCGGTTCTCGACGTAGCTGGTGACGCCTTCGTTGAGCCAGGCATCCTTGGCGCTGGAGAACGTCACGAGATTCCCCGACCAGCTGTGCGCCAGCTCGTGCGCGACCAGCGACACCAGCGACTTGTCGCCGACGATCACGGTGGGCGTGGCGAAGGTCAGGCGCGGGTTTTCCATGCCGCCATACGGGAACGACGGCGGCAGCACCAAGATGTCATAGCGGCCCCAGCGATACGGGCCGTACAGCGACTCGGCGGTCTGGATCATCTTCTCGGTGTCGGCGAACTCGGCCTGCGCCTTGTCGACCATCGACGGTTCGGCCCACACCCCGGAACGCTCGGAAATCGGCTTGAACACCAGGTCGCCGGCGGCGATCGCCATCAGGTACGACGGGATCTTCTGCGGCATCTTGAACGTGTAGTCGCCGTCGCGCGCCGCCTTCGGGTCGTTGTCGGCGCTCATCAGCGCCATCACGTCCGGTCGCGTGGAAACGTGCGCGCTGTAGGTGTAGCGCACGCTCGGCGTGTCCTGCAGCGGCACCCACGACCGCGCGTGGATCTGCTGCGACTGGCTGAACATGAAGGGCAGCTGCTTGCCCTCGGTCATCGCCGGCTCGAGCCACTGCAGGCCCGATGCTTGCGGCGAGGTGGCGTAGGTGACGCGGATATGCGCGTTTTGTCCGGGCGCCTCGATCGTGAACTTGCTGCCCAGGATCGCGTCGCTCTTGGCCAGGCCGTACTGCAGCGGCTGCCACTGCCCGTCCTTGCCTTCGCCCTCGACCTTGTCGATCGACAGGTCGCGGCTGTCGAGCACCAGCTGCGTGGCACCCTTGTCCTTCCAGTCCAGGGTGTAGGTGGCGGTCCCGGAAATGGTCTTGGAGTCGAAATCGACCTTCAGGTCCAGCGCCAGGTCGTCGATGGCGACCTTGCCCGGCTCGGCGTAGGAGTGCTCGTCGGGGCTTGCCGAAGCGGTCACGGCAGGCTTCGCGGCGGGCTTGGGAGTCGGGGTGTCGGCCGCGTCGCGCTGGCAGCCGGCCAGGGCAACCGCGAAACCGAGGGAAAGAAGCAAAGCGCGCATTGGGATCCCGGGGGAAGCAACAGGGCCGCCAAGTCTAGCGCCCCGCCTGCGCGCACCCAAATCGGCGCGCTCCACCGCTGATGGGCGGCGCCCTGCACGATTCGCCGCGGCCTAGGTCCGGTAGCCGGTATGGATCGCGACGATGCCGCCGGACAGGTTCCGGTAGTCGCAGCGCGCGAAGCCGGCGGCTTCCATCATCGCCTTGAGCTCGTCCTGCGGCGGATGCTTGCGGATCGACTCGGCAAGGTACTGGTAGCTGTCGGCGTCGCGAGCGAACAGCTTGCCCAGCCGCGGCAGCACCTGGAACGAGTGGAAGTCGTAGATCGGCTTGAACCAGTCGGCCTTCACTTCCGAGAATTCCAACACGCGCGCCTGCCCGCCCACCTTCAGCACGCGCAGCATCTCCGCCAGCGCCGCCTCCTTGTCGGTCACGTTGCGCAGGCCGAACGCGATGGTGACCAGGTCGAAGCTCGCATCCGGGAAGGGCAGCGCCTGAGCATTGCACTGCACGTACTCGAACCCGCGCACGTTGCCGCGATCGGTCATGCGGTCGCGGCCGACGCGCAGCATGGCGCCGTTGATGTCGCCGAGCACCAGCTCGCCCTCGGCGCCGACGCGGTCCTTCAGCAGCGCCGCGATGTCGCCGGTGCCACCGGCCAGGTCCAGCACGCGGTCGCCCTTGCCGACCTGCGCGGTGGCGACGAAGTAGCGCTTCCAGACCCGATGGATGCCCATCGACATCAGGTCGTTCATCAGGTCGTAGTTGCCCGCCACCGACGAGAACACCGCGCCGACCAGCTTCTGCTTCTCGCCCACCGGCACGTCGCGGAAGCCGAAGTGGGTGGTGCCGGACTTGCCCGTGGATTCGTTCATGCCGCCGATTATCGCATCCGCCGCCCGGCGATCGGGCCGCGGGCGCCACGGTCAGCGGGCGCCCGCCTAGCGCCGGCGCGCGCGGGCGACGGATGGCTCGCCTCGCGCGCAGAGCGCAGAGAACCCGCAGGCTGCGGGGCCAGCGGCGCGGCCGCCTTGCGCAGGCCCGGCAGCCGGCCGCCGGTGACGCGCAGCTTCGGCCCGATCGTCACCAGGAAGCCGGTGGCGGTCATCGCATCGACCCGGATCCACCGCGAGCGATCGGGCGACTGCCAGACTTCGCCCGGCGTGAACATCGAACCCTCGTTGTTGGACACGTCCGCCGGCGGCACGTCCGCGTCGACGCTGTACGCGGTGCCGTAGTCCGCCATCCGGTGGATGATCACCGCGTCGCCCGCGAGCGCCGATTCGTAGGTGCCCGTGCGCCTGCGCGCCTCGATCGTGTAGACCTCCGTCGCATACGGATCGGCGCCCGCCGGCATCGCCAGCACGATCATCTGCGGATGGGTCGAGCCCTTCAGGCTCGCGAAGTCGAGTGCCACCTGGGTCCTGCTGAAATTGCCCGCAGGCACGATCAGCTTGCGCGCCGCATCCACCCAGCCCAGGCGGTCACGCTGCTGGATGTTGATGTGCTTGGGCAGCGCGCCATAGGTGCCGTCGTACGTCGCGTTGCTCCACCCGTCGCTCATCACGTCCCACGGGTTGTCGTAGGTGTCGTCGTCGCCGTCGGAGTTGTCCGAATGCGGCAGGCCGTAGCCATGCCCCATCTCGTGCGCCAGCGGCGCCAGGTTGCCGAACGACCACGGCGGGTTCCAGGTCACGCGCGGGCAGCGGCGCACGCCGTCGAGCGTGGCGCAGGCGCCGCCGCCCCACGCGTACCCGTCGAGGTCGCCGTTGAACATCATGTTGACGCCCTGCACGCCGGTGAAGTTGACCGTCGGGTCGGCCGCGGCCGCGCAGTCGGTGAACAGCTTGTCCAGGTCCGCCTCTTCTTCGCCGTCGACCATGGTCACGTACGCACCGCGCGCCAGCGGCAGCGCGAACCAGCCGTACGCCTGGCTGCCGGTGAGGTTGATCTTGCCGTACGACACCTCGTTCCAGTAGTGCCCGAGCTGCCCGGCCGCCGTGCCGTACTGCGAGGTGAAGAATGCGGTCGTCTTCTGCTCGGTGGCAATGTCGCTGAACCTGCAGGCCAGCGTCACCCAGCGCGTGGTGCCCGAGACCGGCGCTTCGGCGACCACGCGTCCGGCGGCGTCGAGCGCCGGCGCGCGCTGCCAGAGCCGGTCGGCCGGGACGATCACCTCGACGGCCGTCCGCTGCAGCACGCCGCGATCGCGCGCCGCAAAGGCAACCGCCACGCGGCGGTTCGACAGCGCGTACAGGTCGCCCGCCGCGCGCCGCGCCTGCGCGGGATCGAGCGCAATGCGCGCGCCTTCGTCCGTGACCAGCGTGGCCGACAGCCGTGCCGGCAGGGCCTGTTGCGCGGGCCCCGGATCGCCCCACTGCAGCGCCAGCCGACCCTGCACGATCTGTGCGCCCGCGGCCGTGCAGGCCAGCATCAGCATCGCGCCCGCGAGCCACGCGCGACCGCGCGCACGGACACCGCGCCCGTTGCATCCCGTCATCACTGCTTCTCCCCTGTCGCATCGGGCCGCGCCCCGACGGCGGCCTTGCGCCCTGCACTATCCACGCGCGCAGGCGTTTCGCAAGTCTTTCCCGACCGGCCGCCGCCCGCCGTGGCACCATCGTGCGTCCCGTCACACCGCGAACCCGCCCGATGATCGCCACGCCCGACTACCGCGCCCTGCTCGACACCGCCATCGACGAAGCCCGCACCGGCCTGGCCGAAGGCGGCATCCCGATTGGCGCGGCGCTGTACCACGACGACGGGCGTCTGCTCGGCTGCGGCCACAACCGCCGCGTGCAGGAAGGCGACCCGTCCGTGCACGGCGAAACCGACGCCTTCCGCAAGGCCGGCCGCCAGCGCCGCTACCGCGACACGATCATGGTCACCACGCTGGCGCCGTGCTGGTACTGCAGCGGTCTGGTGCGGCAATTCAACATCGGCACGGTGGTGGTGGGCGAATCGGTGAACTTCGCCGGCGGGATCGACTGGCTGCGCGAGAATGGCGTCAACGTGGTCGATCTTGCCGACGAGCGCTGCATTTCGATGCTCGGCGACTGGATCGCGGCCAATCCCGAGGTGTGGAACGAGGATATCGGCGAGGACTGACGCCCGCCCGGCGCGGGCGCGCCGATGGCCGCCTGCTGGCCGAAGCGCAACACGGCACTACCTACCATCCGCACGTCGGCCTCGACGGCGTGCGCGCGATCCTCGCGTAAGCTTCCCGGGTAGGTAGACACCACGGAAGTAGAACTTTCTGGCATGTTTTCACCGCCAGG
>NZ_JBHRYF010000021.1:0-968 GCF_042648885.1 Luteimonas notoginsengisoli | reverse complement strand
GAGCGCCGTGTACGACTACCTGACCAGCAACGGCATCGACGCCGGTCGCCTGGTGGGCCCGGTGGGGTACGGTGAGAGCCGTCCGATCGCGCCGAACACCAACGACGACGGTTCGGACAATCCGGAAGGCCGTGCGCGCAACCGCCGCACCGAGCTCAACGTCCAGAACTGAGTTCGACGTCAAGCAAGACCACGAAGCCCGGCGCATGCCGGGCTTCGTTTTTCCGGCCTTCCCGCCCAGGGAGTGTGGTTAAGATTGTGCTAATACGGTATTATCGCGCCGCTCACGTGGCTCTGGGGGGATGGCCGCACGGCGTCAAAGTACCGGTGACCTCACGAGTTTCCGTCCAAGTTTCCAAAACAAGGAGTCTGCAATGAAGATCCGCCTGTTAAGTGTTGCCCTTCTCGCGGGCCTTGCCTTCGCGCAGGCCGCCAATGCACAGGAATTCGACGATCGCTGGTACCTGACCGGCAGCGTTGGCTACAACTTCCAGGACAGCGACCGCACGACAGATAGCGCGCCCTTCGGCACCATCGGCCTGGGCAAGTTCATCAGCCCGGAATGGTCGATCGACGGCGAGCTGAACTACCAGAATCCGAACCTCGAAGCGAACGATGATCTGAACTGGAGCCAGTACGGCATCTCGATGGATCTGCGTCGCCACTTCATCGCCGAAGGCCGCAGCTGGAACCCGTACCTGCTGATGGGCCTGGGTTACCAGCGCTCGGAAGAAGAGTTCGACGCGTTCCCGAGCCCGGATTCGCCCGGTCAGATGGAAGACGGCAACTTCGCCGCCAAGGTCGGCGCCGGCGTGCAGAGCACCCTGGCCCGTCGCGTCGGCGTCCGCGCCGAGTTGGCCTACCGTGCCGACTTCAACGACACCAGCTTCGCCGCCCCGCGGGAAGACTGGTTCGGCGACATCCTCGCCTCGGTCGGCGTGGTGATCCCGCTGGGTCCGGAGCCGACC
>NZ_JBHRYF010000020.1:0-41642 GCF_042648885.1 Luteimonas notoginsengisoli | reverse complement strand
TGCGCTTCGCGATCCGCGAGGGTGGCCGCACGGTCGGCGCCGGCGTGGTGGCCAAGATCATCAAGTGACGATTGGCCAGCCCAGCGCCCAGGCGCTGGGCGCCAACCAATCGCCATCCCTGGGTGCTTCATCGGGGATCCGGGGTTGGCTCTGCAGGCGAATCACTCTGCGAAAATGATCGAACCGGGCTTGCAATGATTTTGCCGGCCCCGCTATAATGTTCGACTACTTCGGGGATTGCCTTCGGGCATCCACGAAGACCGCGAAATGAGGCGCCGGATGCGCTTCGTTTTCGCCAGACACGGAAATGTCGCGTGGCAGCGCTCCACCCGTCCCGAAGTTCTTCGGGGCATATAGGGAGGAGCCAGCCGGCGCGTCTGCGATCCCAAGTCTGGCGGACCGGGTAACCGGTCCGTTCTTGCGTTCAGGATACTGCCGAGGCACGGACAACCTTCGGCAAGTCATTGTTTCCACGGGGCTCTGCGCAAACAGCCGCACAGCCTGTCGCTCTTTCAACGAAGGAATCTCCGTCATGGCGGACCAAAAGATCCGGATCCGGCTGAAAGCGTTCGATCATCGCCTGATCGACCGTTCGGCCAGCGAGATCGTCGAAACGGCCAAGCGGACCGGCGCCCAGGTGTGTGGCCCGATCCCGCTGCCGACCAAAATCGAGCGTTACACCATCCTGACGTCCCCGCACGTCGATAAGGATGCGCGTGACCAGTACGAAACCCGCACGCACAAGCGCGTGCTCGACATCATCGACCCCAACGACAAGACCGTGGACGCGCTGATGAAGCTCGAGCTCGCGGCTGGCGTCGACGTCCAGATCAAGCTGACCTGAGGGCCACGACCATGACCGCGAAGAAGTATTCGTTGGGCATCGTCGGCCGCAAGGCCGGCATGAGCCGCATCTTCACCGAGGATGGCGTGTCCATCCCGGTGACGCTGATCGAGGCGACCCCGAACCGCATCACCCAGGTGAAGACCCCCGAGACCGACGGCTACAGCGCCGTGCAGGTCGCCGTCGGCGTCAAGCGCGCCGCGCTGGTCAACAAGCCCGAAGCGGGCCACCTGGCCAAGGCCAAGGTCGAAGCCGGTCGTGGCCTGTGGGAGCTGCGCGTGGCCGACGACAGGATCGCCGACTTCAGCGTTGGCGGCGAGATCAAGGCAGACATCTTCGAAGTCGGCCAGATCGTCGACGTCGAGGGCGTCACCAAGGGCAAGGGCTTCCAGGGCACGATCAAGCGCTGGAACTTCAAGATGGGCGACGCGACGCACGGCAACTCGCTGTCGCATCGCTCGCCGGGCTCGATCGGCCAGCGCCAGACGCCGGGCCGCGTGTTCCCGGGCAAGAAGATGTCCGGCCACATGGGTGCCGTGCGCCAGAGCACGCAGCGCCTCGAGGTGGTCCGGGTCGACGCCGAGCGCGGCCTCATCGCGATCAAGGGCGCCGTGCCTGGCGCGCCGGGCGGCGACGTCATCGTCCGTCCGTCGAGCAAGGCATAAGGAGAACGACGATGGAACTTGCCATCAGAAATAGCAACGAGAAGCTGTCGGTTTCCGACGCCGTGTTCGGTCGCGAGTTCAGCGAGGACCTGGTCCACCAGGTCGTCGTCGCGTACCGCAATGCGGGTCGCGCCGGCACCAAGGCGCAGAAGACGCGCTCGGAAGTCAACGGCACCACCAAGAAGTCGAAGAAGCAGAAGGGCGGCGGCGCGCGTCATGGCGCCCTGACGGCCCCGATCTTCGTCGGCGGCGGCGTGACGTTCGCGGCCAAGCCGCGCAGCTTCGCGCAGAAGGTCAATCGCAAGATGTACCGCGCGGCGATTTCCGCGATCCTGTCGGAGCTCAACCGCCAGGGTCGGTTGACGATCGTTGACGGGTTCGACATCGATGCGTCCAAGACCAAGGGCCTGGTGTCCAAGCTGAAGGATTACGACCTGGGCCGCCGGCCGCTGATCGTGACCGAGGAAGCTTCCGAGCACCTGTACCTGTCCGCGCGCAACCTGCCATACGTGGAGGTGCGCGACGTGCAGGGCCTGGACCCGGTCGCGTTGGTCACTGCCGACAGCGTCCTGGTCACCAGCGATGCGGTGAAGAAGATCGAGGAGTGGCTGGCATGAACGACGCCAAGCTCTACAGCGTGATCCGTGCTCCGCGCGTGTCCGAAAAGACCGCGCGCCTGCAGGAAGTTTCCAACCAGTACGCGTTCGAAGTCGCGAAGACCGCGACCAAGGCCGACATCAAGACGGCCGTCGAACAGCTTTTCAGCGTCAAGGTCGAAGGGGTCAACGTGGTGAACGTGAAAGGCAAGAACAAGGCCTTCCGCAATCGCCAGGGCAGCCGCGGCGACTGGCGCAAGGCGTACGTGACGCTGGCCGACGGCCAGTCGATCGACGTGATGACGGCCAAGGCCTGAGGACGGACCGATGCCATTGATGACTTTCAAGCCTACTTCCCCCGGCCGCCGTTCCGCGGTGCGCGTGGTCACGCCCGACCTGCACAAGGGCGCGCCCCATGCGCCGTTGCTCGAAAAGCAGAGCAACAGCGGCGGTCGCAACCACCACGGCCGGATCACCACCCGGCACATCGGCGGTGGCCACAAGCAGCACTACCGCATCATCGACTTCAAGCGCGACAAGGAAGGCATTCCGGCGCGCGTGGAGCGGATCGAATACGATCCCAACCGCACCGCGCACATTGCGCTGCTGTGCTATGTCGACGGTGAGCGCCGCTACATCATCGCGCCCAAGGGCCTGAAGGCCGGCGACCAGGTGATCGCGGGCAACGACGCGCCGATCAAGACCGGCAACACGCTGCCGCTGCGCAACATCCCGGTCGGCTCCACGGTGCACTGCATCGAGATGAAGCCCGGCAAGGGCGCGCAGATCGCTCGCGCGGCCGGAGCAGGCGTGCAGCTGGTCGCCCGCGAGGGCGTCTACGCGACGCTTCGCCTGCGTTCGGGCGAGATGCGCCGCGTTCCGTCCGAGTGCCGCGCGACCATCGGCGAAGTCGGCAACGTCGAGCACAACCTCGAGAAGCTGGGCAAGGCCGGCGCCAGCCGCTGGCGCGGGATCAAGCCGACCGTCCGCGGCGCGGCGATGAACCCGGTCGACCATCCGCATGGTGGTGGCGAGGCGAAGGCCGGACAGGGCAACCCGCATCCGGTCACCCCGTGGGGCGTGCCGACCAAGGGTTACAAGACCCGCCACAACAAGCGGACGCAGCAGTTCATCGTGCGCGATCGCAGGAGCTAATCGACCATGGCACGTTCACTCAAGAAAGGTCCGTTCGTCGACCACCATCTCATCAAGAAGGTGGAAGCGGCGGGCAACACCAAGCGTCCGATCAAGACCTGGTCGCGTCGTTCGATGATCCTGCCGGAAATGGTGGGCTACACCATCGCCGTGCACAACGGCAAGAACCACGTTCCGGTGCTGGTCAACGAGAACATGGTCGGCCACAAGCTTGGCGAATTCGCGCTGACGCGGACCTTCAAGGGTCACGGCGGCGACAAGAAGTCCGGGAAGTAAGGAGATGACGACCATGTCCAACCAGAATGGGGCGAAGGCGATTCTTCGCAGCGCCCGCATCTCCCCGCAGAAGGCCCGCCTGGTCGCCGACCAGGTGCGCGGCCTGACCGCCGAACGGGCCGTCAACCTGCTGAAGTTCTCGGACAAGAAAGCCGCCCACCTGATCAAGAAGGTGGTGGAGTCGGCGATCGCCAATGCCGAGAACAACCAGGGCGCCGACGTCGACGAGCTGAAGGTCCAGACCATCATGGTCGACGAAGGCCCGACGCTGAAACGTTTCATGGCGCGCGCCAAGGGTCGCGGCACCCGCATCCTCAAGCGCACCAGCCACATCACCGTCGTCGTCGGCGAGGGGAAGTAACTCATGGGTCATAAAGTTCATCCGACCGGCATCCGCCTTGGCATCTCCAAGGACTGGAACTCGAAGTGGTATGCCGGCAAGAAGGAATACGCCGGTTATCTCGCCGCAGACCTCAAGGTTCGCGAGATGCTGCGCAAGAAGCTCGCCGCCGCGGGCATCAGCCGCATCATGATCGAGCGTCCGGCTAAGACCGCCCGCGTCACGATCCACACCGCCCGCCCGGGCGTGGTGATCGGCAAGCGTGGCGAGGACATCGAGAAGCTGCGCAAGGAAGTCTCCGACCTGATGGGCGTCCCGGCGCACATCAACGTCACCGAGGTCCGCAAGCCGGAACTCGACGCGCAGCTGGTCGCCGAGTCGATCGCGCAGCAGCTTGAGCGCCGCATCATGTTCCGCCGCGCGATGAAGCGCGCCGTCGGCAACGCGATGCGCCTGGGTGCGCTGGGCATCAAGGTCAACGTCGCCGGCCGCCTCAACGGCGCCGAGATCGCGCGTTCGGAGTGGTATCGCGAAGGCCGCGTGCCGCTGCATACGCTGCGTGCGGACGTCGACTACGGTTTCGCCGAGGCCAAGACCACCTACGGCATCATCGGCATCAAGACATGGGTCTACAAGGGCGAGATCTTCGATTTCTCCCAGGTCGGCCAGGAAAAGCAGGACGACACGCCGCGAGGTGACCGCGAGCGTCCGCGTGGACCGCGTCGTGAACGCGAGGCGAGGGACTGATCATGTTGCAACCCAAGCGAACCAAGTACCGCAAGATGCACAAGGGCCGCAATGACGGTCTGGCATGGAACGGCAACCTCGTCAGCTTTGGCGAGTATGGCCTGAAGGCCACGCAGACCGGCCAGCTGACCTCGCGCCAGATCGAGGCCGCGCGCCGTTCGATCAGCCGCTACGTCAAGCGCGGCGGCAAGATGTGGATCCGCGTGTTCCCTGACAAGCCGATCACCAAGAAGCCGATCGAAGTGCGGATGGGCTCGGGCAAGGGCGCCGTGGAGTTCTGGGTCGCCCAGATCCAGCCCGGCCGCATGATCTACGAGATCGAGGGCGTCGACGAGGCGACCGCGCGCGAGGCATTCCGCCTGGCCGCCGCCAAGCTTTCGGTCACCACCACTTTCGTGACCCGGACGGTGCGCTGATGGAACTCAAACAACTCCGCGAGAAGTCGGCCGACGACCTCAAGGCCCACCTGCTCGAGTTGCGCAAGGAGCAGTTCTCCCTGCGCATGCAGAAGGCCACCGGCCAGCTTGCCAAGACCCACGACGCGCGCCGCGTTCGTCGCGAAATCGCCCGCGTCAACACGCTGCTCGGCACGAAGCAGTAAGGACCCATGACCATGGACAACATTGATAAAAAGCAGCGCACGGTCGAAGGCCGCGTGGTCAGCAACAAGATGGACAAGACGGTGACGGTGCTCGTCGAGCGCCAGGTCAAGCACGCGCTGTACGGCAAGTACATCCGCCGCTCGACCAAGCTCCACGCCCACGATGCCGACAATGCCTGCAACGAAGGCGACGTCGTCCGGGTGGCCGAGATCGCACCGATGTCGAAAACCAAGAACTGGCGCGTGATCGAGATTCTCTCGCGCGCGGCCGAATAAGGGAGGCTGAACCATGATCCAGATGCAAAGCCACCTCGACGTGGCCGACAACTCCGGCGCCAAGGAAGTGATGTGCATCAAGGTGCTCGGCGGCTCCAAGCGCCGTTACGCCGGCATCGGCGACATCATCAAGGTGTCGATCAAGGATGCGATCCCGCGCGGCAAGGTCAAGAAGGGCGAGGTCTACGACGCCGTCGTGGTGCGCACCCGCAAGGGCGTCCGCCGCGCCGATGGTTCCTTGATCCGCTTCGACGGCAACGCCGCGGTGCTGCTCAACAACAAGCACGAGCCGATCGGCACGCGCATCTTCGGGCCCGTGACCCGTGAACTGCGTTCCGAGAAGTTCATGAAGATCGTCTCGCTCGCGCCCGAAGTGCTCTGAGCGGCCTAGACAAGCAAAGCTGGGCGAAAGCGACGCAGCCCCGGATTGAAGAGAGAACGATATGAACCGTATCAAGAAGGGTGACCGCGTGATCGTCACCGCCGGCAAGGACAAGGGCAAGCAGGGCGACGTGGTGCGCGTCATCGGCGACAAGGTCGTCGTGTCGAACATCAACATCGTCAAGCGCCACACCAAGCCGAACCCGCAGATCAACCAGCCGGGTGGCGTGATCGAGCGCGAAGCGCCGATCGACGCGTCCAACGTGATGTTGTTCAACCCTGCCTCCGGCAAGGGCGAGCGCATCGGTACCAAGGTCCTCGAGGATGGACGCCGCCTGCGCGTGTTCCGCTCGAGTGGTGAGGCGATCGACGCCTAAGGAATGCTGAGATGAATACCCGTCTGGAAAAGTTCTACAAGGAAGAAGTGGTGCCGAAGCTCATGGAGAAGTTCGGCTACACCAATCCGATGCAGGTGCCGCGACTGACCAAGATCACGCTCAACATGGGCGTGGGCGAGGCGGCGACCAACAAGAAGATCCTGGAGAACGCGGTCGCCGACATGTCGAAGATCTCGGGCCAGAAGCCGATCGTGACCAAGTCCCGCGTCTCGGTGGCCTCGTTCAAGATCCGCGACGGCTGGCCGATCGGCTGCAAGGTCACCCTGCGCCGCTCGAAGATGTACGAGTTCCTTGATCGCCTGGTGAACGTGTCGCTGCCACGCGTGCGCGACTTCCGTGGCGTTTCGGGCCGCTCGTTCGACGGCCGCGGCAACTTCAACATGGGCGTGAAGGAGCAGATCATTTTCCCGGAGATCGACTTCGACCAGGTCGACGCGCTGCGCGGCATGGACATCGCCATCACCACCACGGCGAAGACCAACGACGAGGCGCGGGCGCTGCTCGAAGCCTTCCGCTTCCCGTTCCGCTGATCCGAGGATAGAACCATGGCAAAGACATCAATGGTGAACCGCGAGACCAAGCGGACCAAGCTGGCGAAGAAGTTCGCAGCCAAGCGTGACGCGCTGAAGAAGATCATCAGCGACCAGGCGACCGGCTACGACGAGAAGATGGAGGCCGTGGTCAAGCTGCAGAAGCTACCGCGCGACTCCTCGCCTTCGCGCCAGACCACGCGTTGCGCCCTGACCGGTCGTCCGCGGGCGGTCTACAGCAAGTTCGGCCTGGGCCGCAACAAGCTGCGCGAAGCCACCATGCGCGGCGACGTGCCCGGCCTGCGCAAGGCATCCTGGTAACCGACCACAAACGTCCTGCCTTCCGGCGGGACCCCACGAAGACGTTCGCGAAAGCGGATATCGGTGTACTCAAAGGTAAACATCAATGAGCATGACTGATCCCATCGCCGACATGCTGACCCGCATCAGGAATGCGGCGGCAGTTGGCAAGCAGACGGTGAAGATGCCGTCGTCCAAGACCAAGGTCGCCATCGCCAAGGTCCTGCAGGACGAAGGCTACATCGGCGGTTCGCGCGTGACCGAGAACGGCGCCAAGGCCGAACTCGAGATCGAGCTGAAGTATTACGAAGGCCGCCCGGTGATCGAGCGCCTGCAGCGCGTGTCGCGCTCGGGCCTGCGCCAGTACCGCGGCAAGGACGCGCTGCCGACGGTCCTCAACGGGCTCGGTGTCGCCATCATTTCCACCTCGAAAGGCATCATGACCGATGCGCAGGCGCGCCAGCAGGGCGTCGGCGGTGAAGTCCTGTGCTTCGTGGCCTAAGGGAGTAACGAACATGTCCCGAGTAGCCAAGAAGCCGATCGTCCTGCCGAAGGGCGTCGAGCTGAACGTCCAGGCCGAAAGCGTCAGCGTCAAGGGCCCGAAGGGCACGCTGTCGATCGCCAAGCCGTCCGACGTCGACGTGCAGGTCGAGAACGGCCAGGCGCAGCTGTCGACCAGCGACGCCGAGAAGATCGCCATCACCGGCACCCTGCGCGCGATCCTCGCCAACATGGTGCACGGCGTGTCCGAAGGCTTCGAGCGTAAGCTTGAGCTGGTCGGCGTCGGCTATCGCGCCGCGATGGCAGGCAAGGACCTGAACCTGTCGCTGGGTTTTTCGCACCCGGTGCTGTTCAAGACCCCGGACGGCATCACCATCGCCACCCCGACCCAGACCGAGATCGTGGTCAGCGGCACCGACAAGCAGCAGGTCGGTGAAGTCGCAGCCAAGATCCGCGGCTTCCGTCCGCCGGAGCCGTACAAGGGCAAGGGCGTGAAGTACGCCGGCGAGAACATCATTCGTAAGGAAGCCAAGAAGGCCTGATCCCGCAAGGGATCCCAAGGTTTTCAGCTTTCGCCAGGAGCAAGAAGATGGACAAGAAAATCGCACGCCTGCGCCGCGCCAAGTCGACCCGCGCGCATATCCGCCAACTCGGCGTGCCGCGCCTGTCGGTGCTGCGCACCGGCCAGCACGTGTACGCGCAGCTGTTCAACGCTGACGGTTCGAAGGTGCTTGCCGCGGCCAGCACCACCCAGGCCGACGTCCGCGACGGCCTCAAGAGCGCCAAGAACACCGAGGCCGCCGCCAAGGTGGGCCGCGCCATCGCCGAGAAGGCCAAGGCCGCGGGCATCGAGAAGGTCGCTTTCGACCGTTCCGGCTACCGCTACCATGGCCGCATCAAGGCGCTGGCCGATGCCGCGCGCGAAGGTGGCCTGCAGTTCTGATGCTTGAACGCGTGGGGCGTTGTCCCCATGCACTGCTGTCCCTGCCGGCGCGGGTTGCGCCGGGCGGCGCGGCGGGTTCCCGCCACGACCGAAACGCCCGATCCATATCCCAACAATAAGCGGCGACAGCCGTAATCAAACTCTCCAGACAGGACAAGACAATGGCTAACGAACGCGATTCGCGCGGGCGCAACAACCGCGAGGAAATCGACGACGGGATGATCGAGAAGCTCATCGCCGTCAACCGCGTCTCCAAGACCGTCAAGGGCGGTCGCCAGTTCACCTTCACCGCGCTGACGGTGGTGGGCGACGGCAACGGCAAGGTCGGCTTCGGCTATGGCAAGGCGCGTGAAGTGCCGGTCGCGATCCAGAAATCGATGGAATATGCGCGCAAGGGCATGTCCAACGTCGAGCTCAACAACGGCACCCTGTGGCACGCGGTCAAGTCCGGCCACGGCGCGGCGCATGTGTACATGCAGCCGGCGTCCGAAGGTACCGGCGTGATCGCCGGTGGCGCGATGCGCGCCGTGCTCGAGGCCGTGGGCGTGAAGGACGTGCTGGCCAAGGCGACCGGCTCGCGCAACCCGATCAACCTGGTGCGCGCGACGCTCAAGGGGCTGACCGAAATGCATTCGCCGGCCCGCATCGCGGCCAAGCGCGGCAAGAAGGTGGAGGACCTGCATCATGGCTAAGAACGAAAACACCGGCGGCACCGTCAAGGTGCGCCTGGTCAAGGGGATGCGTGGCTCGCAGGCGAAGCATCGCCTGTCGGTCAAGGCGCTCGGCTTGAACAAGTTGAACGATGTCCGGGAACTCAAGGACAGCCCGCAGGTCCGTGGCCTGATCAACAAGGTCCACTACCTCGTCCGTGTGGAGGAATAAGACATGCGCATGAACACACTTTCGCCCGCAGACGGCGCTCGCCAGGAGCGCAAGCGCGTCGGCCGCGGCATCGGTTCGGGCCTGGGCAAGACCGCCGGCCGCGGCCACAAGGGCTCGTTCGCGCGCTCGGGCAAGGGCAAGATCAAGGCCGGCTTCGAAGGCGGCCAGATGCCGATGCACATGCGCCTGCCGAAGGTCGGCTTCCGTTCCAAGCTCAAGGGCGACACGGTGCAGGTCATGCTGTACCAGCTCGACAAGCTCGAGGGCGACATCGACCTGGCCGCGCTGCGTGCCGCCAAGCTGGTCCCGGCGAGCGCCAAGCAGGCCAAGATCGTGAAGAAGGGCGAGGTTTCCAAGAAGCTCGTGCTCAAGGGCCTGCTGGCCACGGCCGGCGCCCGCGCGGCGATCGAAGCCGCCGGCGGCAGCTTCACGTCGGTGGAAGCGGAGTAAGCAGCGCATGGCACGAAGCGGCAACGCGGTGGGCGGGCTCGGCAAGTTCACGGAACTGCGCCAGCGACTGCTGTTCGTGCTCGGCGCGCTGCTGGTCTATCGCGTCGGCTCCTTCATCCCCGTGCCGGGCGTCAACCCGCAGGCAATGCTGGCGTTGATGGAGCAGCAGAAGGGCACCATCGTGGACATGTTCAACATGTTCTCCGGTGGTGCGCTGTCGCGCTTCAGCCTGTTCGCGTTGAACGTGATCCCGTACATCTCGGCCTCGATCGTAATCCAGCTGCTGGTGCAGATCATGCCCAGCCTGAAGGCGATCCAGAAGGAAGGCGAGTCGGGTCGCCGGCGCATCACCCAGTGGTCGCGCATCGGCGCGATCCCGCTGGCGATATTCCAGGCCGCGGGCATCGCGACTGCGCTGCAGGGTGGCGGCGCCACCGGCGGCATCCAGGCCGTGTACAGCCCCGGCATCGGCTTCATCCTGACCGCGGTGGTGGCATTGACCGCGGGCACGATGTTCCTGATGTGGGTGGGCGAACAGGTGACCGAGCGCGGCGTCGGCAACGGCGTGTCGTTGATCATCTTCGCCGGCATCGTCGCCGGCCTGCCGGGGGCGGTCCTCACGACGCTCGAAGCGTTCAGTAACGGCGACATGAGCGCGATCACGCTGATCCTGATCGTGCTGGTGGTCTTCGCGTTCACCTTCTTCGTGGTGTTCGTCGAAAGCGGCCAGCGCCGGATCACGGTGAACTACGCCCGGCGTCAGGGCGGTCGCGGCGCCTACATGAACCAGAGCTCGTTCCTGCCGCTCAAGCTCAACATGTCCGGCGTCATTCCGGCGATCTTCGCCTCGTCGATCATCATGTTCCCGGCCACGGTCACGACATGGTTCGGCGGGCAGGGCGCCGGCGGCTTCCAGCTGACGCTGCAGAAGATCAGCCAGGCGCTGTCGCCGGGCGAGCCGCTGTACCTGATCCTGTTCGCGGCGCTGATTACTGGCTTCACGTTCTTCTACACCGCGCTGGTCTTCAACTCGCAGGAAACCGCCGACAACCTCAAGAAGTCGGGCGCGCTGATCCCGGGCATCCGCCCGGGCAAGGCGACGGCGGACTACGTGGACTCGGTGCTGACCCGGCTGACCGCCGCCGGCGCGGCCTACATGGTGCTGGTGTGCCTGCTGCCGGAGTTCATGCGCAAGGACCTCGGCGCGTCGTTCTACTTCGGCGGTACCTCGCTGCTGATCGTGGTGGTGGTGGTGATGGACTTCATTTCCCAGATCCAGGCCCACCTGATGTCGCACCAGTACGAAAGCCTACTCAAGAAGGCGAACCTCAAGGGCGGAGCCAGGGCGCGCTAGCGTCGGCATCGTCGGCGGACACTCGCCACGCGGGACGGACGCGGCCGACGCGGCGCGATCGGAACACCACTTCCATGTTCGTTGGAAGAGCGAAATCAAGGTCCACCCACGGAGCGGGAGGACGGCAGAAAGCGGCCCATCGGGCCGCGCCAGGATGGCGGTTTGACCCTCACAACGAGGGCTGATGGGCAACCCGGGCGGCGGTCTCGCGCACGGGTGGGCCAGTGCCGGTTCCCGCGCTTGAGTGGCGAGGGGCGGGCGGGGCGCCGGATCCACGGCGTCGCGTCCAGCACGGGTCCGTTGCCGGAGCATGGGCACACTCCCCATGCCGGAGCGGGGCATTGGCCGGTTCAGCGGCCAGATGCGGGCAGGATGCCGGCCCCCTTCCTAGCAACCCGAGACCCTGTTAGAATTTCGTGTTCACTCCGCCGGATTTCCCTGTCCGGCCGCCAAACAGTTGGAGATCTCGCGCATGGCGCGTATTGCAGGTGTCAACCTGCCTGCCCAGAAGCATGTCTGGGTCGGGCTGCAAAGCATCTACGGCATTGGCCGTACCCGTTCGAAGAAGCTTTGCGAATCGGCCGGCGTCAACTCGTCGACCAAGATCCGCGACCTGTCCGAGCCGGAAGTCGAGCGCCTGCGCGCCGAAGTCGGCAAGTTCGTGGTCGAGGGCGACCTTCGCCGCGAGATCGGCATGGCCATCAAGCGATTGATGGACCTGGCCTGCTACCGCGGCCTGCGCCATCGTCGCGGCCTGCCGCTGCGCGGCCAGCGCACCCGGACCAATGCCCGTACCCGCAAGGGTCCGCGCAAGGCCATCAGGAAGTAAAGGAAACAGACCATGGCCAAGCCAGCAGCAGCCAAACCGAAGAAGAAGATCAAGCGCGTCGTCACCGACGGCATCGCGCATGTCCACGCTTCGTTCAACAACACCATCGTGACCATCACCGACCGCCAGGGCAACGCGCTGTCGTGGGCGACTTCGGGCGGCGCGGGTTTCCGCGGCTCGCGCAAGTCCACCCCGTTCGCAGCCCAGGTCGCCGCCGAGAAGGCCGGCAAGGCCGCGCTCGACTACGGCGTGAAGTCGCTGGAAGTGCGCATCAAGGGTCCGGGTCCGGGCCGAGAGTCGGCCGTACGTTCGCTCAACAACGTCGGCTACAAGATCACCAACATCATCGACGTGACGCCCATCCCGCACAACGGGTGCCGTCCGCCGAAAAAGCGTCGCGTCTGAGGAGCTGAGAAAAGATGGCTCGTTATATCGGTCCCACCTGCAAGCTCGCCCGTCGCGAAGGCGCCGACCTGTCACTCAAGAGCCCGACGCGCGCGTTGGACTCCAAGTGCAAGCTGGAACAGAAGCCCGGCCAGCACGGCGCGACGAACACCCGTCGCGGCAAGCTGTCCGACTACGCCACCCAGCTGCGCGAAAAGCAAAAGGTCAAGCGCATCTACGGCCTGCTGGAACGCCAGTTCCGCAACTATTACAAGAAGGCCTCGACCAAGAAGGGCAACACCGGCGAGAACCTGCTGCAGTTGCTCGAAACCCGCCTGGACAACGTCGTCTACCGCATGGGTTTCGCGGTGACCCGCCCGGCCGCGCGCCAGCTGGTGTCGCATCGCGGCATCACGGTCAACGGCAAGCCGGTCAACCTGCCTTCGTACCAGGTCAAGGCAGGCGACGCGATCGCCCTGTCCGAGCGTGCGCAGAAGCAACTCCGCGTGAAGGAAGCGCTGACCGTGTCTTCGACGATGGACCTGTCCCCGTCCTGGGTCGAGGTCGACTCGAACAAGTTCAGCGGCGTGTTCAAGGCGGTCCCGGACCGCGGCGACCTGCCCGCCGACATCAACGAAGCGCTGATCGTCGAGTTGTACTCGAAGTAGGCAAGCGCCCGCTTCAGCCTTCCCGAAGCATTTGCATGGCATCGCCGGCCCCACCGGCGAGCCCCAGGAGACACCAGAACATGACGGCTAACGCCAACCAGGTCTTGCGCCCGCGTGGTCCCCAGATCGAACGCCTCGCGGGCAACCGCGCGAAGGTCGTGATCGAACCACTGGAGCGCGGCTACGGCCACACCCTCGGCAACGCGCTGCGCCGCGTGCTGCTGTCGTCGATCCCCGGCTTCGCGATCACCGAAGTCGAGATGGACGGCGTGCTGCACGAGTACAGCACGATCGAGGGACTGCAGGAAGATGTGCTCGAAGTCCTGCTCAACCTCAAGGATGTCGCCATCCGCATGGGCACTGGCGAGAGCTCCACGCTCACGCTCGCCAAGTCGGGCCCCGGCGTCGTCACCGCCGCCGACATCAAGACCGACCACAACGTCGAGATCCTCAACGGCGACCACGTGATCTGCCACCTGACCAAGGACGCGTCGATCAACATGCGTCTGAAGATCGAGCGCGGCTTCGGCTACCAGTCGGCAGCCTCGCGTCGTCGTCCGGACGAGGAAACCCGCGCGATCGGTCGACTGATGCTCGATGCCTCGTTCTCGCCGGTCCGCCGCGTGGCGTATGAAGTGGAAGCCGCCCGCGTCGAACAGCGCACCGACCTCGACAAGCTGGTCATCGACATCGAGACCAACGGCACGATCGATGCCGAGGAAGCCGTGCGCACTGCCGCCGACATCCTCACCGACCAGCTCAGCGTGTTCGGCGACTTCACGCACCGCGACCGCAGCGCGCCGAAGACCGCGCCGACCGGCGTCGACCCGATCCTGCTGCGCCCGATCGACGACCTCGAGCTGACCGTGCGTTCGGCCAACTGCCTCAAGGCCGAAAGCATCTACTACATCGGCGACCTGATCCAGAAGACCGAGGTCGAGCTGCTCAAGACCCCGAACCTGGGCAAGAAGTCGCTCACCGAGATCAAGGAAGTGCTCGCCCAGCGCGGCCTTTCGCTCGGCATGAAGCTCGAAAACTGGCCGCCGGCCGGCGTCTCCGCCCACGGCATGCTCGGCTAAGCCAAGAATCAACAGGAACCAAGACCATGCGCCACCAGAAATCCGGACGCAAATTCAGCCGCACCAGCGCGCACCGTGATGCGATGTTCACCAACATGGCCGCTTCGCTTTTCAAGCACGGACTGATCAAGACCACCCTGCCGAAGGCGAAGGAACTGCGTCGCGTCGCCGAGCCGCTGATCACGATGTCGAAGATCGATGGCGTCGCCAATCGTCGCCTGGCGTTCTCGCGCCTGCGCGACAAGGAAGCGGTCGGCAAGCTGTTCGTCGAGCTCGGCCCGCGTTACCAGGCCCGCCCGGGCGGCTACCTGCGGATCCTCAAGTGCGGCTTCCGCGACGGCGACAACGCGCCGATGGCGTACGTCGAACTCGTCGACCGGCCGCAGGCCGCCGAGTAGGCAGGCGGAACACCCGCATGCCACCAGAAACCCCGGTCTCCGCGCCGGGGTTTTTGCTATGGTGGCGCCGCCGCGGCGGGTGACCACCGCAATCGACACGAAGCACAAGGCGACCGGCCGTGACCTTCAATCCTTCCCGCTGGACCTTCCGCAGCCAGTGCCTCGCCGGTTTCCTGGTGTGCGTGGCCTTGGTCGGGTTCGCGATCTTCTCGCAGTTCCAGTGGGGCCTCGCGCCGTGTCCGCTGTGCATCTTCCAGCGCATCGCCTTCGCGGCGCTGGCGCTGGTGCTGTTGGTGGCGGGGCTGCACGCGCCGCGTGGCGCCGGCGGACGGCGCGCGTACGGCCTGCTGGCCCTCGTTCCCGTGCTTGTGGGCATCGGCATCGCCACGCGTCATGTCTGGCTGACCCATCTGCCGGCCGACCAGGTGCCGGCCTGCGGACCGCCGCTGTCTTTCATGATGGAAGCCAATCCGCTGACCGACGTGATCCGCCAGGTGCTGACCGGTTCCGGCGAGTGCGCGAAGGTCGACTGGACGTTCCTCGGCCTCTCGATGCCGGCCTGGAGCCTGCTCTGGTTCGTGCTGCTGGGACTGCTGGTGCTGTCCGCTGCGTTCAGGCGTCGCTGAACCGTCCGATGCGACGGGTTGCGGCGGGCTCGTTTCGGGCAGATGATGGCTTTCGCTGCGACGCAACATAAGCTGCCCGACGATGGCCCATTCCGAACGACCTGCCCTGCAACCTGTCAGCCTGCCCGAGGACTGGGCGCCGTCGAGCTGGCGTTCGCGCCCGGCGTTGCAGCTGCCCAGCTACCCCGATGCCGAGGTGCTCGCCGGCGTGCAGGAGGAACTGCGCGACCTGCCGCCGTTGGTGACCTCGTGGGAAATCACGGCCCTGAAGCAGCAGCTTGCCGATGCGCAGGAAGGTCGGCGCTTCCTGCTGCAGGGCGGGGACTGCGCGGAGAATTTTTCCGACTGCAGCTCGGATGTCATCTCCAACCGGCTCAAGGTGTTGCTGCAGATGAGCCTGGTGCTCGTGCACGGGCTGCGCCTGCCGGTGGTGCGCGTCGGCCGCTTTGCCGGCCAGTACGCCAAGCCGCGCTCGGCCGACACCGAGACGCGTGACGGCATCACCCTGCCGAGCTACCGCGGCGACATCGTCAATTCCCCCGGTTTCAGCGCGCAGGAACGCACGCCCGACCCGCGGCGCATGGTCAAGGCCCACGCGCGCTCGGCGATGACGATGAATTTCGTGCGCTCGCTGATCGACGGCGGCTTCGCCGACCTGCACCACCCCGAATACTGGGACCTGCGCTGGGTCGGGCATTCGCCGCTGGCCGACGAGTACCACCGCATGGTGTCCGGCATCGGCGACGCGGTGCGCTTCATGGAAACGCTGTCCGGGACCTCGGTGAACAACCTCAACCGGGTCGACTTCTTCACCTCGCACGAAGCCCTGCTGCTGCCCTACGAGGAAGCGCAGACCCGGCAGGTGCCGAGGCAGTGGGGCTGGTTCGACCTGTCCACCCACTTTCCATGGATCGGGATGCGCACCGCGGCGATCGACGGGGCGCACGTGGAGTATTTCCGCGGCATCCGCAATCCGGTGGCGGTGAAGATCGGTCCATCGGTGACGCCGGACCAGCTGCTGGCGCTGGTCGACGTGCTCAATCCCGACGACGAACCCGGCCGGCTGAGCTTCATCCACCGGATGGGCGCGACCCATGTCGCGTCCAGGTTGCCGCCGCTGCTTGATGCGCTCAAGCGCGACGGTCGCCGCGTGCTATGGATCTGCGATCCCATGCACGGCAACACCGAGGCGACCAGCAACGGCTACAAGACCCGGCGCTTCCGCAACATCCGCAGCGAGATCGAGCAGTCGTTCGACATCCACGCCGTCGCGGGCACGCGCATGGGTGGCGTGCACCTGGAGCTCACCGGCGAGGATGTCACCGAATGCACCGGCGGCGCGCGCGACCTGAGCGACCGCGATCTCGAACGTGCCTACCGCTCCAGCGTCGATCCGCGCCTGAACTACGAGCAGGCGCTGGAGACCGCCATGCTGATCGTGCGCAAGCAGAGCCTGCCGCGGACCTGATCCGGGGGCGACTGCCGCATGGCGCCAGCGTGGTGCCATTCGCACCCGGCGCCCAGCCGTCGCAGCCACGGCGCTTTTCCCTCACTCCAGGATAAGCACCTTCGTTGAAAGCGGGGCACGACGGATCGGCGCACCGTGATCCACTGACTACCGCTTCGCCGCTGTTGCCGTCGTCGCAGATCCAGGAGTGACGGTGGGCAGGAAGCGCGGCAGCTTGCGCGCTTTGGTGGCCTGCTCGAATGCGTAGGCCATCTCGACCATCCGCGGTTCGCTCCACGCCCGCCCCATGAACACGATGCCGACCGGCAGGCCGTGGCTGTCGCCCATCGGTACGGTGATGCTGGGCGTGCCGGCGGTGGCGGCGGCTCCGTAGCCGGCGCCAGTGAAATGGTCGCCGTTGACCGGATCGATCAGCCACGCAGGCGACGTCGCCGGTGCAACCAGCGCGTCGAGGCGTTGCGCCGCGAGCGCGGCGTCGATGCCTTCCGGTCCGGCGAGGCGGCGTGCCTTGGTGCGCGCGGCGAGATAGCCCGGCTCGCTGAGCGGACCCTTGGCCTGCGCCTGTTCGAAGATCTCCTGGCCGAAGAACGGCATCTCCTGGCCTGCATGCTGCCGGTTGAATTCGATCAGTTCCGCCAAGGTTCGGACCGGCGCCTCGCTCTTGCGCAGATATGTCTCGAGGTCGGCCTTGAGCTCGTACTTCAGGACCTCGAACTCGGCGTCGTTCCATTGCCCCAGGGTCGGGATCCTGGCGTCGACCACGGTCGCGCCAGCGGCCTCGATCGCCTGGATCGCCCGCTCCATCGCGGCGTCGACATCCGGCTGGTAGCCCATCAGTTCGCGCACCACGCCGATGCGGGCGCCCTCCAGGCCATCGGCCTTCAAATGCGCCGAGTAGTCCAGGACATGGTCCGCGCTCGCGCGGGTCGCGGGATCCGCAGCGTCGGTGCCCGTCATTGCCGTCAGCAGCGTCGCGGCGTCGGCGACGCTGCGTGCCATCGGCCCGGCGGTGTCCTGGCTGTGCGAGATCGGGATGATGCCGTCGCGGCTGACCAGCCCCACAGTCGGCTTGATCCCGACCAGCGCGGCAACCGCGGAGGGGCAGATGATGCTGCCGTCGGTCTCGGTGCCCACGCCGACCGCGGCAAGGTTGGCCGCGATCGCGGCGCCGGTACCGGCACTCGAGCCGCAAGGGCTGCGGTCGAGCGCATAGGGGTTGCGGGTTTGCCCGCCGCGCGCGCTCCAGCCGGAGGTCGAACGCGACGAGCGGATGTTGGCCCACTCGCTGAGGTTGGTCTTGCCTAGGATCACCGCGCCGGCTTCGCGCAGCCCGCGCACGAGGAATGCATCCGCCTTCGGGCGGTGGTCGGCGAGCGCGAGCGAGCCTGCCGAGTTCACCATCGGCGTCGCATCGATGTTGTCCTTCAACAGCACCGGGATGCCGTGCAATGCGCCGCGCAGCTTGCCGGACTTGCGCTCGGCGTCGCGCGCATCGGCCTCGGCGATTGCGTCGGGATTGAGTTCGATCACCGCATTGAGCGTCGGCCCGGCGTCATCGATGGCCGCGATCCGGTCGAGGTAGGCCACGGTCAACTCGTGGCTGGTGAGTTTGCCGCCAGACATGCGCGCCTGCAGGCCGGCAATGTCGGCTTCCTCGAAGGCGAAAGTGCCGGCAGTGCCGGTGGCGGCGGTTTCGGGTCCGGTTTCGGGGCCGGTGGGTGTGGCTGCGGCGGCTGCGGCTGCGGCGGGTGTTGCTGGTTGCGGGCCGCAGGCAGTGAGAAGCATGCAGGCCAGGAGTAGCCCGAACCTCGTTGGATGCGTCATGTGGTGCTCCCCGTGGCAGGGCTGCAGCATCGCGCGGTCTGGGTGGCGTGGGCAAGGAACGGGTTGGGTCGGTTTCCGCGAGCATCGGGGCTGAAGGCGCTCCCGCGAGTGCGTCGAATCAACCAAGTGCGTGAAGCCAGGCGACCTCGCGGCCGCGGGCGTTTCAACCGGGTCGCGCCGGATCCCGGATTCCGGTCGCGCGTGCCCGATGGGCCCGGTGCCGGCGCTTGATCAGGTCGCGCGCCAGCACCCACACGACGACGAGGTTGATTGCCACCACCGCCAGCGAGATCCAGCCCGGATGCCTCGCCAGCGCGAAGACATCGAACGGCAGGTAGGCCGCCGCGGTCACGCAGCCCAGCCAGGAAGCTCAGGACTTCGCCCGCCACAGGCCCCACGCTTCGAGCAGGTGCAACGCGCCGTAGAAGAACACCGCGGCTGCGGCCAGGTGCACTGCGCCGGGATTGATCGCGCCAACCAGCCACGCCATGGCGCCGTGCCCCGGGTCGAGCTGGAGGCGCGCGATCAACAGCTGCAGGAAATGCTGCAGTGGCGCCGGACCCAGCAATTCCAGCCCGCTGGCCGCCAGCACGGCGAGCGCGCCCTTGACCGCCTCCACGATCGCGATGACGTGCAGTCCCGGATGCGCATCCGGATCCGGGTCATAGGGCGCGTCCGTCACGACAGCGAACCCTGCTCCGGCGGGCGGGGCAATTCGGCGCGAGTCAACGCCCAGCTTCCGAGCGCGTCGTAGTGACCGCCGGGATTGAACAGCAGTTCGAAACGGTCAACGAGGAACGTGCCGGTCGAAGTGCAGTCGATGTCGTCCAGCCAGCCTTGGGGCTCGAGGTGCTTCTCGAGGTAGGCAAGGGTCAGGTGCGGCTGCGTGGTGACCAGGGCGGGGATGATCCCGCTTCGACGGATCGCGTCACGGGTGGCATCGCACAACGCCTGGAGCGCGTGGCACTGGGAAGGCAGGGCGACGATCACGCCCGACCCCGACCAGTAGGCGAGGCGCTCGATCCGGAAGGCGTGTGGCGGGATCTGCGCCGCGGCCCGGGCAAGCTGCTCCCGCAGCGACGGTGTTGCCAGATGCGGAGCGTCTTTGCCGATGAAGCACAGCGTTACATGCCATTGGTCCGGCGTGCGGAAAGACGACCGGAGTTTGAGCCCGCGTTCCCGGATGCCGTCCTGCAGCGCGGTGGCCGGCGGCGCGAGCCGTGCCGCCTCTTCCTTGTTTGGCCGCCAGCCCGGGAACAGCGCCTGGCTCACGCCGCGCGCGAAGCCCGCTTGCGGTCGGTTTCGGTGAGGAACTTCTTGCGCAGGCGGATTTCCTTCGGCGTGACTTCCACCAGCTCGTCGTCCTCGATGAAGTCCAGCGCCTGTTCCAGGGTGTACTTGATCGCCGGCGTCAGCTGGATCGCATCATCCTTGCCCGAAGCGCGCATGTTGGTCAGCGGCTTGGTCTTGATGACGTTGACGGTGAGGTCGTTGTCCTTGCTGTGGATGCCGACCAGCTGGCCTTCATAGACCTGGTCGCCTTCGGCGGCGAACAGCTTGCCGCGCTCCTGCAGTGGCCCGAGTGAGTAGGCCGGGGTCGCGCCGGGAGCGTTGGCGATCATCACCCCGTTGATGCGCTTGGCGATCGCGCCCTGTTCCTTGGGCCCGTAGTGGTCGAACACGTGGAACAGCAGGCCGGTGCCCTGGGTGAGGGTCTTGAATTCGTTCTGGAACCCGATCAGGCCACGGGCCGGGATCATGTAGTCCAGGCGCACGCGACCCTTGCCGTCGGACTCCATGTTCTTCAGCTGGCCCTTGCGGGTGCCGAGCTTTTCCATGACGCCGCCCTGATGGACTTCCTCGATATCGACCACCAGCTGCTCGATCGGCTCCATCTGCTGGCCGTCGATTTCCTTGATGATGACTTCCGGGCGCGACACCGCCAGCTCGAAACCTTCGCGGCGCATCGTCTCGATCAGCACCGACAGGTGCAGCTCGCCGCGGCCGGAAACCAGGAACTTGTCCGGGTCCGAGCCTTCTTCGACCTTCAGCGCGACGTTGTGCAGGGTTTCGCGCTCCAGCCGCTCGCGCAGCTGGCGGCTGGTGATGAACTTGCCGCCGCTGCGGTCCTTGTTGCCGGCGAACGGCGAGTTGTTGACCTGGAAGGTCATGCTGATCGTCGGCTCGTCGACGGTCAGCGCCGGCAGCGCTTCGGGCGCGTCCAGGGCACAGATGGTGTCGGAGATGCTGAGATCGGCGATACCGGACAGGGCGATGATGTCGCCGGCTTCGGCTTCCTCGACCTCGACCCGCTCCAGGCCCATGAAGCCGAGCACCTGCAACACCTTGCCCTGGCGCTTCTTGCCATGACGGTCGACCACGCTGACCGGCATGTTGGTCCGCACCTTGCCGCGCTGGATGCGGCCGACGCCGATCAGGCCGACGAAGTTGTTGTAGTCCAGCTGGCTGATGCGCATCTGGAAGGGGCCGTCCTGGTCCACGGTCGGCGGCGCGACGTGCTGCATGATCGCTTCGTAAAGCGGTGTCATGTCACCGTCGCGCGCGGTATCGTCGAGGCTGGCATAGCCGTGCAGCGCCGAGGCGTAGACGATCGGGAAGTCGAGTTGCTCGTTGGTCGCGCCGAGCTTGTCGAACAGGTCGAACACCTGGTCGATCACCCAGTCCGGGCGCGCGCCCGGGCGGTCGATCTTGTTGACCACCACGATCGGCTTGAAGCCCATCGCGAACGCCTTCTGGGTGACGAAGCGCGTCTGAGGCATCGGCCCGTCCATCGCGTCGACCAGGATCAGCACCGAATCGACCATCGACAGCACGCGCTCGACCTCGCCGCCGAAGTCGGCGTGACCGGGCGTGTCGACGATGTTGATGCGGTTGCCCTGCCAGGTGATGGCGGTGTTCTTGGACAGGATCGTGATGCCACGTTCCTTTTCCTGGTCGTTGCTGTCCATCACGCGCTCGGCGAGCACGGTGCGTTCGGAGAACGTTCCCGATTGCTTCAGCAGGCAATCGACGAGGGTGGTCTTGCCATGGTCGACGTGGGCGACGATGGCGATGTTGCGGAGGCGTTCTGTGGACATGACGAGGGGCGCGCCGGAACTGGTGAGGGCAGGGCGCGTCATAGGAAGTGGAGGAAGCCGAGTAGTATACCTCGCCGCCGCCCCGCAATTGAATCTCGTTGAATCCGGGGGCCAAGGCCGCATATCGGGCCCGCCCCCCACCCAGACCGAGGAATCCCATGTCCCTGAACGCCGTTTTCGATACCGACCGTGGCCCGATCAAGGTCGAGCTGTACCCCGACAAGGCCCCCCTGACGGTGGCCAACTTCGTCAACCTGGCCAAGCGCGGCTTCTATGACGGCCTGAGCTTCCACCGGGTGATCCCGGATTTCATGATCCAGGGCGGCTGCCCGCAGGGCACCGGCACCGGCGGCCCGGGCTACAAGTTCGAGGACGAGACCAAGAACGGGGTCCCGCATGAGCGCGGGGTGCTGTCGATGGCCAACGCCGGGCCCGACACCAACGGCAGCCAGTTCTTCATCACCCACATCAAGACCGACTGGCTCGATGGCAAGCACACCGTGTTCGGCAAGGTGGTCGAGGGCCTGGAAGCGGTGGACGCCGTCAAGCAGGGCGACACCATCAAGTCGGTGACGATCGAGGGCGATGCCGATGCCGCGCTGGCGGCCAAGGCCGACCGCGTCGCCGAATGGAACAAGATCCTCGCCGCCTGACCGCGGCGACAGGGCTCCCGGCACCCGCCCGGGCAGGCCGGCGCGGGTGGCCGGCGTGCTAAAATTCAGGCCTGCAACAGCGCGCGAAAATGCTCCTTGCCGCGCGCCATCCCGCAGTCCCGCTCCCCAAACTCCCGAGGTTCCGCGATGCCCCAGCTCGCCAAGCGCATGGGCCGTGCCAAGCCCAGTGCGATCATGGTGGTGGCCGAAAAGGCCAAGCAGCTCAAGGCCGAAGGCCGCGACATCATCAGCTTCTCGATCGGTGTCCCCAACTTCCTGCCCGGCGACCATGTGTACGCCGCCGCGCGCGAGGCGCTGGAGCACGACTCCGGCCAGTACGGCAGCAACCGCGGTTCCAACGAACTGCTCGACGCCTTCCTCAAGCACATCGAACAGGTCGGCCTGACCGGCTACACGCGCGCCAATTGCGCGACCGGAATCGGCGCCAAGCATGTGCTCTACAACCTGTGCGAAGCGCTGCTCGACGAGGGCGACGGCTTCGCCTTCGCCACCCCGTACTGGACCAGCTACGTCGACATCGGCGAGATCCTCGATGCCGACATCCAGCTGCTGCCGTGCCCGGCGGAGCAGGACTACAAGCTCACCCCCGCGCAGCTCGATGCGGCGTTGGCGAAAAAGCCCAAGGTGTTCCTGTTCAACAACCCGTCCAACCCGACCGGCATGGTCTACACCAGGGACGAGATCTCGGCGCTGGCCGACGTCCTCGTGAAGCATCCCGAGACCTGGGTGATCACCGACGACATCTACAACCGCATGGTGTTCGACGGCATCGGCTACCACAACTTCGTGCACGCCCGCCCCGAACTGCGCGAGCGGGTGGTGTTCATGGACTCGCTGTCCAAGACCTACGGCATGCCCGGCTGGCGCGCCGGCTTCATGGTCGGCCCGGAGGTGGTCGCCAAGGCCGTCACCACGATGAATTCCAACCACATCACCAACATCCCGGAAATCGTAACCGCGGCCGCCGTGGCGGCGCTGTCCGGGCCGCAGGACGTCCCCAACGCCAAGCGCGCCGAGTTCCAGGCCAAGCGCGACCAGGTGGTGGCCGCGCTGAACGCGATCCCGGGCGTGGTCTGCCCTGTTCCGCAGGGCGCCTTCTACGCATTCCCCGACATCAGCGTGGCCTTCGGCACGTCGCACGACGGCAAGACGATCGCCAACGACGTTGACCTGTGCAACGCGCTGCTCGAAGCCAAGGGCGTGGCCTGCGTGCCCGGCTCGGCGTTCGGCGAGCCGCGCGGCCTGCGCATCAGCTATACCTGCCCGACGCCGCAGCTGGCCCCGGGGCTGCAGCGCATCCAGGAGTTCTTCGCCGAGTTGAAGTGAGCCTTCGACCGGTTCCACCTTCGCTGTCCTCACGGCAGCGAGGGATCTTCCGTGTCTCTCCAGATCCCTTGCTTCGCACGTGACGACAAGTCCAACGTCACAGGAGTCCTTCGATGAAAACCCCCGTCCGCGTCGCCGTCACCGGTGCTGCCGGCCAGATCGGCTATTCGCTGCTGTTCCGCATCGCGTCCGGCGAAATGCTGGGCAAGGACCAGCCTGTCATCCTGCAGATGCTCGAACTGCCGATGGAAAAGGCCCAGGCCGCGCTCAAGGGCGTGATGATGGAGCTCGACGACTGCGCGTTCCCGCTGCTCGCCGGCATGGTCGGCACCGATGACGCCGAAGTCGCGTTCAAGGACGCCGACATCGCCCTGCTGGTCGGCGCGCGTCCGCGCGGCCCGGGCATGGAGCGCAAGGACCTGCTGCTGGAGAACGCGAAGATCTTCACCGCACAGGGCGCGGCGCTGAACAAGGTCGCCTCGCGTGACGTCAAGGTGCTGGTGGTCGGCAACCCGGCCAACACCAATGCCTACATCGCCATGAAGTCGGCGCCCGACCTCCCGGCGAAGAACTTCACCGCGATGCTGCGCCTGGACCACAACCGCGCGCTGTCGCAGCTCGCCGCCAAGGCCGGCGTGGCCGTGGGCGACATCGAGAAGCTGGTCGTGTGGGGCAACCACAGCCCGACCATGTATCCCGACTACCGCTTCGCCACCGCGGGCGGCGAATCGCTGAAGGACAGGATCAACGACGACGCCTGGAACGCCGAAACCTTCATCCCCACCGTCGGCAAGCGCGGCGCTGCGATCATCGAAGCGCGCGGCCTGTCGTCTGCTGCCTCGGCCGCGAACGCGGCTATCGACCACATCCACGACTGGATGCTGGGCAGCGACGGCAAGTGGGTGACGATGGGCGTGCCGTCGGACGGCAGCTACGGCATCCCGGAAGGCGTGATGTACGGTGTGCCGGTGATCACGAAGGACGGCGAATACACCCGCGTCGAAGGGCTCGAGATCGACGACTTCAGCCGCGCGGCGATGGACAAGACCCTCGCCGAGCTGGAAGAAGAGCGCGCCGGCGTGGCGCACCTGCTGGGCTGATCCTCGCCGCTCGTGCGAGCCAGAGAAGCCGGGCATTGCCCGGCTTTTTCGTGCAGGCCAGATGCGCAATGCCGCCGCCGGTCCGTGGGCGGGTCGCATGTGGCGTTGGGCTAAAATGCTGCACCCTTCCGGAGTCGCCATGAGTACCCAAACCTCCGCCGGCGCGCGTTTCCGCGCCGCCATCGAAGAAGAATCCCCGCTGCAGGTCATGGGCGCGATCACGGCCTATGCCGGCCTGATGGCAAGGCGCACCGGCTACCGGGCGCTATACCTGTCGGGCGGTGGCGTCGCGGCCAACTCGCTGGGCATGCCGGACCTGGGCATCAGCACCATGGAAGACGTGCTGATCGACGCGCGACGGATGGTGGATGCCACCGGGATGCCGCTGCTGGTCGACATCGACACCGGCTGGGGCGGGGCGTTCAACATCGCCCGCACCATCCGCAACTTCGAGCGCGTGGGCGTGGCCGCCGTGCACATGGAAGACCAGGTCGGGCAGAAGCGCTGCGGCCACCGACCGGGGAAGGAAGTGGTGCCCAAGGACGAGATGGTCGACCGGGTCAAGGCGGCGGTCGACGCGCGCACGGATTCGGGTTTCGTGATCATGGCGCGCACCGACGCCGCGGCGAGCGAAGGCATCGAGGCGGCGATCGAGCGCGCGGTGGCTTACGTCGAGGCTGGCGCCGACATGATCTTTCCCGAGGCGATGAAGACGCTCGACGACTATCGCCGATTCAAGGCCGCGGTGAAGGTGCCGATCCTCGCCAACCTCACCGAGTTCGGCTCGACGCCGTTCTTCACCACGGACGAACTGCGCGAGGCCGGCGTCGACATCGCGCTGTACTGCTGCGGCGCCTACCGGGCGATGAACAAGGCCGCGCTCGGCTTCTATGAAACCGTGCGCCGCGAAGGCACGCAGAAGAACATCATCGATCGCCTGCAGACGCGCGACGAGCTCTACGACTTCCTCGGCTACCACGCCTACGAGCAGAAACTCGACGAGCTGTTCTCGAAAGGCTAGCCAGCTGCCCGCGACGATCGGAGCATCGTTCGCGGGATAACCCGAATAGTCGGCCGGCAGGCCTGGAGAGAGTCGAAGTTCCTAGCCAGCCCCCTCTGGCCAGGCCCCACCGGCGCGTTGGACCGCGACGCGGGCCCATGCCTCGCGTGGCGTGGCTGCGATGCCCTCTCGGCATCGCGCCCTTGTCACAGCCAACGCGGATGCCGGCGCGAAGCGGACAGGCCCCGTGCGGAAAGCCGTAAAATGACCGGATCGCAACGATAAATACGACCGGAGCATGCCGATGAGCGACACCCCGTCCACCCTGCCCAAGCCGAAAAAATCGGTGGCCCTGTCCGGGACTGCCGCCGGCAACACCGCGCTGTGCACGGTCGGCCGCAGCGGCAACGACCTGCACTATCGCGGCTACGACATCCACGACCTGGCCACGAAGTCGACGTTCGAGGAAGTCGCCCACCTGCTGGTGCATGGCGCGCTCCCCACCGAGTCGCAACTGCGCGCCTACAAGGCCAAGCTCAAGCGGCTGCGCGGCCTGCCTGCGATCGTGCAGGAGGCGCTGGAACTGGTCCCCGCGAACGCCCATCCGATGGACGTCATGCGCACCGGCTGCTCGATACTCGGCACGGTGCTGCCCGAGCGCGAGGGTCATCCAGCCCCCGAGGCACGCGACATCGCCGACCGCCTGATGGCCAGCTTCGGTTCGATGCTGCTGTACTGGTGGCATTTCACCCGCAACGGCCGTCGCATCGACGTGGAGACCGACGACGATTCGATCGCGGCGCACTTCCTGCACCTGCTGCACGGCCAGCCGCCTAGCGAGCTGCACGCCGACGCGATGGACAAGTCGCTGATCCTGTACGCAGAGCACGAGTTCAACGCCAGCACGTTCACCGGCCGCGTGATCGCGGGGACCGGATCGGACATGCATTCGTGCATCACCGGCGCGATCGGCGCGCTGCGCGGGCCGAAGCACGGCGGCGCAAATGAAGTGGCGATGGACATCATCTCGCGCTACGCGACGGCCGACGAAGCCGAGGCCGACATCCGCGCGCGCGTCGAGCGCAAGGAGATCGTGATCGGATTCGGTCATCCGGTTTACACCATCGGCGATCCGCGCAATCCGATCATCAAGGACATCTCGCGCAGGCTGTGCGAGGACGGTGGCAACATGACGCTGTTCGACGTCTCCGAGCGGATCGAGAACGTCATGATGGGGATGAAGAAGATGTTCCCGAACCTCGACTGGTTCAGCGCGTCGAGCTACCACATGATGGGCGTGCCGACGCCGATGTTCACGCCGCTGTTCGTGATCGCCCGCACCGCCGGCTGGAGCGCGCACGTGATCGAGCAGCGCGAGGACGGCAAGATCATCCGTCCCAGCGCCAACTACACCGGTCCGGAAGACCGCGATTACGTGCCGATCGACAGGCGCTGATCGGGCGCGAACGCAACAAGAAAAGCCGCGCGAAAGCGCGGCTTTTTCTTCGTCCGGACCTTGGTCCCGGCTACCCCTCTTCCGCCAGCACCTTCTGCACGGCGGGATCCGATTCGATCCGCGCCACGAAGCGGGCGAGGTTGCCCAGACCCGACAGGTCGACATCGTTCGCCTTCGCCCACCGCGTCACCACGTACAGGTAGGGGTCGGCGATCGAACGCGTGCCGGCGATCCAGTCGTGGCGGGCGAGTTGCGCATCGATGCGTTCGAACAGCCCGCGCAGCGACCTGCGCGCAACCGCCTTGCCCCGTTCTATCGTCGCCTCGTCCTCGAGCCAGGCGATGGAACCGAACAGCGGCTTGAACGCGGGGTGCACGTCGGAGTTGACGAACGCCAGCCAGCGGGCGACTTCCGCGCGACCCTTCGGCGTCCCGTCGCCGGTCAGGCCTGCCTCGGGCGCGATGTCGGCGAGGTAGCCCAGGATCGCGGCGTTCTGGGTCAGCACCCACTCGCCGTCCTGCAGGACCGGCACGGCTCCGGCGGGATTGAGCTTGAGGAAGGCGGGCGACTTGCGTTCGTCGCGCGTGACGCGGATGGCTTCGTACGGCTTGCCGATCCATTCGAGCACGATGTGGTCGGCGAGCGAGCAGGCGCCGGGCGAATAGTAGAGTTTCATGCGACGTTCCATGGCAGCGGGAACCGCCATGATGCCGCGATCGCGATATCGAAGCGTTGCGCGCGACGAAACGGACCGTCGCGCCGCGCGAACCGGTCAGCCGTGGCGTGGCTTGAGGTTCTGCACCTTGAGGAAGGTGTGGCTGCCGATGGTTGCCACCTGATAGGCGTTGCGCCAGCTCGGGCTGGCGATGTCGTGCGCCATGAAGTGGCTGGCGCCGGGGACGATCTCCCGGCGCTCGCTGGCCGGCAGCGCCCAGTTGCGCTCGGATTCGATGGCCACCGTGACCGCCTGCGACCAGGCTTCGACGTTGCCGAGGCGGGTGTTGGGCGACACCAGGGACGGCGCGAACTGCTTGCGCGCGGTCACCACGTCGCACATCGAGTCACCCCACAGGCCGCTGTCCTGGCGGCGCAGCGCCACCTCGGCGACGGCCTGCTGGCCGCGGTCGGACTGGTCGCGGGCCTCGAGGTACACCGTGGTGCTGAGGCAGAGCGAGTCGGCGGCTTGCGGCGGCAGAACGGAGGCCAACCACAGGATCCAGGCCAGTTTCATCGAACAACTCCTTGCTGCGTTGCGCCCGTCGGCATCACCGCAACCCTTGGGGGCTCGGTAGTACCAACGGACATGGCGTATTGGGGAGGGCAGCGGCTCTATGGCGCTTTCGCCCGGGCTCCGAAGACCGCAGGAGAGCGGTCCGGGCCGGTCCCGCCAATCGGGCGGCGGGAAAAGTTGGCGCACGGTAGCGGTCGGTTTCCCAACGCTACCTGAACAGGGGTCTGCGAAAATCCTTGATCGGATTGGAGTTTTTATTCTGATCGGGCGCACACAACGGGACGCTAGAGCGCCGCCGCCACCCGCGCCGCCTGGGCAATTGCGCGCTTGGCGTCGAGCTCGGCGGCCACGTCCGCGCCGCCGATGACGTGGGTCCGGACCGACGCGGCCTGCAGCGGAGCCAGCAGGTCGCGCCTGGATTCCTGGCCGGCGCAGATGACGACGTGGTCCACGGGAAGCAGCGATCCGGTGCCGTCGATGCGCACGCGCAGTCCGGCGTCGTCCACGCCCAGGTATTCCACGCCGCCCAGCAGCTTCACGCCCTTGGCCTTGAGCGTGGCCCGATGGATCCAGCCGGTGGTCTTGCCCAGCCGTGCGCCGGGCCGACCGGCGCTGCGCTGCAGCAGCCAGAGTTCGCGGACCGGCGGCTCGGGTCGCGCCGGGACCAGCCCGGCCCGGGCATCGAAGCCCGGATCCACGCCCCATTCGGCCATCCACCGGTTCGGGTCGAGAGTGGGCGAGGGGGCGTCTTGCACCAGGAACTCGGCCACGTCGAAACCGATGCCGCCGGCACCGATGATGGCCACGCGCGCGCCGGGCACCACGCGCTGCTGCAGCACGTCGAGATAGCCGATGACCTTCGGATGGTCGTGACCGGGAAAATCGACCTTGCGCGGCGTCACGCCGGTGGCGAGCACGACCTCGTCGTAGCCGGCCAGGAGTCCGGGCGTGGCGGTCGTCGCCAACCGCAGCTCCACCCCGGTCTCGTCGATGCGCTGGCCGAAGTAGCGCAAGGTTTCGTGGAATTCCTCCTTGCCGGGAATCGTCTTGGCCAGGTTGAACTGGCCGCCGATCTCGCCCGCGCCGTCGAACAGGGTGACGCGATGGCCGCGTCCGGCCGCGATCGTCGCGCAGGCCAGGCCAGCGGGGCCTGCGCCGACCACGGCGATACGTTTTGGCGCCGGCGTGGGCGGGTAGTTCAGTTCGGTCTCCGCGCAGGCGCGCGGGTTGACCAGGCAACTCGCCTTCTTGTTCTGGAACACATGGTCCAGGCAGGCCTGGTTGCAAGCGATGCAGGTGTTGATCGCGTTCGCCTTCCCGGCGCGGGCCTTGGCCACCCACTGCGGGTCGGCGAGCAGCGGGCGCGCCATCGACACCATGTCCGCGCCGCCGCCCGCGAGGATGCGCTCGGCCACGTCCGGCATGTTGATGCGGTTGGTGGCGACCAGCGGCAGCGCGACGTGCGGACGGAGCTTGGCAGTGACGCCCGCGAACGCGCCGCGCGGCACCGACGTGGCGATGGTGGGCACGCGCGCCTCGTGCCAGCCGATGCCGGTGTTGATGATCGTCGCGCCCGCGGCTTCCACCGCTTTTGCCTGGGCGAGGATCTCGTCCCAGTCGTTGCCGCCGTCGACCAGGTCGAGCATCGACAGCCGGTAGATCACGATGAAATCCGGCCCGCAGGCCTCGCGCACGCGACGCACGATCTCGACCGCGAAACGCATGCGACGCTCGGCACTGCCGCCCCAGCGGTCGTCGCGCCGGTTGGTGCGGGCCACGGTGAACTGGTTCAGCAGGTAGCCCTCCGAACCCATCACCTCGACCCCGTCGTAGCCGCCATCGCGTGCCAGCCTGGCCGAGTTGGCGAACGCGTCGATCTGGCGTTCGACGCCGCGAGCGGAGAGCGCGCGTGGGGTGAAGGGATTGATCGGCGCCTTGAGCTTCGACGCCGAGACGGAAAGCGGATGGTAGGCATAGCGCCCGGCATGCAGCAGCTGCAGGCAGATCTTCGCGTCGTGCGCGTGCACCGCCGCGGTGACCTGGCGGTGCTTGTGCGCTTCCCACGGCCAGCTGAGCTTGCTGGCGAACGGCTTGAGCCAGCCGACCAGGTTGGGTGAGAAGCCGCCGGTCACCATCATCCCGACGCCGCCCTCGGCGCGTTCGGCGAAGTACGCCGCGAGCTTCGGGAAATCGCGTCGGTGATCCTCCAGCCCGGTATGCATCGAGCCCATCAGCACGCGGTTGCGCAGCGTGGTGAAGCCCAGGTCGAGCGGCGCGAACAAATGCGGGTAAGAAGTGGCGTCGGACATGCTGGCGTGCGCTGGCGTACGGAACGGGCCACGATGCCGGTAAAGCCCGCAGGCGGCAACCTGCGAGGTGCGCTTCGGGGCCGTTGGATGCCGCGCGATTCGGACCCGGTGCCCCGGGCTCGGCGGAGAATCCCGCCGCAGCGGTCGCACCGGAGTTGCCGGCCGCGTCGCGGAGGTCGGCCCCGGCCGGGAGTTTCAGTCGATCGACACCGCGGTTCCGCGCACCACGATTCCGCCCGTTTCGGGAATTTCCACCTGCAGCCGGCTCGGCCGGCCCATCACTTCGCCCTGGCGGATCAGGACCGACGCCGGTGCGGCCAGCAGTCCGGCATCGCGCAGGTAGCCGCCCAGCGCCGCTGCCGCCGCGCCGGTGGCCGGGTCCTCGACCACGCCGCCGACCGGGAAGGGATTGCGGGCGTGGAAGACGCGGGGACTCTCCCGCCACAGCAACTGCAACGTGGTCAGGTCGTCGGCCAGCATCAGCGCCTTGAGGCGGTCGAAGTCGTAATCCAGTCGCGCCAGCGTGGGCGCATCGGCGACCGCGAGCACCAGGTGCCACGCGCCGGAAAAGGCGCGGGCCGGCGGAATCGTCGGATCCAGCTCTTCGCGCGTCCAGCCCAGCGTCGAGAGGGCGGCATCGACCAGCGCTGCGGGCGCAGGCGCATGCCGCGGCTCCACCGAGGTCAGCGCGGCTTCGCGTCGGCCGCCCTGCGTGCGCACTTCGACCGGCACCTCGCCCACGCGCGTGGCCAGCCGGTAGACGCCATCGCCTTCGTTCGCACCCAGCACCACGCCGGTGGCGATGGTGGCGTGGCCACAGAACGGTACTTCCGCTTCCGGACTGTAGTAGCGGATGTCGCGCGCGCCGCCGCGCATCGGCGCGACGAAAGCGGTCTCCGAGTAACCGACCTCGCGGGCGATGGCCTGCATCGTCGCGGATTCCGGCAGCACGTCGCCGATCCAGACGCCGGCGGGATTGCCGCCCGCGGGATCGTCGGAAAACGCCGCGTAACGATGCAGGGTGCCGTGGCTCACGACGCGTCCGCGCGCGGCGCGCGCTGGTGCGCAGTGATGGTCACCATCCCGCCAGCACGAGCTTGCCGATCGTGCCTCCGGATTCCAGTCGCCGGTGCGCCGCGCGCAGGTTGGTTGCATCGATGCGGCCCACGGTTTCGGCGTGGGTACCGCGCAGTTCGCCGGCATCGAGCAACGCCGCGATGCGGTCGAGGATGCGACCCTGTTGATCCATGTCAGCGGTGCGGAAACGCGAACGGGTGAACATCAATTCCCAGTGGATGCCGATGCTCTTGAGCTTGTAGGGATCGCCGATGTGCAGCGGCGCCGACGGCTCGACGATCAGGCCGACGTGGCCCTGCGGCGCGAGCAGTTCGCCGAGCGCTTCCCAGTAACGGTTGGTGTCGGCGAGGTTGATCGCGGCGTCGACCTGCTCGAGTCCCAGCGCCGCGAGCTTTGGCGCCAGCGGCTGGCGGTGGTCGATGACATGGTGCGCGCCCATCGCCTTGCACCATTCGATGGTTTCCGCGCGCGACGCGGTGGCGATCACGGTGAAGCCCGCGCGCCGCGCCAGCTGGATTGCGATCGAGCCGACGCCGCCGGCGCCGGCGATCACCAGGAGCGACTTGCCGTCGCCGCCGTCCTCCGGGTCGAACGGCATGCGCTGGAACAGCAGTTCCCACGCGGTGAGCGCGGTCAGTGGAAGCGCAGCCGCCTGGGCGAAATCGAGCGACGTCGGCTTGTGGCCGACGATGCGTGCATCGACCAGCTGGTACTCGGCGTTGCTGCCCGGGCGGGTGATGTCGCCGGCGTAATAGACCTCGTCGCCGGGCTTGAAGCCGGTGACCTGCCCGCCAACGGCCTCGACCACGCCCGCGCCGTCGTAGCCCAGCACCTTCGGTGCCGTTTCGATCTGTGGCTTCGGCGCGCGCACCTTGGTATCGACCGGATTGACCGACACCGCTTCCACCCGCACCAGCAGGTCGTGGCCGGTGGGCGCGGACGGCTTCGGCAGATCGACGTCGAGCAGCGACTGCGGATCGTCGATCGGCAGGTAGCGGGTGAGGGCGACGGCTTTCATGCGGACTCCTGGTTAACGGGATGGACGGGTACGGGCGCGGGGCTGCGTTCGGCGAATTGACCGTTCCAGTACGGGTAGTAGGGATAGGGCGGCGTCACGGCGCTTGCGGCGTCGAGCCGGGCGACCTGGGCGGCATCCAGGTTCCACCCGACCGCGCCGAGGTTCTGTTTCAGCTGCGCCTCGTTGCGTGCGCCGATCAGCACGCTCGACACGGTGGGCCGTTGCAGCAGCCAGTTCAAGGCGACCTGCGGCACGGTCTTTCCCGTTTCTTCGGCGACGATGTCCAATGCATCGACGATCCGGTACAGCCGGGCCTCGTCGACCGGCGGCGCGAAACCGGCGGTACCGTGCAGGCGACTGCCTTCGGGCAGCGGGTGGCCTCGACGGATCTTGCCCGTCAGCCGGCCCCAGCCCAACGGGCTCCACACCACGGCGCCGATGCCCTGGTCCAGTCCCAGCGGCATCAGTTCCCATTCGTAGTCGCGGCCGACCAGCGAGTAGTACGCCTGGTTGGCGATGAAGCGCGGATAGCCGCGGCGGTCGGCGATGGCCTGGGACTTCATCAGCTGCCAGCCGGAGAAATTCGACGCGCCGAGGTAGCGCACCTTGCCGGCGCGGACCAGGCCGTCGAGCGCGGACAGCGTTTCCTCGATCGGCGTACGCGCATCGAAATGGTGCAGCTGCAACAGGTCGATGTAATCGATGCCGAGCCGTCGCAGCGCGTTGTCGACCGCGATGAGCAGGTGGTGGCGCGAGGAACCGATATCGTTCGGGCCCTCGCCGAGGCGCAACGACGTCTTGGTCGAGAGGATCACCCGCTCGCGGCGGCCCTTGATCGCCGCGCCGAGGATCGACTCGGACGCGCCGTCGGAATACACGTCGGCGGTGTCGAACAGATTGACGCCGGCGTCGAGGCTGATGTCGACGATGCGCCGCGCCTGCTCCACGTCGGTATTGCCCCAGGCACTGAACAACGGCCCCTTGCCGCCGAAAGTGCCGGCGCCGAAGCCGAGCGCGGAAACTCTCAGGCCCGAGGCGCCGAGATGGCGGTAGTCCATCGCCGCATCGATGCTGCTCATGCCACTGCTCCCCGCTGCATCGTGATCTCCATGCTCATCCGGCCGTCGCCGACCCACCAGTCGGAGAAGTCGTTTTCCGCGAGATAGACGAACACGTCCTGCGGGCGGATATCCGCGGCCTGCCCGAGCGCTGGACGCCGAGGAAGCCACGGTCGAAAAGGAAGTCGCCGGGCTGGTACTCCGACAGCAGCTGGAACAAGTCGTCTTCGGGAATGCCGATCGCCGCGACCATCGCGTCGTGCACGCCGCGTGCGATGGCGGCCTTGTGCGCCGCCGGTGTTCCAGCGGGAATGGAAATTCGGGTGAAGGGCACGAGGAACTCCTGGGTGGATGGAAATTCCGGCGTTCGCGTCAGGGCGCGCGCCGGCGCGATGACCCGGGGCGTTCCGGATCGGGGAAGCGCGCAGCCTAGGTCGTTGCATCTTCATCAGAAACTGCCAAGATGACGAATAAATATCAATGAATTGTTGATAATGGATGACCGGATCAGCGACATCGGCCTGTACCTGCGCGTGCTCGACCTGGGCTCGATCAGCGCCGCCGCGCGCAGCCTCGACCTCTCGGTGGCCGTCGCCAGCCAGCGCCTGAAGCGGCTCGAACGCGCGCTGGGTGTGCGCCTGCTGCACCGGACCACCCGCCGCCTGCATCCCACGCCCGAGGGCATCGCGCTGGCGGAGCAGGGACGGGTGCTGGTCGAGGACCTGGAAGCGCTGACCAGCGGCCTGCGCCAGTCGGCGACCGAGGTGTCCGGAACGCTGCGCGTGACCACGTCGGCCTCGTTCGGGCGCCTGTATATCTCGCCGCTGCTGCCCGAATTCCTGCTCGCGCATCCGCGGCTGCGGGTGAGCATCGATCTGACCGATCAGACGCTCGACCTGGTGAGCGCCGGCTTCGACCTCGCGATCCGGATCGGCGCGCTCGACGACTCCAGCCTGGTCGCGCGCAAGCTCGCCAGCAACCGCCGGGTGCTGTGCGCCGCGCCCGGGTACCTGCACCGGCATGGCACGCCGCGCACGCCGGAAGACCTGGCCGGGCACGAATGCATCCTGCTGTCCGGCAGCCACGGGCGCCAGGACAACTGGCGGATGCGCGACCGCCTGGGCCGCGACACCGTGGTCCGCGTGCAGGGCCGCCTGGAGAGCAATTTCGGCGAGGTGATCCGCGACGCAGCGGTCGCCGGCCTCGGTATCGCCCTGCATTCGACCTGGCACGTCTGCGAGGACCTGCACGCCGGCCGCCTGCAGCGGGTGCTGCCTGATTGCGCGATCGACGACAACGGCATTTACGCGGTGATGCCGCAACGGCGCATGGTGCCGCCGCGGGTGCGGGCATTCACCGAGTTCCTCGCGGGGAAGTTCGGCGAAAACCCGCCGTGGGAGCGTGCTCTGGCAAAATGACGACATCTCCTCACGTCCGCCGCTATGGCGCCCGGGGCCCCATCGCGCGATGGGCCTGGTGGCGTGCCTGCGACCCGACCCTTGCCAGAGACCCGCTACCACCGATGAACACCGATTACCGCAAGCCGCTGCCCGGCACCGAACTCGACTACTTCGACACGCGTGCCGCGGTCGAGGCGATCAGGCCGGGGGCCTACGACGGACTGCCGTACACCTCGCGCGTGCATGCGGAGAACATCGTGCGTCGCGCCGACCCTGCCAGGCTGGTCGACTATCTGGCCCAACTGGTCGAGCGTCGCCGCGATCTCGACTTTCCGTGGTTCCCGGCTCGCGTGGTGTGCCATGACATCCTCGGCCAGACCGCGCTGGTCGACCTGGCCGGCCTGCGTGACGCGATTGCCCAGCGTGGCGGCGATCCGGCCCTGGTCAACCCGGTCGTGCCGACCCAGCTGATCGTCGACCACTCGCTGGCGGTGGAGGCGGCGGGCTTCGACAAGGACGCGTTCGGCAAGAACCGGGCGATCGAGGACCGCCGCAACGAGGATCGTTTCCACTTCATCGAGTGGACCCGGCATGCATTCCGCAACGTCGACGTGATCCCACCGGGCAACGGGATCATGCACCAGATCAACCTCGAGAAGATGTCGCCGGTGGTCTACGTGAGCGACGGCGTCGCGTTCCCCGACACCTGCGTCGGCACCGACAGCCACACCCCGCACGTCGACGCGCTGGGCGTGATCGCGGTGGGCGTCGGCGGGCTGGAGGCGGAAAGCGTGATGCTCGGCCGCGCATCGTGGATGCGGCTGCCGGAGATCGTCGGCGTGGAGCTCGGCGGCCGTCCGCAGCCCGGAATCACGGCCACCGACATCGTGCTGGCGCTGACCGAGTTCCTGCGCCAGTCGAAGGTGGTCGGCGCATACCTGGAATTCCGCGGCGAAGGCGCATCCGTGCTCACCCTGGGCGACCGCGCGACGATCTCCAACATGGCGCCCGAGTACGGTGCGACCGCGGCGATGTTCTTCATCGACGACAACACCATCGACTACCTGCGCCTGACCGGCCGCGACGACGAACAGGTCCGGCTGGTGGAGACGTATGCCAGGCACACCGGGCTGTGGGCCGATGCACTGGCCACCGCGCAATACGAGCGCACGCTGGCGTTCGACCTGTCGACCGTCACCCGCAACATGGCCGGCCCGTCCAACCCCCACCGGCGCCTGCCGACATCAAAGCTGGCCGAGCGCGGCATCGCCGGCAACCTCGACGCCGCGCGCGCCGAGGAAGCGCAGGGCCTGATGCCCGACGGCGCGGTGATCATCGCCGCGATCACCAGTTGCACCAATACCTCCAACCCGCGCAACGTCGTCGCCGCCGGCCTGCTGGCCAAGAAAGCCAATGCGCTGGGCCTGGTGCGCAAGCCGTGGGTCAAGACCTCGCTGGCTCCGGGCTCGAAGGCGGTGCAGCTGTACCTGGAGGAGTCGAAGCTGTTGCCGGAGCTGGAGCAACTGGGCTTCGGCATCGTCGGTTTCGCCTGCACCACCTGCAACGGCATGAGCGGCGCGCTCGACCCGGCGATCCAGAAAGAGGTCATCGAGCGCGACCTCCATGCCACCGCCGTGCTGTCGGGCAACCGCAACTTCGATGGCCGCATCCACCCGTATGCCAAGCAGGCCTTCCTCGCTTCACCGCCGCTGGTGGTCGCCTACGCAATCGCGGGCACCATGCGTTTCGACATCGAGAAGGACGCATTGGGCACCGATCCGCAGGGCCGGCCGATCACGCTCGCCGACCTGTGGCCGAGCGACGAGGAAATCGATGCGGTCGTGCGCGAATACGTCAGGCCCGAACAGTTCCGTCAGGTGTACGAGCCGATGTTCAACGTCCGGGTCGAACGCAACCGCAAGGCCGAACCGCTATACGACTGGCGGCCGCAGAGCACTTACATCCGCTGCCCACCGTACTGGGAAGGCGCGCTGGCCGGGGAGCGCACGCTCACCGGGATGCGTCCGCTGGCCGTGCTCGGCGACAACATCACCACCGACCACCTGTCGCCGTCGAATGCGATCCTGCCCACCAGCGCCGCCGGCGAATACCTGGCGAAAATGGGCTTGCCGGAGGAGGACTTCAATTCCTACGCCACCCACCGCGGCGACCACCTCACCGCGCAGCGCGCCACGTTCGCCAATCCGAAGCTGCTCAACGAGATGGTGCGCGACGAGGCCGGCAACGTGCGCCAAGGCTCGCTGGCGCGGATCGAGCCGGAAGGGCGGGTCATGCGCATGTGGGAGGCGATCGAAACCTACATGGACCGCAGGCAGCCGCTGATCATCATCGCCGGCGCCGACTACGGCCAGGGCAGCTCGCGCGACTGGGCCGCCAAGGGCGTGCGCCTGGCTGGGGTGGAGGCGATCGCCGCCGAAGGCTTCGAGCGCATCCATCGCACCAACCTCATCGGAATGGGCGTTCTGCCGCTGGAGTTCCTGCCCGGCACCGACCGCAACACGCTCGGCATCGACGGGACCGAGACCTTCGACGTCGGCGGAACGCCGGCGCCGGGCGCGGCGCTGACGCTGGTGGTCCACCGCAAGGATGGCCAGCGGCTGGACGTGCTGGTCACCTGCCGCCTCGATACCGCCGAGGAAGTTTCGATCTATGAAGCCGGCGGCGTGCTGCAGCGCTTCGCCAACGACTTCTTCGACGCGTCGCAGGTGGCGTAGGCGGATCGCGTTCGTCGCGCCTCGCCCCCCAATCTTTCGGCGTCGCATCCCCAAGCCCTGGAGCCCATCCGTGCCGCACGTCCCGCAACTCCGCATCCCCGCCACCTACATGCGTGGTGGTACCAGCAAGGGCGTGTTCTTCCGACTGCAGGACCTGCCGCAGGCCGCGCAGGTGCCGGGACCCGCGCGCGATGCGCTGCTGATGCGCGTGATCGGTTCGCCCGATCCCTACGCAAAGCACACCGACGGCATGGGCGGGGCGACATCGAGCACCAGCAAGTGCGTGATCATTTCGAAGGGGTCGGTGCCCGGGCACGACGTCGACTACCTCTACGGCCAGGTCGCCATCGACAAGGCCTTCGTCGACTGGAGCGGCAACTGCGGCAACCTGTCGTCCGCGGTCGGGCCGTTCGCCATCGCCAACGGCCTGCTCGATCCGGCGCGCGTGCCGCGCGACGGCACCGCGGTGGTGCGCATCTGGCAGGCCAACATCGGCAAGACGATCATCGCCCACGTGCCGGTCGCCGACGGCCAGGTGCAGGAGACCGGCGACTTCGACCTCGACGGCGTCACCTTCCCGGCCGCCGAGATCAGGCTGGAGTTCATCGACCCTTCCGACGCGGACGAAGGAAATGGCGCGGCGGCGGGCATGTTCCCGACCGGGAACCTCGTCGACGAGCTGGACGTGCCCGGCGTGGGCAGGTTCACGGCGACGATGATCAATGCCGGCATCCCGACGATCTTCCTCGACGCCGCCGAGTTGGGTTACCGCGGTACCGAACTTCAGGCCGCAATCAATGACGACGCGGCCGCGCTGGCACGATTCGAGGCGATCCGTGTCGCCGGGGCGGTGCGCATGGGCCTGATCGCGCAGCCTGCAGATGCGGCCACCCGCCAGCACACGCCCAAGGTCGCGTTCGTCGCCCCGGCGCAGGACTATGTGTCCTCCAGTGGCAAGGCGATTGCCGCCGGCGAGATCGACCTGCAGGTGCGCGCGCTGTCGATGGGCAGGCTGCACCACGCGATGATGGGTACGGCCGCCGTCGCCATCGGCACCGCGGCATCGATCCCCGGCACCCTGGTCAACCGGGCAGCCGGCGGCGGCGAGCGCGAGTCGGTGCGCTTCGGCCACCCGTCCGGCACGCTGCGGGTCGGCGCGCAGGCGCAGCAGGTCGACGGCCGATGGACCGTCACCAAGGCGATCATGAGCCGCAGCGCGCGGGTGCTGATGGAGGGTGCGGTGCGAGTTCCCGCAGGGACGTTGTAGGGCGAAGCGAACTGCCGTGCCGTTCGATCGTGGCTACCGAACTGCGGTGGGAGCTGCGACTGCATGATCCTCGCCTGATTCGCCTGCCCGGGCGGCCACACGTGGCCACCACGCCTGTCGTCGCACAATGACTGCATCCTTTCCGCACGGGCCGATCATGACCAGTACCGACGTCCGTTCCGCCGCGCGCCCCGATCCCGACCAGCCGATGGTCGACATCGCCGATTACGTCATCGATGCCCGGATCGATTCGCAGGAGGCCTTCGATACCGCGCGCTACATGCTGCTCGACTCGCTGGCCTGCGCGATGCTGGCGATGAAATTCCCCGATTGCGTGAAGCACCTCGGCCCGCTGGTGCCCGGCGGCGAGATCCCCGGCGGCGCGCGCGTGCCGGGTACCTCGTTCGAGCTCGATCCGGCCCAGGCCGCGTTCAACATCGGCACCCAGGTGCGCTGGCTCGACTTCAACGACACCTGGCTGGCGGCCGAGTGGGGCCATCCGTCCGACAACCTCGGCACCATCCTTGCCGTCGCGGACTGGCTGTCGCGCAAGGCCGAACGGGAAGGCGGCAAGGGCCTGACCGTGCGCGACGTGCTCGGATGGGCGATCAAGGCCCACGAGATCCAGGGCGTCTACGCGCTGCAGAACTCGTTCAACCACGTGGGCTTGGACCACGTGATCCTGGTGCGCCTGGCCTCGACCGCGGTCGCCACCGCGATGTTCGGCGGCGGCAAGGAGCAGGTGATCAACGCGGTGTCGCATTCTTGGATCGACAACGGCGTACTGCGCACGTATCGCCACGCGCCCAATACCGGGCCGCGCAAGAGCTGGGCTGCGGGCGATGCCTGCCGCCGCGCCGTGATCCACGCGATCAACGCGGTCGACAAGCAGGTGGTGGGTTATCCCAGCGCGCTGTCGGTCAAGACCTGGGGCTTCTACGACATCGCCTTCAAGGGCCAGGAGTTCAAGTTCGAACGTCCGTTCGGCAGCTACGTGATGGAGAACGTGCTGTTCAAGATCAGCTTCCCGGCCGAATTCCACGCCCAGACGGCCGTCGAGTGCGCGATGCAGCTGCACGCCGAGGTCAAGGACCGCATCGACGGCATCGAGCGCATCGAGATCCAGACCCAGGAAGCCGGCGTGCGCATCATCGACAAGACCGGCCCGCTGGCCAACTACGCCGACCGCGACCACTGCATCCAGTACATGGTCGCCGTGCCGCTGATCTTCGGTCGCCTGACCGCCGGTGACTACAACGACGACGTCGCGGCGGACCCGCGCATCGATGCGCTGCGCGCGAAGATGGCCGTTTCGGAGGACCCGCAGTTCACGAAGGACTACTTCGACCCCGACAAGCGCTACATCGGCAACTCGGTGCAGGTGTTCTTCAAGGACGGCAGTGCGACGGAGAAGGTCTCGATCGACTATCCGATCGGCCACCGCAAGCGCCGGGCCGAGGGCATCCCGGTGCTGATGGACAAGTTCGAAAAGGCGCTCCGGGCGCATCTTCCGCAGGACAAGGTGGATCGCCTGATGGCGCTCGCCGGGGAGCCTGCGGCACTCGACGCGCTCCCTGTTTCCGAGTTCATTCAGCTTTGCCAACAATAATGACCCGTTCAGCGGAGCTGTTACGGAGGCGTTAACAGCGCCTTCACGGCAATCGCCCTAGGGTTGCGCCGGACGTTCTCGCGCCGTCTGAACGAAAAAAAGAAATCCGAACAAAGCAAGCCTTCCCCTGAATCAAAGGAGCTGGACCCGAATGAACAAGAAACTCCTCTGTGCCGCGCTGCTCGCCGGCATCGGTTTCGTGCAGGCCGCCAATGCACAGGAGTTCGACGATCGCTGGTACTTGACCGGCAGCGTCGGCTACAACTTCCAGGATAGCGACCGCACCACCGACAGCGCCCCGTTCGGCACCATCGGCCTGGGCAAGTTCATCACGCCGAACTGGTCGGTCGACGGTGAACTGAACTACCAGAACCCGAACATGGAAGCGAACGACGACCTGAACTGGAGCCAGTACGGCATCTCGTTCGACGCGCGCTACCACTTCATCAACGAAGGCCGCAGCTGGAACCCGTACCTGCTGGCGGGTCTGGGCTACCAGCGTTCGGAAGAGGAATACGACAACTTCCCGTCGCCCAATTCCCCGATGGAGCGTAAGGACGGCCATGTCGCCGGCAAGCTCGGCGTTGGCGTGCAGAGCACCTTGGCCCGTCGCGTCGGCGTCCGCGCCGAACTGGCGTACCGGATCGATGCCGACAACGACAGCATCGGTGCGCTGGCCAGCGATCCGAACCACGACGACGGTGAAGACTGGTTCGGCGACATCCTCGCCTCGGTCGGCGTGGTGATCCCGCTGGGTCCGGAGCCGACC
>NZ_JBHRYF010000019.1:0-1899 GCF_042648885.1 Luteimonas notoginsengisoli | reverse complement strand
CGGCCGGCGGCCTAACAGTTCAATCAAGCCGAACCCGCTTCGCGGGTCGGCTTATTTCAAGGTGTTAGGCCCCATGCCACGCATTGTCGCTCTCATACTACTGGCGTTACTCGCAGGCTGCGCTACCAAGCGACCCGCTCAACCTGACGTTCTCTCTGCACGGTCATATTCCCTTTTCGTTTGGTCAAATTGCACCGAGGGCGAGGTTGGCTGCGACCGTCTTTCGGGTGAGCTTATGCCTGCTGGCACTAGAAACACTGTCCGCCTCGCAGGTAGCACACACATGGTCAAGTGCGCGGATGGAGTCACGCCCTGCCACATCGGGTATTACCAGCTCACCGGCGCAGGCTTTTCCGTCCTCGCATATCCGGACGGGACGCTTGCGATCACTCCGCCCACCGGCTCATCTGTCACCGAGAAAGGTGACTGGTTGGAGTACTAGAATGGGGGCTAACAATTCATTCAAGCCGACGCCGCTTCGCGGCGCGGCTTAATTCAGGTGTTAGGCGCGTCAAAGCCAGAACTAAATCGGCACATGGCTTCGGCTACACAGCGGGGCCATTCGACCCCAGTTGACTCAGTCTTCGGACGCGCGGCTTCCGCCAGTTCCGGGGTCGCGCACACAAGGTTCACAGCGTCACGCTCAGGGCTTCGGCCACAGATGCAGGCGCGTGGACGCGGAGACATTGCCGGCCCAGTTGGTGCGGCTTCGGACGGTCGCTTCTGACCGTTTCGCAAGGTGCGCCCGGTCGGCCAAGCTTCGGTTCAAGCGGCCTTGTCGGGCCGTCACTTCCGCGCGATGATCGCGCCTAACAATTCGTTCAAGCCGAAGCCACTTCGCGGCTCGGCTTAACTCAAGCGTTAGGTGCCGCGTGGAGGTAGCCGCAACGTGAGCGATTCCAATGCGAATGCCGCACCGTCTGACGAGCAGCAGCCGGTGCCCCTTGAGTGGCGGCCAGCGCTCGAAAAGGCGGCAAATGCCTTCGCGACGGGGGATTTCACGCTGCAGGGCCTGAGCGGCGTCGAGCCCACATCTGCTTCCACTGCCTCGCAAGTACGCGACTATCTGGCTGACTACGGCGCTACTCTTGTACCGCTGCCGCAGCAAACTTGGGACTCATCGGTGTGTATCTGGTCCGGGCACCACTGGGATGTGCGCGTAGACCTGTGGACCCGAGAGGAAGGTTGCAGTGATCTGGTCATGCACGCTCACGTGACCCCATCAGGTGTCGTCAGCATCCACGCCGTGTATGTGCCTTAACGGGGCGGCACCTAACAATTCGTCCAAGCCGACGCCGCTTCGCGGCGCGGCTTAACTCAGGTGTTAGGCCGCACAGGAAGACTCGATGCAACTTGACGATGTCCTACCGCAGTTGGAGCGACTCTCGGATGCCGAGATGGAAACCGCGCTTTCGGCCGCGGGCACCGACCTCACGTATCGGCTTCAGTGCGCCTGTGTGTTTATTGTACTGGTCGCTGCAATTGGTCTTTTTTCATTGGCTGTGCCGCGCCTGTACCAGGCCTTCCATCCGCCTATTTATGTCAGGCTTGTTCTGGCAGCAGGCACGCTTGTCGCGATCTGGCAGACCGTCAAACTTGTCGGGCGCGTTGTTCAGCACTTCTACTGTCGGGCCATCACTCGTCACGTCCGCGCGCGAGCGGGTGCGCCCTAACAATTCGTTCAAGCCGAACTTGCTTCGTTACACCAAAGCCATGGCAGAAAAAGCTTGCCATGGCTTTGGCTCCACTACGCAAGTCGGCTTAACTCAGGCGTTAGCCCTCACCAAAAGAAGATCCGGCGCTTGAGTTGTACTTCGGAACGCTTACTGCTCGTGATGCCGCCTGGCTTCGGCTTGTTTCGCGCTCCAAAGGTTCCGGGTAAGGCCGGGTTCGCGGTGA
>NZ_JBHRYF010000018.1:0-1596 GCF_042648885.1 Luteimonas notoginsengisoli | reverse complement strand
GTGACAGGCTTGCGCCGTGCACTGTCAGGCGCACCAAAACCGCACAGCCTTTGATGTGTCCCGAGCGGCCTAACGCCTGAATTAAGCCGCGCCGCGAAGCGGCGTCGGCTTGAATGAATTGTTAGAGCCCATCTCGCGCCACCGAAGCCGCGACATAGGAGTGCGCGGAGGGCACGGTTTTGCGAAGGGCTCCCAACTGAATAGTAAGGAGGTCGCCATCTCGATAGGTTGCCACATGGATGGGGTAACGAATGCCCTCAACTGCATCGAGTGGCGGGCCGGAACCTAGGAAGCCAACCTCAGTCTCCTCCCCGCGTGGGGTGAAGTGCGCGGGCGCTTGGCAGCTAGGGCAGCGGAATGCAACAGATGAGCTTGCCCAGCAGAATGCGCTCTCAAATACGTCCGCAAAATTGACGCTTTTCTGGCACTCGGGGCAGACGACATTCATGGGCTCTAACACCTGAGTTAAGCCGTGCCGCGAAGCGGCATCGGCTTGAACGAACTGTTAGACGTCACTCCTGCGCCCTTTCGGTCGATTGATCTTGCAGGTCACTGATCAATGACTCCATCTCGCCAATCTCACGGCGTTGAGCCTCAATGATCTCATCCGCAAGGGTTCTTACTCGGGGGTCCGAGATCCGGGCCCGCTCACTTGTGAGGATTGCAATGGAATGGTGCGGGATCATGGCCTTCATCCAGGCGATGTCTCCCACCGTCGACTGGCTGCGAACGAGCCAGAGGCCTAGAGCCATCAAGCCCACGCTTCCAATGACAATGGCCAGATTGGCAGTCTTGTTCTTGTACATATGCCGCATGAAGAAGAGCATCACCAAGGCCATTGATCCAGCCATGATGAAGGTCATGAACATGCGGGTTTGGCTGAACCAGACATGGTCGGCCTGGTAGGTGTTGAGGTACATGAGGCAGAACATCAGTACAGAAGCAGCCAAGATCATGAGAAGGAATGTTCTGTACGGCTGCATTGTTCTCTCCTGTGACGTCTAACACCTGAGTTAAGCCGCGCCGCGAAGCGGCGTCGGCTTGGACGAATTGTTAGGCCTCGCTGTCGACGATGACGAGCGTGCCATGACTCCCTTCCGCCACGGCGTGTGGCACGCCAGCTGGAACGATATAGACCTCGCCTGCGCCGACGCGAGTAATCGCCGTGCCGAACTGCAAATTCATGTGCCCTTCGAGAACCAGCAGCGCCTCATCAAACGAGTGCGATTCGTTAGGGTACGCCCGGCCATCCATTCGTACGACCTTGAAATTGGCCCCGGCGGGTCGACCCACGATCCGCGACTGCCAAGCTTGCGGCAGCGACGATGCAAGAGCGACGAGATTTGTGTGTACGGTCATCGAGATGCTCCTTGCGGGGCCTAACACCTGGAGTTAAGCCGCACCGGAGCGCGCAGCGCGGAGGGAACGCCAATCGCGCAGCGATTGGGGTGTCGGCTTGAACGACTTGTTAGGGTGCAGCTGACCATGCATGCGAGCCTGCGCGTTCCCATGCGGAAGAGCAGCAGACGTCCAGCGTTGGATCAGCTGCCCATCATCCGCGCCCACAACCTTCCCGAAAAGCGGTGAACGCCGGAC
>NZ_JBHRYF010000017.1:0-75107 GCF_042648885.1 Luteimonas notoginsengisoli | reverse complement strand
CAATCTCCTTGTCGTTGGGGATTGGACTCCAGATCGCGGCGCTACTCAAAGGTGGGGGGACGTCGCGCGCGCTTCTCGAAGTTGATGTCGTCCCACTCGATGCCTGACAGATGATGACCGAGGGACGACACGGAGACTACGCGCGCACCACCTGCACGGCGCAGCGCCGGCCAAAGTCGACTGGTCAGCTGGAAGTGCCCCAAATGGTTGGTCGAAAGCTGCAGCTCGTTACCACGCGCGTCGCGCTCCAGTATTGGCGAGGCCATGATGCCGGCGTTGTTGATCAGGATGTTCACCGCCAAGCCGGACTGCACGATCTCTCGGGCAAACGAGTCAATGGAAGCTGGATCTGTCAGGTCCATTTTCCTGACCTCAATTCCGCCGCCAGCTTCCGCGACGGCACGTCGTGCCCGGTCAACCGCGCGCGCCGGAACGATGACCCTGGCGCCGGCTTCCGATAGCGTCCTTGCCGCTTCAAGCCCCAAGCCGGCATGTCCCCCGGTGACGATTGCGAGCTGCCCGGCCAGGTTTTTCCCCCGAATGACATCCAGCGTCGTGCTGTGCGCGGTATAGCCGGTTCCCAGTGGCCTTTGCAGTGATCTCATGTTTGTTCCAAGGTCGATGATCGCAATCGCGTCGATCGGGGCAAGCCCGCAAGCGGCAGCGATTGGTACAGATTGTCCGGCGGGCATCCGGATGTCTGCCGGGCTTTGGAAACTGCTTCCTGCCCGACGTCCCGTCGCATAGCTGATCGGCTTGGCGGATACACCGCGCCGACGTCGGTTGTCCCATGCAGGAACGGATGGAAAGTGCCCGTTACAGCCGCCTCAACGCGCTGGCATGCGCCATCTTCGTCATGCCGGACAAGAAGCAGTGGCTGGCAGCCTATGCCCGGCCTAACGGATGCGGAAGGATCATCGGAAACGACACCATGTTCCTCGTTCCGCAACGATCGCAGCCGATCCGGCCCGAACAACACGGCACCCGCCAACGGGAAGCTAATGCGCTGCGCACAACGGCATGTCGCCCCGGATCTGCATTAGATGCATTCCATGCAAGGACCATGGTCGCCCCTCCAAACGAGGGATCCCTCCCGCGAGAATCGCCTTGAATCCACTATCCGACACCTATCCGTGGACGCGATGCGCCGTCGCCCGAATCGAGTGGCCGGTGACGCAGCCGCACACCAGACTCGCGCGGAACCGATGACTGTGGACAGGGCCACGTTCATTGCTCCTTTGCCGTGATTGTCCCTTCGGACACAACATTGAGAAGCCCGCAACGGGTCTTCCGGCACCCCGGGTTCCTACCTAGTGTGGAACAGCGTCGTGAGCAGCGGTCTGGATGGGATTTCATGCCTCTCCCGCAACACGTCGCGCCCCCACATCTTGGAGAAACATCGTGAACTCGAATGCATTGAAGAAGACTTCCAACACCATGACCGAGTCCTGGATCGACTGGACCAACCTGGTACTCGGCACCCTCCTCCTCGTTTCGCCCTGGCTCGGATTTGGCGGCAGCGGGGCCGTCGCAGCAAATGCTGTGGTCTGCGGCTTCGTCATCGCCTGCATTGCCGGCGTCGCGCTCGCCAAGCCGTCGCCAGGTGCGGAGAAGACCAACGCATGGCTGGGCGTGTGGTTGCTGGTCGCCCCCTGGATTCTCGGGTTCTCGGGCAATGCGGGCGCCACCTGGGCCAGCCTCCTCGTCGGCTTCTCAGTGGCCTGCTTCGCCGGTATCCAGATCACCCGGCTGGGACGTTCCGCGCGCCGCTGACACCCCCGGCGAATGCAAGCCGCGATCTGCGGCCAGACGCCCCTTCATCACGGGAATTGCAGACATGTCCAACAACCACAATCCGGAAATCCTGGAATTCATCGACTTGCTGGCCGAAACCGGCAGTCACTACCGCATGGAAGCGATGGAACACCTCTACCTCGACGACCTCGGCTTCCTGGTGCTCACGCCACAGGGAGACATCGCGCGTTTTTCGAAGACGGAAATGCTCGACGAGTTCAGGAGTCGCCGCGACGCTGGTGAACCACCGCTATCCACGGAGAAGCGGGTCCTGCACATCGAGGAGCAGGATGACGAAGCAACCGCGGTCCTGTACCGGCGCATGAGCCCGGAGGCCGATCCCGCGCTCTACGAACTGCGCCTGCGCAGGCTCGATGGCAAATGGATGGTGGCGGGGGAAACCGTCCTTCCCTGGCCTGACCTGGCCTCAGCCAAGGGATTCCTGCCTCCACGCACCAAGTAGGCCATCGTCAACAGTCACTTTTTTGACCCGGGACAGGATCCATCCGGCCGCTCGCAATGCAGGATGGATCCCGTTCCGGATGTCGGCTGCGGAGAACAGACCCGAAATCGATCATCCATGCCCGTTGAACGCGATACGTTCGGGCCCATTCGCCTTTTCCCATGCGGACGGCCGCAACGGATGAAAAGCTGGAGGAGCAATTGAACGTCCGGCCGACTACACCGGTTGCGTTCGAGCCCGCTGCGTCCGCTCCAATACCACTCTGATTGTCACCAGCACGGGGATAGCGACGAAGAAGAACGCTCCCAGCCCGAGAAACAACTCGTCGAACGCGCGCGCGGCTGCCTGCGTGCCCAGTGCCCGGGCCAGGACGGCCAGCGCGGCGACGGGACCTTGCGACGCATCGACGCCATTCGCGACCAGAGCGCCGGCCAACGCCGACCTGACCGCCTCGACAGCGGGCCGTCCGGCCACCAGGTATTGCGAAAGCACGGTAGTCTGCGCCGGCACCCGCCACTCCAGCCAGGTGAGCACGAATGCCGACCCCGCCAGGCCACCGACCTGCCTGCCCAGGTTGAACAGGGCGACGCCATGGGCCTTGAGCCCCTGTTCGACGTGACCGAGAGTCAGCATGGTGAGCGACATGAACAGCGCACCCATTCCAAGTCCGCGGCACCAGGTGGCAACTGCAAGTTCACTGCGGCCGCTGTCCGGCGTGGCGTGGGAAAGCAGCCACATGCTGGTCATGAACAGCACGATGCCAAGCGGGATCGGCAGTTCCACCCTCGCCCGCGTGTACTGGATGACCAGGCCCGCGGACAGCAGGCCCAGCGCCACCATGATCGAACTGGACAGCGTGACCTGGCCGACGTGCACCGGCGCGAGTTGCAACACGTTGGCGGCAAACAGCGAGATTGCCGATGCACTGCCGAACAGGATGAAGCCGGCGGCAAAGGTCGCACAGAATCCGAACGAGAACCGCGCGTCCCGGAACACGGCAGTTGCGAAGAGCGAGGTCTTCGCGCGGGTCGACGCCAGCACCAGCCCGGCGAAAGCGAGCAGCGTCCACACGCAGGCGCGGACAAAGCCGGGATCGTCGAACCAGTCGTAGCGCGCGCCCTTCTGCAGCACGTAGACGAAGCCGGTCGTCGCCAGCGCCAGCAGCACGCAGACACCGGCGCCGGGGAGCCGCGTCGACCGATCCGGGCGATCATGCCCACCCACGATGGCCAGCGCGCCGCTGCCGAGCATGCCAATCGCGCCGGACAGCAGGAAGAGCAGCTGCCAGGCATGCGCGTCGGTCGACCAGCCATGCAACGCCGGCGCGATCGTGGTCGGCAGCACGACGATCGGCAGGGCGAGCAACGCCTGCAGCAACGGCTGGCGCCGGGCGGGTTGCAGCGCGAACACCAGCGACTGCCCGGTGACCAGCAACAGGCCGCCGAGCGCACCCTGCGCCACTCGGCATGCCATTGCCGGCCCGAGCGCACCCATTGTCAATCCGAGCGCGGCCGTGGCCAAGGCAAGTCCCCAGCTCGCTGCCAGCAGGCAGCGCCATGGGCCGAAACGTTGCAGCAACCGCGGCGACAGCGCGAACGCCATGATCTTCGCCGTCAGGTAGGCGATGTTCAGCCATGCGATCTCGTCGGGAATCGCGGCAAAGCTACCTGCCACCGCACCGCGGTTCACCACCAGCAGGGTGCTGTTGACGCCGTCAAGCGCCAGCATCGCGACGATGGCCGCCACGCAGGTGGCTGCGCGGGTTGGCCCGAAGCCGTCCGCAGGCGTATCGGCGGGCGGCGGCGCGTGCATCAGTCTTCCTGCGCGCGCGCGAGTCCGAGGCTGCTTTCGTCCGTGTCTCCCCGCTTGCGCAGGGCGATCGTGACCTCGGCGGACAGGCCGGCATAGAGCTTGCCGGCGAGCGGGTTGTCGTTGTCCAGCACGATTTTCACCGGCACCCGCTGCGGGATCTTGGTGAAGTTGCCGGTGGCGTTGTCGGGTGGAATCAGGGCGAACTGGGCGCCGCTGCCCGGCGCGATGCTCTCGACGGTGCCCGCGATATCGACATCGGGATACATGTCCACCTCCACCATCGCCCGGTCGCCGACACGCACGCCCGACAACTGCGTTTCCTTGAAGTTGGCGACCACCCAGACGTCACGCAGCGGCACCAGCGAAAGTGCCGGCGCACCCGGCGACACATAGCGCCCGACCCGGATCTGGCGGTTGCCCACCACGCCGTCGACGGGGGCCCTGACCTTGGTATGGCGCAGCGCGTTGGCCGCAAGCCGCTGCGCGGCCCTGGCCTGCACGAGCGCCGAAACCAGCTCCAGCCGCTGGGCCTTGAGCACTTCCCGCCGGCTCGCTTCGGCCTGCTGACGGGCCGCGGCAGCGTCGGTGGCGGCGACGGCCTTCAATCGCGCGGCGTCCGCGGCGTCATACGACTGCCGGCTTACGACACTGCGTTCGACAAGCGCCTTGTACCTGCGCGCATCAAGCGCGGTACGGCGGGCTTCGACCTTCGCGGCCTCAACGTCCGCGACCGCCTGCGCGATCACTGCGCCTTGCAGCCCGATTTCGCGGTCGAGCCGCTCGAGGCCGCGAGCCTGGCGCTCCACGCCAGCCGCAGCCTCGTTCATCCGCGCGCGATAATCCGCGTCGTCGATCCTGAAGAGCACCTGCCCCCGCGTGACGGCCTGGTTGTCGTCAACTAACACCTCCGAGACGTAACCGGCGACCTGCGGCGCGACCGTGGTGATCTCGCCGCGCGTGTAGGCATTGTCGGTCGCAACCGAAGTGTCGCCGCTCAGCCAGCGGCATACCGCGTACCAGAAAAAAAGGACCGCAAGCGCCGAGCATGACGCGGCGAGGAGGAGGCGGGCTCGACGCCTGCGGTCGGGGGAAGGGGCACGGGATGTCATGGCGTGGTCTCTCGTGTGGGTCGGCTGTCGCGTCCGCATCGTCGTGTTCAAAGGACGACGTGCTTTCCGCCGTCGAGCCGTGGCAGGTTGATCTCGCCGAGCATTTCCTTGAGGTCGGTCTCGATCTCTCGGCACAGCCGGGTGATCGGCACGTCGTTGGAGCCACCCTCGAAGGGATTTGCCGTGCTCTCGCCGACCTGGTCGAGCGAGGTGTACATCCACGAGACCAGCACGCTCAACGGGATCGCCAGCCAGACCATGTTCCCGGCCATGAAGCCGTTGACGATGCCGTTGAGTTTCTCGAGCTCCTGGATCAACCCGAGCGGCAGCAGCACGCACAGGATCCTGACGAAGATCATGTTGACGATCGCGTACTGCCGCGGATACGGGAAGCCCTTGATCAGTTCGCTGCTGCATTGCTGCCCGTGCAGATCGCCTATCGCGCCTTGCAGCCGTGCGAATGCACCGGGTTCGATGGCACCGCGGTCCAGCGCATCGCGGACCGCTATGCCCTGCAGGCTCAGCACGCGCGCGGCCTTGTTGCTGGCGACGAGGATCTGGGCGACCTCCTCGCAGGGCACGTACATCATCAGTTCGTCCTCGAGCGATGCTTCCTTCTCCGGCACCGTGTACGAACGCCGGTATTCGACGTTGTTCGCCTTGTCCACCGTCTCCCACGGCTTGCGCTGCCGCATCGCATAGCGCAGCGCGGTGAGCCAGGCGAAATGCCGGTAGATGAGCTTCTTCGACTCCTCGGGATCTCGTACCAGGTCGCGGCACATCGTGCCCCAGCCTCGGCTCTTGGCCACGATCGCCATCCAGGCCTGCTGCGACGCCCAGTACCTTCCATAGGTCTGCGTGCTCTTGAAGCCGGCCATCAGCGCCACGGCGGTACCCAACAACAGGACCACGCCCCAGGGCATGACCAGCCACTTGATCCCGAGCACCTCGTAGAAGAACACGGGGATCGTGGCCACGACGACCAGCGCATAGATCGAGCGTCGGGTCCAGAACACGAATTCGGTGAATCTGTAAGATCTACCGGCAAGCATGGCGGTTCTCCGGTACTGCAGCGTTGTCGACGCAGATGAAAGGCGCTGCGGAAAATGCCTCATGGCCACGCCCGGCGAGGTTCTCCAACTCCTTGTTGCCAATGAGTCCGGTACCACCGATGACGACGATTCTCATATCGGATCCTCTGCATCTTTCGTGATTGAAGAACGGACTACGGCGCCTGGAAGACGTCATCGGGAGCACGGTATGGATGCTAGGCAGCAGTACTGATCGCGGGTAGACCCGCGCCGGTGTGCGCGGTGTTGCCCGGCACGCACCAATCGTCATGCAACCCCCGGCGACGCGGCGTCCGCACACCCCTACCGCCTGACAGTGGCGCGCGCGGCAACGTGGCTGTCCTATTCCTCGAACGATGACTCGAAAGGCGATGCCCGGCTGCCGGAAGACCGAAACGCGGACACGCGCTGTTGCACGACAGGCAGCAGTTGCGTCGCGGCCTACAACAGCGTCATGCCGCCATCGACGCGCAGGTTGACGCCATTGACGAAGCTGCTGGCGTCGGAAGCCAGGAAAAGCGCTGCATTCGCCAGTTCGTAAGGCCGGCCCAGCCGGCCCAGCGGAATTTCCTCGGCAACGGCCTGCTCGAATGCATCTCGCCCTTCTGGCGGAATGCCGAGCTTGGCCAGGATCTCGGTGTCCACAGGCCCGGGGCTAAGCACGTTGACACGGATTCCGCGTGACTTGAGCTCGATTGCCCAGCTTCTTGCGAACGCGCCGATCGCCGCCTTCGATCCGGCGTACACCGCATGGCCGTCGAGCAACTTTTCGGCTGCGATCGAACCGGTAACGATGATCGATCCTCCGTCACGCATGATCGGAATCATCTTCTGCACGCCAAAGAACACGCCCCGCGCATTGACCGAGAACTGAGCGTCGTACTCGTCCGGCGAGACCTGCGCGGAATGGTTGATCGTGTTGATGCCGGCGTTGGCCATGTAGATGTCCAGTGCACCGAACGTCGCATGAATGTGCGCAGCAACCGCTTCGTGATGTTCGATGCTGGCGACGTCGCCCTGGATTCCCAGCGCGCCGGTGCCGATTCTGGCCACTGCTTCGTCGATCGCCTTCCTGCGCCTGCCGGTGATGATGACCTGAGCGCCCTCGGCGGCGAAGCGCCTCGCCGCTGCCAAACCAATGCCGCTGTTGCCGCCCGTGATCAGCGCAACCTTTCCAGTGAGGGCTTTCATTGCATTCGCTCCAGTCCAGGGGGCGCTCTCCGCCGCACCCGGTAATCGTCAGGGGCGCTCACCTTATGGAGCCTGCGGAAGAGGAAACAGACGGCAACGGAATACATCGCGTTGACCTACGCGCACCAATAGCCGTGCGTCACGGGTCACGCGTTGCCGGCACATGGATTGATGCTGCCGGTTCAACACAGTGCACAACGCCGAATGCCTACCGACCATGCATGGCTGCGCGTAGCGTTTGGCCGCGAGTTCGATCGCGCCGTGGAAGCCCATCCAGGCATCACCTTCCCCAACACAGGATCCCCGACATGACATCCATCATCACCAAAGACGGTACCGAGATCTTCTACAAGGACATGGGGCGTGGTCAGCCCATCGTCTTTCACCATGGCTGGCCGCTCTGCAGCGACGACTGGGATGCGCAGCTGTTGTTCTTCCTCGAGCAGGGCTACCGCGTCATTGCCCATGACCGCCGCGGACACGGGCGCTCCAGCCAGAGCGCGAACGGCAACAACATGGATACCTACGCTGCCGATGTCGCGGCACTGGCCTCGCGCCTGGACCTTCGGGACGCGATTCACATCGGCCACTCCACGGGCGGCGGTGAAGCCGCGCGCTACGTTGCACGCCATGGAGCCGACCGGGTTGCCAAGCTCGTTCTGATCGGTGCGGTGCCCCCGCAGATGGTCAAGACCGAGGCGAACCCCGGTGGCTTGCCCATGGAGGTCTTCGACGACCTCCGCGCACAGCTCGCAGCCAGTCGCGCCGGCTTCTACTGGGACTTTCCGGTACCGTTCTACGGTTTCAACCGCGACGGTAATCCGCTGTCGGAACCCGTCCGGCAGAACTGGTGGCGGCAGGCAATGCTCGGCGGCGCGAAGGCACAGTACGACTGCATCCAGGCCTTCTCCGAGACCGACTTCACCGACGACCTGCGTGCGATCTCCGTACCGACGCTGGTGATGCACGGCGACGATGACCAGATCGTTCCGATCGCGGACTCGGCGCTGCTGTCGGCCGAACTCCTCCGAAACGCGACGCTGAAGGTCTACCCGGGCCTGCCCCACGGCATGTGCACGACGCATGCCGAGACCATCAATCGCGACTTGCTCGCCTTCATCCGCAGCTGAAAGAAGCGGCTGCACCGGCGTCCCGTGCGCCGGTGCGGCTCCGCGGAGCATTCACCGTGACACGCCTTCAACTCCCATCAACGCCTGCCGCCCGCGCGCTGCATTGCAGAGCCCGCGGAGCGCATGTCCTTCTGCTGCTCGGACTCACGGCGTTCTTCGCACCAGCGACGCAAGCGGCGGACATTGCGATCGAGGCCGGGCAAAGCTGGAGTGGAAAGTCCGAGCTTGGCTCCACCCACGCGGTCTTCATCCAGGTCGGCTCCGGACATCAGCATCCCGTGCTTCGCGGCAAGCTGCAGGTCCAACCCATCGTCACGGCCGGGATCGTGGCGGGTCGCGACCAAGGCAGTAATCGCCGTGACGCCTGGCTCGCTGGCGCCGGCTTGCGTGTTACGCGGCCCAGCCACGGCAGGGAACACTGGTTCTGGGAGTCCTGCGTGCTTGCATCGTCAGGGGATACTCCATCGCTGTCCGGACACCTCCAGTTTGCCAATGGCTTCGGCTATGCGCATGGATCATGGGAGTTGAAAGTCAGGCATATCTCCAATGCTGGACTTCGCGAGCCGAATCATGGCGAGACAATGCTGCTCTTGGGCTACTCCTTCTAGCCATGCCTACCCTTCGAGCTCTGGATGCTCCGGATTAAAACTTGGCAACTTGCGCTTCAGGTCTGATGACGCGACAAGCCGGCTATGCATGTCCTACGCGCATGCGCCTACGAGCTCCCAGCTTTCCCACGGCGACCCATGATCTTTGGGTAGAACTTCATCGATGGAACGCGAGCGGGAGTGAGTCGCTCCTCGCGAGTAACCATCCATATATCCGTTGGTGCAGAACGGGCAACAGCCTGAGCCTGCGCATGGTGCTACCGCACCTGGACCACGCTCAATAGTCTAGCCCCGCACGGCACGGCGCCGTGTTCGAGTCCGTTGCCCATGGCAATGGATACCGTTCAGCCGAAACGCAGCGTGATCTCAGGTCGGACGTTCCCCCAGACATAGAGCGTGCCCGGAGACCCTGGCGACAGCGCCGTTCAGATGGGATCGATTCGGACTCGCAAGTCCAGATCATTCTCGCTGCCGACTGGCCAACTATCGTGGAGACGCCAACATGTTCAGCGTGGAAAATGCAGCAACCCCGAATCCGTCCGCCCTTGATGAACTCGTTCCATCGCGGTACGCGTTAACGGTTGGGGATATCGATGTGCTCGTGGTCAGCGACGGCGTCTTGCCGCTACCTACGAAGATGCTGGGTCACAACGCCAAGCAGGTCGAGCGCGACAAGTGGTTTGATGGGATGTACCTGCCCCGGGACGCCTTCGATTGGGCCCTGAATGCAATGCTGGTGCGTAGTGCCGATCATACGATTCTGATCGATGCTGGTCTTGGTATGGATCCGGACCTCCATCTGCCGCGTGCCGGCCAGTTGATCGGACGCTTGGGCGCAGCCGGCATTGACCTGACGGAAGTGACCGACGTGGTGATCACCCACATGCATATGGACCATATCGGCGGCTTGCTTCTCGATGGAATCAAGGAGCGTCTGAATCCGAACCTCCAGATTCATATCGCCGCCTCTGAAGTGGAGTTCTGGAAGTCTCCAGATTTCACGCGCACGAGTATGCCGGACGGATTTCCGGATGCGTTGCGCGCCACTGCGAAGAAGTTCTGGGCGGAGTACAGCAAGTACATACGCACCTTTGATGACGAGCGTGAGGTGGCTCCTGGAGTTCGCGTGCGCCGCACAGGTGGTCACACTCCCGGTCACAGCGTGGTGCGGATCGATTCGAATGGTGAAGCACTGACCTTCGCGGGGGACGCGGTGTTCGCGGTCGGATTCGATCAGCCAACTTGGCACAATGGATTCGAGCACGACCCGGAAGAGGCGGCGCGCGTTCGCATCGGATTGCTCAAGGACCTGGCCGGAACGGGGGAGCTCCTGGCTGCAACGCACCTGCCATTCCCGTCAATCGGACGTGTGTCTGCCGATGGGGAAGTCTTCCGTTGGGTGCCAGCCTTTTGGGACTTCTGACCGCGCCTGAAGACTCGGTCTGATACAGGGCCAGGCCTACTTCCTGCTGAACGAATCCAGCCGGAGGTGGGCCTGGCGTTGCATTGAACAAGCCCCCGTCCAGGGCTGCGCACTGATGACCGCAGTCCAGCCTGGATTCCGCCGCCTTCGACCGAATTGGTTGACGTGGATTGCATCCCGAGGACCCTCAAACGAGGTCGATGTTGCTCCGTTTCGGCCATTCCCGGAACTACATTGTTTCAATGTAGGAATCATCCCGATTCCAAGAATCACACTAGCCGGCCTCTTCTGGCCTCGGCTATTTTCGATTCCCCCCGAATCGGAGAAGACCATGACGAAGGTCCTCGTGCTTTACTACTCTTCATATGGGCATATCGAACAGATGGCCGAAGCGATCGCGGAAGGCGCTCGCGCCGCTGGCAGCTCGGTAGACATCCGGCGAGTACCAGAACTCGTTCCCGAGAGTGTTGCCATCGCATCCGGCTACAAGCTCGACCAGAAGGCGCCGGTCGCGGAGGTCGACGAACTCATCGATTACGACGCGATCATCATCGGCACTGGTACGCGCTATGGCCGCATGACTTCCCAGATGGCCAGCTTCCTCGACCAGACCGGCGGCCTGTGGGCGCGAGGCGCTCTGAATGGGAAGGTCGGATCCGCCTTCACGTCCACCGCCACACAGCATGGTGGCCAGGAAACCACCCTTATGGGGATCCATATCAATCTGCTGCATTTCGGGATGGTATGCGTCGGGCTTCCATACAGTTTCCAGGGTCAGATGCGGCTTGACGAAGTGACCGGTGGCACGCCCTATGGTGCGACGACGATCGCTGGCGGCGATGGGTCCCGGAGGCCGACTGAGAACGAGCTCGAGGGAGCGCGCCACCAAGGTCGCCTGGTAGCTGAACTGGCGACCAAGCTCGCTGCTGGTTGATCTGGCAGGCCGCACACAGTACGGGCTCGAGGCCAATTCGTGGCGCGAGGGCAACTAGCCCCGGGGTGCTGAAGAGCGCTTGCCCATAGCGGGCGCATGCGTCCGATCTGTCCATTACGTGCATGGATCTACATATTTCCCCGCTGGAAGCACGGATAGTGAGGGGAGTTCACGATGCAGAGCGGTCAATGAGTCCTGAAAGTGGAGTAGCGCTTCAGCCCCGCCGCTCTGTTCGAGCTTGCGCACAATCACATGGAGCGAATACCCCACTGATCGGATAGCGATATCCACCTGACCCGGTCCCCGTGGCCGGCAGCACCTGCTCTGCGTTCCGATGATGCGAAGCGGCAGGCCTGGTGGTTTAATTGCGAATCAGGCACGACGTGGCCTGCCGTGCTCGAACCATTGATTCGATCGAGTTGCCTTACGATGGCACCGGGGCCATGAGGCGAGCCACAGGCGCTCAATCATGCAAGCACAGTCCAAGGATCCATCCGATTCTCCGCCGCCCCCAGCCGACGGCCCGGCATCCGGCGACGTTTGCTTGCGGTTTGGCTCCTTTGTCCTCTGGGAGAACCAGCGCCGGCTTGAGTCGTCCGGCCAACCGGTGCGATTGGGACCTCGTTCGTTCGATTTGCTATTGCAGCTGATCAAGCGGGCCGGCGAACTGGTCAGCAAGGAAGAATTGCTATCCGCCGTCTGGACCGGCGTCGTGGTCGAGGAAGCCAGCGTTCGGGTGCACATGTCCCTGCTTCGCAAAGCCTTGGGCGAGCCTGATGCCAGCGATGGGTGCAAGGAGTGGATCACCAACGTCCCGCTGCGAGGCTACCGGTTCAACGGACAGGTTGTTCGTGAACTGACCGACTCCCCGGCCACGACTTTGACACGACCGCCTGCCCCGCTGGCGAAGTTGCCGGTGCGTCTGACCGAACTCATCGGGCGCGAAGCCGACGTGGGCGACGTCCTGGCGTCACTCGACGGACACCGGCTGGTCACGATTGTCGGTGCCGGCGGCATCGGCAAGACCAGCGTTGCGATCCGCGCCGCGGAACATTGCCAACAGAAGCCGGCCATGCAGGTGGCCTTCGTCGATCTTTCTCCGTTGATCTCGCCAGACCACGTGCTCGGCACCATTGCGAGGTCGCTGGGCGTCGCAGCCGACTTGCCCGACCCCCTCCAGGGCATCATCCAGAACCTGGCTGGACGCGATGCGCTGCTGCTGATCGACAACTGCGAACACGTCGTGGATGCGCTCGCGCTTCCGATCACGCGCCTGCTGATGGCCCTGCCCGGCCTGCGCATCCTTGCGACCAGTCGGGAACCGCTGCGTGTATCGGGCGAGTACGTCCAGCGCCTGTCCGCGCTCGCCGTCCCCGATGCCGAGAACGTTACGCTTGCACAAGCACTGCACTGGCCCGCAGTCGAACTGCTCATCGAACGGGCCAAGGCCGCCGGCGCTGGAGGGTTTGAGGAATCGGATGGCCCGCTGCTCGCCAGGATTTCGCGCCAGCTCGACGGCATTCCCCTGGCCATCGAACTGGTGGCCGCACGCCTCGGTGTCCAGTCCGCCGGCAACCTCGCCCTCAGGCTGGATGACCATATGCGGCTTCTCTCCATCGACAGCCGGGCGGCGCTTCCGCGCCACAGGTCGCTTGCGGCCGCACTCGATTGGAGCATTGCGCTGCTGGACGAGGACGAGTCGCGGGTCTTCCGCCGGCTCTCGGTCTTCAGGGGCCGCTTCAATGTCGAGTCCGCACTTGGCGTCGCCGCTGGCGACATGGACCCGGACGTTGCGTTCGACGCGTTGATCTCGCTGGCCAACAAGTCGCTGGTGTCCTTCGATGGCAACGACGCCATCGCACCATATCGCCTACTTGATACAACCAGAAGCTACGCAGCTTCGCTGCTTGCGCAGAGCGATGAGCATCCGGCATTGCTGCGCCGCCATGCGATGTTCATGCTTGACCTGATGAAGGCCGCGACGGCGGATTTGCCAAACCTCACTGCGCACGATTGGGGCGACCGGTATGCCCACCACCTGGATGACGTGCGCTCCGCGCTCGAGGCCTGCCGGGCTGACCCATCGGATGCAAAGACCGCCGCGGCACTGGTCACGTCGTCGGCACCCTTGTGGTTCCACGTATCCCAGGTCGCCGAGTATCGCGACAGGGTCGCGGCGGCGCTCGAACTGATCGATCAGCAGTCGGATCCGGACAGGGAAACGGAGACCTGGCTGTTGAACGCGCTGATCATCGCGCTGCTGCACACTGACGTCCTGAACCCCGATCTGGCTACGGTCTCCGATCGCGCCCTCGCCGGCGCATTGGCAGCCGAGTCGCGCGTACTGGAACTGCAGGTCCGCTGGGGGCGGTGCACGCACGACATGTTCCGCGGCGAGTACGTCGCGGCGCTTCAGCAGTCGGCAACACTGCTTGCGATTGCGCAATCGTGGTCCGACCCCGCTGCACTCAATCTCGCCCACCGCGTGAGCGCGATGGCAAACCATTTCTGCGGCAGGTTCGCCGCGGCGAAGAAGCACTGTGAAACGTCGCTGCAATTGAGCGGCGGTGCCCGTCGCACGCGCACCAACATGGTCGGGGTGGACCCGGCCGTCGCGGCGAAGGCGATGCTGGCGCGGACGCTCTGGATCCAGGGAGAAACGACGAAGGCCCTGGAGACGGCCAGCGATGCGGTGGGCCGCGCCGAATCGTCCGGGCATGCCGTCTCGCTGTGCGCCGCGCTTTACGGCGCTTGCCCCGTCGCCCTGTGGTCGGGCGAACTCGAGCTTGCCGGCAAGTGGATCCGAGCGATGACGGACGAAGCACAGCGCAAGGGGTTGGTGGGTTGGCTCCGATACGCCGACTGGTACTCCCAGGGCCTGCAGCTGCGCACCGCCCACGATCCCAACCTCTATGTCCATGATGTGTCCGCCCAGTTCGCGAGCTACGACGCGCCGCGCAGGGAGATGCTCGTAACGTTCTGTACCGACTGGGTCGATGACGGGATGGTTGCGCGGCTCTCGCTCGGGGAAGGCCTGTGGAGTGCCGCGGAAGTTTGGCGTGCCCTTGGTCGGAAAAGCGAGCTGCGGGGGATGACCGATGAAGCCGAGGGTTTCTACCTCCGGGCGCTCGAAACCTCGAGGCAGCAAGGCGCAAAGGCCTGGGAGTTGCGTGCCGGTCTGAGCCTGGCAAGGATGTGGGCGCACCTGGACCGGCCGCAACAGGCGCTGCAACTGCTTGAGCAGACGTGCGCGAATGCCCCCGACCAGGGCGACCCGGCGATCACACAGGCCCGCGGGTTGCGTGACGAGATCGCCCGGAGCCTGCATTTGGGCCATGGCGGCACCCGGGCGGCAGCAGGACCGCCCCACGCCGACGGCGGTTGAAGTCACGAGCCCTTGTCGTGCCCGTGCTGGATTCGATCCAGCGGCGGAAAAGCACGCCGATCATCTCCTTTACATGCATTGACAGGCATTAACTGGCGCTTGAGGCGTCCGGGCGCGCACGGTAGGCAAGCGGTTCGCATCGCGAGATCGAACGCCCCGCCCTCACCAAGCCGGAAGCCGCCGCCATGACCTCCTCCACGCTCGTCGCTCCTCCCACGGATCCCCTGGCCACCAGCTTTGCCACGACCTATGCCGGCGTCGTCGCCTTCATCGCCGTGGTCACGGAAGGCAGCTTCGCGCGGGCGGGCGACCGCCTGGGCATCGGCCGCTCCGCGGTGAGCCGCAATGTCCAGAAGCTGGAAGACCAGTTGAACGTTCGGCTCCTGCATCGAACCACCCGGAGCACGGCTCCCACCCGCGAAGGCGACCTGTTCTATGCAAGCTGCCATAGCGGGGTCGCCCGGATCGTCCAGGCAGTCGAGGAAATGCGGGATCTTCGGGATGGTCCGCCACGCGGCCATCTTCGTGTCAGCTCGGCCACCGGCTTCGGCCGCAAGGTGGTGGCGCCACTGCTGCGCGAATTCCAGGCCATCTATCCCGAGGTATCGATCGACCTGCTCCTGAGCGACAAGCCGACCGACTTCACATCCGATCGCGTTGACATCGCATTCCGCAATGGGCGCATGGAGGACGCCGACATCATCGCGAGACAGATCATCCCCATGCAATTGCTGGTCTGCGCCTCCCCCGAGTACCAGCAAGCCCACGGACTGCCCGCCGTGATGGACGACTTGGCCGATCACGAATGCATCAACTATCGGCTTGGCTCCGGCCGGATATTCGAATGGGAGTTCAAGGTGGACGGCCAGATCCGCAAGATCCCCCCGCAAGCCAGGCTCACCTGCAACGATCTCGAAACGGTGCTGCAGGCCGTACTCGACGGGCAAGGCATCGCCCAGATGCCGGGCTACCTGGTCTGCGAGGCACTGAGGTCCGGCGCACTGGTTTCCTGCCTGACGCAGTACGCGCCCGACGACCGCGGCCACTACATCTGCTACCTGAGCCGACAGCACATGCCGTCGCGCATGCGAGTGTTCATCGACTTCATGACAGCCAGGATCCGGGCTTCGGACCTGCAGTGCCTGACCGGGCTGGCATACGGCCTCGAGAACCCGGCGCGCAAGGCCGCCTGATACCGCACGCACTCCCGAAGCCATGCTGAACATCCTGCTGCAAACCACGATCGACGATGTACCGGACGACTGGAACGTCGGACGTTTCAGCCGCTTGGGCGAATTCCTGTCGCAGCTCAAGGATGACCAAGGTCGACTAGCCTTCGAGGTGATCACACGCAATCGCGGCGCGCGCGGGAAGCCGGATCCCGTGCTGTCGAACCTGCATGACTCCGGCTACCACCAGCTTTGGCTCCTCGCCGTCGACGGCGGCGACGGCCTGGCTGCCGAGGACTGCGCGGGCATCAGCCGGTTCCGCCAGCTCGGTGGCAGCCTCATGGTCACGCGCGACCACATGAACCTGGGCAGCTCGATCTGCAACCTGGGAGGCGTCGGCGCCGCGCACCACTTCCACAGCCATAATCCGGAGCGCAACGAAGCCCGTCGTTGTGTCGACAATCTCTTTTCGTCCCCGATCTCCTGGCCCAACTACTACTCCGGCGCCAATGGCGATTTCCAGCGAGTCCGCCCGGTCGGCAACATCCACCCGGTGATGCGGGACAGGCACTCGCCCACTGGCGTCATCCAGTACCTGCCCGCGCATCCACACGAAGGCGCAGTGAGCGCCCCGCCGGATGACCCGAGCGCCCGGGTCATCATGGAGGGGCAGAGCCTGGCGTCGACCCGGCGATTCAACATCGCCGTCGCCTTCGAACGCTCAGGACACGGCGGTCGCGCCATCGCCCAATCGAGCTTCCACCACTTCACCGACTACAACTGGGCCCCGGAATCCGGCTGCCCGTCCTTCGTGAACGAACCTGCCGGCGATGCAATCACCAGGTTCCCCGAGGCACTCCGCTCGACGAAGCAGTACGTCCGCAACGTCGCCTTCTGGCTCGGCGCCTGAAGTCGACCGACTGCAGATACCCGGTCAGCGTCGCGGTTGCACGTATCCGGCATTGATGCATCCGGGGAAGCACTGCAGTTCCGGCTACGGAGCTATCGGAGCACGAAGGGGCCTCCTAGCATTGAAGCGCAAGCCGGGATGCACACGCGTCGACACGCCAGCCGGCAACTCACCAAGAGGCAGGCATGAACATCATCGTCATTGGCGGAAGGGGCTTGGTAGGCCGGAACATCGTCGAGAGGTTGCGCGCGCAGGGCCACCGCGTATCGGCCGCATCCCGTTCGACCGGCGTGGACCTGGTGACGGGGAAAGGGCTGGCCGACAGCCTGGTTGGCGCCGATGTCGTGGTCGATGTCAGCAATTCACCGACTTTCGACGACATGGCCGCCTTCGAGTTCTTCAAGACCGCCATTTCCAATCTGATCGATGCCGAGAAGCGCGCCGGAGTGAAGCACCACGTGTCGCTTTCCGTGGTCGGGACAGGCCGCCTCGACGCGAGCCCCTACCTCCGCGGGAAGGCGCTGCAAGAACGCGTGATCGCCTCATCGGGCATCCCGTTCACCATCGTGCACGCGACGCAGTTCTTCGAGTTCCTCCTCGACATCATCACCTACGCCATCGACGGCCAGGCGATCCACTTGTCGCCCGCCTACATCGAGCCCGTCGCCTCCGATGATGTGGCCTCGACGATCGCGCGGGCTGCCACCGAAGTGCCCGTCAATGGCTCGATCGAGATCGCCGGCCCGGAGCGGGCCAGGATGTCCGAACTCATCCGGCGATTCGTCATCGACATGGAAGCGCCGTACGAGGTGTGCACCGATCCCGAAGCGCCCTACTTCGGCGCCACCCTGGACGAGTGCGTTCTGCTCCCACGCAAAGACGCCGAACGCGGGAAGCTGGGATTCCAGGCCTTGTTCGAACGGTCGGAGTACGCGCGCGCCAGCTGGTGATGTCCCATTCGGGGCGTCGATGCCACCGGCGCGTCAGCGCAATCCAGATGCAAGAGATTTCATCCTTGTCGCATACGCGGCGACCTGGATTGATGCCTGGGCGACAACACGGTGGCTCCCGGTTCTCGTCTTCCGCTCACCGGCGCCCGGACGCAGAATTGCCCCACCTTCCCCCCATGGCAACGAAGACGACGGGTGTCAGTTCGTCGAGGCGGCTGTAACGGGACGTGCACTTTCCACCCGTTCGTGCACGGGACAAACCCACGTTGGCGCGGCGTCCCCGCGGAGTACCAATCAGCCACACGACGACGCCATGGGCGGGGAGCCTCGGCCCTCGAATCCAATCCCCCCGGGAAGGTCGCGCAGGGACCGCTTTTCCCAGCATCGCCCTGCGGGCACAGCACATGGAATCCCGGTGCGATTGCTGCACGCAACGCAACACGGCGGGTCATTCCGATGTCTTCCGGCACCGCGTTGCGCTGCCTATCTTGAAACCACGCCGCAGTGCCGGGACAGCGTCAACCCGATCCCATCCGGCGCAACTTCACCCAATCCGCAGAGGTATCCATGAACACCTTGATCAAGCGACTGGCGCTCCTCGGCGTCCTGTCCCTCGCCCTCACTGCGCTCTGTGCCGAACCGAAGGAAGCCCCGCATCCCGCGGCCAAGCCCACGATCGTCCTCGTCCATGGCGCATTCGCCGATTCCTCCAGCTGGAACGACGTGGCAAGCGACCTCGTTGCCCGCGGTTATCCCGTCGTCGCCGCCGCCAATCCCCTGCGCAGCGTCAAGTACGACGCCGCCTATCTCGACGCCCTGCTCGAGACGATCGATGGGCCGGTCGTGCTGGTCGGTCATTCCTATGGCGGGATGGTGATCAGCGACGTCGATTCCGGGCGCCACGAGATCAAGGCCCTGGTGTACGTGGCGGCATTCGCGCCGGAGATCGGCGAAACCGCCGCCGGCCTTTCTGCGAGGTTTCCGGGGAGCACGCTCGCTGCCGCCCTCGGGCCGCCCGTCGCGCTGCCCGATGGCAGCAATGATCTCTACATCCAGCAGGCACGCTTCCACCAACAGTTCGCGGCCGATGTCCCCGCCGGTCCGGCCGCCGCAGCAGCGGTCGCCCAGCGACCCGTAACCGACAAGGCGCTGAACGACGCATCCGGCCCGCCCGCCTGGGGATCGATTCCGTCGTGGTCGATCTTTGGCAGCCTGGACAGGAACATTCCGCCGGAAGCCCTGCGCTTCATGGCCCGACGCGCGCGGTCGCGCCGGATCGTCGAGATCGATGGCGCCTCGCACCTTGTCATGGTGTCGCACCCGGATGAAGTGGCCCGTCTCATCGTCGAAGCCGCGGAATCGCATTGAGCCCGCAACCGCCGGAGAAATCCCATGCACGAACACATCGACAAGCGGCGGCGCGCGATCATCGGCGGCGCCGCAAAAGGGGTCGCCCTGGGCGGAATCACCGCGGCTGCCGGCCATTCGCTGATCGCCCGCGCAGCCGCGACGTCCCCACGCGCAATGCTGCGCGCCGAGCTGGGGCAAGCCAGGACGATCCGGGCGGGCCAGCTGGACGTGGCCTACTTCGAATCCGGGCCCCGGGACGGGAATCCCGTCCTCCTGCTCCACGGGTTTCCGTACGACGTCCACAGCTATCAGGAAGTGGCGCCGATACTGGCCTCACGAGGGTGCCGCGTCGTGGTCCCCTATCTGCGTGGGCATGGAGCAACGCGCTTCATCGATGCCAATGAGCCGCGCGCGGGACAGCAGGGCGCGATCAGAGCGGATGTCATGGACCTGATGGATGCCCTGGGGATGCCCAGCGCCGTCCTGGCTGGCTACGACTGGGGTGGCCGTGCCGCGTGCGTGGCTGCCGCGCTTTGGCCTCACCGATGCCGTGGCCTGGTCTCCGTGAACAGTTACCTGATCCAGGACATTGCGCACTCGGAGCGGCCTGCGCCCGCACGCATCGAATGGGGCCTGTGGTACCAGCATTACTTCCAGAGCGAACGCGGCCGTGCCGGATTGGCGGCAAACCGAAGGGAAATCGCGCGGATCCTGTGGGAGAACAATTCACCGACCTGGGCATTCGACGATGCGACTTTCGAGCGCAGCGCAGAGGCCTTCGACAATCCGGATTTCGTCGACGTCGTGATCCATTCGTATCGTCACCGGATGGGATTGGCGGATGGGTTCGCACGCTATCGGGAAGTCGAGCGCCGACTGGCTTCGCTGCCCCCCATCACCGTGCCCGCGATCACCCTGGACGGTGATGCGGACGGCGTTGTTCCAGCCACGGACGGCAAGTCCAGCGCAGCGCTGTTTGCCGGTCGCAGGACGCATCGCATCATCCAGGACGTCGGACACAACCTGCCGCAGGAAGCACCACGGGCATTCGCCGACGCGGTGCTTGACCTGCTTGTGCCAACCGGATCTCCATAGGAGGAATTCCCATGCAAACGCTGTCGAGCATCGGCCGGGCGCCGCCCTCGTACTCGCGCCATTCCCGTGAGCCCGCCATGCGTACCCTGGCCGGCATCACCGTGCCCGACACGCCCCTGGTCTCGCGGGCCATCGAGTACGTGCGCAAAAACTCCGAACCCTACCTTTTCAACCACGTCATGCGATCCTGGCTGTTCGCAGTAATCCTGGCGGACCAGAAGGACGAGCCCTGCGATGCCGAGGTACTGGCGGTGTCAACGCTGCTGCACGACCTCGGCCTGACGAAGGCGGGCAGTGGCTCCCTCCGGTTCGAGGTGGAAGGCGCCAACGCCGCGCGTGACTTCGTCCGCGGCGAAGGCCTTGATGAACGTCGCACCCAATTGATATGGGACAGCATCGCACTCAACTCCACCCCGTCGATCTGCCTCCACAAGGAAACCGAAGCCGCGCTGTGCACCCTGGGTGTCGGCGTCGATTGGGGCGGATGGCGTTATGAGTCGATTCCGCAAGCCGACATGGCGCGGATCCTCGATGCGTTCCCCCGTCTGGGCATGAAGCACCATTTCGCGCATGCAGTTTGCAGGATCGCCGAGGCGCGACCCGAAACCACGTACGACAACTTCGCCAGGGATTTCGGCGAGCGTTTCGTGCCCGATTACGATCCGCCTTCGTCGGTGGATGCGCTGCTGGAATCCCCGTTCGAGGAGTAGCCCGGTTCCGAGAACCGACTGGGCGGTCCGCGATTGCGAGGTTTGGACTCGTCGTCAGTGCTGTCCGGGCGGTGGTTCTCCGCGATACGCGCGTCACCTTCGACCGGACTGCGCACACATGATCGGACTGGGTTCGACGCGCGAGAATGCATCGGCACGTAGATCCCCCTTGTTTCGCGCAGAAGAAAGAACCCCGGTTTCACCCGGGGTCCTGGAAGTCCTGAGGAAGACACGGCTCAGCCGCGATTCGCGACGCGGCGTCAGTCGGCGGGGATCACCGCTGGCTTGCCGGCGTCCTTGATCAGGAACGCGAGGAACCTGGCCGGCTTCTGTGAACTGGCATTGCGCCCGACCGTGTGCAGGTCTTCGGGACGCTCATGGAAGGTGTCGCCGGGCCGCAGGGTGACTTCCCTGCCACCGGCGACGCCCATGATGATGTTTCCTTCCAGGACATAGACGAATGCTTCGGCATCGTGGCGATGGACCGGATCGACCGCGCCCGGCGGGAACTCGACCGACAGGAGCAGGACTTCCTTGCCCGGGAACTCGGGCAATGGCTGGGTCATGACCGGCGTGGCGATCGGCGATGGCGCGGCGGCGACAGGCTCCTGCGCCATCGCCACGGTTGACGAGAGCAGCAGGCAAATGCCGAGGCAATGATGGATGCTCATCGAAGGCTCCTTTTGGGGGACGTGGGGGAAGATCGGGCACCGGCAGTGCCCGGCCGATGCGGTGGATCAGGCGAGCTTCGCCTTGTCCAGGCCGAACGCCTTGTCGCGGCTGCCCGGCACGGTCCTGAAACCGATGTTGATCCGGTTCCAGGCATTGATCGACGCAACGATGAATGCCAGGTCGGACATTTCCTTTTCCGAGAGTTGCGCGCCGACCCGCTCGTAGTAGTCGTCGGCCACGCCTTGCGCCGGGATCTGCGTGAGCACTTCGGCCCATGCCAGCGACGCGCGCTCGCGCGGGTTGAACAGCGGCGACTCGCGCCATGCGGGCAGATGGAGGATGCGCAGCGGACGCTCGCCGTGGATCGTGGCCTGCTTGACGTGCATGTCCAGGCAGAAGGCGCAGCCGTTGATCTGCGAGGCGCGGATCTTGACCAGATCCTGGATCGACTCCTCGATGGTCGTCTTCTTGAACAGCGCGTCGAGCTCGACGAGCTTCCTGGTCAGTTCCGGGGATTGCTGCATGAAATCGGCGCGTTGGCTCATGTTGATGCTCCTTGAAACGGGGGAGGGTCGGGGACGACGCGAAGGCTTCGCGCCCGGGATCGACACTAGGCGGCGCCTCAATCTCGCGCTAGGCCCGCGGGCGGACGCGTGGTGTTGCGTGCTCAGAAACAGTGCCATTGCCGCGGCTGCCCCCGCCGGTTTGCGCTAGCGTCTTGCGGGCACAGTCGAAGCGCACGGGATTGGTGCGCAAAGGGCAACACCATGCATGCCGACACGAGTCTTCTGCTGTCGACGCACGCTCCCTAGCATCCCCAGGTGTTCCCGGGCACTCCCGGAAACGGAATTCCAATCGCCCTCCCCCAAACTCCAGCAGTGGAGAAACAACATGAAATTCGTAGTGATTGGTGGTACCGGACTCATCGGCAGCAAGGTCGTCTCGCGACTGGCCGGGCAAGGCCACGAGGTAGTTGCGGCGGCGCCCTCCACCGGCATCGACATCCTGACGGGCGAGGGCCTGGACGCCGCCATGGCGGGAACGGACGTGGTCATCGACCTGGCGAATTCGCCCTCGTTCGAGGACGCCGCAGTGCTCGACTTCTTCCAGACAGCAGGCCGCAACGTGCTGGGCGCCGAAGCCAGGGCCGGCGTCGGCCATCACGTGGCGCTGTCGGTGGTGGGTACCGAGAAACTGGAAGCCAGCGGCTATTTCCGCGGCAAGATCGCGCAGGAAGCGTTGATCCGCGATTCCGGGATTCCCTACACCATCATCCATTCCACCCAGTTCTTCGAGTTCCTGCCGCGCATGATCCAGTCGGCCGCCGACGGCAACACGGTGCGGCTGTCACCGGCGCTGGTGCAACCCATCGCCGCGGAGGACGTCGCCAGGGACGTGGCACGATTGGCACAGCAGGAACCGGTCAACGGCATCATCGAGATCGCCGGGCCCGAGAGCGAGTCGCTGGCCAGCCTGGCCAAGCGCTTCATGGCGATCACCGGGGATCCACGCGACGTGGTCAGCGACGTACACGCACCCTACTTCGGCGCGGAGCTCGATACCGACACCCTGATGCCTGGCGCGTCTGCCTGGCACGGCGAACTGAGTTTCGAGCGCTGGGTCGTCGATCAGCCCCGCTTCGTTCCAGCCGATGCGCCGCGCGCGCGAGCGTCCTGATGCCAGCAGTGCGCCGGCCTCGCCACTCCAGATTTCCGATCATGCCAACGGCCTTCCCGTGACCCCTTTACAGCCCCCTCCCCAGAATCTTCTGGACAAGTACCGCGGCGAGGACGCCAAGCCGATCTACACCGGCCGTGTGCGCGTGACCGGCGGGGAGGCCGCGCATGGACGCGCCTCGGGCATCGCGAGATCCGATGATGGTGCACTCGACGTCGCCATGCGCCTGCCGCTGGAGCTCGGCGGGCCGGGTGGCGGCACCAATCCCGAGCAGTTGCTGGCCGCCGGCTATGCAGCCTGCTTCCATGGCGCCTTGAGCCTGCTCGCCGCGCGTGCCGGGATCGTCCTGGTCGATGCCAGCGTGGAAGCCACTGTGACCGCGGCCCGGGACCCGGTCGACGGTCTGTTCCTACTTACGGCCGAGGCCCGGATCAGCCTGCCCGGCCTCGATCGCGCGCTCGCGGCGGAACTGGTCCGCAACACAGAACGCATCTGCCCCTACACCAAGATGTTCCGCCAAGGCATCGAGCACGTCATCGCGCTCGCCCCCGACGAGTCTGCGGCCTACCAGCGTGGGGAATGAAGCCATGGCCCTGAAGATCATCCGCCTGCATCCGAAGAATCCCCTGCTGGGCTGGATCGAGGATCGCCTGCCCTGGCTGTCTTTCGTGTCGGCCCACACCGCAACCTATTACGCGCCGAAGAACTTCAACGTCTGGTACCTGTTTGGCGCATTGGCGGGGGTGGCGCTGGTCAACCAGCTGCTCACGGGAATCTTCCTGGCGATGCACTTCAAGCCGTCCGCGGCCGAGGCATTTTCGTCGGTCGAGTACATCATGCGCGATGTGCCGTGGGGCTGGCTGATCCGCTACATGCACAGCACCGGCGCCTCGCTGTTCTTCGTCGTCGTCTACCTGCACATGTTCCGTGCGTTGCTGTACGGGTCGTACAAGAAGCCGCGCGAATTGGTCTGGGTGCTGGGGATGCTGGTGTACCTCGTGCTGATGGCCGAGGCGTTCATGGGTTACGTGCTGCCGTGGGGCCAGATGTCGTTCTGGGGCGCCAAGGTGATCATCTCGCTGTTCGGTGCGATACCCGTCGTCGGCAACGGCCTGACCGAATGGATCATGGGCGACTACCTGCCGGGCGACGCCACCCTCAACCGCTTCTTCGCGTTGCACGTGATCGCGTTGCCGCTGGCGCTGCTGTTGCTGGTGACGATCCATATCCTGGCGCTGCACGAGATGGGCTCCAACAATCCGGACGGGATCGAGATCGGCGACAGCCTCAATGCGAAAGGCGTGCCGCTCGACGGCATTCCCTTCCATCCCTATTACAGCGTCGAGGATCTGCTCAGCACGTCCGTGTTCCTGCTCGTGGGCGCCTTCATCATCTTCTTCGCCCCCACCTTCGGCGGCTGGTTCCTTGAACACGACAACTTCGTCGAGGCCAACCGCCTGGTGACGCCGGAACACATCAAACCGGTGTGGTACTTCACCCCGTACTACGCGATGTTGCGCGTCGTGCCCGCGTTCCTCGGGATCAAGCTGTGGGGCGTGCTGGTCATGTTCGCGGCAATCGCCGTGCTGTTCTTCATGCCGTGGCTGGATCGCGGAAAGGTGAAGTCCATCCGCTACCGCGGCCAGGGTTACAAGGTTGCGCTCGGCTTGTTCGCATTGTCGTTCCTGATGCTCGGCGTCATCGGCGCCGGCGTGTTCGCCCAGGCGCTCCCGCACTGGCTTGGCCACGACGTGGACGCCAACCGCATCGAGACCTGGTTCGGGCGCTTCTGGACTGCCATCTACTTCGGATTCTTCGCCTTTGTATGGACATACACGCGCTTCGGCCTGGAGAAGACCAAGCCGGTGCCGGAGCGCCTGACCTCGCACGCCTGAGGCGCCCGCCTTGTCCAGTACCGCGGGTGGCGCGCAGCCGGCCGCGAGATGGAGATCGAAGGAAATACTGGGCGGGACCAATCTTCCAATGATGGACAGGTCGAGGGACAACGTCCTGCTTTGATTCCATGCCCCAGCTATCCTCGCTCAATACGAGGTGGCGCTGGCATCACCGATCCGGATTTCCAATCCTAAACCGTGTGCAGCTCTGCAAGTGCTCGGGCCGCGGCCGCGTCAGATTCCTTGCGGAGCTCCTTTAATTTTGTCTTTCGTTTTCGAGTCGGATCCTTGCTCATGTCGGCTCCCGGCCAATAAATCAAAAGAGCGACAGTAGCGCGGCCGCGGGCCAGCTGCCATCCTCACCCCCGATAAACATCCCTAACCGCCTGCTGCGGGGCGGTCGCTTTCACCGCAGAGCCGGCATTAGGCAGAACGCGCTCGGGAGAAGCGGTCGTCTTCAGACAAGGGGCCAGTTGAGCAAGCCAGACGCGCGCCTCGTCGAGATCGAGGTTGGAGTTCGCGTAAGTCTCACGCAGCAGCTTGGGCGAAAGCAGTTCATCCCATTTCTGTCTCGCCAAGTTGCCGGCGTTAGCCAGTAATTCATCGGTTGTTGGGGCGACGGCCCCACCCCTTTCTAGAGCATCCCGAGCGACTGGAGCAGCCGCGTCGAGATTTCCTGAAGCTGCTTCTCATCAACGACGCCATTACCCAGGAACAGGTCGCCAATGAGACGGCTTGGAGCCAGACCAAGACCACGCCCCACGCGTTCACATTTCAGCTGGTCTGGGGCGGGGCCGGGATGCTCGCGCGGGCCTTGGTCAACGCACACGAGCAGCCCAGCACTGCGTCGCCAGCTTCGACCTCAACTTACCACGTGTGACCCTGCTGCCCCCGCTCAACGCGCACTTGGCATAGCCGACTTGCAACAGGTGCGATAGGGCGTTCGGCGGTTTGCCGCCCAACGCTTCCTGGCTGCTGACCAGCAGCCGCCTACTCTAGCGACTGCACCCGTACGGCTCGGTCTACCGGGAGCCGATAACGGTCTCCGTGATCGGAGCTGCACGCCAAGACTCATCCCGCGTTGGGCTCCGCGTAGGGCGGCTCTGCGTGAACGTACACGGCGGTGACCTACGTTACTGATTCCCCTAGTTAAAATGGAGCCAAGCGTCAGGAGGTCAATGGGACCATTTTCATGCGGGGCGCGCTGTACCCCGCCGCCGATACTAAGTACCTGTCGCTTGCACGCCACTCACCTGGGCTTTACGGCCATCGGTATACTTGCGGCATGCCTGCCCGCTCCATCCTGTTGCAGCTGTTCTTGATTGTCGCCTTGTTGGTCGACGGCATGGGCGTGGCAGTGGCGTCAATGCACGCGAACCACTCCACGGCGGGCATTTCGGACACCCCGGCAGATTCTGCCTCGCAGTCGGCTGCAGAGTCCAAGAAGCCCTGCCATGGCCAGCCCACCGAAGGCTCGGCTCCCCTCGAGGGGCATGCTCATGGCGGAGGCTCTCCTGGAGGGGAAGAACAGCAGTCGCCTGGCGACTGCTGCCAGACGGGTGAATGCCGCTGTGCTTGCATGCATCACTGCCAAGCCGCGGTGGTCGCGGTCGTTTTAAATGCCACGGTGCCCGAGCACACCGATAGCGTCCGGCCGATGTACTCGGCCCATGCGTCTCCTGCACTGCCTCACCTGATCCGACCTCCGATCGGCTAAGCGTCCTGCTGCGCCTTACTGGCGCGTTTCCGCCTGCCCATCTCCATGGCAGGCGAGGCATCCGCTCGCAATTCGCGCGAGCCCTCTGACGCTTTACGGAGCTTCCATGTCATCCGATTCTTTCGACCGGGTCGCCGGTGGGCTGCTTGCGCCGTCGCGCCGCCGCTTCGTGCAGGGCTTGGCCGCTGGCGGTGCCGTCGCCGCCTTGGGGTTCTGGCCCCGCTACAGCTGGGCGGTCAATGCCCAAGGCGTGCCCAACATCCTGTCGGGCACCGAGTTCGACCTGACCATCGGTGAGACGCCGATGAACTTCACCGGCGCAACGCGGACCGCGATCACGGTCAACGGTTCCGTTCCTGCGCCGCTGCTGCGCTGGCGCGAAGGCACCACGGTGAACCTGCGGGTCAGGAACGCGCTACCGCCCAACTCGATCCACGGCCATTCAACCTCGATCCATTGGCACGGAATTCTGCTGCCGGCCAACATGGACGGTGTGCCGGGGCTGAGCTTCGACGGCATCGATCGTGGCGAGACCTACCACTATCGCTTCAACGTCGTGCAGGGCGGCACCTACTGGTACCACAGCCACACTGCGTTCCAGGAGCAGGCCGGTCTGTATGGGCCGCTTGTGATCGAGCCCCTCGAGCCGGAGCCTTTCGCCTACGACCGCGACTACGTGGTCATGCTGACCGACTGGACTGATCTTGATCCGACCTACTTGTTCGCCCGGCTCAAGAAGATGTCCGATTTCGACAACTACGCCAAACAGACCGTTGGCGACTTCTTCGAAGACGTCCAGCAGCATGGGCTCACGGCCACACTCCAGAACCGGAAGATGTGGGGCGAGATGAGGATGACGCCGACCGACCTGTCGGACGTTAACGGCAACACCTACACCTACCTGATGAATGGAACCACTTCCCTGGGCAACTGGACCGGCCTGTTCCGGTCCGGCGAGAAGGTCCGCTTGCGCTTTATCAACGGATCGTCGATGACCCATTTCGACGTGCGTATCCCCGGGCTGAAGATGACGGTGGTTGCGGCCGATGGACAGTACGTGCATCCCGTCAGCGTCGACGAGTTCCGCATTGCCACCGCCGAGACCTTCGACGTGATCGTCGAACCCAGCGGGCAGGATGCCTTCACCATCTTTGCGCAGGATCTGGGCCGCACCGGCTATGTCAGTGGCACCTTGGCGGTGCGCGAAGGCCTGCGCGCGCCGGTGCCGTCGGTGGACCCCAAGCCGATCCTGACCATGGATGACATGGGGCACGGAATGATGGGCGGCATGGACCACGGAGCCACGGGCCACGACATGGCCGCGATGTCGTCAGCCGGCGCGATGGCCGGGACGCAGCACGCCGGCATGGACCACAGCCAGCACGGCACGTCGTCAATGAAGCCTGGCCCGATGGCGACGATGGACCACGGCGCAGCCGGCATGCAGCAGCACCCCGCCAGCGAGGAGGGTAATCCGCTGGTCGACATGCAGACCATGAACCCCGCGCCGAAGCTCGATGACCCCGGCATCGGCCTGCGTGACAACGGACGTCGGGTGCTGACCTACGCCGACCTGCGCAGCACTTTCCGCGACCCGGACGGCCGCGAGCCCGGTCGCACCGTCAAGTTGCACCTCACCGGCCACATGGAGCGTTTTGCGTGGTCGTTTGACGGCATGAAGTTCTCCGACGCCGAGCCGCTCCGGCTCAATTACGGCGAGCGCATGCGCATCGTCCTGGTCAACGACACGATGATGACCCATCCGATCCACCTGCACGGTATGTGGAGCGACCTGGAGGACGCCGACGGCAACTTCCAAGTGCGCAAGCACACCATCGACATGCCGCCGGGTACCAAGCGCAGCTACCGCGTGCGTGCCGACGCGCTCGGCCGCTGGGCCTACCACTGCCATCTGCTCTACCACATGGAAGCCGGCATGTTCCGGGAAGTTCAGGTGAAGGAGTGAATGCCATGAACCTGTCCACTCACGACCCACGCACTGCCCTCATGGCAGCGGCAGTTCTGCTGTCACTGGGCGCCGCGCCCGCCTGGGGCCAGGAAGTCGATCATTCCATGCACCACCCGGTCGAGCCCGCCGCGCCAGTGCAGGAGACGCCGGCGCCGCAGGATCCGCATGCCAGCCACCACATGCCGCCGCCTGCCAAGCCCGCGCAGCAGGAACCGTCGGTCGATCACTCGGTGCATGCGCCTGCCGAGTCGGCCTCTGCAACGGATGAACCGGCCGATCCCCATGCAGGACATCACATGCCAACGGCTGCTCCGCCGGCCGAACCGGTGGATCACGCCGCCATGGGCCACGGCACCGTTGTGGATGAGGACCTGCCCGCAACCGCGGCACCGCGCGACCCGATTCCGCCGGTCACACCCGGTGACCGCGCTGCTGCGTTCCCGGACGTCGGTGGCCACGCCGTCCACGACACGGCGATTCATTCGTACTGGCTGCTCGACCGGCTGGAGACCTGGGATGCCGACGACGAAGGCACAGGCGTGGGCTGGGAGGCGCTCGCCTGGATAGGCACCGACCTGAATCGCCTGTGGCTGCGCAGCGAAGGCGAGCGCGTGGGCGGCACCAATGAGTCCGCCGATGTCGAGGTCCTGTACGGCCGCGCGATCGCACGCTGGTGGGACCTCGTCGCGGGCGTCCGCCACGACTTTGGCGAGGGGCCATCGCCGACCTTCGCTGCCGTCGGCGTCATGGGCGTGGCGCCGTACAAGTTCGAGGTCGATGCCACGGCCTACTTGGGCGAGTCGGGCCAGACCGGGCTCGGGCTGGAAGCCGAGTACGAGACGCTGTTCACCAACCGGCTGATCGGCCAATGGCTGGTCGGAGCCGAAGCATGGGGCCAGGACGATCCGGAGCGCGGCATCGGCAGCGGCCTGAGCACGCTGGAAGCGGGCTTCCGCCTGCGTTACGAGTTCCACCGCCAGTTTGCGCCCTATATCGGTGTGGTGTGGGAACGCGCTTACGGCGGCACTGCTGACTACCGGCGCGAACAGTCCGACGACATAGAGGACACGCGCATTGTTGCCGGCATCCGCATCTGGTTCTAGGGGAGACCACCACCATGGCATTCGTAAAACGCAAAACTCTGATCGTGCTGGTCGGACTGTCGTTCATCGCCGTGCTGGCGATGGCGGGCTTCGTCTGGTCGGGGCTGTACAACATCGGCGCCGACGACCCGCACACGGGACCGGTCTACTCGGCACTCGAAACGCTGCGCGAACGCTCGATCAAGGTCCGGGCCAAGGAGCTGCAGGTGCCAAACCTGGAGGATCCGGCGCGGATCGTCCAGGGCTCGGGCAACTATGCCGCCATGTGCGCCGGCTGCCATCTGGCACCGGGGATGCCGGATACCGAGTTGAGCCGGGGTTTGTACCCCGCCCCGCCGAACCTGACCCGGCACATGGTCGACGCCGCCGAAGCGTTCTGGGTCATCAAGCACGGCATCAAGGCATCGGGCATGCCGGCTTGGGGCGAGAGCATGGCCGACGAGTACATCTGGAACATGGCCGCGTTCCTCCAGGTGCTGCCGACGCTCGACGAAGCCGGGTACCAGGCCATAGTCGACAGCAGCGGCGGGCATTCGCACGGCGGCGGGGAGACCCAGCCACATCCTCATGGGGAAGGCGCCGCGGCGAACCATCATGACGATCCAGCGGCAGGCGCCGCAGCGGCTGATGGTTCCGGGGGCCATGTGCATCCACCAGGCACGCCGCCCCATGATGACGCGGCGGCCAAACCGCAGACCGGCATGGATGACCACCACGGCGATGGCGGCCAGGCGCCGCACGCACATCCGCCGGGCACGGCTGCCGATCACCACGAGCCCGAGGCGCAACCGCGGATGGTCGAGCACCGCCATGCCGACGGAACCGTCGAATCACACCCTGCACCGCAAACGAATCCGGCCGACGACGGCCACGACCACGAACACTGATCACGGAGCTATGAACATGAAATCTGTCGCAACCTTTCTGGTCCTGATCCTCGCCGCGGGCGGAATCAGCACCGTGTCCGCCCAGACCGCGCCCGATGCGGCTTCGCACGCGCACCACCCGGCAGCGGCGCACCAGCCGCAGATCGACGTGCCTGCCCAAGCCGGAGCGGCCGTGGCGGTCGCCGAACGGTTCAGCGATGCCCTGGCCAGCGGCGACCTGAAAACAGTGGAAGAGCTGCTCGCCCGGGACGTACTGATCCTGGAATCGGGCGGGGCCGAACGCAGCCGCGACGAGTACCTCGGCCACCACGCCATCAGTGACGCAAAGTTCCTGGAGGGAACCCACCGCCAGTTGCTGCGGCGCCGTGCACGCACTGCCGGCGACCTCGTCTGGATCGGCAGCGAAAGCGAACTACACGCCAAGAAGGACGGCAAACCCCTGGTGCTGCTCAGCGCCGAGACCATGGTGCTCCGGCAGACACCGGAGGGCTGGCGGATCGCCCACATCCATTGGTCGTCACGGACCAAGCGTTGAAAGCCGGAGGACCCATGAAAACGCGTCTATTTCTGCGTAATGCGGGGTTGGCGATTGCCTTCGCGACCCTGGGCGCCTGTGCCCAAGCGCCATCGGCGGCGCCATCGGCAGCTCCACCAGCGATCGAAGCGGAAGCCCAGCGGGCACCCGCTTCCGTGAACAACGCCATGGGCTTGCCGCTGATGATCGTGCACAAGAGCCCAAGTTGTGGCTGCTGCGGTTCATGGGTGGAGCACGTGCGGCAGGCCGGGTTCGCAGTCGAGGTGCGCGAAGCCGACAACCTGCAGCCCGTCAAAGAACGGTTGGGCGTTCCCTATGGCAAGGGCTCATGCCATACCGCGGAGATCGCCGGCTACATGATCGAAGGCCATGTGCCGGCCACAGACATCAAGCGGTTACTGGAGGAGAAGCCGGACGCAATTGGCCTGGTGCTTCCCGGCATGCCGATGGGCTCCCCGGGAATGGAGATGCCCGACGGGCGCCAGGAGCCCTACACGGTTGAGATCGTCAATCGCGATGGTACGACCGAACCGTTCGCACAGCACTGACAGATCCGCGCAATAGGGGGCGGTGATGCGGGCACGCCGATTTTATGCCCGCTTGGAAGAAGGAGCATCACATGACTCACCATTCCGCTGCTGATCGGCCTCAGGCGATGAACGATTGCATTGACAACTGTGTCCAGTGCCATGCGATCTGCCTGGAGACCATCAACTACTGCCTGACCAAAGGAGGCGCACACGCTGCACCAGAACACATCAGCCTGATGGCCACCTGCGCCGACATTTGCGCGACCAGCGCCGACGCGATGTTGCGCGGCTCCAGCGTGCACAACGTCATCTGCGGCGCCTGTGCCGAGATCTGCCGCCAGTGCGCGGCGGACTGCGAGTCCATGGGTGACGACGCGCAGATGAAGCGCTGCGCCGACATCTGTCGACGGTGTGCCGAAAGCTGCGCTGCCATGGCGGCCGCTGCCTGACCCACCGCGGAGGGTCGGCCCGCAAGGGCGGGCCCTTCGCAAGGGTTGAGACCTGGCTCCGGGTTCAAGCCAAGCCATCGTTTTCGGCATGGCGCGCTCGCGACCGACCACACTCTTCCGTTGAACGAGGTCCTGCATGAACGCATCGACGCACTCCCATGGCCATGAGCAGCCGAACGCTGGCGATCACGGCGGTGCCGCAGAGCCGAAGCCGACGAACTTGGCCGTCGATCCTGTGTGCGGGATGCAGGTGGACCCGCAAACGACGCCGCACCACGCAACACACAACGGGTCGCAGTTCCACTTCTGTTCCGGCCGATGCCGCGAGAAGTTCACCGCTGATCCCGAACGCTACCTCACGCCGCAACAGGCTCCTCCGGTCGACGCGACCGCCACCTACACCTGCCCGATGCACCCGGAGATCAGGCAGCAAGGTCCCGGGAACTGCCCGATCTGCGGCATGGCGCTCGAGCCTGAAATGCCCAGCCTGGAGGACGAAGACAACCCCGAGCTCCGCGACTTCTCGCGACGCTTCTGGTGGACGTTGCCACTGACGCTGGCGACGCTGGTCCTGGCGATGTTTGGCCGCTACCTGCCGCGGCTGGACCTGTTCGGCCAGGAGGTCCTGCCGCTGCCCATGGGCACCCAGACGTGGGTCGAACTGGTCCTGAGCACTCCGGTCGTACTGTGGGCCGGATGGCCATTCTTCGTCCGTTGCGTCCAGTCCATCCGCAACCGCAGCCCGAACATGTTCACGCTCATCGGGATCGGCGTGGCGGCGGCATTCGGCTACAGCGTGGTGGCGACGGTCGCACCAGACCTGTTTCCCGCCTCGTTCCGGGAGCATGGACGCGTCGGCGTGTACTTCGAGGCCGCAGCCGTGATCGTGTCGCTGACGTTGCTCGGGCAGATCCTCGAGTTGCGCGCACGCTCCAAGACTTCCGCCGCAATCAAGGGGTTGCTCGGCCTTGCGCCGAAGGAGGCCCGACGACTCAACGACGATGGCTCCGAAGAGGACATCCCGCTGACCCACGTCCACGTCGGCGACCGCCTGCGCGTCCGCCCAGGCGAGAAGGTGCCGGTCGATGGCGAGGTGATCGAAGGACGCTCCAGCGTTGATGAATCGATGTTGACGGGCGAGCCGATCCCGGTCGAGAAGACGGTAGGCGCCAGTGTCATCGGTGCCACCCAGAACGGCACCGGCGCGCTGGTCATCCGTGCCGGCAAGGTCGGGTCGGATACGGTGCTGTCGCAGATCGTGCAACTGGTCGCGCAGGCGCAACGCTCGCGCGCGCCGATGCAACGCATGGCCGACAAGGTCGCCTTCTGGTTTGTCCTGGCCGTGCTGGCCGCGGCGGTGCTCACGTTCTTCGTCTGGGGCCTGTTTGGCCCGGCACCGGCGTGGACATTCGCAGTGCTCAACGCGGTCTCGGTGCTGATCATCGCCTGCCCGTGCGCTCTTGGGCTTGCGACACCGATGTCGATCATGGTCGCCACCGGGCGGGCGGCGCAGGCAGGCGTGCTGTTCCGCGATGCCGAAGCAATCGAGCAGATGCGCCAGATCGACACGTTGATCGTGGACAAGACCGGCACCCTGACCGAAGGCCGGCCTACCTTCAAGGAGGTGGTGGCTTTCGAGGGCTACCGGGACGAGCAAGTGCTGCAGCTCGCCGCGAGCCTCGACCAGGGCAGCGAGCATCCGCTGGCGGATGCGATCGTCGCCGAAGCGCGGCGTCGGGACCTCCGCCTCGATAACGTCGAGGGATTCGACTCCGTCACCGGCATGGGCGTGCGTGGCAGGGTCGCCGGCCAGGATCTCGTGCTGGGCAATACCGCGCTGATGCAGGAGATCGGTGCCGATGTCGAGCGCCACGTCGACGTCGCCGAACGGCTCCGTGGCGAGGGCGCGAGCGCCATGTTCCTGGCAGCGGACGGGCGGCTTGCCGGTGTCATTGCCGTGGCGGACCCCATCAGGCCGTCCACCGCTGCAGCGATCCGAGAACTGCAGGCGGCCGGCGTGCGAATCATCATGGCTACTGGCGATGGGCTCACCACCGCCCGCGCGGTGGCCGCGGAACTCGGCCTTGACGAGGTGCATGGAGAAGTGCGGCCGCAGGACAAGGCCGACCTCGTGCAGCGCCTCAAGAGCGAAGGACACCGGGTGGCGATGGCCGGAGACGGCATCAACGATGCGCCGGCGCTGGCCGCGGCCGACGTCGGTATTGCGATGGGCACCGGTACGGACGTCGCAATGTCCAGTGCCCAGGTGACCCTGGTCAAGGGCGATCTGCGAGGAATCATGCGCGCGCGGATGATCTCGGAATCGACCGTGTCCAACATGAAGCAGAACCTGACCTTCGCGTTTCTGTACAACGCGCTTGGCGTGCCGATCGCCGCTGGCGTGTTGTACCCGGTGTTCGGGCTGCTGCTGAGCCCGATGATCGCGGCGCTGGCGATGAGCCTGAGCTCGGTCTCGGTGGTCGGCAATGCGCTGCGGCTCTCCCGCTCGCCACTCCGGGGCGCCAGCGACTCCAACCCTCCCCGCGAAACAACATCCGCCACCTAGTACGACCACGTAGAAAGGAGAAACCGCCATGCCGAAGTACGCCAGGTTCGGGCTCATGATCGCCACCTCGACGGTGGTCATGTTCGGGTTGATGTACCTCAATACCTACCAACTCGATCACGTCTCTTTCAGCGAAACCCGCGTGTACATGGCTTTTGTCATGGGCGCCACCATGGGCGTGATCATGCTGCTCTTCATGCTGGGCATGTACCAGAACAGGAAGCTCAACACGGGAATCCTGCTCGGTTGCGCGTTGGTGTTTGCCGGGGCGTTGTGGCTGATGCGCAGTCAGGCAACCGTCCAGGACGTGTCGTATACGCGAGCGATGATTCCGCATCACTCCATTGCGATCATGACGAGCGAACGGGCCAACATTTCCGACCCACGGGTGCGTGAACTGGCCGATGAGATCATTGCCGCCCAACGCCGAGAGATCCGGGAGATGGAGGCGCTGATCGCGGATCTGGAACAGCGCAGCACCGAGTGAGTACGCCGGTTCGGCTCGATCAGTGTCAAGTACTGGCATGAATTCCAAGTATTTGCCGACGCTTTGGGCTAAATGACGGAGTAACATCCTGATCATGCATTTTCGCAGCCGCCACCGCTTACGGATCGCCCTCGCGGTCCTGCTGTGCCTCCTGTTCCAACAGGTGGCAATGGCGGCTTACGCGTGCACTCTTCCAACCACGCCTTTGTCTTTTTATGGCTCCGATGGTGGCGGCGCTGGCAATGAGCCTGAGTTCGGTATCGGTGGTGGCCAATGCACTTAGTCCTGCCAAGTCGCCGCCGGACCCGCCCTTGGGCTTGGCCAAGGATTGACTTGGATCAATTGCGTCTGTCCCGGTAAGAGGCAAGCTCACGTCATGGTCCGCATCCGCCATCGGAATTGGTTCCGGCGCACCGTCCTCCTCGCGATGGCGGCGCTGCTCTGGTCCCAGCTTGTGCTCGCGGGCCATGGCGACTGCCTGGATCTCCCAGGCACGCCGGCGGCGTTTGTCGCTGCTGCCACCGACACCCGGCACGACCATGGCCACGGCTGCGAGGCGGAGCTCCCCTCGGCGAGTAAGGCACTGTGCGACGCGCACTGCACCGAGGGTGACCTCTCGGCGGACAGTGGGCGCATCCCTTCGATTCCGCCGCTGCTGGCCGAAGCATGGCTCTCCTGGCTTGCGATCGCCGCGATTGCGGATGCTTCACCAAGTGTCACGGCCACATGGCTGGATTCACCGCCCAGGCCCGCCTGGCACCGACCTACCGCCCATCCAGCGGCGCTTCTGCTCATCTGATGCCCGGACGCTGACTGCTCCGCACGTCTGTGCGGCGCAGTCCTGTGCGTTCGCGCCGTGGCTGCGTCACGGCATGTGTTCCTGCCCTCGTCCGAGCGACTTCCGTCGCGTCGGCCAAAGGACACTGATATGGCATCCCTGTTCGACCGACTGCAGGCCAGGCGCCTGCGACCCCGCCCTCTGTTCCGCCGTCGACCACCACTCTGGCACCTGCCTGCCTGCGTGCTCGCCGGCGCCTTGTGGATGCTGGCGCTGCCCGTTACCGCAACCGAACCCGTCCCAGGGCACAGCCTCGAGTCGATCCGCGCCTGGGTCCTCGAACACAACCCCGAGCTGCGGGCACTGGACTTCGAGGCCCAGGCCGCCGAAGCACGGATTCTGCCGGCGGGCGCCCTGCCCGACCCGATGGCTTCCGTTGGATTCCGCGGCCTGGATCCGGACAAGCCCTGGCGCAGCGCCGGTGCCGACCGCGAAGTCGACTACGCGCTGCGCCAGCGCTTCCCGCTCTGGGGCAAGCGCGGCTTGGCGCGGACCGGGGCCACCCAGGACGCGGTCGCGGTCGGGCTAGACCGCATCACCACGGCGCGCGACCTGCTGTCCGATGCCGAGGCGGCCTACGCACGCTACTGGCATGCCGATCAGGCCGTGGCCGTGCTCGATCGCCGCATCGCCCTGCTCCGCCAAGTCGAAGAGATGGCCGGCGTGCGCTACGCCCTGGGCCGCGCGGCGCAGCAGGATGCCATCCGCGCCCAGGTCGAGCAGACCAGCCTGCAGCGCGAGCGGATCGAACGCCTCGCGGCCAAGCAGGAGGCGGCCGCCACCTTGAACGCGGTGCTGGGGCGCCGGTCCGATTCACCGCTGGCGACCCCCGATGAGGCGCCGCGCCTAGTCGTTCAAAGTGCCTCCCTGGCCGAAGCATTGGATGGCGCCGACGCGCACCCCGCGGTCCGCTCACAGCAGGCCCGCGCCGAAGCCGCGCGCACGAACGTGGTGTTGGAGCGTCGCAACCGGTTCCCGGACATCACCGTGGGCGTGGGTGCGATGCAGCTCGGCAACGGCATCGAAAGCACCGAGCTGATGCTGGAGATCGAGATCCCGTTCCAGCAGCGTGCACGCCGCGAGCGCGAGCGCGAATCGCGCCTGCTCGAAGACGCGGCGCTGGCGCGCATGGACGCCACGCTGCGGGCCGTGGAGGAACGCGGCGCCTCCGCCTGGGCGCGGTGGACGAGCGCACGCGAACGCCGGCAACTGATCGAGAACACGCTGCTGCCGCAGGCCGACGCCACCTGGCAGTCCGCGCTGGCCAGCTACCAGGTCGGCGAAGTCGACTTCGGGACGCTGCTGGAAGCACTCAATCAATGGCAGGGCGCCGACCTCGCACGGGTCGATGCACTGCGTGACGAACTGTTGGGCGCCGCCGCCGTGCGCGCCATCGAAGGAGATATCCGATGACCCGTGTCCAGACCCTGTCGCTCGCCATCGGCGTCGCACTCGCCGCTCTCACCGTCGGATGGGTGGCCGGCCGCGCCACGAACGATTCCACGACCGCAACCACGTCCGCCGAGGCGCCGGCCGCGGAACGCAAGGTGCTCTATTACCGCAATCCCATGGGCCTTCCGGACACCTCGCCAGTGCCCAAGAAGGACTCGATGGGTATGGACTACGTCCCGGTCTATGCCGACGATGCACCGCCGGCGGCACCGGGCACGGTGGTGCTGCCGCCGGACAAGGTGCAGGCGCTGGGCGTGCGCACCGAAGCGGTCAAGCGGGGGGCCCTGGCCGCCACCGTGCGCACCAGCGGCACGGTCGAGGTCGACGAGACCCGGCAGTACGCGATCGCGCCCCGCTTCGAAGGCTGGGTGGAGCGCCTGTACGCGAACCAAACGGGCATGCGCGTCCGCGCCGGGCAGCCGCTGCTGTCCGTCTACAGCCCGCAGCTGGCGACGGCGCAGCAGGAATACCGGCTCGCCGACGAGACCGCCCGCAGGCTCACCGGGTCCGATCCCGCGAGCGCGGCGTCGATGGTCCGCCTGCGCGATGCCGCCCGCACCCGCCTGCGCAACTGGGAAATCAGCGATTCGCAGCTGGGCAAGACCGGACTGGTCCTCACGGCGCCCGCGGACGCGGTCGTGATCGAGAAGCCGGTGGTCCAGGGCGCACGCTTCGAGCCCGGCGAAACCATCCTGCTGCTGGCCGACCTGTCGACGGTGTGGGTGATCGCCAAGGTGCCGGCGGCGCAGGCCGCGGACATCAGGGTCGGCCAGCCGGCCCGCTTTGAAACCGTGGCCCTGCCGGGCCAGGTGGCCGAGGGCGAAGTCACCTTCGTGCAGCCCGTCATCGATGCGATGACACGCACCGTGGACGTACGCATCGCGCTGCCCAATCCCGATGGCGACCTGCGGCCGGGACTCTACGGGACGGTGCTGCTCGAGGAGCCCGGGGCCGGCCCGGTCCTGAACGTGCCGCGCTCGGCGGTGCTCGACAGTGGCACACGCCAGGTGGTGCTGGTCGAGACCGGTCCCGGTCGCTTCGCACCGCGGGACGTCACGCTGGGGCGGCGCGGCGGCGATCGCATGGAGATTCTGGATGGGGTCACCGAAGGCGAGCAGGTCGTGGTCTCCGCCAACTTCCTGATCGACGCCGAAAGCAATCTGCAGTCCGCACTTCAGGGACTTGAAGGTCACGCAGGACATGGGGCGCCCTCGGGCACCAGCGAGGATCCGCAGCCCGAGTCCGGCGGTGGCGAAGCCGCTGATCCGCACGCGGGTCATTCGATGCCGGCCACCCCTGAGGAGGCTCCGCCCTCCGCCACCGGCCACGAGGGGTACTGACATGCTTGCCCGCCTCATCGAATGGTCGGTCCGCAACGTCTTCCTGGTCCTGGTGATGACACTGGCGATCGTCGCCGGCGGCATCTACGCACTGATGAACACGCCACTGGACGCACAGCCGGATCTGTCGGACGTGCAGGTGATCGTGTTCACCGAATACCCGGGACAGGCGCCCCAGGTGGTCGAGGACCAGGTCACCTACCCGCTGACCAGCGCTCTGCTCTCGGTTCCGAAATCGAAGGACGTCCGCGGTTTCTCGTTCTTCGGCGCCTCCTTCATCTACGTCATCTTCGAAGAAGGCACCGACCTGTACTGGGCGCGCTCACGCGTGCTGGAAAACCTCAACGTCGCGTCGAAGAACCTGCCGGCTGGCGTGGCACCGGCGCTGGGACCCGATGCCTCGGGCGTGGGCTGGGTCTACCAGTACGTCCTGAAAAGCGACCGCCACTCGCTGGACGAGTTGCGTGCCATGCAGGACTGGTACCTGCGCTACCAGCTCACCACCGCGCCCGGCGTGGCCGAGGTCGCCAGCGTCGGCGGCTTCGTGCGCCAGTACTCGATCACGGTGGATCCGGTCCGCCTGCGCGAGTTCGACATCCCGATCTCGCGGGTGTCCGAGGTGGTCGCCGCTAGCAACCGCGACGTTGGCGGCCGCGTGATCGAAATGGCCGAGACCGAATACATGGTGCGCGGCCGCGGCTACCTGCGCGGCAGCGAGGACATCGAGAGCCTCGTGCTGCGCGCCGAAGGGGGCGCACCGGTGCTGATTGGCGACGTCGCCAGGGTCGAACTGGTGCCCGACGAGCGTCGCGGCATCGCCGACCTGGACGGCGAAGGCGATGTCGTGGCCGGGATCGTCATTGCGCGCTTCGGCGAGAACGCTCTGGCCGTGATCGGCGGGGTGAAGGACAAGATCGCGGAACTTGCACGCGGCCTGCCCGAGGGCGTCAGCGTCCAGACGGTCTACGACCGGTCCGACCTCATCGTGCGTGCGATCAAGACGCTGCGCACGACATTGCTCGAGGAGAGCCTCATCGTCGCGCTGGTCTGCCTGCTGTTCCTGTTCCATGCGCGCAGCGCACTGGTCGCGATCGTCATGCTGCCGGTCGGCGTGCTGGTCGCAGTGATCGCGATGCGTGCGCTCGGCATGAACTCCAACATCATGAGCCTGGGCGGCATCGCGATCTCGATCGGCGTAATGGTGGACGCGGCGATCGTGATGATCGAGAACGCACACAAGCACATCGAGCGCTCCGACGGCTCCCGCAGCCGAGCCCAGCTGATCATTGATGCCTGCCGCGAGGTCGGGCCGGCGTTGTTCTTCAGCCTGATGATCATCACCGTCTCGTTCCTTCCGGTGTTCGCCCTGGAGGCGCAGGAAGGCCGCCTGTTCAAGCCGCTGGCCTTCACCAAGACCTTCGCCATGGCCGGTGGTGCGCTGCTTTCAGTGACCTTAGTGCCGGTGCTCATGCTCCTGTTCGTGCGCGGCAAGATCATGCCCGAGCAGAAGAACCCGGTGAACCGGTTCCTGGTCGCGGCCTATCGGCCCGTGATCGACGTCGTGCTGCGGCACCGCATGGCCACGATCGCGATCGCGCTCGTTGCCCTGTTCGCCAGCTTGTGGCCGGCGTCACGCCTGGGCAGCGAGTTCATGCCCACGCTCAACGAGGGCACCCTCCTGTACATGCCCGCATCGCTCCCCGGCATGTCGGTGACGAAGGCCTCCGAACTGCTGCAGCAGCAGGACCGGATCATCAAGGGCTTCCCGGAGGTGGAGTCGGTGTTCGGCAAGGCGGGCCGTGCCCTGACGGCCACCGATCCCGCACCGCTGGAGATGTTCGAAACCGTCATCAACCTCAAGCCCGAGGACGAATGGCGCGACGGCATGACCACCGACAAGCTCATCGCCGAAATGGACGCGGCGCTGAAGTTCCCGGGCGTCGCAAACTCCTGGACGATGCCGATCAAGGCACGTACGGACATGCTGGCCACCGGCATCCGCACGCCCGTGGGCATCAAGCTCTTCGGCAACGACCTGAAGCAGCTGGACGCCCTCGCCACCGAGATCGAAGCGGTGGTGCGCGAAGTGCCGGGGACGACCAGCGCGTTCGCCGAACGTCTGACCGGCGCCTATTATCTCGACATCACGCCGGACCTGCCCAGCCTGGCGCAGTACGGCGTGACCCTGGGCGAGGTGCAGGACGTGGTCGCGGCCGCCTTGGGCGGCGAGATCGTGACCACCATCCTGCAGGGCCGCGAGCGCTTCAGTGCGATCGTGCGCTATCCGCGCGAGTTGCGAGACGACCCGCACCGGATCGGCAACCAGGTCCTGGTGCCCGTGCCCGGCGGCGCGCAGGTGCCCCTCGGCGAGTTGGCGCGAATCGAGGTCACGAAAGGGGCACCGAGCATCCGCACCGAAAACGCGATGCTGGCGGCCTACATCTACGTCGATACGCGTCAGAGCGATCTCGGCCGTTACGTGAAGGCCGCGCAGGATGCCGTCGCCGAGCAGGTGCAGTTCCCGCCCGGCTACTACGTGACCTGGAGCGGTCAGTACGAGTACATGCAGCGCGCCGCCGAGAAAATGCGCGTCGTCGTCCCGGTAACCCTGGCGCTGATCTTCCTGCTGCTGTACCTCAACTTCCGCCGCGTCACCGAGTCGCTGATCGTGATGCTGTCGGTGCCGTTCGCGCTGGTCGGCGGCGTGTGGCTGATGTGGATGCTCGACTACAACGTCAGCGTCGCGGTGATCGTGGGCTTCATCGCACTGGCCGGCGTTGCCGCGGAAACCGGCGTGGTCATGCTGATCTACCTCGACCACGCGCTCGAAGCGCGGGCCGTGCGGCGCCAGGCCGAAGGCCGCTCGCTGGATGCACGCGACCTCCGCGAGGCGATCGTCGAAGGTGCGGTCGACCGCGTGCGCCCCAAGATGATGACCGTGGTCGCGATCATGGCCGGCCTGCTGCCGATCATGTGGAGCAGCGGCACCGGCTCGGAGGTCATGCGCCGCATCGCCGCGCCGATGGTGGGCGGCATGGTCTCGTCCACGATGCTGACCCTGGTGGTGATTCCGGCGCTGTATTCGCTGATCAAGCAGCGGCAGTTGGCCAGGAAGCGGCCAATATCCGCTGCGCTGCCGGCGGACATGTCGTGATTCGGCCGACCTTCAGCGCGCCGGCCGCCTGGTTACGGATGGAGGTGTGTCAGTCGAGCTTGACCTGTGTGCGGGACACAGGTCTAGCCTGATCAGCATCTATCAGGGAGCGCGCCAATGACGGGCAAAGGCGAATCAGCGCCGCCGCTGATGACAGTACGCCAGCTGGCACAGCAGGGCGGCGTCACGGTGCATGTGGTGCGCAACTATCTGCGGCGGGGCCTGCTACAGGCGGCCACCCATACCGAGGGCGGCTACCAGCTGTTCTCAGCCTCGGAGCTCCAGCGCCTGCACTTCATTCGTACGGCGCAGCAGCTCGGCTTCACGCTGGCCGAAATCGAGAAAATCATCCGCCACAGCCTGCAGCGGCATAGTCCCTGCCCGCTTGTGCGGGACATCATCCGGCGCAGGCTCGACGACACCCGCCAACAACTGGACAGGCTGCTGGCCATGCACGAACGGATGGAGCGTGCCATCCACGCTTGGGCCGCGCTGCCGGACTCCATTCCGACGGGCGACGATGTCTGCGCATTGATCGAAGCTGTAGCCGCGGCGGAAGGCGGCAAGTTCGTCAGATCCACCCCGCGACGACTTCTCGGACGCCGCATTCAGGAGAATTTGCCATGACTGCCCCCCGCTCTCCAACTGCGTCGCGGTCCCGACGCTGGGTCTTCTGGATCTTCCTCGCGCTGGCCGTCTTCTATCTGGGCGTCGAGCATCGCGCCCACCTCACCGGAACGCTCCGCTGGTTGCCGCTGGCCATCCTGCTGCTGTGCCCGCTCATGCATGTGTTCATGCACAAGCGACATGGCAGTCATGGCGGCCACGGGCAAGGCAGAAATGCTGATGCCCCTACCGGTGGTAGAGATGACGGCCGTCGCAAGCAGGCACAGACCGGCGAGACATCCGACACCTCGAGCGGAGGGCACTGACATGCATGCACCTGACGCTGGCTACGGACTTTGGCTCCTGGCCGCCATCAACGCCGCGTTCTTCATCTTCTTCGCGTGGAGCTTCTACAAGCCGTTGACCCGGTGGGACTGGCGGGGGTTCGGGATGTTCTCCGCCTTCGTCGTAGCCCTGTTCGCGGAGATGTATGGCTTCCCGTTGACGCTGTACGTGCTGGGCGGCTGGCTCAGCGCCAACTATCCGCAGGTGGACTGGCTCAGCCATGACGCGGGCCATCTGCTGGAGATGTGGTTCGGCTGGCGCGCCAACCCGCATTTCGGCCCATTCCACATCGCGAGTTTCGTCCTGATCGGCGGCGGCTTCTGGCTGCTGTCGGCCGCTTGGCCCGTGCTGTATCGGGCACAGCGTGAGGGCCGGCTCGCCCGGGAGGGCGTGTATGCGCGCATGCGCCACCCGCAGTACGTCGCCTTCGTGCTCGTGCTGACCGGTTTCCTGCTGCAGTGGCCCACGCTGCTCACGCTCGCTAGCTATCCAGTGCTCGTGTGGGCCTATGCCCGCCTGGCACGCCGTGAGGAAAAAGACTGCTTGAGCCGCTTCGGCGACGACTACGTCCGCTACATGCAGGAGGTGCCGGCCTTCATCCCACATCGCCGGCTTGGTCCAGGCGCAACGCAGGGAGAGGCCCAATGAGGCACGCCCACTGCATCGGCGATGGTCAAGGGGGCGCCTCGATTCTCGAGCCGCTCGGCTGGGTGAGGACTACCGGCGCGTCGAGCAACCCATGTCTCCTTTTCCCGTTTTGATGCCGCGGCACTGCCGCAGTCCCCAGGAGCAACCATGAACAACAGAACAAGTCCCACTCTCCAGTTCCTCGGCGCCGCGGGCACCGTCACCGGCTCACGCTACCTGGTCGAGGCAAACGGCCAGCGCGTGCTGGTCGACTGCGGCCTGTTCCAGGGCTACAAGCAACTGCGCGAGCGCAACTGGGCGCCGTTTCCCGTCGAGCCGTCATCGATCGACGCGGTGGTCTTGACCCACGCCCACCTGGACCATTCGGGCTACCTGCCCGCCCTGGTCAAGCAGGGATTCAGCGGACGCATCCATTGCACTCGCGGCAGCGTCGCCCTGTGCGGCCTGCTGCTGCCTGACAGCGGACACCTGCTCGAGGAGCAGGCGAAATACGCCGCGCGCAAGGGCTACTCGAAGCACGCGGAGCCGCGGCCGCTCTATACGGAGGATGACGCCCGCCGCAGCCTGAAGCAGCTCAAGGGGCATGACTACGGTCTCGACATCGAGGTCGCGCCCGGCTTTACGGTCCGCTTCCATCCGGCAGGCCACATCCTGGGCGCCGCCCACGTCAGCATGGACGTCCAGAACCAGCGCCTGCACTTCAGCGGTGACCTGGGGCGGCAGCACGAGTCGCTGATGAATCCGCCGACGCCGCTTCCTGCCTGTGACGTGCTGGTCTGTGAATCGACCTACGGCAACCGGGCCCATGTCGCGATCGATCAGGAGGCCGAGCTCGCGCCGATCATTCGCCGGGTGGCCGCCCGTGGTGGCGTGATCGTCATCCCGGCGTTCGCCGTCGGTCGCGCCCAGGCACTCATGCTTCATATCGCCCGGCTGCGTGAGCGCAATGAGATCCCACGTGTACCGGTCTTTCTCAACAGTCCGATGGCGGTCAACGCCACCGGGCACTACCACGCCCATCACGACGAGCACCATGTCTCGGACGAAGACTGCCAACGGATGTTCGATGTGGCCACTTTCGTCAACACCGTGGAGGAGTCAAAGGCGCTCAACCGACAGCGCGGCCCGATGATCATCATCTCGGCCAGCGGCATGATCACCGGCGGGCGCGTGCTGCACCACATCGAGGCGTTCGGATCAGACGACCGCAACGCAATCCTGCTCGCGGGTTACCAGGCCGGCGGAACACGCGGCGCGGCGCTGGCTGGAGGTGCGCGGACCCTGCGCATGTTCGGCCGCGAGGTCGCCATTCGCGCCGAGGTCGTGCAGTTGCAAGGCTTCTCGGGCCACGCCGATGCCGGCGAGCTCCTGGACTGGATGCGCACTGCGCCTTCCGCGCCGCGCGTGGTGTACCTCACCCACGGCGAGCCCGACGCAGCCGACACGCTGCGCGGGCGGGTGCAGCGTGAACTGGGCTGGCGTGCGCGTGTGCCGGAGCACCTGGAGCGCGTTGAGTTGGAGGATGCGCGGTGACCACGCCGGTCCCAGGCCACACCCGCCTGCGCGTCACCCGTGCCGGCATCGACACCTATCAGCAGCCGGTGGTCTACATGCACCGCGACTGCGAAGTCTGTCGCTCCGAAGGCTTTGCGGCGATGACGCGCGTGAGGCTGGACGTCGGCCCGCGCACGCTGGTGGCGACGCTGAACGTGGTCGTCGACGACAGGCTGGGACTTGACGAGGTGGCGCTGTCGGAGGTCGCGTGGACGCTCCTCGAACCCATGCCGAATGTACTGGCCCGGGTCCGGCACGCGGAACCCGCGGCGTCGGCAGGCGCGCTCCGTGCCAAGGTGTTCGGGGCCCGGCTGGACGACGCGCAGTACCTCGCCCTGGTGCAGGACGTGATGGAAAGCAAGCTGTCGGACCTGGAACTTGCTGCGTTCGTCACGGCCAGCGCTGGCGACCTTCTGGACCAAGCGGAGACGACCGCGCTGACGCGGGCCATGATCGCCGTTGGGCAGCGCCTGGACTGGGGCCAAGGGCCGGTGCTGGACAAACACTGCGTGGGCGGCCTGCCGGGCAATCGCACCACGCCGATCGTGGTGGCCATCGTGGCCGCGCTTGGCTACCGCATTCCGAAGACCTCGTCGCGCGCGATCACGTCGCCGGCGGGCACCGCCGACACGATGGAGGTCATGGCGCCGGTGGCGCTCGATCTGGCGGCGATGCGCCGGGTGGTGGAGCGCGAGGGCGGCTGCATCGTCTGGGGCGGCAACGTGCGCCTGAGCCCGGCTGATGACATCCTGATCCGGGTCCAGCGCCCGCTCGATTTCGACAGCGATGGCCAACTGGTCGCCAGCGTGTTGTCGAAGAAGATCGCCGCTGGTTCAACCCACGTCCTGATCGACATGCCGGTGGGTCCGACCGCCAAGGTGCGTGGCGAGGCCGCGGCCAACAGCCTGGGCACGCGGCTTGAACACACCGCCGCTGCGCTTGGATTGCAGCTGGGGATCCATCGCTCGGACGGCACCCAGCCGGTGGGCCGCGGAATCGGCCCGGCGCTCGAGGCGCACGATGTGCTCAAGGTGCTGCGCAATGCAGCCGATGCACCCGTCGACCTTCGCGAGCGCGCACTGGCGCTGTCCGCGGTGCTGCTCGACATGGCACCGGGCAGCAGCGCCGGCACCGGGCTGCAGCGCGCGCGCAGCGTGCTGGATTCCGGGGCTGCGCTGGCCAAGTTCCTGGCGATCTGCGAGGCCCAGGGAGGCTTCCGCGAACCGCCACGGGCGGCGTTCACCGCCGACGTCCCGGCAACTGCATCGGGCCGCATCGCGGAGATCGACAACCGCAGGCTGGCCAAACTGGCCAAGCTGGCCGGCGCCCCGACATCCCCCACCGCCGGCCTCGAGACCGGTCTGCGGATCGGCGATACGGTCGAGCGGGGACAGCCCATGATGACCCTGCATGCGGAGTCGCCGGGAGAACTGGCCTACGCCCTGGAGCACGCCGCGACGCTGCAACCCTTTGTGCTTGGAGAGGTTCCATGACCCGTGTGCTGATGCCCTTCCCGGCCGATGCAGTGTTGGCCGGCACCATCAACCAGCCCCTGCAGGCGCGCATTGCATCCGTGGCTTGGCGGCACTTCCCAGATGGCGAATCGCTGGTCACCCTGGACGACGCACTGGCCGGAGCCGATGTGGCGCTCCTGGCCAGCCTGCGCAACGCCGATGCCATGGCCCTCCCGCTGCGCTTCGCTGCCCAGACGGCCCGCGAGTTCGGGGCGCGCTCGGTCGGCTTGATCGCACCGTACCTGGGGTACATGCGCCAGGACACTCGTTTCAATCCAGGGGAGGCGGTCAGTACGCCACTGTTCGCGCAGTTCCTCGAAGAGGCCTTCGACTGGCTGGTAACCGTGGACCCGCACCTGCACCGTGTCGAGCGCCTGCAGTCGCTGTACCGGATCCCGACGACCCACGTGTCGGCGACGCCAGCCGTGGCCCGCTGGATCGCAGAGACGGTCCCCGACGCGGTGCTGATCGGACCCGACAGCGAGAGTGAACAATGGGTCGCCGACATTGCGGCCCGGTGCGGCATGCCCTACCAGGTGCTGGCCAAGGAACGGCATGGCGACTACGACGTGCGCGTGAGCCTGCCCGACCCGCAGGCGGTATCCGGCCGGACCCCGGTCCTGATCGACGACATCGTGTCGTCCGGCAACACGATCCTGGAAACCCTCGCACACCTGCGTCGATTGTCGCTGCCACCGCCGTTGCTGGTCGCGATCCATCCGGTGTTCGCCGGCGATGCCTATACCCGTCTGCAGGAAGCGGGCCTGGCCCGCATCGTGAGCACCGACACCATTGCCCACCCGTCCAATGCGATCGCGCTGGGTGCGAACCTCGCCGCCGCGTCATCGAGCCTGATGACCGCTTCGACCGATTCCACGGAGGACCCATGAACCTGCATCTCAACTGCTGCACCGCCGACCAGCTGTCAGCCGCCGAGCGCCAGCGGATCGTTGAAATGGCCGACGCCCATCGGAAGGCCGATCCTGCGTTCGCCCATTGGGCCGCCGGTTACGGCGTGATCCGGCATGACCCGCTCACCCAGCTCCGCGTGCGCCAGATGGTGGCCGAGCTGGTAGCTCTGGGCCGCACGCCCGATGCGGGTACCGCCTGGCAGCGATTCGCCGCGGCCGACCGCGTTACCAGCGCCGGCATGTGGCTGGTGGCGCACATGACCTACAGCCAGCGCGTCCGTACCGACGGTGCGGCCCTCGAGTCTGATGACTTCAAGATCACGCCCGAAGGCCACACCGGCGGGTCCCTCAACATGGTGCCCGCCTATGCCGGCTACCTGCTGATGGACGCCCTGGATGGCGTCACCCGCGCGTGGATGATGGGTCAGGGGCACTGCGTGGCGGCGATCGACGCGCTGAACCTGCTGGTTGGCAACATGACGGCCCGGCACGCCGAACGTTACGACCGCTCCGACGCGGGGCTGAGCCGGTTCGTCGGCGACTTCTACGCCTACACCCTCAATCCGGACGGAACGCCGGCGTCGCCCCTGGGCTCCCACGTCAATGCGCACACCGCCGGGGGCGTGATGGAAGGCGGCTATCTCGGCTTTGCCGAGCTGCAGTACGTGCATGCGCCGCTCAAGGACGAACGCCTGGTGGCATTCCTCAGCGACGGTGCGTTCGAGGAACAGCGTGGCAGCGACTGGGCGCCGCGCTGGTGGCGTGCCGAGGACAGCGGGCTGGTCAGCCCGATCATCATCCTCAACGGGCGGCGCATCGAACAGCGCAGCCAGATCACCCAGCAGGGCGGCGAGCGGTGGCTGGACCGGCACCTGCGATTGAACGGCTTTGACCCGATCGCGCTGGACGGGCGCGATCCGGCCAGCATCGCCTGGGGCATCCATGTGATGGAGTCGCGCCTGCAAGCTGGCGCGGAAGTCCCCGATATCGACGTGCGGTTGCCCTATGGCATCGCCGAAACCGTGAAGGGCTTCGGCTTCCCCGGCGCCGGGACCAACGCCTCGCACAACCTGCCCTTGCCCGGGAATCCGGCGAAGGATGCCGAGGCACGCGCGCTGTTCAATGGAGGCGCCGCGGCGCTGTTTGTGGCCGCGTCCGAGCTCGAGGAGGCCATTGCCGCACTCAACAGCCACGATGACCAGCAGCGGGTTCGCGAGCGCGACCACGCGCTGGCCGATCGCCAGGTGGACCCGCCCCGCATTCCAGCGATTGCCGACCGCGGCGCCGGCGGCGAGAGCTCGCCGATGACCGCGCTCGACGAGCAGTTCGTCGCCATCGCCGAAGCGAACCCCGGACTGCGCGTGCGCGTGGGCAATCCCGACGAGCTGCGCAGCAACAAGCTCGACCGCACCCTGGACGCGATGAAGCACCGGGTGCACGAGCCCGAGCCCGGCGTTGCCGAATCACCGACCGGGGCAGTCATCACCGCGCTCAACGAGGAGGCCGTGGTCTGCGCCGCGCTCGGCAACAAGGGTGGGCTGAACCTGGTGGTCACCTACGAGGCGTTCGCACCGAAGATGCTCGGCGCCGTGCGCCAGGAGTTGATCTTCGCCCGACATCAGGCCCAGGCGGGACGTCCGCCCGGCTGGCTGGGCGTGCCGCTGGTCCTGACTTCCCACACATGGGAGAACGCGAAGAACGAACAGTCCCACCAGGATCCGACCATGGCCGAGGCGCTTCTGGGCGAAATGGCCGACATCTCGCGCGTGGTCTTTCCCCCGGACGCCAACGGCGCAGCCGCGGCACTCGCCCACGCCTATGCGCAGCGCGGTACGGTCACCGCCCTGGTGGTCCCGAAGCGGCCGGTGCCCCATGAGTTGACGCCACAGCAGGCCAGGTCGCTGGCCGAGACCGGAGCGACGTGCCTGGCCGGCGATCCGGCGACGTCGGACATCCTGCTTATCGCCACCGGCGCTTACCAGCTGCAGGAAGTGCGTCGCGCGCAGGCGCGTCTTGTCGAGCGCGGTGTGTCGGCGGCGATCCTGTACCTCGGCGAGCCTGGCCGGTTCCGCACGCCACGCGACTCGGATGAGGCGCGATACGTGCATCCCGACAGCAACGTCCATCCGCTGTTCCCGGTCGACAGGCCGCGCGTCTTCGTCACGCATACCCGTCCGGAGCCCTTCCTCGGCGCGCTGCGCCGCATCGACACCGGGCCGGCGACGACCGCGGCGCTGGGTTTCGTCAACCGCGGCGGTACGCTGGACGTGCCGGGACTGCTGTTCGCCAACCGCAGCACTTGGGCGCACGTGGTCGATGCGGCCGCGGGCGTCCTCGGCCAGTCCCGGGGCAGCCTGTTGTCGGAAGCGGAGCTGGCGGCGGTGGATGGTCGGGGCGATCCGGCCACTATCCTGCGTCCTGCAAGTGGGTCGACGCCATGAGTTGGCCAACCGGGACCTCGCGCTGATGGCGGGCACAGTGCGGCGCGGAGGCCAGATTGCCTGGGCGGGACTCAAGCTCGGCGTCGCCGTGCTGCGCCTGCGCCGACGTGCACCCGACCTGCTTCCGGCATACGTCAGCACCACCCTGGTGGGGTTGGGCACCACCTTCGTCAAGCTGGGCCAAGGCTTGAGCCTGCGCTGGGACCTGCTGCCGGTGCCCTATCGCGAGGCGCTGTCGCGGTTGCACAGCGACGTGCCGGCGTTTCCTGCAGACCAGGCCAGGCGCATGGTCGAACAGGCGTTCGGCGCACCGGTCGGAGAACTCTTCGCCAGCTTCGATGACAAGCCGCTGGCCGCGGCGTCCGTAGCCCAGATCCATCCGGCACGTATGCATGATGGTCGCGACGTGGTCGTCAAGATCACCCGCCCCGGGATCCATGCCCAGGTGCAGGCCGACCTGCGGCTACTGCGGCGCACAATGCGCGTCGCCCAGTGGCTCTGGCCACCACTCAAGCGATACCGCCCGCTCGAGCTCGTGGACGAACTGGGCGCATTCCTGCGCGACGAGGTCGACATGCGTCACGAGGCGCAGAACATGCGACGCATGGCCCGGGTGCTTGATTCCTTGCCCGGCATCACCCAGCCCCACGTCGTCGAGCCCTATGCCACCCGCGACGTGCTGGTCCAGGATCGAAGCCACGGCACCCGCCTGGAAGCCGCCTACGGGACAGCGGCCGCTCCCGCGCTGGCAAGGGCGCTGCTCGATGCCTACGTGCGTCAACTCTTCGGCGCCGGCGTCTTCCATGCCGACCCGCATCCTGGAAACCTGTTCTTCTTCGACGACGGTCGCCTGTGCTTGCATGACTTCGGCTCGATCGGCGTGCTCGACCCTGCATCCCGGCTCGCGCTCGGCGGCCTGGTCGAGGCCATCGCGGCCGACGATGCCGACGGCGTGCTGGATGCAGCGATTGCCATGGGCTTCTTCCCGCCGCAGGTCGAGCGACGCTCGCACGTGCGCGAGATCCACCTGATCCTGGCCGAGATGGCCAGCCGCCCGCTGGCGGAGTGGTCCATTGCCGAGGCGATCTGGCGCGTGGCACGCATTGGGCAGGGCGCGGGTTTCCGGCTTCCGGCCCATCTGCTGTCCCTGATCCGGACGCTGTTCCTGGTCGAGAACACGCTGCGGGCACTGGATCCGGATCTGGACCTGCTGGGGACGCTGTCGGCACAGGCGGCCGAGATCGCCGACATCGCCGATGCCAGCCGCGCCGGCGGCAACAGGCCCCTCGCCATGCGGCTGGCCCGCACTGCGCGCCAGCTGCCACAGATCGCCACCGACCTGTTGCGGCAGGCGCAGCTGAGCGACGGACGGCCCGCCTTTTCCGTACACCACCACGGTTTGAGCTCCACGCAGGAGGCACTCGCGCGCACCGGCAACCGGCTTGCGCTGGCACTGGTCACCCTGGGTCTCTACGTGAGCGGGGCGCTGTTGAGCCTGCACTCCGAAGGCCCGCAAGTGTTCGGCCACCTGCCTTTCCTGGCGGTCCTGGCCTTCGCCGCAGCGGGGTTGCTCTCGCTGCGGCTGGTCACGGCCATCGCCAGATCGGGGCACCTGTGAGCAGCCTTAGCAACGGACATCGGGAATGGCCGACCTCCCGGAAGCCTGCTGTAGAACCACTGATCTATCTCCCCGCTGATGCTCAATGCATCAGTGCATCCAGGAAGGCGGACCCATGACGCAACACAACCATCATCATCAAGATCATCAGGCGCATGGCGAGCAACCGCCGCATTCCCGCAGAGGTGGTGATGGCGACGGCCATGCCGGGCACGACAAACATGCTGGCCACAGCGTGGCGGGCTTCCGCGACAAGTTCTGGCTCACGCTGCTGCTGACCATCCCCACCCTGATCTGGAGCGGGATGATCCAGCATTGGTTCGACTACACCGCCCCACAGTTCCCGGGGTCGGTGTACATCCCGGCGGTGTTCGGCACGATCGTGTACTTCTACGGCGGCTGGCCGTTCCTCCACGGCGGATACCACGAGCTGAGAAATCGCCTGCCGGGAATGATGACGCTGATCTCGCTTGCGATCACCGTCGCCTTCCTCTACAGCGCGTTGGTCACGCTCGGCGTGGTCGAGGGATTGGACCTGTGGTGGGAGCTGGCGACGTTGGTGGCGATCATGTTGCTCGGCCACTGGATCGAGATGCGTTCGATCAACCAGGCACAGGGCGCCCTCAAGGAGCTGGCGAAGCTTCTGCCTGACATGGCGGTGCGGTTGGATGAGGCCGGCGGCACGAAGGAAGTCCCTGTCGCAGACCTGAAACTCGGTGACCTGCTGCTCATCCGGCCCGGCGCGAGCATTCCCGCCGACGGCGTAGTGAAGGAAGGGACCAGCGCCGTCAACGAAGCGATGATCACCGGTGAGTCGAAGCCGATGGACAAGTCGACGGGTGACCGGGTGATCGCCGGCACCGTCAACGGACAGGGCTCGCTGCGTATCGAGGTGACGGGAACCGGCGACGAGACCGCGCTCGCGGGCATCATGCGGCTCGTCGAGCAGGCGCAAACGTCGCGCTCGCGCGCCCAGGCTCTGGCGGACCGGGCGGCGTTTTACCTCACGATCATCGCCATCGTCTCCGCCGCCATCACCGCCATCGTCTGGCCACTCCTCGGTCGACCGTGGAGCTTCACGATCGAGCGCGTCGTGACCGTGCTCGTGATCGCCTGCCCCCATGCGCTGGGTCTGGCCATCCCACTGGTGACAGCCATCTCGACCACGATTGGCGCGAGGAACGGCCTGCTCGTGCGCGATAGACGCGGCCTCGAAGAAGCCCGTCTGCTGAACACAGTCGTGTTCGACAAGACAGGAACGCTCACCCTCGGCTCGCATCGCGTCGTGAAGACCACTGCCGCCGATGGATTCACTGACGACGAGGTGCTTCGCGTGGCTGCGTCCGTCCAGCGCGATGCCGAACATCCGATCGCGCAGGCACTGATGACCAGTGCAAAGGAACATGGCATCGACGTTCCGATGTCCCAGGACTTCGAGTCCATGCCGGGTCGCGGCGTACGCGCAGTCGTCGAGGAGCGTTCACTTCACGTTGGCGGACCGGGGCTCTTGAGGATGCTCGCCGTCGAACCGCCGGAAACGCTGCGGCGGGCCGCCGAAGCCGCGGCGGCCGATGGCCAGTCTGCAACCTACCTGGTGGAAGGTGACAAGGTGCTCGCCGTGTTTGCCATCGCTGATGCCATCCGTCCCGAGTCCTTCGATGCGGTCAAGCGCCTGCACGCCAGCGGACTGGAGGTTGTCCTGCTGACCGGTGACTCCACGGCGGTCGCAAACGCGGTTGCAAAGGAACTCGACATCGATACCGTCTTCGCCGAGGTATTGCCCGAGGACAAGGTGGCGAAGATCGAGGAATTGCAGGCGCAGGGCAAGCGCGTCGCCATGGTGGGTGACGGCGTCAATGACGCCCCGGCGCTGCTCACGTCCGACGTCGGCATCGCCATCGGCACAGGGACCGACGTCGCGGTCGAGGCCGGCGACGTCGTACTTGTGCGCAGCGACCCGCGTGACGTGCCGGCGATCATTGCATTGAGCAAGGCGACCTATCGCAAGATGATCCAGAACCTGTGGTGGGCCGCCGGCTACAACATCGTCGCCATCCCCCTGGCCGCGGGGGTTCTCGCCTCGTGGGGGATTCTGCTGCAACCTGCGCTCGGGGCGGTTCTCATGTCGCTGAGCACCATCGTTGTGGCGATCAATGCGCAGCTGTTGCGCCGGGCGGTGCGGTCCACATGAACATGGTTTGGGGACACCTGTGACCACGCGCCGGCTTCTGGCACTCAACGTTGGCTCGTCCACCCTCAAGGGGGCGTCCTATCTCTTGAACTCTGACGGACCAGGCGCGCAGCCTCGCGTCGTCGAGCGCTCCCGGGCCGAGATTGCTATCGGCGTGGATGCGCAGGAGCGCCTTGCCACCCTGCTCGAAATCTTGTCGGAACCGGCGACCGGCCCCGAAGTGGTGGTGCATCGGATCGTCCATGGCGGTGACCTGCGCGGCGCCCGTGAACTCGACGAAAACGTGCTCGCAAAACTGGATGCATTGGTGCCGTTCGCACCCTTGCACCAACCTGTAGCCCTCGCCTTCGCGCGTGCTGCACGCCTGCGGTGGCCGCAAGCCCGCCAGGGCGGGGCCTTCGACACCGACTTCCATGCGTCACTCGCACCCTGGAGCCGGCGCCTGCCCATCCCCGAAGCATGGGATGCTCTCGGCATCCGCCGCTACGGTTTCCACGGACTCGCCTTCGCCTCCGCGCTGCGAATCGTGGCCCGCCACGATGCCGGAATCCTGAAGAGCCGCGCCGTCTTCGCACATCTGGGGGGTGGCTGCAGCGTCTGCGCCGTCGAGGACGGCCGGAGCCGCGACACCACCATGGCGCTCACTCCGCTAGGTGGAATCCCGAGCCCTACCCGCTCCGGGGATCTTGATCCCGGTGCGTTGCTGTACCTGCTCCGGCAAGAACGTCTGGATGCGCAGGCGCTTGAAAACGGCCTGTCCCGCACTGCAGGCCTTGCCGGCATCGCCGGCCACGGCGACATGCGCGTGCTGCTCGCCGATCCTCGCCCGCAGGCCCAGCTTGCCGTGGAGCTGTTTGCAGTCCGGATTGCACAGTCGATCGCGGCCATGGCCACGGGAATCGGCGGACTCGACCATGTCGTCTTTTCCGGCGGCATCGGCCATCGCGCGCCGGGTCTGCGGGCTCGCATCGTCGCGCGCTTGGGCTGGCTCGGCTTGGCGCTGGCTCCTGTCGACAACGACGCTGGAGCCGTAAGGATCCAGGGAGGGATCGGCCCGGCCATATGGAACGTCGCGATCGATGAGGAGCGCGAACTGGCTGAATCCGCGCTGGCCTGGCTCTAGTCGCCGGGCACAACCCCAGAGCCTGCTCCGGCGACGATCACTCGCCGATCAGTGGCGTCGTGAGCACCGCTGCGAATCCACCACCGGGGGTGCGCATGTTCGTTGTCTGGCCTTGGTACAACCTGGCCGCGAACAGCAGCACACCCGCCTCGGTCGCGAAGCAGCGCACATCGGGGTTCAGCCGAGATACGTGTAAAAATGCCCCACAAACCTAAAATAGTTCTTTCAATGCAATAACTTAGCCGACATTTTTCTTCTTCGCCGGCAGCGCTAGAAGATCGAGCGTCGGGCACGGAGCGCCTGTCGCCGCATGGCGACATTCATCCACCAAATGCTCAAGGTCGGCTTCCAATTGTCGTAGGTCATCCAGTCGCCGCCGTATCTCGGCCAATTTCAGTTCAGTCAGGTGGCGAGTCTGTTCGCAGGCGCGCTGACCTTTGACCGCCAGCAGCCCCGTAATCTCGTCGAGACTGAACCCCATCGCCTGTGCCCGGGGACGAACTGAAGCCGGCCGACATCGTCTGGACCGTATCGCCGCACGCTGCCCATGGGGCGCTTAGGCTCTGGCAACAGACCTCGCCGCTGGTAGTAGCGGACTGTTTCCACATGAACGCCGGCGGCTGCAGCCAGCCGGCTGATCGTCATTGCGCCAGCAGCCATCCACTTGACTCCGTACTTAGGTACGGAGATTACCATGCGGGTATGGCCCTACGCCCCGCGCAGTCCTCCCTCCCTGCCCTCATAGGCGCTGCCGCCGCGGCTATTGGCGCGTCCGTGTGCTGTGTTGTGCCCTTGGTGCTCGTCCTGATGGGTATCAGCGGCGCCTGGATCTCCAATCTCACAGCACTGGAGGCTTGGCGCCCATGGTTCAGCGCGGCCACGTTGGTGTGCCTGGGCTGGGCGTTCTGGAGGCTCTATGGTCCAACCCGACGCTGCCACATCGATGGCCTTTGCGTCGATCCCACGCGATTGCAACGCCAGCGGTGCTGGCTGTGGTTCGCCACTGGCCTGATCGTTCTGCTGCTGCTCTTCCCTTACTACATCGGCTGGTTCCTGTAGGAGTCCCACATGCACAAGATCCTTCTCAGTCTGGTACTCACGGCATGGATGGGCCTGGCTTGGGCGGCTACTCCCAAGCAGGTAGTCCTGCGGGTGGAGAACATGACTTGTCCAGCGTGCAACATCACGATCGAAAAGGCGTTGGACGCGGTACCGGGTGTGACGACGAAGCGTATTGATGCCAAAGCCGCCACCGTGTCGGTGGGGTTCGATGCCGAGCGCACCAACGTGGCTGCTATCGCGAAAGCCATCACCGACGCCGGTTTTCCGGCCACGGCCAAGGTGAGCGCGAACGGTGGCTAAGACGCGGCTGCAAAGTACGCTTACGTGCCCTGCATGCGGGCACCAGGCGACCGAAACCATGCCCACCACGGCGTGCCAGTTCTTCTATGAGTGCTCCGCCTGCCACACGCTCCTGCACCCGAAAACAGGCGATTGCTGTGTGTTTTGCTCCTTCGGCACGGTGCCGTGCCCGCCTATCCAGCAGCACAGTTCCTGCTGCGGCCATACAGGCTGAATCCCGCTAAGCAATCAGGGCCAACTCGATTTCGTACGGTTCCGGAAGATCGTCCACGTCGATCAGGTAATCGCCGAAGCGCTTCACGTGACTGGTCACGTAGGGGCTGAGCGTAGCCACGTCCTCCTGGGTGATCTTCCAGCCAGCCCGTATGAGCGTCTTGATGATGCGGGTTTGTTCGACCACGTTATGGAAGATGACGGCGTTGGCGACCAGGTCGTTGTACTTGACTGCCTTCTCCTGCTCGAGCGGATCGTTATCGGCGATCACGCCCTCTCCGCCGAAGAAGAAATACTTGGAGAATCCGTTATAGGCCTCGACCTTGTTCGTGGAGGCGGTGATCTGCTCGCGCAGCTCGCGGTCGGAAATGTATTGCAGAAGGAACAACGTGCGTACCGCGGCACCCAGAGCCCGAAAGGTCTGGTACAGCCGATTCTTGCGGCTGTAGTTGCCCAGCTTGCGCAGCAGTGTCGACGCCGCGATCTTGCCGGACTTGATCGACAGCACCACCTGCATCAGATCCTTCCAGTGGGTCTCGATCAAATCCCAGTCCACGTCTTCCCGGAAGAGCGCGTCGATGTGCTCGTAGCGGCTGTCCTGCTCCGGACGGAAGAACCGGTAGTCGCGCCAATTGCGGATACGCGGCATCAGCTGGATGCCCAGTAGATGCGACAGCCCAAACACCGGCAACGATTGGCCCTGGGTATCGGCGTGGACGGTGTCAGGTTGGATATCAGAGGTGTTCTTCAACAGCCCGTCGATGATGTACACCGCTTCCCACACACCGCATGGGATGAAATGACTGAAGAGCGCCACGTAGGTATCGGATACGTGGTGATAGGCAATGCCGCCGTAGCCGCCATAACGGATGTGGTACGACGCGAGCAGATTCTGGTCGTACAGGTCGTACTTGGTACCGTCGGCCGCGGCACGTTTCCCGTCACCCCAGAGTTTGGGGAGCTGCAGGCCGGCATAGCTGTTGATGATGTCGCGACAGGCCGCTGCCAGCTTGTTCGCATCGACGTGCCGGCGATTGACGAACGACAGCATGTGCGCGGAAGCGGTGCCACGCAGGTGCCGTGCGGCTTGGGCCGGGCCGAGGTTGCAGCCATAGGTGAACGCCGTCAGCACGTAGCGCTCGGTCGGCTGGTCGATCTTGGTGTCGGATCCCGACAGCGGTCCGAAATGCCGCGGCCAACTGGTCCAGTGGGCCACGTCGCACAGGATCTCGATGACGCTGCGCTCACGCAGGCGGTCGAGGATCGCGGTTTCCAAGGCGCGAGCACCGCGGCTCATGTCCTTGGCCTTGTGGCGCTTGAGCACCGGCAACCCGTCGTCGCCGATGATCACCTGGCCGTTCTCCAGATAACCCTGGTCGGTCAGGTCTGCGACCTGCATCAGCTTGCTCTGCAGCGCATTGACGAATCCCACCGCAGAGGCCGGCAAGCCCACTTGGCGACAGTAGTCGTCCAGCAGCGGCTCGCACTGCTCCCAAGGTAGCAACTGCTGGCGGTAGTCGGCGTAGGTTTCCGAGCCGCGTACAGCCACGTCGCCGGATTTCAGTTCGTTGGCCAGCGAGGAGAACACGCACACCTCGAACAGGCGGCGATGGATGCGTTCCTCTCCCTGTTCGGTGCGGCGGGTAATGGTCTTTCGCCAGAGATGGGTCGTGAACGCCAGATCGACCGGTTCATCGAGCCAATCGCCGCGGGCACGCTCCTGCGACAGGATCAGCTCGATGGCATCCATCAACGAACGGTCTTCGGTGGTGGATTCCAAGTCTAGCCTGCGCACCATGCGCAGGATGGTGGCGCGGTGGCTCTTATAGAATGGCCACAGCAACGGCAGATGGTTGTCACCGCTGTGGGCGGCGATGGCCTCGCAATCGGCCTGCAGGGTCTGGGCGCCCCCGCGCGTGTGGACCAAGCGGCGGATTTCCCGTCCCGCGTCGGTGTCGCCAGGATGGCGATCGAGCACCTGGATCACATCCGACATCGTGGCCACGATGGCCTCGGTCTTCTCGCGGTAGCGCGCATGCAGCCGCTCCAGTTCCTCTTTACCGCGGTTGTGGATGTTGCCCATGCGTTTGATGAACATTTCCGCCAAGTCATCGCGGGTTTGCACGCGGGCGCGGTGGATCAGGCACAGTAGTAGCGCGTGTCGCTTGGCCGGGCCGAAATCGCGCAGTTCGGCGGCGTCCAGCGCCCGGGCCTCGGCAGCAAAGTGCTTACGTTTGAGTTCTGGCACCTCGGCCAGATGTTGCTCGTCACCTACCAGCTCGCCTAACTGGGCGATATGATCGATCAGTTCCTGGAAGTGCTGCAGCGACGAGCGCTTGGGCAAGCGCTTGATGGCCTGCAGCTGGCTCTTGGTGCGAACGTCGGTGACGACCAGAAGATCGTCCAGCCGTTGCTTCTCGTCCACCGTCAGACGGGCGTCGATGAGGGCGAAGTAACGACTGTTGACCAGGGTCCGAATCCGTCGCGCCAAACGATCCAGCGCAGAGAACGCGGGGAGCTCGATGCGGTCGCGCACGAGCTGCCCGATCGCCACGTTGATCAGATCGGCCGGATTGTCCATGACGGCCGCGGCTTCGTGGATGGCGCGTGCCGCCACGTCCAGGCCACCATCGGCATAGGCGCGAACCTGCAGATAGGTCCGGATGCGCTGGAAATAGCGGTAGCGCTTGTTCGGCGCGATGTCGGCGGGCTTGACCTGGACCCGGTACCGCAAGGCATTGCGAAGGTGCCGGACGACCGCGGCGGGCACTTCATCAATTGCCGGGAAGTAGCCCAGTCGCTGGAAGGATTTGAGCAGGACGGCCAAGGTCAACCGATGGCCGGGTTGCCGGGCGCTATCGGTGATGAAAGCCAATTCGGCGTCGGTCGGCGTGTAGGCCGTGACCAGTTCCCGGACGACCGGGTTGCGCTTGAATTGTGGGTACGCGGTCCGCTCGATCGACGCCATGCGGGTCCTTAGTCGGTCACGGGGGTGGAAGTGTCGGCGCTGGCAGGCCAGCCTCGATGCGCTGGCGGGCGAATGGGTCGCCGCCATCGAGGTAGCGCATGGCCGAGTGCACATCGCGCCAGCCGACGTACTCCATCAGCGCCTTGACATCCCACCCGTTGGCGTTGGCCCATCCAGCGAAACCGCGACGCAGGGAATGGCTGCTGTAGTCCTCAGCATCGGGAAGGCCGGCGGCCATGAACAGGCGGCGCAGCAGCGGAATCAAACTGTTCGGATGCAGCGGCGTCTCGCTCACGTGGCCCCAGCGATCGACACCGCGGAACACCGGCCCCTGTATCAAATCTGCCGCGGCAATCCATTCAGCAGTCGCAGTCACCGGACACAAGCGCGACAACGCCGGCACCTTGTACGTATTGCCCATGGCTTGGCGATCCCCCTTGCTGCGCGACAGGAAACAGGTCATGCCTTCACCAGGCACCAGGCGCAGGTGTTCGACCTGCACGCGGATCAGTTCGTCGCCGCGGAAGCCCCGCCAGAAGCCCAGGAGGATCAGGGCGCGATCACGCTGAAGGCGGAGTGCATCTGCGCAATCATCGCGTTCCTGCGCAGCTGCAATCGCGGTACCAAGCCAATCATCCACCTGGGCCAGTCGGGTCAACTGCAGCGGTTCGGCCTGCTTTTCGACCGAGGGGTGGAGGGTTTGAATGCCCTTGAGCACCTTGCGCACCAAGGGCGCCTTGGTCGGATCGACGAAGCCCTGTTCGGTATGCCACTGCGCCAACGCCGCCAGACGTTGCTTGAGTGTGTTGGTAGCCAGTTGGCCGGCGTACTCGGCCAGGTAACGGGCGACGTTGTCAGCGGTCGCCGGCAAATGACCACCCCACTCAACCTCGAAATGCCGCACCGCTGAGGCATAGCTCCGTCGCGTATTCTCGCGCGTGGCGGCTTCGAGGTACCGGTCCAGCGTCATACGCGACGCCGGGCGACGTCGCGCTTTGAGACGATTCCCGTGTCCCGCAGCGCATGGAGGATGGTGCAGCACTCGCGCTCGCCGCCGGCGCACTGGGCGATCACACGTTCCAGTTCCATGACCATGCGCTGGAGTTCGTCGATCCGCTGGCGGATGTCAGCCAAGTGCGTGCGAGCGATCGCATCGACATCGCCGCACGACATTTTGGGATCATCATCCAACCGCAGCAGGCTGCGGATTTCCTCCAGACTGAAGCCCAGTTCGCGCCCGCGGCTGATGAAGCGTAGCCGCTCCACCTCGGCCGGACGGTAGGCGCGGTAGCCACTTGCGGTTCGTGCCGGTGGCGGCATCAGCCCGACACGCTCGTAATAGCGGATGGTTTCCAGGTGGCAGCCGCTGGCAGCGGCGGCGTCACTGATTTTCATTCGCATTCCTTGACTCTGTAGCTACTACGGACTTTACGCTGCGCCCCTTCCGGTGCCAACTCAGAGACCGGCACCTTCTTTCGTGACCGCCCATGTCCCTGCTTGCCGCTCTGATCCGCAACCTCCTGATCGCCGCTTCGGTGGCCTGGGTGGCCACATCCCTTCCTGCGAGCGCCGCTGAACCGAGCCAAGCCAATCCGCGCCAAGCTTGGCAAATGCTCGATTACATCGCAGTGGACTACGCCGGCGCGATCCAGCACGGGCGCGTGGTGGTCCCGGGCGAATACGCCGAAATGCAGGAGTTCGCCAACACAGTGCGAACGCAGTTGGCAGCCCTGCCTGCCGCGCCGAAGCAGCCGGCATTGGTCGCGCAGGCCGATCGGCTGGTGGCGGCGGTGGCGGCCAAGGCCGAGCCCGCACAAGTGGCGATGCTCGCCCGTGGACTGGCTGACGATGTGCTGGCCAGCTACCCGATTGGGGCGGTGCCGGCTGCACCGCCCGAACCGGCCCGTGCGGCCGCGCTCTACGCCCAACAGTGCGCGGTCTGCCACGGCCCCACCGGACATGGTGACGGTCCGGCTGCGGCGGGTCTGGATCCCCCGCCAATTGCCTTCACCGACGCCGCCCGCGCTGCCCAGCGCACACCGTTCGCCCTGTACGAGGTGATTTCGCAGGGCGTACCGGGTACCGGGATGGCCAGCTTTGCCGCGTTGCCCGAAGACGACCGCTGGGCGCTGGCGTTCTACGTGGGCAGCTTGGCGTATTCGCCGCAGGCCCGCACTGACGGCGAGGCGTTGTGGCGAAAGGATGCCGAACTGCGCGGGCGCATTCCCACGCTCGAAGCTTTGACGCGCACCAGCGAGGTCGGACTTGCCGCTTCGGTAGACGCCGAGCAGGCCTCGGCGATCATCGCCTACCTGCGCTCGCGACCGCAGGCGGTGAACGAATCGGTTGCCGACAACCCCGGACCGTTCGCGCTGGCGCGGCAGCGACTGGCCGACAGCCAGCGTGCCTATGCCACCGGCGACGCTGCACAGGCCCGGTCATTTGCCTTGTCGGCCTATCTGGATGGTGTGGAGCCGGTCGAGCCGACGCTGGCCACGCGCGATGCCGCCTTGATGCGGGACATCGAAACTGCCATGGCCCGGTTCCGCACCCAAATCGGCCAAGGCACCGCACCGGCGGAGGTATCGGCGCAGGCGGTGCAGATCACCGAGTTGTTCGATCGCGCCGAGACGGCGCTGCAGGACACGTACACGGACACGACTACGGCCTTCCTCGGCAGCTTCACCATTCTGGTGCGCGAGGGCCTGGAAGCGCTGCTGATCGTGATCGGCATGATCGCGTTTCTGCGCAAGGCCGAGCGCCGCGAGGTGCTGCCCTACGTGCATGCCGGCTGGATCGGCGCGCTACTGGCCGGCGGGATAACCTGGATGGTGGCGACCTATCTGGTGGGCATCAGTGGCGCCAATCGCGAGGTCACCGAAGGCGTGTCGGCGCTGTTCGCTGCGGTGGTGTTGCTGAGTGTGGGCATCTGGATGCACCAGAAGAGTCTGGCCGGGCGCTGGCAGCAGTATCTGCACGCGAAGATGTCGGCGGCATTGACGCGGCGTTCGGCGATCTTCCTGTTCCTGCTGGCCTTCGTCGCGGTCTATCGCGAGGTGTTCGAGACGATCCTGTTCTACATCGCGATGTGGAGCGAACAGGCTTCCAGCGCAATTATCGCGGGCCTCGTGGCCGGAAGCGTGGTTCTCGCCGCGGTGGCGTACTGGATGCTGCGCATGAGCAAGCGCCTGCCGATCGGCCGGTTTTTCTCGATCAGTTCGATCCTGATCGCGGTACTGGCGGTCATTCTGGTCGGCAAAGGCGTCGCCGCCTTGCAGGAGGCTGGCTGGGTGTCGCAGGTGCTGGTCACCGCGCCTCGCATCGAATGGCTCGGCGTCTACCCGTCCTGGCAGTCGCTGTTGGCGCAGCTGACCGTCGCAATCGCCGCGGCAATCGGCTTCTTCGTCAATACCCGCACTTCACGCGCCTTGGCACGGGAGGCCAAATCATGAGATGGATGCCATGAGCCAATGTGATTGCCACGACACGGCGGCGGCGCTGAGCGCCAATACTGACCACGCCCGCCGACGTGTGTTGTGGATCGTGCTGGCGATCAACTTGTTGCTGTTCGCCGGCGAGTTCGGTGCCGGCTGGTGGGGCGATTCGAGCGCGCTGCAGGCTGATTCGCTGGACAGCCTGGGCGATGCGCTGGTCTACGGGCTGAGTCTGTGGGTGATCGGCGGCACGCTGCGTCAACGCAGCAAGGCCGTGTTCCTCAAGGGTGGGATCCAGGCGTTGTTCGGTGTTGCGGTGCTGGTGGAGGTCGGTCGCCGCGCCTGGTTCGGCACCGAACCACTGGCTCCAGTCATGGCTATCGCGGCCACCGTGGCTTTGGTCGGTAACCTGGCCTGTTTTGCGCTGCTCACCCGGTTCCGCAGCGACGACATGAACATGCGCTCGGTCTGGCTGTGCTCGCGCAATGATCTGGTCAACAATCTCGGCGTGATCGCGGCCGCCGGCCTGGTCGCCTGGCTCGATGTGGCTTGGCCGGATCTGGTCATCGGCGCGCTGGTCGCGGCGCTGTTCCTGCACACGGCCGCGCACGTGTTGTCAGGTGCGTGGAAGGACTGGCAGCAAAGTGATGGTCTTGCTTCGCAAGATTCCCGATCCACGTCTTGCGCTTCGCGACGTTGAAGAACAAGGATCCAGGCCATGAGTGATTGCGGCTGCCATCACGAAGCCAAGAATGTTGCTGAGCGTCGGGTGTTGTGGATTGCCCTGGTACTGAATGCGGCCATGGCGGTCATTGGCGGTGTGACCGGCTGGATCGCACAGTCCGCCGGCCTGCTGGCCGATGCGCTGGACATGCTCTCCGACGCCACAGCCTATGCGATCGGATTGATTGCCATTGGGCGGACCGCTCGTTTCAAGGCCAATGCGGCCTGGCTGAGCGGCAGCGTGCTGCTGGTGCTCGGTGTGGGAGTATTGATCGAAGTGGGGCGTCGCGTGCTGCATGGCGCCGAGCCGCTGAGTGGTTGGATGATCGGCACCGCGTTGTTGTCGCTTGCGGTGAACGTCTACGTGCTGCGCTTGCTGGCGCCGCTGAAGTCCGGTGAGGTGCATTTGCGAGCAACCTGGCTATTCACCCGCGCGGACGTGGTGGCCAACATAGGCGTGATTCTCGCCGGCGTGCTGGTGCTATGGCTAGGCTCGCCCTATCCGGACTTCATCATCGGCACCCTGATCGGCCTGTACGTCATCAAGGAGGCTGTGGAAATCCTCGGTGACGCACGGCGGGCGCGTCAGAAGGCGCGGAATCGCGGCAGTGCAACCGAGTAAGGCCATGCTGCCCTGGCCCCGCCGCTCGCCCGCAGACGCCTTCCGAGAAGGCGCTGCCTGATGCAATTTCATAACACCCCCGCCGGCCGGTATCATGCGCCGATGCTTGCGACCGCTCCCAGCACCATGCTTGGCCGCCTACGCGCTTCGGCGCGGCTGGCGGCGCTGGTGCTACTGGTATTCGCGATGAAGATCGGCGTAGTCGCCGCCTGCGCCCAGCACGACTTTGCCCTTTTGGGGCTGGGGACTGATTCCACCCACCAGTTGATCGTGAATTCTGTGTCGGACACGGATGGCGCAGACCCGGCCCAAGGCACGTTGCCGCAGGGTAGCGCCTGCACGCACTGTAGCTGCCCCCATGCAGTGGCCGTCCCGGTGACGCCCCACACCATGGCAACAGCCCTGCCACACGCACGGTTTGGCTATGCCGTGTCGGCCAACCGCAGTGCACCGGTGCTCCTGGAGCTTCGACCTCCCATCGTCTGATCGACATTCCATCAGCCCCCACTCGCCATGCGTGGGAGGTCCCGTCGATTCAGAGGATTGATTCATGCCTGTTTTCCATTCGTCACGGCGACGTTTCGTCGTGCGTGCGGCCGTCGCCTTGCTGGCGATCGGCCCTTGGCTCACGCCTGCCTGGGCCGCTGACGCCAGCACCGCTCCTCCCGCCATCCGTCAAGCGCTGCAAGCCGCCTGGCAGCAGCACCCGTCTTACCGGGCGACCGAGGCGCAGTTGGCCGCCGCCCGTGCCCGCCTGACCGCCGCGGGACAGCCGCTGTACAACCCGGAGCTGGAGCTGTCCAGCGACGATGAAGGTACCGAACGAACGAACAGCGCCGGCCTGAACTTGACCTTGGACCTGAGCGGCAAACGGCGGGTCCGTCGCGATGCCGCCAGCGCCCGCATCGATCAGGTCACCGCCGAAGCACGGGTGCGCCGACGCGATTTCGCCCGGCAGTGGTTCGCCGGTTGGGCCGATCTGCAGACGGCGCAGCAGCGCGTGCGTACCGGCGAACGCCGGTTGGCATTGGTGACCCGGTTTGCCGAACTGGCCGAGAAGCAATTCACGGCCGACGACATCTCCGGCCTGGAGCGCGATCTGGCGCTGCTCGCCCGGGATGAGGCGGAGGCGGAACAGGCGCAGTTGCTGGCCGACCAAGCCGATGCCGAAGCCCGCTTCCGCACGGTCGGCGGAACGTCCGAGTGGATCGCCGGCACGGCGCTGCCAACCGACCTGCTGCCGGCCCCGGAAACCGCCGTTGATGGTGTCGAATCTCTGCCGGACTGGCAAGCCGCGCAGGCCGCGGCCACCGTCGCCGAACGCGAGGTCACGGTGGCGCGCCGCAACCGTATCGCAGACCCGACCGTAGGCGCCTACGGCGGGCGCAAGGAATACGACGTTGGCGGCCTGACCGACAATGTCGTCGGGGTCACCCTCACCATCCCGCTGTTCGTACGCAATTCGTACCGCGCCGAAGTCGTTGCTGCCCAGTCCGATGCGGACGTGGCGCAGGCCGATCTGCAGCGGGTGCAACTGGAACTGGAAGCCGACCGCCGCCGCACGATTGACAGCTATGCCGCGGCGTTCGCGGCTTGGAAGCGATGGAAGAATAGCCGCGGTACCGATGTGGACCGGCGCGCCAACCTGTTGGAAAAACTCTGGCGCGAGGGCGAGCTGTCCACCGCCGACTACCTGCTGCAGCTCAAGCAGACCCTCGACACGCAACTGGCCGGTGCCGAACTCGAAGCGCGCCTTTGGCGCCACTACGCTGATTACCTTGCCGCCACCGGCCAGCTCGAACGCTGGGCCGGCCTGGAGGGCACCCCATGAGAACCCTACTGATGACCCCGTCCCGACTGATCATGCTGCCGCTTGCTGCGGCATTGCTGCTGGCGATTTCCGCTTGCTCGAAAACGCCAGAGACTGAATCGACCCAAGCGCCTACCGCCGAACATGCCGAGTCGAGTGAAGCCGATCATGCCGAAGGTGCGGAAGCGCACGCTGAAGCAGGCGAAGAAGGCGAAGCCGCCGAGCCAGTGAAGATGGACGAGGCCGCGCTCAAAGCCGCCGGTATCAAACTGCAGACGCTGCAGCCGTCCTCGCTCAGCGAGGAACTGCGTGCACCGGGCGAAGTGGTCGACAGCGCCTATGGCACGACCTTGATCACGCCCCGCGTCGAATCGCTCGTCGTCCGCCGGCACGCCAAGCTCGGTGATGAAGTGCGCGCCGGCGCGCCGTTGGTGACGCTGGCCAGCGTTGAGGTGTCCGACGCGCAGGCCGATCTGCGCATTGCCGAACAGGAGTGGCGGCGTGTCTCGGCCTTGGGTCGCGAGGCCGTTGCCGGCCGCCGCATCAACGAAGCCAAGGTGGCAGTCGAGCGTGCCCGCGCCAAGGCGCAGGCCTACGGATTGCCCGGCACATCGAGTGGCAGCGTCAATGGTCAATTCACCCTGACCGCGCCGCATGCCGGCCGCCTCACCGAGGACGATTTTGTCGTCGGCGAGCGCATTGAGCCGGGCAAGGCGCTGTTCCGACTGGTGGACGAGTCGACCGTCTGGGTGGATGCCAAATTGCCGTCCGGCACGGCCTCCCGCATTGAGGCCGGAAGCGCGGCAACCATCGTGGTGGGTGGGGAGCATCTTGTCGGCAAGGTGCTACGTAGCGCCCATCGCACGTCCGAAGCCACCCGCAATGCTTCAGTTCGAGTCGAGGTGCCGAACGAGGGCGACCGTCTGCATGGCGGCGATTTCGTCGAAGTGTATTTCGAGGCCGCTCCTGCGGCTAACACGGACGACAAATCCGCCATGCAGCTAGCCGTCCCAACCGAGGCATTGGTGCAACTCGAAAGCGAGACTGTGGTGTTTCGCCGCAACCGCGCTGGGGCACTCGAACCCGTGCCGGTGCGCGTGGGTGAAGTGATCGGCGATCGCACCGTCATCCGCGAAGGGTTGAAGGCAGGCGACAACGTCGTGGTCGCCGGTGCGTTTGCGGTCAAGTCGCAGATTCTCAAGGCGCAACTGGGAGAGGGTCATGGTCATTGATCTCTCCCTCGTGATACGCGGAGGTGCGCCATGCTGAATCGCCTGGTCGAACTTTCCCTGCGCTACAAGTTTCTGGTGCTGATCGCCTTCGCGGTGGTGGCCTTCCTCGGCATCAACGCAGTACGCAACGTGCCTATCGACGCCTTCCCGGACGTCACGCCCGTCCAGGTCAACGTCTATACCGAGTCCCCAGGCCTGGCCGCGGAGGACATCGAACTTCTGTTGACGACCCCGATCGAATCGGCGCTCGCCGGTCTGCCGAAAGTGCAGGAAATCCGATCGGTCAGCCTGTTTGGCCTGTCCTATGTCGCCGTCTATTTCGAGGACGACATGGACATCTATTTCGCGCGGCAGCTGGTCAACGAGCGACTGCAGGAGATTGGCGATCGACTGCCCGAAGGCTATGGCAAGCCGAGCATGGGGCCCAATACCTCCGGTCTGGGTCAGGTGTTCTGGTACACGGTCGAGCGTGCTCCGGGCGTCAGCAAGGATCAGGTCACCGACATGGACCTGCGCACCTGGCAGGAATGGACGGTGCGCCTGATCCTGCGCACCGCGCCTGGTGTGGACGATGTCTCCTCCTGGGGCGGCGGTGAGCGCGAGTATCAGGTCCAGATCGATCCGCAGCGGCTCTATGCGCGCGGACTGGGGTTTGGCGACGTGATCAACGCGATTCCGGCCAACAACGGCCAGGTCGGCGGCAACGTCATGGACGTGGGGCGCGAACAGTTCCTTGTTCGTGGCCTGGGCCTGTTGCGATCTACCAAGGATATCGGTGAGATCGTGCTCAAGGCCGAGGATGGCGTGCCGGTGTATTTGCGCGATGTGGCTACCGTGGTGGAAGCTCCGGCGCCGCGCTTTGGTGCGGTGACCCGCGACGGCGAGGAAGTCGTGCTGGGCATGGCCTTGGCGCGCATCGGCGAGAACGCCAAGGACGTGGTCGAAGCGGTCAAGGGCAAACTCGATGTCGTACGCGATGCGTTGCCCAAGACGATGGTGCTCAAGCCGATCTACGAGCGCACCGACCTGGTCAACAAAGCGGTGGGGACGGCGACTCGCGCGTTGATCGAAGGCTCGATCCTGGTGGCGATCATCCTGTTCCTGTTCCTGGGCGAACTGCGCTCGGCGCTGGTCGTGATCGTGACGTTGCCACTGGCGATGCTGATTGCCTTCATCGGGATGGGCCAGGTTGGCCTGTCGGCCAACCTGATGTCGCTGGCTGGATTAGCGATCGGCATCGGCATGATGGTCGACGGCGCGGTGGTGATGGTCGAGAACGCCTTCCGGATCATGGCCGAGCGTCTCGAGCACGGCGAGAAGGTCGACAGGACCTCCGCGGTGCTGGCGGCGGCGAAGGAAGTGGCCAATCCGATTACGTTTGCGATCGGCATCATCATCGTCGTGTTCCTGCCGCTGTTTGCGCTGGAAGGACTCGAAGGCAAGATGTTCAAGCCGATGGCTTTCAATATTGCCTTCGCAATGGCCGGATCGCTGATCCTGAGCCTGACCCTGATCCCGGTGCTGGCCTCGATGATCCTCAAGCCCAAGCCGGAGCGCGATACGTGGCTGGTCGCCAAAATCAAACGCGGCTACCGGCCGCTGTTGGACAAGGCGCTGGCACGCAAGCGGGTGGTCGTGGTCAGCGCCGTCGTCGCGTTGGTGGCGAGTCTGGCGCTGTTCCCCTTCCTGGGCAAGGAGTTCATGCCGCAGTTGCAGGAAGGCTCGATCATGTGGCGCGTCACGGGTATCCCGTCGACTTCGCTGAACGAATCGATCAAGACCAGCAACACCATTGCCAAGGCATTCGAGCAGTTCCCGGAGGTCGAGACCACGCTGGCGATGATCGGCCGCGCCGAGAAAGGCGAAACTGCCGACGTCAACTACATGGAAATCTACACCGCCCTCAAACCTGAGGACGAGTGGAAGTCCGGCCGAAACATCAAGCAACTCGAAGAAGCCATGCAGGAGACGCTGGAAAAGGTCGTGCCCAACGTGGTGCCGGGCTACACCCAACCGATCCAGATGCGCGTGGAGGAATTGATCTCGGGCGTGCGTGCGACCTTGGCGCTGAAGCTCTATGGCGAAGACCTGGAGGAGCTCGACCGTATCAGCGGCCAGCTCAAGACTGTCCTCGGCAAGGTGCAAGGGGTGGCCGATCTGTCGCTGGAGGCCAATGTCGGCAAGCCGCAGATCCGCATTCAGGTCGATCGGGATGAACTGGCACGCCACGGCATGAATGCCGAGGAAGTGCTCACCATCGTCCGCAATGGCCTGGGCGGTGAGCCGGTGAGCGTGCTGCTCGATGGCGTGAAGCGGTTCGACATCGCGGTGCGGTTGAGCGATGCGACCCGCGATTCGGTCGAGGCTTTGCGGAAGATCGCGTTGCGCACGGCCACCGGTGCCTTGGTGCCGTTGTCGGAGGTTGCTGACGTGAGCGTGGCCGAAGGCTACTCGTTCGTCCGCCGCGAGCAACTGCAGCGCTATGCCGTGATCCAGATGGACGTGCGCGGCCGAGACGTCGACGGTTTCGTCAAGGAGGCTGAGGCCGCGATCAAGCAGCAGGTGACACTGCCCGCAGGTTACTGGATCGAGTGGGGCGGCGCATTCGAGAACCAGCAACGCGCCTTGGCGAAGTTGGCGTTGATCGTGCCGATTACGATCTTCTTCATCTTCGTGCTGCTCTACACCGCGTTCAACTCGATCAAGTACGCCGCGCTGATCCTGGCCAACGTGCCGTTCGCCACCATCGGCGGCTTGCTCGCACTGTTTGTCACCGGCCAGTATCTGTCGGTGCCCTCGGCGATCGGCTTCATTGCGGTATTCGGCGTGGCCATGCTCAACGGCATCGTGTTGGTGAGCTTCCTCAACGAATTGCGCGACAAGGGACGATCAGTGCGTGAGGCCGTGATCCAAGGTACGGCCTTACGGTTGCGCCCTGTGCTGATGACGGCCAGCGTCGCGATCCTGGGCCTGGTGCCGATGCTGCTGTCCAGCGGCGTCGGCGCCGAGACCCAGCGCCCGTTGGCGACGGTGGTCGTGGGCGGCCTGATCAGCTCGACGTTTCTGACGCTGATCCTGCTGCCCGTCTTGTACGAATGGCTGGAAAACCGCGCTGAGCGCAAAGCACAGGAGACCACTCCATGAAACAGATCAAGGCGTTCGTGCACCGCAACCGGGTCACTGATCTGATCCACGCACTGGAGGCTGCCGGTTTCCAGCGACTGAGCCTGTTCGACGTGAAGGGCCTGCTGCGCGCACTCAGTGCGCGCGAGCAGCAGTACTCGGTCGAGTTAGGCGACAAGGTCATCAATGAAATACAGATGGAGTTGTTCTGTGAAGACGATGACGTTGCCAAGGCGGTCGAAATCTTCCGGACAGTAGGGCGTACCGGCCACGCAGACGCGGGCTGGATCTATGTCAGTACGATCGAACAATCGATGCCGATCAACGACACGCCATGAGCGTGTGGGCACTTGAGGGATACCATCATGAAACTGATCGTCGCATTCGTCCATTCCTCCCACGCCGGGCCGGTTGTGCGTGCGCTTGAGCTGGCGGGCCTGTACCACCTTTCGCTCAGCCGGGTGCACGGCGTCGTGCAACCAGACACGGCCATCGTACGAGCGGACATGGGCTCGGAGGGTGAGTTGGAGGTTCGACTGGAGGCCTACTGCGAAGACGCGCATTTAGAGCAGGTCGTCGGGCTGATTCGGGAAAAAGGACACGTTGGCGGCCTCCCCTCGGGGGCCGTCTTCGTCCACCCGGTGGACCACGCCTGGCCGGTGAGTCAAGCAGCCGCAGGAGAACGGTGATGGGCGCAGGGCACGATCACGGCACCAGCGAGATCAAGCACGAGAAGCCACTGTGGTGGGCCTTCGGTTTGACCGCATCGTTCTTGATCGCCGAGGTTGTCGGCGGCTTGCTGACCAACAGCCTTGCGCTGCTGTCCGACGCGGCGCACATGATGACCGATGTGATCGCATTGGCGATCTCATTGTTTGCGGTGCGGCTCAGCCGGCGCCCGCCCGATGCCAAGCGTACCTACGGGTATGCCCGCATGGAGGCCATCGGCGCGATGATCAACGGCGGGCTGCTGTTCGTCGTGGCCGGCTACATCCTGTGGGAGGCAGCGGGTCGCTTTCGGCAGCCGCCAGAAGTGGCCTCTGGAGGCATGCTGGTGATTGCGACCATCGGGCTAGTGGTGAACCTGATCTCAATGCGCCTGCTCAAGGCCGGTAGCGGCACCAGCTTGAATGTGCGGGGTGCCTATCTGGAGGTCTGGAGCGACATGCTGGGATCGGTCGGCGTGATTATGGGCGCGCTCGTCATTCACTTCACCGGTTGGACCGTGGTCGATCCAATCATTGCCGTGCTGATCGGCCTGTGGGTGCTCCCGCGCACCTGGACGTTACTGCGCCAAGCCGGCCATGTGTTGATGCAAGGCGTGCCGGCAGGGATAGATCTAGAAGCGATTCGTGGCGCGTTACGTGCCTGCCCTGGCGTGCGCGAGATCCATGACCTTCACGTATGGGCGCTGGGGTCACAGCAACCGATCCTGACCGCCCACGTGGTGCTACAGGACGGCGGCGTAGATGCAGAGCAGGTGCGACGCACATTGACCGAGACGCTGGAGGGGCGGTTCAACGTTCACCACGTCACACTGCAGGTAGAGTTGACGCCGTGCGCGGAGGAGTGCAATCGATCGTGAGGTGCGATGTGTGGTTCTGAATCGCTGGACGACCAAGTCGGTGCTGACAGTGCAGCTATTCGTCCGCCGTGGCGGTGGCGCTCGATGGCCTTTTCATCCGCAAGCTGCACGAGCAGGGGGCTGCCGGACAGTACGAGCATGGACGGTGCGTTGGGCCGCCTGCGCTCGGTTCTGATGACGTGGTTGACCGTGTGGAGAGTTAGCCCCACGTTCGTGCCGCTCACTGGGAGCTGAGATGCCAACCGAATAGCCGAAGAGAGGGTTGGCAGGGGTTCGGTAAGAAAACAGCGTCGGGTGGCCCCTCCCGCTGACGCTATGCGCGCATAGCACTGCTTTCTGTTCGAGATGGGGGCTGGATTCGGGGTGATTGCCGTTCAATATTCATTCGATTATTCTAGAAACATGGAAACGAATCAGGTAATCACCGCGCTGACGGCGCTGGGCCACGCCACCCGGCTTGCAATCTTCCGATTGCTGGTCGAAGCCGGTCCGGACGGCCGCATGGCAGGCGAAATCGGCGAGGCGTTGGCCGTACCCGGCGCCACCCTGTCCTTCCACCTGAAGGAACTCGTGCATGCCGGCCTGATCAGCAGCGAGAGCCGGGGCCGTAACGTTTGTTACCGCGCCAACTTTGATGCCATGAACGTCCTGGTCGCCTATCTGACTCATAACTGCTGCGCAGGCTCCTCAGACACGAGCTGCAGCCCTGGTGTGGCGACCGCCCGCGCCTGCTGACTGCCGCCTCAGCCCCTCCCCAATCAAGGAACCCACCCCGTGAAGCGTCGCGTCCTCTTCCTCTGTACCGGCAACTCCGCCCGCAGCGTCCTGGCCGAAGCCACGCTTCGCGCCTGGGCCGGCCATCGCTTCGAAGTCTTCAGTGCCGGCAGCCAGCCGACGGGCACGGTCAATCCCTTCGCGCTGGGCCAGCTGGCGGCCGAGGGCATCGCCACCGCCGGCCTGCGCAGCAAGTCCTGGGACGAGTTCGCGACAGCGGATGCGGCGCCGATGGATCTGGTGGTGACGGTCTGCGATTCGGCGGCGGCCGAAACCTGCCCCGTCGTGTTCGGCGACTTCCTGCGCGCGCACTGGGGGCTTCCCGACCCGGCCGCGGTGGAGAGCAATGACGAGGACAAGCGAGAGGCGTTCCGCCAGGCGCACCGCATCGTCAAGGCGCGCCTGCAGGCGCTGCTGGCGTTGCCGGCCGAGATCTGGGACGACCGTGCAGCTCTGAAGGAGTCGCTCGATCGTATCGGCTTCGTGCAACCTGACGACGAGGGATCCGTCGATGGCTGAGGCAGCGCCCCGCATGGGGTTGTTCGAACGTTACCTGACCCTCTGGGTCGGGCTGTGCATCGTGGTCGGCACCGGTCTGGGGCACTTCCTGCCCGACGCCTTCGCAAGCCTTGGCCGCATGGAGGTGGCCAAGGTCAACCTGCCAGTAGCTGCCCTGATCTGGCTGATGATCATCCCGATGCTGCTGAAGGTCGACTTCGGCGCCATGCGGGAGGTGGGCAAACACTGGCGCGGCATAGGCGTCACCCTGTTCGTCAACTGGGCGGTCAAGCCGTTCTCGATGGCCCTGCTGGGGTGGTTCTTCCTCCGATATGTGTTCGCCGACTGGCTGCCACCCGACCAGGTCGACTCCTACATGGCCGGCCTGATCCTGCTGGCGGCCGCGCCGTGCACCGCGATGGTGTTCGTGTGGAGCAACCTGTGCCGCGGCGATGCGAACTTCACCCTGAGCCAGGTCGCGCTCAATGACGCCATCATGGTGGTCGCCTTCGCGCCGCTGGTGGCCCTGTTGCTGGGGCTGTCGTCGATCACGGTGCCGTGGGACACGCTGGCGCTCTCGGTCGGGCTGTACATCCTCGTGCCGGTCGCGGTCGCCGTCCTGCTTCGCCGCTGGCTGCTTGCCAGTGGTGGTCAGGCGAGGCTGGATGCGGTGCTCGCGCGACTAGGGCCAGTGTCACTGGTCGCGCTGTTGGCGACGCTGGTGCTGTTGTTCGGCTTTCAGGGCCGGCAGATCATCGAGCAGCCGCTGATCATTGCGATTCTGGCCGTGCCGATCCTGATCCAGGTGTATTTCAACTCCGGCCTGGCCTACCTGCTCAACCGTAAGCTAGGCGTCGCCCACTGCGTGGCAGGGCCGTCAGCGCTGATCGGTGCTAGCAACTTCTTTGAGCTCGCCGTCGCCACCGCGGTCGCCTTGTTCGGCGTGCAATCGGGTGCGGCGCTGGCCACCGTGGTGGGCGTGCTGATCGAGGTGCCGGTAATGCTGTCGGTGGTCAGGATCGTCAATCGATCCCAGCCCTGGTACGAGCGCCGACTTCGGGCGTCATAGTCCGAGCAGGCGAGTCTCAGGATGCCATTTGGCATACTGCCTAACGGATCGTTAGCCATCACACCAAATATGACTAGACATTCCAACTATTTGAGCATCAGGCATCGAGCCAAGCCCATACCATACGGCGGTGATGGAGTACTGCGAGAGGATGGCGACGCCAACTATGGCTTTAAGTACGTCAAAGGCGATGAGGCCGCGCTCCGCGCCATACCTGAGCTAGCTAAAGACTCGGCCTTGCTTGATCTGGCGCTTGCAATCAATTCTCATCAGACAGGCTTGTTCTCGGTAGGCTGCGTAAGTGTGACCTGCCCCCACTGAGCCGTACCAGCCGAAGCTAGGTAGAGTCCGTCACCCAGAGAGGACGGA
>NZ_JBHRYF010000016.1:0-1199 GCF_042648885.1 Luteimonas notoginsengisoli | reverse complement strand
TCGGCCGGCGGCCTAACAGTTCAATCAAGCCGAACCCGCTTCGCGGGTCGGCTTATTTCAAGGTGTTAGACCTATGTCAGCCAGCCACGACGACGCCGACTTCAAAAGAACCTGGAGACTTGGATGGCTTGCCTCCATTCAAGAATACTCAGACTATGGGCTTCAGGAGAGTAGCTGGCTCGGAGGACTGGAGCCAAATAATCCCCACTGGTCATACGCAGAGTTCCTTTGCTCCTACTTCCACGGGTGCGGCGTAGAAGACGGCTATGCCGACTACGTCAGAGATGGGTTTATTAGTGCTTCCGAGGCTCAGGCAATAGCTCAATTTCATGCAGCTGCAGACGCGTATCAACCACCGCATGGGGACGTCTACGACCATGCAGCAATTCTTGCAGACCCAAAATGGCATCAAGTCGTGTCATTCGCTTTGGGAGCACGCAAGGAACTTCTCGAACTTCTCGCAGACTCAGATGAGGTCACTGCGCTTACGGGGCCATAGGTCTAACAATTCGTTCAAGCCGAACTTGCTTCGCTACACCAACAACGTGGCAGGTAAAGCTTGCCACGTTGTCGGCTACGCTACGCAAGTCGGCTTAACTCAGGCGTTAGGCAGCAGAACATGCTCATCCGCGAGTACATACCGGGAGAAGAAGCAATCCTTCGAGATGTATTCCTGTCATCTGTACATCAACTGGCCCGGGCCCACTACACACGCGAGCAGATCAACGCATGGGCGCCGGCCATCTACGACAGGGATAGATGGCACGAGAAGATTGCTGCGATTCGCCCATTTGTAGCGGTTGTTGGCAGTCGAGTAGCTGGTTACGCTGACCTCCAGGTATCCGGCTACATCGACCACTTCTTTGTGTCAGGAGAGTTTGCTCGTCGTGGCGTCGGCTCTGGGCTTATGCGGCATATCCATGATGTTGCGGAGGACCGTGGCTTGTCCAAGCTCTCTGCCAATGTCAGCCTTGCTGCAGAAGGATTCTTCACTTGGCATGGCTTCGTAGTGCACGTTCGTCAGTCGGTAGCAGTAATGGACGTAACGCTGTCCAACGCACACATGGTCAAGGAGCTGCTGCCTAACAATTCGTTCAAGCCGAAGCCGCTTCGCGGCTCGGCTTAACTCAAGCGTTAGGCCGCAGAACAAGAGGGCCGCAATCTTTGAAGATCACGGACTTCCTGATATTGGATGCAGA
>NZ_JBHRYF010000015.1:0-868 GCF_042648885.1 Luteimonas notoginsengisoli | reverse complement strand
GGCGGCCTAACAGTTCAATCAAGCCGAACCCGCTTCGCGGGTCGGCTTATTTCAAGGTGTTAGGGCGCAGGGGGAGCTATGCGTTTGGCCGCACAAATTATTCTCTTCCTGCCCATGACCGCCGGGTACTGGTACGTGCACAGCGAGCTTGCGGTATGGGTTCAGTGGGTGCCTGATTTGTTCTCGGATCGACCATGGCGCTTGGCTGGCTTACTACTCGGCACCGTCCTCTGTGGACTTCTTGCAGGTCTAATCTTTACCGGTCCCGCCCGGCTTCTCTATTTGCAGCGAGCCTTGCTGGCCGGTGCGGCAATGTCTCTTGGCGCCGCGGCTTTTGATGCTTATCACATGCAGCTGGCTGGCCGCTTGCCTTTCACCAAGGCAGCCTTGCTGCTGGATCTTGCCGTCTTCTTCTCGGCGCTACCGCTGTGTATCTTCGTGCTCAGCCGGTTGCGCCCTAACAATGCGTTCAAGCCGAAGCCGCTTCGCGGCTCGGCTTAACTTAGGTGTTAGGCGGCTCGGGACACATCAAAGGCTGTGCGGTTTTGGTGCGCCTGACAGTGCACGGCGCAAGCCTGTCACTCCAGACACGATCGCAGTCGGTCTGTCCTCGATAGTCCCTGGCGCAGGCCGCTGGCTCACGGACATACTTGCCATTGCTCCCTCCAGATCGCGTCCGGCGCAAGCGCTTCCTTCTGCGAAATCTGTCGTAAAGTTCGCCGCGGTGGGGCGTCGTTTCTTCGGCCGGCGGCCTAACAGTTCAATCAAGCCGAACCCGCTTCGCGGGTCGGCTTATTTCAAGGTGTTAGGCCGCTCGGGACACATCAAAGGCTGTGCGGTTTTCGTGCGCCTGACAGCTCACGGCGCA
>NZ_JBHRYF010000014.1:0-140011 GCF_042648885.1 Luteimonas notoginsengisoli | reverse complement strand
GAGCGCCGTGTACGACTACCTGACCAGCAACGGCATCGACGCCGGTCGCCTGGTGGGCCCGGTGGGATACGGCGAGAGCCGTCCGATCGCGCCGAACACCAACGACGACGGTTCGGACAATCCGGAAGGCCGTGCGCGCAACCGCCGCACCGAGCTCAACGTCCAGAACTGAGTTCGACGTCAAGCAGGACCACGAAGCCCGGCGCATGCCGGGCTTCGTTTTTTCCGGCGAACCGTTTGCGGGGATGTTCACGTTTCACATGAACAAGCGCGTGCAAGGGTTGTTCGTTCCGATTGCCGCACCTACACTCGCGGTATCGAAAAGAGGGTGCCGGACATGCGCAAGACCGTTGTTTTCCTGCTGGGCCTGGTGGTCATCGCGCCGGGGTTCGCGCATGCGGCCGTGCAGTGTCCGTCGACGAGCGTGCCGCAGGCCGCGCCGCTGCGCCCGACCATCATTGCACCGGTATCGAGCGAGCTCGCCGCCTCGGCCTACCAGCTGGGCACCCAGGTCAGCGTGCTGAGCCAGGCGTACGACGAATCGCAGTCCGCCGACCAGGTGCTGCTGCGCCTGCGCATCGAGGGTTGCCAGAACGTCGCCAAGGCCATGCCCGCGCCGAGCGCGATCAAGGCCGACGACCCGGCCGCGTACAAGCCGAAGACCGAATTCGACAACACGCCGTGGCGCTTCGACATGAGCCAGAACGGCAAGCGCATGACGGCCGACGAATTCAGCGCGTGGATGCAATCGCGCGGCGTGCGGGTCGCCAAGGGCGCGGCGCCGGTGGCGGTGCCCGCCGCAGCGGTTCCGGGCGCGACGACGCCCGCAGTCCCGGCTGCCGATGCCACCGCGCCCCAGGCAACCGCGCCGGCCGCAACCGAGCCGGCTGCAACCGAGCCGCCGGCAGCCGAGCCGGCGACGGAAGCCGAAAAGCCCGTCAAGCCCTGATCGCCGGAGCGCAGCTGCTCCGGGCGTCTTCGCCGTGACCAGCACGCCTCGTCGGCCGCGCTACGGCCTGGCGCGCGTGCTGTCGAAGCGGGGCCTGTGCTCGCGCAGCGAGGCCGCCCGGTGGATCGAGGCGGGGCGCGTCACGGTCGGCGGACGGCGCGTGTACGACGCCGAGTCCCCGACGTTGGCGGACGACCCGACGATCCGCATCGACGGCCTCGCACCCGTCGCGCCGGCGCTGCGCTACTTCGCGCTCAACAAGCCGCGCGGCCTGGTTACCACGGCGATCGACGAGCACGGGCGCGACACCGTCTATCGCTGCTTCGATGGCGCCGGATTGGGCTGGATCGCGCCGGCCGGACGCCTCGACAAGGCCAGCGAAGGCCTGTTGCTGTTCGGCAACGACCCCGCCTGGGCAGCGCGCCTCACCGACCCCGCCACCGGACCGCGTAAGACCTACCACGTGCAGATCGATGCCCTGCCGGAGCCTTCCCTGCTCGCGAATCTGGTCGAAGGCGTCGCTTCGGACGGCGAGTCGCTGCGCGTGGTGTCGGCCACGCTGCTGCGCTCCGGCGGGCGGACGGCCTGGCTGGAAATCGTGCTCGACGAGGGCCGCAACCGCCAGATCCGGCGGCTGCTGTCCGCGTTCGACATCGCCGTGCTCCGGCTGGTGCGCGTGGCGATCGGCGGGCTCGCGCTGGGCGAGCTGGGCAAGGGGCAGTGGCGCGAGCTTTCGGCTGCCGACCTCGATGCGGTCTGGTCGTGAGTGGCCCGCAAAAACCGTAGGGGCGGCCTGGGCCGCTCGCTTCGATATTCGGATATCGCGAAGGGCCCGCGGCGGCGGCCGCTCCGCAACGCGCCGCGCGGCTCAGACCTTGAGGACGCCCAGCTCGCGGCCGATGCGCGTGAACGCGTCGATCGCGCGGTCCAGGTGCTCGCGCGTATGCGCGGCGCTGATCTGGGTGCGGATGCGGGCCTGGCCCTGGGGCACGACCGGGAAGAAGAAGCCGATTGCGTAGATGCCTTCCTCGAGCAGCCGCTGCGCGAACTTCTGCGCCAGCGGCGCGTCGTACAGCATCACCGGACTGATCGGATGCACGCCGGGCCTCAGGTCGAAACCCGCGGCGGTCATCCTTTCGCGGAAGTACGCGGTGTTGGCTGCCAGCCGCTCGCGCAGCTCGCCCGCGGCGTCGAGCATCTCGAAGGCTTTGATGCCGGCGGCAACCACGTGCGGCGGCAGCGAATTGGAGAACAGGTAGGGCCGCGACCGCTGGCGCAGCAGTCCGATGACCTCGCTCGACGCAGTGGTGAAGCCGCCCACCGCGCCACCCATCGCCTTGCCGAGCGTGCCGGTGATGATGTCGATGCGGTCGAGCACGCCCTTGACCTCGGCCGAGCCGCGGCCGGTCGCGCCGAGGAAGCCGGTGGCGTGGCATTCGTCGATGTGCACCAGCGCGCCGTACTTCTTCGCCAGCGCGGTGATCTCGTCGAGCGGGGCGATGAAGCCGTCCATCGAGAACACGCCGTCGGTGGAGATCAGCTTGGTCCGCGCGCCCGCGGCGTCGGCTGCCTGCAACTGCTTCTCCAGGTCGGCCATGTCGCAGTTGGCGTAGCGGAAGCGCTTGGCCTTGCACAACCGTACGCCGTCGATGATCGAGGCGTGGTTGAGCGCGTCGGAAATGATCGCGTCTTCCTCGCCCAGCAGCGGCTCGAACAGACCGCCGTTGGCATCGAAGCAGGCGGCGTAGAGAATCGTGTCGCCCTTGCCGAAGAAGTCGGCGATCGTCTTCTCCAGCTGCTTGTGCAGGTCCTGGGTGCCGCAGATGAAGCGCACCGAAGCCATGCCGAAGCCGTGCGTGTCGAGCGCCTCCTTGGCCACCGCGATGATGTCCGGGTGGTCGGCGAGACCCAGGTAGTTGTTGGCGCAGAAATTGAGCACCGTGCGGCCGTCTTCGAGCGTGATCTCGGCGGCCTGCGGACTGGTGATGACGCGCTCTGCCTTGAACAGGCCGGCGTCGCGGATCTCGTCGAGGGTGTCGGCGTAGCGTTGGGTCAGGGACATGGCGGTTCCGTGCGGATGTTGTTCTCGTAGGAGCGGCTTCAGCCGCGAGCTTTTTCCCGAGGGCTGCAGGAGCTCGCGGCTGAAGCTGCTCCTACAGAAACCTGGGAGGCGGTGCTCAATTCCAGCTCAGCACGACCTTGCCCGACTTGCCCGATTCCATCAGGTCGAAGCCCTTCTGGAACTCGTCCACCGGCAGCTGGTGGCTGAGCACCTTGCCCAGCGGGAAGCCCGACAGCACCAGCTGGGTCATCTTGTACCAGGTCTCGTACATGCGCCGGCCGTAGATGCCGTGCAGGGTCAGGCCCTTGAAGATCACCCGGTCCCAGTCGATGCCGGCGCCCTTGGGCTGCAGGCCGAGCAGGGCGACCTTGCCGCCGTTGTACATGCAGTCGAGCATGTCGTTGAGCGCGCGCGGGTTGCCGCTCATCTCCAGGCCCACGTCGAAACCTTCCATGTGCAGGTCGGCCATCACGTCCTTCACCGACTGGTTGGCGACGTTGACCACGCGCGTCGCGCCCATGTCGGCGGCCAGCTTCAGGCGATAGTCGTTGACGTCGGTGACCACCACGTTGCGCGCGCCGATGTGCTTGCAGATGCCGGCGGCCATGACCCCGATCGGGCCGGCGCCGGTGATCAGCACGTCCTCGCCGACCACGTCGAACTCCAGCGCGCAGTGCGCGGCGTTGCCGTACGGGTCGAAGAACGCGGCCAGCTCCGACGGGATCTGGTCGGGAATCGGCCACAGGTTGCTGGCCGGCATGACGATGTATTCGGCGAACGCGCCGTTACGGTTGACGCCGATGCCGACCGTGTTCGGGCACAGGTGCTGCTTGCCGGCGCGGCAGTTGCGGCAGTGGCCGCAGACGATGTGGCCCTCGGCCGAAACCCGCTGGCCGATCGCGTAGCCATTCACGCCAGGGCCGATGCCAACGATGCGGCCGACGAACTCATGGCCGATCACCAGGCCCGGCTTGATCGTGCGCTGGCTCCATTCATCCCACAGGTAGATGTGCAGGTCGGTGCCGCAGATCGCGGTCTTCTCCAGCTTGATCAACACCTCGTTGGGGCCCGCTTCGGGCACCGGCACTTCCTCCATCCAGATGCCCTTGGCCGCTTCGCGCTTGACCAGCGCCTTCATGGTCGAGGGAATCTGCGAGGGCTGGCTGGCGATGGGCGACATGGAATGGCCTGGGGTCCGGACGGATATGCGATTGTACCGCCCGGCCCCGGCGCCGACCCCGCCATGACCCCCGGCATTTGCCTCGCGGCCCCCGTCATGCCTATGGTCGGGGGTTTATCCCAGAACCGTCCCTTTTCGAGGAGAGATCGTGTCCCTGCGCATCCTGACTGCGGCCTTGGCCGTCGCCCTGCTGTCCACCGCCGCACGTGCCGATGAAGGCATGTGGGAACCCAGGCAGATGCCGGAACTGGCCGCGCAGCTCAAGGCGCGCGGGCTGCAGATGAACCCGGAAGACCTGTCGAACCTGGCCGCCAAGCCGCTCGACGCGGTGATCAGCCTCGGCGGCTGTACCGCCAGCTTCGTCTCGCCCAAGGGCCTGGTGGTCACCAACCACCACTGCGGCTACGGCGCGATCCAGTACAACTCCACGCCCGAACGCGACCTGCTCGCCGACGGCTTCGTGGCGAAGGATTTCGCCGCAGAACTGCCGGCCGATCCCAACGCCCGGATCTACGTCACCCAGGACATCCGCGACGTCACCGACCAGGTTACCGGCGACCTGGCGGCCGACATGGACGGCAAGGCCCGCTTCGATGCGATCGACGCGCGCCGCAAGGCGCTGGTCGCCGAATGCGAAAAGCCCGGCGGCTTGCGCTGCAACGTCTACAACTTCAACGGCGGCCTGCGGTTCTCGCTGATCCGGCAGCTGGAAATCCGCGACGTGCGGCTGGTGTACGCGCCGCCCGAATCGATCGGCAAGTTCGGCGGCGACGAGGACAACTTCGAGTGGCCGCGCCACACCGGCGACTGGAGCTTCCTGCGCGCCTATGTCGGCAAGGACGGCAAGCCGGCCGCGTACTCGAAGGACAACGTGCCGTACCAGCCCAAGAGCTGGCTGACCGTGTCCCGGGACGACCTGAAGGCCGGCGACTACGTGATGGTCACCGGCTACCCGGGTTCTACCAATCGCTACCGCCTGGCGGACGAAGTCAACGACGCGATCAGCTGGGAGTACCCGATGCTGGTCGATTACCTGAAGGACTACCTCGCCACCATCGACCGCACCACGCAGGGCGACAAGGCCGCGGCGCTGAAATACGCGTCGACCATCGCCGGGCTCAACAATGCGATGAAGCTGTTCCAGGGCCAGCTGGACGGCTTCGCGAAGATGGATGTCCCGGTCGGCGCCAAGCGCGCCCGCGAGGATGAGTTGAAGGCCTGGCTGGCCAAGCGCGGCAACGACGGCGAGGGCCAGGCCCGCGCCATCGACGCGCTGGAAAGGGAGCTTGCGGCCGAGCGCGCGACCCGCGAGCGCGACCAGTGGTTCGACGGCGCGGTAGGCGGCGGGTTGGCGGGCGTGGCGGTGCAGCTGTACCGCAACGCGATCGAGCAGTCCAAGCCCGATGCCCAGCGCGAGAGCGGCTTCCAGGACCGCGACGCGCCGCGCATGGAAGGCCGCCTGAAGTCGATGGACAAGCGCTACGACGCCAAGGTCGACAAGGCGATCATGGCGCTGCGCCTGCAGCGCTACGCAAGCCGCGTGCCGGCCGACCAGCGCGTGCCGGAGCTGGACGCATGGCTGGGCATCGGCGCCAACGACAAGACCATTCCGGGCCTTGAAGCGAAGCTCAACGCGCTCTACGCGGGCTCGAAGCTGGGCGACGAAGCTGCACGCCTGCAGTGGTGGAAGGCAGATAAGGCGGCGATCGACGCGTCCGACGACGCCGCGCTGCAGTTCGCGGCGAAGGTGATGCCGGCGATCCTGCGCCTGGAAGATGAAGACGAGGCCCGCAGCGGCCGCATCCAGGCGCTGCGCCCGCAGTACATGCAGGCGATGATCGACTTCAATGCCTCGCAAGGTCGCCCGGTCTACCCGGACGCCAACAGCTCGCTGCGCATCACCTTCGGTACCGTGCGCGGTTATTCACCGCGCGACGGCGTGGAGATGAAGCCGTTCACCACCCTGGCCGGCATCGTCGCCAAGACCACCGGCAAGGAGCCCTTCATCTCGCCGCGGGCGGAGCTTGACGCCATCGCCCAGGGCAAGGGCGCGCAGTATCGGATGGAAGCGCTGGGCGACGTGCCGGTGAACTTCCTCAGCGACGTCGACACCACCGGCGGCAATTCCGGTTCGCCGACGCTCAATGCGAAGGGCGAACTGGTCGGCCTGCTGTTCGACGGCAACTACGAAAGCCTGAGCGCGGACTGGATCTTCAATCCCGCGCTGACCCGCTCGATCCACGTCGACGCGCGCTATATGCGCTGGACGATGGACGAGGTGGACCACGCCGAACGCCTGCTTGAAGAGATGGGGCTGCCGCATGACTGAGCACAAGGGAGCATTGACCATGGCACTGCGCAGCGCATTGCTGGCATCCGCCGCCGGGCTGTCGCTCGGCGCCCACGCTGATGAAGGCATGTGGATGCCGTCGCAACTGCCGGAGATTTCCGCGCAGCTGGAAGCCGCCGGCTTCAAGGGCGATCCGAAGGACCTCGCCGTCCTGACGAAGCCGCCGATGAGCGCGGTGGTTTCGCTCGGCGGCTGCACCGCCAGCTTCGTTTCCCCGCAGGGCCTGGTGGTCACCAACCACCACTGTGCCTACGGCGCGATCCAGCTCAACTCGACGCCTGAAAGCAACCTGCTCACCAACGGCTTCAACGCCGCCACGCGCGCGCAGGAAGTGTCCGCCGGCCCGGCGGCGCGGGTGCTGGTGACCGAGTCGTTCGACCGAATCACCGACCGCATCCTCGCGGACGCGCGCGGCAAGACCGGCCGCGCCTATTACGACGCCGTCGATGCCGCCAGCAAGGCGGCCGTGGCCGAATGCGAGCAGGAGGCCGGCTACCGTTGCAGCGTCGCCAACATGTACTACGGCACGGACTTCTACCTGGTGAAGCAGCTGGAGCTGAAGGACATCCGCCTGGTGTACGCGCCGCCGGAGTCGATCGGCAGCTACGGCGACGAGATCGACAACTTCATGTGGCCGCGCCACAGCGGCGATTTCGCCTTCTATCGCGCTTACGTCGGCAAGGACGGCAAGCCGGCGCCGTTCGCGCAGGACAACGTGCCATACCAGCCGAAGGCGTTCCTCGAGGTGTCGACGGACCCGGTCGCCGAAGGCGACTTCACGATGCTTGCCGGTTACCCGGGCCGCACCTTCCGGCATCGCACCGCGGCCGAGTTCGCCGACCAGGTGCAGTCGCAGCTGCCGGCGCGCATCGACCTGTACGGGGCGCTGATCGAGACGATCGAAGGCGCCGCCGCCGGCAGCGCCGATGCCGGGGTGCGCTACGCCTCGCAGCTCGCCAGCCTCGAAAACGGCCTCAAGCGCGCACGCGGCGAACTCGAGGGCCTCGGCCGCAGCGACGCCGTCGACGTGAAGGCGAAGGACGAAGCCGCGATGCTGGCATGGCTGGCACCGCGGGCCGATGCGGCCGCCACGCGCGCCGACATCGATGCCGCACAGGCGGTGATCGCCCGCTCGCACGCCACCCGCGAGCGCGACACCCTGTTCGCGACGATGCGATCGCAGACCCAGCTGCTCAAGTCCGCGCTGCAGCTGCAGCGGCTGGCGGCCGAGCGCGGCAAGCCCGACCCGGAACGCGAACGCGGCTACCAGCAGCGCGACGAAGCCCTGATCGAGGCCTCGCTCAAGCAGGCGCAGCGCCGCTACGAGCCGGCAGTGGAGAAGGCCGTGCTGGCCGAACTGCTGTCGCGCTACTTCAGCCTGCCCGCCGACCAGCGCATCGCCGAGGTCGAGTCCGTCTTCGGCACCGACGCCGCGCAGGCCAAGGCCGCGCTCGACGCGCTGTACGCCAGCACAAAACTCGGCGACGAAGCCGAGCGCCTGCGCCTGCTCGCCGCGCCGCCGGCCGAGGTGGCCGCATCGACCGATCCGCTGCTGCAGGCTGCCGCGAAACTGCTGCCGGCCGAGTTGCGGATCGAGGATGCCGACAAGGCGCAGGAAGGCGAACTGCTGCGCCTGCGCCCGGCGTACATGCGCGCGCTGATCGGCTACCGCCAGTCCCAGGGCAGCGCGGTGTACCCCGACGCCAACTCCACGCTGCGCGTGAGCTACGGCAAGGTCAGCTCGCTCGACCCACGCGATGGCGTGCACTACGGGCCGCTGACCACGGTGCGGGGCATCGTCGAGAAGCATACGGGCGTGGTGCCGTTCGACGCCCCCAGGCCGCTGCGCGACGCGATCGCGAAGGGCGATTTCGGCAGCACCGCCGACCCGGTGCTGGGGACGCAGACGGTCAACCTCATGACCAACCTCGACACCACCGGCGGCAACTCCGGCTCGCCGGTGCTGGATGCGAACGGCCGCCTGATCGGGTTGAACTTCGACAGCAACTGGGAGGCGGTCAGCGCCAGCTGGATGTACGACCCGCGCTACAAGCGTGCGATCCATGTCGACGTGCGCTACCTGCGCTGGCTGCTGGCCAAGGTTTACCCGGCGCCGCGGCTGCTGGAGGAAATGAAGCTGCCGGCGGAGTAGCGCCGGCGGCGCAGCCGCATTCCATCACGCGGATCCGCATGGCGCGATCCGCACGACACCGATTCCGAAAGCAGGAAAAACAACATGCGAATGACGATTCTGGCCGCGACGACCGCGGCAACGGCCCTGGTGGTGGCGATGGCCCCGGTCACCGCCCGCGCAGGCGAGGGCATGTGGGTCCCGCAGCAGTTGCCGGAGATCGCGAAGACCCTGAAGAAGGCCGGCCTCAAGCTCGATCCCGACGACCTGGCCGACCTCACCGGCGACCCGATGGGCGCGGTGGTCTCGCTCGGCGGCTGCACCGCGAGCTTCGTGTCCCCGCAGGGGCTCGTGGTCACCAACCACCATTGCGCCTACGGCGCGATCCAGCTCAACTCGACGCCCGACCGCAACCTGATGACCGACGGCTTCAACGCCGCGCAGCGCAGCGACGAGCTGACGGCCGGGCCCAACGCCCGCATCTACGCACTGGAATCGATCGAGGACGTCACCGAGCGGGTCAAGGCCGCGATCAGCGCGGCGCCCGACGCGCTCGCGCGCGCCAACGCGCTCGATGCGATCGAGAAGCAACTGGTCGCCGGCTGCGAGGCCGGCGGCGGCTATCGCTGCCGGCTTTACAGCTTCGCCGGCGGCAACACGTACCGTCTGTTCAAGAACCTCGAGATCCGCGACGTGCGCCTGGTCTATGCGCCGCCCGGCAGCATCGGCGCCTTCGGTGGCGACATCGACAACTGGATGTGGCCGCGCCACACCGGCGACTTTTCTTTCTATCGCGCCTACGTCGGCAAGGACGGCAAGCCGGCCGCCTATGCCGAGGACAACGTGCCCTACCAGCCGAAGCACTGGCTGAAGTTCGCCGACAAGCCGCTGGGCGCGGGCGACTTCGTCATGGTGGCCGGCTACCCTGGCGTCACCAGCCGGTATGCGCTGGCCGACGAGTTCGACAACGCCGCTGGCTGGAGCTATCCGGCGATCGCCAACCATTACCGGCAGCTCGCGGCGCTGGTCGACGCGGCGGGCGTCAAGGATCCCGACATCGCGGTGAAGTACGCCAGCACCGTGCGCGGCTGGGAAAACACGATGAAGAACTACACCGGCCAGGTGGAAGGCTTCGAGCGCATCGGCGCCGCCGCGCGCAAGCGCAGCGAGGAAACCGCCGTGCTCGACTGGCTGCGCGCGCAGGGCGACAAGGGCAAGCCGGCGCTCGAGGCGCATGAAAAGCTGGTGGCGCTTGCCGCAGATGCCCGTGCCACCCGCGAGCGCGACCTCGTCGTCTCCCGCTTCGACAGCACCGGCGTGGTCGATGTCGCGCTCAGCCTGTATCGCCGCGCCATCGAGCACGAAAAGCCCGACGCGGAACGCGAAGCGGGCTACCAGGACCGCGACGACGCCAGCATCGAAGGTGCGATGCGGCAGATGGAGCGCCGCTACGTGCCGGAGATGGATCGCCAGCTGCAGCGCTACTGGCTGCAGCAGTACGTCGCGCTACCCGAGGCGCAGCGCGACGAGGCGATCGACAAGTGGCTCGGCGGCAGCGACGGCAGGCACGTCGAGCGCGCCATCGACCGGCTGGCGAAGACGAAGCTTGGCGACACCGACGAGCGTCTGCGCTGGTTCGCCGCCTCGCGCAAGGACTTCGAGTCGAGCAAGGACCCGGCGATCCAGTATGCGGTCGCGGTGATGCCGTCGCTGCTCGAGCGCGAGGCCGAGCGCAAGGCGCGTGCCGGCGATGCGCTGCTGGCCCGCCCGGTCTACCTGCAGGCCGTCGCCGACTACCGCAAGAGCAGGGGCGAGGCGGTGTATCCCGATGCCAACAGCTCGCTGCGCATCACCTTCGGCCACGTGCAGCCGTACACCAAGCTCAATGGCGCGAAGCAGCTGCCGTTCACCACGCTGGAGCAGGTCGCGGCGAAGGCCACCGGCAAGGAGCCGTTCGACGCGCCGCCCGCGCTGCTCGAAGCGGTCAAGGCCAGGCGTTACGGCGGACTGGCCGACAAGCTCCTGGGCACCGTGCCGGTGAACTTCCTGTCCGACCTCGACATCACCGGCGGCAATTCGGGCTCGCCGGTGCTGGACGCGCGCGGAAGGCTGGTGGGCCTGGCGTTCGACATGAACTGGGAAGCGGTGGTGTCGAACTGGGTGTTCGACCCGGAGATGACGCGGATGATCTCGGTCGACGGCCGCTACATGCGCTGGATCATGCAGGAAGTCTATCCGGCGCCGCAGGTGCTGCAGGAAATCGGCCTCGCGCCGCGCCCAAGGCGCTGACGCGCCCTGTCATTGCGATGAGAAACGGCGGCCTCGGCCGCCGTTTCCCTGCGTGCAACCGGCGCTGGTCGCTCAGGGCAGGTTGCACATCAGGTGGCCGTTGGTCACCGGATGGCTGGTGCGCGTGCCCTGGTAGCTGAAGACGCCGTCGCAGCTCACCGAGAACGTGCCGACCACGTGACCGGCATCGTCGAGATAGACGCCAAGATCGCCGTTGTTCGGCTTGGCGATGGCCAGCCCCGCGGCGAGGGCGATGGAAAGTCCAAGGGCGGTAAGGATCGTGTACCTGCGACGCATGCGTTTCTCCTGGTGGCATGGGAACGGCGCGTGCCCGACGTGACAGGACAGCCCCGGGGCATCGCCGCCCGAGCACGCTAGACAGGCCGATGTTGCATGCGCGTTAGCATTTGGTGAGTTTCTCCGGCGTGGCACCGCACCATCGCGATTTTGTGACTGCGTGCGCGCATCGCGTCCCCGGAAGCGGGTCTTGCTGCGCCACGCCCGGCGCGAGCGCTAGGCGAGTTCGAATTCCAGGGTGTAGAAGTGCTGGCCGTCGGCGACGTCGATGTGCATCGTTCCGGAAAGCCCGTCGAGTTCACCCGTGCCCGAATCGGGGACGATGGAAACCGACAGGCTTGGCGTGCCGCGATCCATCGTGCCGGCATGCTGCAGCGCGAAACTGCCGTCGCGCCCATCGAGCCGTCCCCGTACGTGCTCGATCGCCACGTAGGCGGCCGAGCCGGGCACCGCGGTGCCGACGCTGGTCATCTCCACCACGCTGCTGGCTTCGAGCGCACCGTGGAAGGTTTTCTCGAGGCGAATCCGCGCCATGTTCGTCTCCTCGCCGGCGCCCTCGACAACCGATTGCCCGGTGCGGCGGACATCGAACGTTCCCTTGACCTGTTTCATCGGCAGCGCTCCCGGTGGCGAGCCGGCATCCTCGCGCAGCGGGAGGCTGGACGCGAGTGCCGGTTGTGCGCGTCTGCTACGCTGCCGCCGCCCCCGCGGAGTCATCTCACCATGAAAATCCTGCTCGCCCGCCACGGCGAAACGCAGTGGAATGCCGAAGGCCGCTACCAGGGCCAGGAGGACATCGCGCTCTCTCCGGTCGGCGAGGCGCAGGCGCGGGCGCTCGGCGAACGCCTGGGCGACGTGCGCATCGACCGAGCGGTCGCCTCGCCGCTTTCGCGCGCGCGGCGTACCGCCGAGCTTGCGCTGGGCCCGGCGCGCGCCGGCATGCTGGCCACGGATCCGGGGTTGATGGAAATCGCCCATGGCACCTGGGAGGGCCTGCTCGCCGCCGAGATCCGCGAGCGCGATCCCGACCGCCTGCTGGCCTGGCGCGACGCCCCGCACGAGGTCCTGATGCCGGGCGGCGAATCGCTGCAGCACGTGTTCGATCGCGCCTGGCCGGCGCTGGCGCGCGCGACCACAGGCCTCGGCACCGACGACACCGTGCTGGTCGTGGCCCACGACGCGGTCAATCGCGTCCTGCTGTGCCACGTACTCGGCATCCCGCTGGCGCGCCTGTGGACCTTCCGCCAGGCCCCGACCACGCTCAACCTGCTCGAAGGCCGCGACGTCGACCATCTCGACGTGGTGCGCCTCAACGACTGCTCGCACCACACGCCGTTCTTCGGGGAGGCGGTGCACCGGGCGTTGTAGGCCATACCGGAGTCGGGCCGGCGCGCAGGCAGGACGGACGACGCTCACTCGCGCACCGTCGTGGGAGGTTTCAGCCGCAAGCTCTTGGCGGCGAGCTGAAGGACACGGTTCCGGCGCCGCATTCCCGGCGCGCACCATGGAATTCAAACGGGAAGCAGCGGCGCTTTTCGACTTCGGGGGCTCGCGGCTGAAGCCGCTCCCACGGGTTTGACTCTCACGATGCGCGCCCGGCAGTTCTCCCACCCGGACGCGCCCGGTCGAACGCTTCGATTCTCGTCCGGCACTCCCATTTCCGCCGGCAATCACCCGCCAAAGCGCTAGGCTATTCGCCAATGGCCCGACACCAACCCCCAGCATGCATCCCGACTCGCTGACCGACTGGCTCGCCTACATCGAAGGCCAGCACCCCCGGCCCATCGACATGGGCCTGGATCGCGTGCGCGACGTCGCGGCGCGGATGCGGATGGGGCGTCCGGCGCGGCACGTGATCACCGTCGGCGGCACCAACGGCAAGGGTTCGACGGTCGCCTTCATCGAGGCGATCGCGCGCGCGGCGGGCTGGAAGGTCGGCGCCTACACCTCGCCGCACCTGCTTGCCTACAACGAGCGCGTGCGCATCGACGGTCGCGATGCGGACGACGCCTCGCTGGTGGCGGCCTTCGCCGCGGTCGAAGCCGCGCGCAGCGCGGCGGGCGGGGGCGGTGGGACGGACGACACCGCGCTGACCTATTTCGAATACGGCACGCTGGCCGCGCTGTGGCTGTTCGAACGCAGCGGCCTCGACCTGGCCGTGCTCGAGGTCGGCCTCGGCGGGCGGTTGGACGCGGTCAACGTGGTCGATGCGGACGTTGCGGTGGTGACCACCGTCGACCTCGACCACCAGGACTGGCTTGGCGCGGACCGCGAGCGCATCGGCTTCGAGAAGGCCGGCATCGCGCGCGCGTGGAAGCCGCTGGTGCTGGGAGACAACGACCCGCCTTCGAGCGTGCTCGGCCACGCCTACGCGATCGGCGCTTCGACCTGGCGCGCCGGCAGTGATTTTCTCTTCGAACCGATCGACGACGCCCGCTGGCGCTGGCGCGAACTGGGTTTCGAACTGGAACTGCCGCTGCCCGCGCTCGCCGCGCCGGTGCAGATGCGCAACGCCGCCGCCGCGATCGCGGCGCTGCGGGCGCTGGATGCGACCGTTCCCGACGTCGCGTGGGCCCAGGGCGTGGCGGCGGCGCGCCTGCCCGGCCGCCTGCAGCGATTCGAACGCGGCGGGGTGGAGGTGATGGTCGACGTCGGCCACAACCCGCAGGCCGCGCGCGCGCTGGCGGCGTGGCTCGACGCCGCGCCGGTCGCCGGGCGCTGCCTGGCGATCTACGCCGCCCTCGGCGACAAGGACGCGAGCGGGGTGGTCGACGCGCTCGCCGGGCGGGTCGACGCCTGGTTCCTGGCCGGGCTGGAATCGGCCGGGCCACGCGGCACGTCGGTCGACGCGCTGGCCGCGCGCCTGGCGGCGACCGCGGCGGCGCGGGCCGATCGCCATCCGGACGTGGCCACTGCGCTGTCGGCGGCGCTGGCGCAAGCGAGCCCCGGCGACCGCATCCTCGTGTTCGGGTCGTTCCACACCGCGGCGGCAGCGCTGCAATGGCTGGCCGGCGATTCATGAGGGTGCGGGTGGCCCGCGTATAATTCGCGGGCCCCCGCGCTGTCGCGGCTGCGATGGAATCCGACTGTGGACTCTCAACTCAAGCAGCGCCTGATCGGCGCCGCCGTGCTGGTTGCGCTCGCGGTAATCTTCCTGCCGATGCTGGTCAAGGGGCCGGCTCCTGACAGCGGCGTGTCGGACGTGCCGCTGAAGGTGCCGGACGCCCCGCAGGGTGGATACGAGACCCGCGACCTGCCGCTGGTGACGCCCGACGAGGCGCCCGCGGGCGGCGTGGTCGGGATGCGGTCGCAGGCTCCCGCCGACGGCAATGGCGAGGCGCTGCCGACCGTGGACACCACCACCGCGCCGTCCGGGCGAGACGCACGACAGGCCGATGCGCCCGCCGAAGCCGGCGCGATGCTGCCGCCGACGGCCGCCGGCGGCGACTACGCGGTCGACTTCGCCGCCTACGACAGCAGCGTCAACGCCGACACCGTGGTCGCACGCCTGCGCGGCGCGCAGCTGCCGGCGTACCGCGAGGCGTCCCGGGTCGGCGAGCGCCAGGCCTGGAGCGTGCGGATCGGCCCGTACGCCACCCGCGCCGACGCCGAGATCGCCCGCGTGGAAGCCGCGCGCGTCGGCAAGCACGCCGGCGCCCGCGTGATCGCGCTGGATGCCGCCGAGCCAGCGGGCGCTTCCTCCGTATCCAAGCCGGCGCCCGCGCCGGAGGCCGAAGTCGCCAGCCAGCCGCTGCCGCCGAGCACCGTGGCCGCCAAGCCGGTCGAAGCGCCGAAACCGGTGGCCAAGCCTGCCGAAGCAGCCCAGCCTGTCGCCAAACCGGACGCGGCACGGGCCGCCGCAGGCGTCGGCTTCGCGGTCCAGATCGGCGCGTTCGGCAACGCCGCGCAGGCGGCCGGCAAGCGCGACCAGCTGCGCGCTGCGGGTTTCGCGGCGTTCACCGAAACGGTCGATACCGACAAGGGCACGCTGACCCGGGTGCTCGCCGGGCCGGTGGTGAGCCGCGCCGACGCCGAGCGGCTCAAGGGCCAGGTCAAGGCCAAGCTCGGCATCGACGGCATGGTGCGATCGCATCCCTGACCCCATATCGATTCCGCGGCCATCGTCCCGGCGGTGGCCGCGCTTCCCCCAGCAACGGCAGAAACCCCATGTGCGGCATCGTCGGCATCGTCGGAACCACTGAAGTCGCGGCAGCGCTGTACGACGGCCTGACCGTGCTCCAGCATCGTGGCCAGGACGCGGCGGGCATCGCCACCGTCAGCGGCACCCAGCTGCGCGTGCACAAGGGCAACGGGCTGGTGCGCGACGTCTTCGACGCCCGCGCGATGGCCCTGCTCGAAGGCCGCGTCGGCATCGGCCACTGCCGCTACCCCACCGCCGGCAGCGAGGGCTCGGACGAGGCGCAGCCGTTCTACGTCAATTCGCCCTACGGCATCGCGCTGGCGCACAACGGCAACCTGATCAACACCGACGCGCTGCGGCGCGAGGTGTTCGAGACCGACCGCCGCAACGTCAACACCGAGTCGGATTCGGAGGTGCTGCTCAACGTGTTCGCGCACGAGCTCGACACCCAGCGCACGCTCAGCCCCGAAGCCGCGCTGCGCGCAATCGAGGGCGTGGCCCGGCGGGCAAAGGGCGGCTACGCGGTGGTCGCCACGGTACTTGGCCTGGGCCTGGTGGCGTTCCGCGATCCGCACGGCATCCGCCCGCTGGTGCTGGGCCGGCGCGAGGCAGAGGGTGGCACCGAATATGCGATCGCCTCCGAGTCGGTGGCGCTGGACATCCTCGGCTTCGAGCGCATGCGCGACGTGGCGCCGGGCGAGGGCATCGTGGTCACCGCGCGCGGCGAACTGCACACGCGCCAGTGCGCCGAGCCGCTGGCGCACGCGCCGTGCATCTTCGAATACGTCTACTTCGCCCGCCCCGATTCGATGATCGAGAACATCTCGGTGCACAAGGCGCGCATGCGCATGGGGGTGACCCTGGGCGAGAAGATCCTGCGCGAGCGACCGGACCACGACATCGACGTGGTGATCCCGATCCCGGACACCTCGCGCGACGCCGCGCTGGAAATCGCCAACGTGCTGGGCGTGAAGTACCGCGAGGGCTTCATCAAGAACCGCTACGTCGGCCGGACCTTCATCATGCCGGGGCAGGGCGAGCGCGCGAAGTCGGTCAAGCGCAAGTTGAACCCGATCCCGCTGGAATTCCGCAACCGCGTAGTGCTGCTGGTCGACGACTCGATCGTGCGCGGCACCACGTCCAAGCAGATCGTGCAGATGGCGCGCGACGCCGGCGCCCGCAAGGTCTACCTGGCCTCGGCCGCGCCGCCGGTGCGCCATCCCAACATCTACGGCATCGACATGCCCTCGGTGGACGAGCTGGTCGCGCACGGCCGCAGCGAGCAGGAAATCGAGCAGCTCCTCGGCTGCGACTGGCTGATCTACCAGGACCTGGCGGATCTCGAGGCCGCCGTTGCCGGACCCAAATGCCCCGACCTCCGGTTCGACAGCTCGTGCTTCAACGGTCAGTACGTGACCGGCATCGAGCCGGGCTACTTCGACCGCATCCAGCAGCTGCGTTCGGACGAAGCGAAGCGACAGCGCCGCTTGGCGTCGTGACGACGGCGCCCGCGGTTGTGGGGGCGGTCTCGGGCGCGTCGCCGCCCGTCCGAGCCACGTCAGTCAGGAGTCTTCAGTTCCTTTCCTGCGAAAGTGGGGGAGGGCGCCGGAGCGGCGCCTCAAGCAGCGTTGCGAGCTTCGGCCCCCTTCGAGTGCCCATCCGTATTCACGCGGCGAGCATTAGGCGCGAAGGGCTCGGGGCTGAAGCCGCTCCCACGGCGGCGATGGCGTGACCGGCTCGCTGTTCGCAGCCGCCCGCGCCTGCCTGGACGCCGCGTCCCCTGACGACAAGGTCGCTGCCACTTTCGCCGCCGCCGAGGCCTTTGCCCGCGGCGAGCTGGCCATCGATGGCGACGCGCTGCCGCCCGAACCCATCGCCATGCCGGGCCGCCCGCCGCACCCGCGGCTGGTGCATCCGCGCGGCCTGCCGCGACGCGGTTTCGGCACGCCCGAGGGTCGCGCCGCGTTCATCCATTCGATCGCGCACATCGAGTTCAACGCCATCGACCTGGGGTGGGACGCGGTCTACCGCTTCCGCGGCCTGCCGGCGGCGTTCTATGCCGACTGGGTTGCGGTGGCGAGCGACGAGGCGCGGCACTTCTCGATGCTGCGCGAGCGCCTGCGCGCGCTGGGCCAAGATTACGGCGACTTCGACGCGCACAACGGCCTGTGGGAAATGGCCGAGAAGACCGCGCACGACGGCCTTTCGCGGATGGCGCTGGTGCCGCGCGTGCTGGAAGCGCGCGGGCTCGACGTCACGCCCGCGATGATCGTCAAGCTGCGATCGCTCGGCGACGAGGACACCGCCACGATCCTCGAAACCATCCTGCGCGAGGAGGTCGCCCACGTCGCGGCCGGGTCGCGCTGGTTCCGCTGGTACTGCGAGCGCGCGGGAGTGGCGCCGGAGCCGCGGTTCCGCGAACTGCTCGCGCAGTACGCGCGCTCGGCGCTGCACGGTCCGTTCAACTTCGAGGCACGCGCGGCCGCGGGATTCGGCGAAGACGAACTGGCAGCGCTGCGCCAGCTTTCGGCCGGGACCTGAACCGGCAAGGCAGCGGTGCCCTCGTCACCCGGGCTTGGCGGGCGGCCCGCTAGCGTGCGCGCAGACCTCCGAGGGAACGCGCCATGACTTTGCCCATCCGCCTGCCGTCAATCCTCCTGCTGGCCTGCCTGGCTGCGTGTACCGCGACCGATCGCGGCGGCGACCCGGCGCCAGGCCCGGCGGCGGACGCGCGCAATGCCGGCCAGCCGGTGGACGCCGCGAGCCCCGCCTCGAGCCAGGGCGATGCCCCGGCCAGCGACGGCTTCCGCGCGCGGGGCAACGAGCCTTTCTGGGCCATCGACGTGGAGGGCGATGTCCTCCACTTCGTGACCCCGGAAATGCCGGAAGGACGGACGCTGCACGGCAGGCGCATCGCGCATGCGAAAGGGGTGGCGTTCTCGGGCGAAGACGAGGGCAGGCCGTTCAACCTCGACATCACCCGCACCGCGTGCACGGATTCGATGTCGGGCGACCCGTTCGAGTTCACCGCGACCTGGGATTACGCCGGCCAGCGCATGCATGGCTGCGCGCGTTCGAGTCACTGAGCGATCCCGGCCTGCCCCTGCAGCAGCGGCGGAAGCCGCGAGCGCTTTTCCCCGCAAGACCGAGCCTCCGGCAGCGCTGGAGGCTGACGTCACGTTCGCGCGAAGGCGGGATCATCCAGTGATGCTGCCCCGTTGGAAGACCAGGTCCGTGGATGGCCAAGCGTTCGCGTGAAGCCGTTTCCTCGGGCGAATGACGAGTAGCGGCGAATCAGCGCTGCCGGGGCGAGCAGCCCGCAGCGTCCACTTGGAGCGAATCTTCAGCGCGAGGGCGCGGGCAGCGACGACAGGTCGAATCCCTGCGACGACACGCGCAGCACCGATCCCTGCTCGTACCAGTCGCCCAGTACGATCCTCTGCCGCGCCCCACCGCCGACCTCAAGCTCGTGAACCGCGGGGCGATGGGTATGCCCGTGGATGATCGCGTCCACGTCGTGCGCGGCAAACGCCGCCTCCACCGCTGCCGGCGACACGTCGGTGATCGTCTCCATCGTCCCGGCCTCGCGCAGTTCGCCCTGCCGCGCCAGGCTGGCGGCGCGCGCCTGTTGCGCGAATGCGAGGCGCGCTTCCAGCGGCTGCGAGAGGAACCGCGCCTGCCAGGCCGGGTCCCGCGTCTGCGCGCGGAACTGCTGGTAGGCCACGTCATCGGTGCACAGCGTGTCGCCGTGCATCAGCAGCACCGGCCGGCCCTGCAGGTCGATGCGGGTGGGATCGGCGAGCAAGGTCATTCCGGCGCTGCGCGCGTAGTCCGCGCCAAGCAGGAAGTCGCGGTTGCCGTGCATGAAGGATACCGGCACGCCGCTGTCGGACAGGGCCTTCAACTTGCGTGCGACGAAGGCGCCGGTTTCCGATGGGTCGTCGTCACCGACCCAGGCCTCGAACAGGTCGCCGAGGATGTACAGCGCGTCCGCGCCGCGGGCCTCGCCGTCGATGAACTCGCCGAACAGGCCGGTGATGTCCGGGCGCGCCGGATCGAGGTGCAGGTCGGAGATGAAGAGCGTCGCCATGGCGGCATTGTAGGTGCCAGCGCGCCCAGGGCCGCGAAGGCACCCCCGGCTCCCTGCAGGAGCGGCTTCAGCCGCGAGCTCTTTCCCGGATGGGACCGAAGCGGAAGAGCCGGCGGCTGAAGCCGCTCCGGCAGCGGAGGCCGTCCCGTTCTCCGTCGCATCTTCTCCGTCGCATCGCAATCGGCAGGCAGCTCGCGCACCGCGCTACGGTAAAATCGCGCGTTCCCCGTCCCCGGCGCATTCCATGACTTGCCGCACCCGCTTCGCCCCCAGCCCCACCGGTTACCTGCACATCGGCGGCGCGCGCACCGCGCTGTACTGCTGGCTGGAGGCGCGCCGGCGCGGCGGGCAGTTCATCCTGCGCATCGAGGACACCGATCGCGAGCGCAGCACGCAGGAAGCGATCGACGCGATCCTCGAGGCGATGGACTGGCTCGGCCTGGATTACGACGAAGGACCGATCTACCAGACCCAGCGCGTCGAGCGCTATCGCGAGGTCGCCGAACAGCTGGTGGCATCCGGCCACGCCTACTACGCCTACGAGACGAAGGCCGAACTCGACGCGATGCGCGAGGCCGCGATGGTGAAGGGTGAGAAGCCGCGCTACAACGGCGCCTACCGCGAGCAGGGCGCGCCGCATCGGGACGATCCCAACCGCGTCATTCGCCTGAAGAATCCGCGGGACGGCGTGGTGGCCTGGGATGACAAGGTCAAGGGTCGCATCGAAATCGCCAACGCCGAGCTCGACGACCTGGTGATCTTCCGTCCCGACGGCTATCCCACCTACAACTTCGCCGTGGTCGTCGACGACCTCGACATGCGGATCACCGATGTCGTCCGCGGCGACGACCACGTCAACAACACCCCGCGCCAGATCAACATCTACAAGGCCCTGGGGGCGCAGGTGCCTGCGTTCGCGCACCTGCCGATGATCCTCGACGAGCAGGGCGCCAAGCTGTCCAAGCGCACCGGCGCGGCCGACGTGATGCAGTACCGGAATGCCGGCTACCTGCCGCACGCGCTGCTTAATTACCTGGTGCGGCTGGGCTGGTCGCACGGCGACCAGGAGGTCTTCTCGATCGACCAAATGCAGTCGCTGTTCGATCTGTGCGACGTCAACGCCAAGGCCTCGCGGCTGGACCCGGCCAAGCTCGGCTGGCTCAACCAGCAATACCTGAAGAGCGACGATCCCGCGGCGGTGGCGAAACACCTGCAATGGCACCTGCAACAGGCCGGATGCGATCTCGCCACCGGTCCCGCGCCGTCCGACGTGGTGGTGGCGCTGCGCGACCGCGTGCAGACGCTCAAGGACATGGCCGAGCGCGCGCTGGTCTGGTACCGGCCGCTCGCGCAATACGACGAGAAGGCGGTGGCCAAGCACCTCAAGCCCGAAGCCATGGCGCCGCTGCGCGACATGCGCGCGCGGCTCGTGGCGCTGGAGGCCTGGACGGTCGAAGGCATCGACGCCGCCTTCCACGCCGCAGTGGAAGCGTCCGGCCTGGGCATGGGCAAAGTCGCGCAGCCGCTGCGCGTGGCGATCACCGGCACCCAGGTCAGCCCCGACATCGCGCATACCATCTACCTGGCCGGCCGCGACGAAGCGCTCGCGCGCATCGACGTGGCGATCGCGAAGATTCCTGCGGGCATGGAGTAGTAGCGCTTGGCAATGGCTGTCGCACTTTTCACTGTGGGAGCGGCTTCAGCCGCGAGCTTTCCCCGGGAATCACAAAGATCACCGAAGGCACGCTGCTAAAGCCGCTCCCACAAAAATGGACGCGCGTTCATCAGGCTTGAGTCCTGTGGCGCGCGCCACCATCATCAGGCCATGCCCAAGCACGCCTGCATCGATCCCAAGCACCATGTCCACGACGCCGAAGGCTTCGTGGCCGCGGTCGAGCGCGCCTGCCACGAACGCGGCCTGCGCCTGACCCCGATCCGTGCGCGCGTGCTCGGCCTGGTCGCCGATGCCGGGCAGCCGATCAAGGCCTACGACCTGCTCGAACGCATCCGCTCCGGCAACAACGCCGACGCGGACAACGCCGGGGCCGCCGCGCCGCCGACGGTGTATCGCGCACTCGATTTCCTGCTGGCCAACGGCTTCATCCACAAGCTCGAATCGGTCAATGCCTTCGTCGCCTGCCACCACCCGAGCACGGCGCAGCACTCGGTGCCGTTCCTGATCTGCGATCGCTGCCATTCGGCGGTGGAACTCGAGGACCTCGACGTCGTCGCGCAGCTGGAGACGCGCGCCCGGTCGCTCGGCTTCCAGCCGCAGGCGCAAACCCTGGAAGTGCACGGCCTCTGCGCGCGCTGCGCCCCCTGAGACCCGCCAGGAAGGTCTGAACTCGACTTTTGCTCGTCATTTCCGCGAAGGCGGGGATGACGGCAATAGATCAGGGATTCCCTGCGCAGATGCCGTCATCGCCGCCCTGCGGAATAGGAACCGCGGCGTCCCGGTGCAGAGGCAAGCCACTCGGGACTACCGCGGCGTGATCGCCCGACCGGATCCGTGCGCCAGCGTTCAACGCAGGATCGTCGCGGTCGCGAGCGCGGCCAGGTACAGGCCGAAGCCGAACACCGCGTGCGTGGCCAAGCTGCGCATGCGCGCCTGCGTGGGGTTCGGCGTCCTGGATGAAGCAATGCCGGCGCCAAGCGCCGGCTGCATCACGAACCACGGCAACACGACCGTCAACAGGCCGAGGACCAGGCAAGGCAGCAGCGTCGGCTGCCTGGCCCAGGCAGTTCCGTTTGCGGCCAGCAGCGCGGCGGCGAACGCGATCCCGGTGGCGTAGTGGAAACACCAGCCCAACGGCCGTTCGCCGCGTACCGGCGCCGCCGCCGCGATACCGGCGTGCCTGAAGCGTCCGCGCGGAACGTGCCCGATCCAGCGCCCCACCAGCGCCCAGTCCGGCGCACGGATACCGAACGCGCGTCGCAGCACTACGGTCCACGCGTCGAGCACCAGCGTGGCGCCGATGCCGATGAGCAGTGCGCGCAACGCGAAGTCGACGGCGGCGTCCATCACTGCGATTCCATCAGAAGAACACGCGCACGCCCGCGCTCACGCCACGCCCCGGCAGCGGCGCGACATCCTTGAGGAACGATGTGTGGGCCCGCGCCTCCCTGTCGAGCAGGTTGCTGCCGTCGAGGAACACTTCCCAGGCGTTGTCGTGCGCGGTGTCGGCATGCCAGGCCAGGTGGGCATCGACCAGGGTGTAGCCGGGCGTCGGCTGCTCGAATTCCGCAACCCGGTCCTGTTCGGCGTAGCGCACCGCGCCCAGCGAGGCGCGCAGTGGGCCGCGTTCCCAGCGCAGTTCGCCGCCCAGTCGCCACGGCGCGATCCGCGGCAGGTTGCCGCCGCGTGCTAGCTCCACGCTGTAGTCGTGGGCGTGGTCGCCGTGCGGCACCGAGACGTCGAGCTGGCGCGTGCCGCTGCCACTGAGCTTCGCCCGCACCAGGTCGCCGAACAGGCGCAGGTTCCACAGGCCGCTGTCGTTGTCGGCGAAGTTCCAGTCCATGCTCGCTTCGGCGCCGTTGAAGCGCGCGTCGTCCTGGGTCCACACCCGCAGCGGCCCATCGTGTTCCTCGACGCCGGTGTCGGCCAGGTAGATGAAGTCCGCATAGCGCACGTGGTAAAGCGACGCGCCGAGGGTCAGTGGACCCTGGTGCCAGTGCACGCCCAGCTCGGCGCGGTTGGCGGTTTCCGCGTCGAGGCGCGAATCGCCGAGTTCGACGCTGCCGGTCGCCACGTGCAGGCCGCTGGAGTACAGCTCCTCGGCAGTGGGCGATCGCTGCGCGCGGTCGAGACCGAACGAGAGGTGGAAGTCATTGGCGACGTCCCATCGCAGCGCCGCCGACACGCTGGTGGTGTCGAAATCGCGGTCGGGGCGCGCGGCATCCGCGCCCGCGTCGACGACGTCGATCCCGTTGCGATCGTACCGTGTGCCGAGCTCCAGGCGTAGGGCATCGAACTGCCTGCGGCCGATCCAGAACAGGCCGGTGTCGCGCGACTGCGAATCCGGGACGAACGCCTCGTCGCCGACAGCGCCGAAGTCGCGCTGCGCCCACTGCAGCCCGAACGCGCCGTCCCAGCCGCCCCAGGGCTGGTGCACCAGCTCGACGCGGCCCTCGGTGCTCTCGTTCTCGAACACGGTCCCCACTTCCTCGCCTTCGTATTCGGTGTGGGTGTAATCGGTGTGCGCGAGCTTGACCCGCAGCGAGGCGAACGGGCCGAGGTCGTCGAGGCCGCCGCGCAGCTCGCCGCGGCGCTGGTCCATCACGATCCGCACGCCGCCTTCTTCCGCGTGCGCTTCTTCGCCATCGTGTTCGTGCTCGTCTTCGTGTTCGTGGCCGTCTTCTTCCCCGTGCGCGTGCTCGTGGCCCGGCACCCCGTAGCGAGTGTTGAACAGGCTGTAGCCGACGCCCAGGAAGCCACGGTCGCCGACCCAGGTGATGCCGAGCGCGCCGCTGTCGGTGCGCAGCGCGCTGTTGCCGAGCGTTCCGCGCGTGGCCGGGTCCGGCGCCTCGCCTTCCTCCGCCATGTGCGCCGCGCTCTCTGCGTAGCCGGGGATGTCGTAATCGCCGGTCTCGCGATGCAGGGCGTCGAAGTGGAACACGAGGTTGCCCGAGGCCGACGTGCCGTCCAGGCGCGCCATGCCGGTGGTCTCGTCGTTGACGCTGCCGGCGCGCAGTTCGGCGCGCCCCTGCAGCGGCTGGTCGGTGGCGGCCTGCGGGACGCGGCCGTCGACGACGTTGACCGCGCCGCCGATGGCGCCGCTGCCGTAAAGCAGCGTCGACGGGCCTTTCAGCACTTCGATCTGGTCGGCGAGGAACGGCTCGATGGTGACCGCGTGGTCGACGCTTACGGTCGACACGTCGCCCGATCCGAGCCCGTCGCTCAACACCTGTACGCGTGCGCCGTCGAAGCCGCGGATGATCGGTCGCCCGACGCCGGGGCCGAAGTACGAAGACTGCACGCCGGGCAGCTTGTTGACCGTGTCGCCCAGGGAGTTGGACTTGGCTTCGTCGAGCCGCGCGCCGGCCAGCACCTCGACTGGGCGGATCAGGTTCTCGGCTGTGTCGGGCAGGGGACTGGCCGTGACCACGACGCTGTCCAGGTCCTTGACGTGGCGATCGTCCTGCACGTTCGCGTTCGCCGGATCGGGCGCAGGCGAGGAGGGGGCCGCGCTATCTGGTGCTGCAGCCGGGGCAGCGCCCGGAGGCGGTGTCGCCGCCACGGCAGCTGCCGGGAGGGCGACCGAGATGGCCAGGGCGAGCGCAAGGCGGGTAGGAGCGGGGGGCAGTCGGACAAATCGGGTCACTGAAGCGGTTCCTGGGGCAGGTCGACGAGAACGTTGCAAATGTTATAACATATCAATTCTGGACAACCACCCTGCCGCAAGTCACGATGCCCGCCCGATGAACCCACGCCTGCACGCCTTCCTCGACCGCTTCGGCGCCACCGGTTCGTTGGTCTGCGCCGTCCACTGCGCGCTGCTGCCGCTGCTGCTGGCGGCGATTCCCTCGCTCGGGCTGTCGGCCTGGCTGGGGGATGGCTTCGAACTGGCCTTCATCGCGTTCGCGACGTCGGTCGGCATCTTCAGCCTGGTCTACGGCTACCGCCGCCACCGCCGGATCCGCGCGCTGGGCGTCCTGCTGTTCGGCCTGATCCTGTTGTGGAGCGGGTTGCTGTACGGCCCCTGGCACCACGGCTCGGTGGCGCTGCATGCGGCGGTGATGACCCTCGGCGGCACCCTGATCGGCATCGCCCACCTGCTCAACCTGCGGCATGCGCATGACGCGAGCTGCGCGCATTGAACCCAAGCAAGGTATTGGATCAATCCCAGAATCCGCTGCGCGTATTCCCGGAGCCGGCTTGGGACTTCCGCACCCAGCCCCTTCGGGGCGCCCCCTGACAGCATTGAACCCATGCTGCGCATTGGTTCAATCCCAAAATCCGCTTCGCGTATTTCGGGCCCCGCTTGGTACTTCCACACCCCGCCCCTTCGGGGCGCCCCCTGACCCAGGGGGCTTTGCTCCGGGAAGGATCCGGGGGAAGGCCCGAAAGGCGAAGGCGGCAATGTCTGCGTGATAGAATCCCGGCCCTCGCGCGCGCCGCGATCCATCTACGAAGACACGATTTCAGGAGCACGACATGGGCAAGGGCGACCGCAAGACCGCCAAGGGCAAGCGCTACAACTCCAGCTACGGCAACGCCCGTTCGCAGGTGACCAAGAAGGCTGCAGGCGCGGCCTCGGCGCCGGTAGCGAAGAAGACCGCGGCCAAGACCGCGACCCGGGCGCCGGCCAAGAAGGTCGTGGCCAAGAAGACCGTCGCCAAGGAGTAAGCATCGGCCCGCTGCCGGTGTGATGAAAAGCCCCGCCAAAAGCGGGGCTTTTTCATGGGCCGCGTTCGGGCTCTCGGCGCGCGTACGTCCCATGCAGGAGCGGCTTCAGCCGTGAGCTCGCACGCTTCCCCCTACGAGGTTTCGGCGGCAACGCGACCGCCGGTCGCAACCTGCAGGTCTGCTTTGCAGGACGCTGCGGAACCTCGCGGCTGAAGCCGCTCCCACAAGCATCCCGGGATATCAAGGGGCCTTGGGGTCTGCTGCGCCAGCCTCGATCGCCGCCCACGCGCGCAGCAGGTTGCCGCCCAGGATCTTGCGGATGTCCTCGTCCTGGTAGCCGCGCGCCTGCAGGCCGGCGACCAGGTTGGGATAGTCGGCCGTGGTCAGCAGGCCCTGGGGCAGTTCGCCGCCCACGCCGTCGAAGTCGGAGCCAATGCCGACATGGTCGATGCCGACCAGCTTCACCCCGTAGTCGACCTGGTCGAGCACCGCGTCGATCTTGGTCACCGGCGCGGGATGGGCAGCGGCCCACGCCTTGTCGAAGGCTTCCTCGCTTTCCAGCGGCTTGCCAGCGGCTTTGAGCTCCGCATTGCGCTGGTTGAAGTCGTTGATCGCGCGGAAGTGCGCCTGCGTATCGGCCGCGCCCTTCGGATCGACGAATGCGGTGCCGAACGGGACCTGCACCACGCCGCCCTTGGCGGCCACTGCCTTGGCCAGCTCGTCGCTGATGTTGCGTTCGAAGTCGGGCGTGAAATGGCGGAACGCCGAGTGGCTGGCGATCACCGGCACCGTGCTGAGTGCGATCGCCTCGCGCGCGGATTCGTCGGAGATGTGCGAGACGTCGACCATGATGCCGAGCCGGTTCATCTCGGCGACCACCTGCTTGCCGAAGGGGCTCAGGCCGTGCCACTTGCGTTCGATCGCATACGACGAATCGGCGATGCGATTGGCCGCGCTGTGGGCGAGGGTGATGTAACGCACGCCGCGATCGAAGAAGAACTGCAGGTTCGCCAGGTCATCGCCGATCGGCGCGCCGTTCTCCATGCCCAGCGGCAGCAGCACGCGGTCGCCCTTGCGCAGCGCGTCGACGTCCCCGGGCGAGCGCAGCAGCGCGAACTTGTCCGGATGGCGCGCGGCCAGGGCCTCGACCGCGTCGATCATCTCGTTGGCCACCTGCCACGCCGTGCCGTTGTCGTCCTGCTTCGGCGAGGTGTAGATCGACATGAAGGCGACATCCAGGCCGCCGGCGCGCGCCTTCGGATAGTCGAACTCGCGGCCCTTGGCCTCTTCGCCCAGGTCCATCCAGCCGTCCATCAGCATGCCGGGCGCATCGATGTGGGTGTCGACGATGACCGCGTCCTGCGCCAGCGCGCGCGCGGCATCGGTGGCTTGCGCAGATGCGAGCGTGGGGACAAGGGCGAGCAGCAGGACGGGCAGAGTGCGTTGCATGGTGGTCTCCGGCAGCGACAGGAATTTGTAGGAGCGGCTTCAGCCGCGAGCTTTTCCGACATCTGCAGGAGAAACAGAAGCTCGCGGCTGAAGCCGCTCCTACAGGGATGCGATGGCGCTCAAGCGACGCGCCGGCCACCAGCGTACACCGCCGCGGCCAGCGATCCACCCAGCCAGTAGCACAGCTCCGCCGGCTGGCGCACGCGCCAGTGCACGAAATCCGCGCGCATGCCGGCGCGCAGCGCGCCGCGGTCCCCGAGGCCGAGCGCGCGCGCGCCGTTGATCGTCGCAGCGCGTAGCGCTTCTTCCGGGGTGAGGCGAAAATGCGTGCAGGCCAGCTGCATCGCCTGGCGCAGCGACAACAGCGGCGAGGTGCCGGGATTGCAGTCGGTGGCCACCGCCATCGGCACGTGCCGTGCGCGGAACAGGTCCAGTGGTGGCAATCGCGTTTCGCGCAGCACGTGGAACGCGCCCGGCAGCAGCACCGCCACCGTGCCGGCCACGGCCATCGCTTCGACCCCGGCCATCGACGTGTATTCGACATGGTCGGCCGACAGGCCGCCGAACTCCGCCACCAGCGCCGCGCCCTCCCCATCGCTGAGTTGGTCGGCATGCAGCTTCACCGGCAGCGCCAGCGCGCGAGCGGCCTCGAACACCCGCCGCGTCTGCGCCAGGCTGAAGCCGATGCGCTCGCAGAACGCATCCACCGCGTCCACCAGTCCCTCGGCATGCAGCCGTGGAAGCCAGTCGACGACCGCGTCGATGTAGCCGTCGGGATCATCGGAGAACTCCGGCGGCAGCGCGTGCGCACCGAGGAACGTCGCGCGCACCTCGATGCCGAGCATGTCGCCGATCCGGCGCGCAACTCGCAGCATCTTGCGCTCGTTGTCGAAGTCCAGGCCGTAGCCCGACTTGATTTCCAGCGTGGTCACCCCGTCGGCCACCAGCGCGCGTGCGCGCGGTAGCGACTGCGCCAGCAGTTCGTCTTCGCTGGCGGCGCGGGTGTGGCGCACGGTCGACACGATGCCGCCGCCGGCGCGCGCGATCTGCTCGTAGCCGGCGCCCTGCAGGCGCTGCTCGAACTCTCCGGCGCGTTCGCCGGCGAATACCGCGTGGGTGTGGCAGTCGACCAGTCCGGGCGTGATGCAGCCGCCGCCGGCATCGATCGCATCCCCGGCGAGTTCGCCGGGCAGCCCGGCGCGCGGCCCGGCGTAGCGGATGACGCCATCGCGCCAGGCGAGGGCGCCGTCTTCCACCAGGCCGTAGCCGGCGCCGCCGTCGAGCGTGACCAGGGTCGCGCCAGTCACCAGGCCATCTTCCGCTGCGCGTGCCGACTCGTTCATGCCCCGATTGTAGCGGTCGCGTTTCCATGGCGGGCGCGCGAGAATGCGCGCATGTCGACCTCCGCATCCCAGGTTCAGCGCACCCCCGAAGGCTGGCGCGCGCCCGGCATCGCTAACCTGCATTCGCACGCCTTCCAGCGCGCCATGGCCGGCATGGCCGAGCGCCAGACCCATCCGGAGGATTCGTTCTGGACCTGGCGCGAGACGATGTACCGGTTCGCGGCGCGCTTTGATCCCGACATGCTGCACGCGGTCGCCGCGCAGCTCTACGTGGAGATGCTCGAGGCCGGCTACACCAGTGTCTGCGAATTCCACTACCTGCACCACGCGCCCGATGGCCGCCCGTATGCCGACCCGTCGGCGATGTCGCAGGCGTTGGTCGCCGCCGCGCGCGACACCGGTATCCGGCTGACGCTGCTGCCGGTGCTGTACATGACCGGCGGCTTCGACGGCCGCGCCCTGGGCGAACGGCAGCAGCGTTTCGGCCACGACGTCGATGGCTACCTGCGCCTGTTCGAATCGCTGCATGCCGGGCAGGACGACGGCCTGCGCGTCGGCTGTGCGCTGCACAGCCTGCGCGCGGTGCCGGCCGACGCGATGCGCGCCGTGGTCGCCGCATTGCCGGTCGATGCACGCCTGCACGTGCACATCGCCGAACAGCTGGGCGAAGTGCAGGACTGCCTCGCGCTCCGCGGCGCGCGCCCGGTGGAATGGCTGCTGGCCAACGCCGCGGTCGACGCGCGCTGGACGCTGGTGCACGCGACCCACCTGACGCCGGACGAAACCCGCGGCATCGCCGCCAGCGGCGCAACTGTGGCGATCTGCCCGACCACCGAGGCCAACCTCGGCGACGGCCTGTTCCCGATGCGCGCGTACCTGGAGGCCGGCGGCGCCTGGGGCATCGGCTCGGATTCCCACATCTCGGTGTCGCCGGTCGAGGAGCTGCGCTGGCTCGAATACGGCCAGCGCCTGGCCACGCACCATCGCAACATCGCCGTGCGCGCCGGTTCGACCAGCGTCGGCGAAACGCTGCTGCACGACGTCGACGCCAGCCGCGCGCAGGCGACCGGCTTCGATGCCGTCGACGACCACGTGCTGCTCGATGCCGCCGCGCCGAGCCTTGCCGGCGCCACCGACGCGGACGTCGCCGACCGCTGGATCTTCAGCGGCAACCGCAACCTCGTGCGCGAAGTGGTGGTGTGCGGCGAACGCGTCGTCCATGACGGCCATCACCGCGACCGCGATGCGATCGTGCTGCGCTTTCTCAAGGTCATGGAGCGGCTACTGGGAGATTCCTGACCCGACTGGCGGTCGGGCCGTCGCTGCATGCCTGGGGCGCGGAGCTACTCCGGGCGCTCGAACAGCGCGTTCAAGCGCGCGTAGTCCAGCGCGTTGGCGAACGACGGCGCGAAGTCGCCGCCGAGCCAGGCCTTCACGGATGCTTCCGCCGTACCGTAGGCGTTGCGGAACAGCGCCGGACCGGCGCTGATCCGACGCACGCCGGCCTGCATCAGGGCGTCGATCGACGGTAGGCCGGGCATCGCCATGACGTTGATGGCCAGGCCCGGCACGGCGGCCACGATCTTCGCCGCATCGTCCGTCGAAGCCAGCCCCGGCACGAAGCCGCCGTCGGCGCCCGCATCGCGATACGCGGTGAGGCGCTCGACCGTCATCGCGACCGCTTCGTCGCCCTTGGCCAGGCCGCGCAGATACACGTCGGTGCGCGCGTTGACGAACAGCGGCGCGGCGCCCCCGGGTTCGCGGATCGCGCGGATCTTGTCCACGAGCAGCGTGGGCGCGCCGCCACCGTCCTCGAGGTTCACCCCGACCGCGCCGGCGGCCACGATCGAACGCAGCAGGTCCGCTACCGCACGCGGATCGTCGCTGTAGCCGTCCTCGACATTGACGCTGACCGGTACCGAGACCACGCGCAGGATGCCGCGCAGCGATTCGAGCAGCGCCTCGCGCGGCAGCCGGCCGCCGTCGGCATGTCCGAGCGCCCAGGCCACCGCGGCGCTGCTGGTGGCGACGGCGGTCGCGCCGGCCTCCTGCCACAGGCGCGCGCTTGCGGCGTCCCACGCGTTGGGCAGCAGCAGCGGCACATCAGTGTCGTGTAGCGCGACGAACTGGGCGTGTGGGGAAAGCGTCACGGATGACTCCGTATCGATGTCGATTGCCGATGATCCCGTAGGAGCGGCGGGAGCCGCGAGCTTTTCGTACAGGGGCGAGGTTGGCAGGAGCTCGCGGCTTCCGCCGCTCCTACAAGGCTTGTGTAGCGACTTGTCCGAACAGGTCCCCGCCCGGCAGCGCGCTTTCCAGCATCAGCAGGAACTGCTTGGTCGGCAAGCCGCCGCCGAACCCGGTCAGCGAGCCATCGGCGCCGATCACGCGATGGCAGGGCAGCACGATCGGGAGCGGATTGCGCCCGTTGGCCGCGCCTACCGCGCGTACCGCCTGCGGCTTGCCGATGTGCCTGGCGACGTCGCCGTAGCTCCAGGTCTGCCCGTACGGGATCTGCGCGAGCGTCGACCACACCTCGCGCTGGAACGGCGTGCCGACCGGCTGCAGCGGCAGGTCGAACGCGCGCAGCCTGCCGGTGAAATAGGCCTCCAGCTGCGCACCGGTTTCGCGCAGCACCGCGTTGTCGCCGCCCTCGATCGCCACGCTGCGCGGCAGCGGATGGCGCGGCGTGCTGAACCAGATCAGGCGCAAGTGGTCCTCGTCCGCGCCGAGCAGCAGCGGTCCGACGGGACTGGGGATGTGCTTCGAAACCACGTTCACGGAGGCTTCTCCCTCCTGGCAGCGGTGCGCCGCATTGCGCCATCGGATCGCGCAGGTGCGGGGCGCGACGTGTCGGTCGCAACGCGGTCGCGCTGCGACGTGGGCCTTCGTTTCGCGTTGGCGGGAGCCGGCATCGCCATCGCCGCGTGCCACAGCTGCAGCGTCGCGTAGCCACGCCACGGCCGCCAGGCCTCGGCACGCGCGGTCAGTGCCTTCGCGGTCATGCGCGTGCCATCCAGGGGCACGGCCTTCTGCAGCACCAGGTCGTCGGCGGGAAAAGCATCGGGGTGGCCCAGCGCGCGCAGCGCGATGTAGTTCGCCGTCCACGGGCCGATGCCGGGCAGGGCGGTCCAGTGCGCGACGAAATCGTCGAGCGTGCGTTCGACCCGGAAGTCGACGCGCCCGTCGAGGAGTGCACGCGCGATCGTGCGCACCGTGTCGGCGCGCGCGCGCATGATGCCGATGCCGGCCAGGTCCGCGTCGGCCAGCGCTTCGGGCGTGGGGAACAGATGCGTCAGCCCCTGCGCACCATGCTCGTCTGGCAGAGTCGTGCCGAAACGATCCGCGAGGCGCGCAGCCAGCGTGCGTGCGGCGGCCACGCTCACCTGCTGCCCGAGGATCGCGCGGACCGCGATCTCGAATCCGTCCCAGCCGCTGGGCAACCGCAGCCCCGGCCGACTGCGCAGCAGCGGCTTCAGGCGCGGATCGGCCGACAAGGCGGCCGCGATTGCCTGCGGATCGGCGTCGAGGTCGAACATCCGCCGCAGGCGCCCGGTAATGTCCAGCAGCCTGAACGCCAGCGGCGCGTGCAGTTCCAGCTTGAGCGCGTGCTCGCCGCCGGGCCAGCGGCTCACCCGCAGCCAGCCCGGCGTCGGATGCAGCGCGTTGCCCGCGACCACGCGGGAGTAGCCGTGCTCGTCCACGTGTTCCACGCCGGGCAGCGCGCGCCCGCGCAGGAAAGCGAGCATCGCATCGAAATCGTAGGGCGGGCGATAGCCCAGCCGCAGCGTCAGGCTTCCGCCGCGCTGCAGGTCCCGGGCCGCGTTCGGCCGGCGGCGCAGGTCGCGCGGCGCCATCCGGTACGCCTCCCTGAACGTGGCGTTGAACCTGCGCAGGCTGCCGAATCCCGCCGCAAGCGCCACGTCGGTGATCGGCAGCGGCGTTTCGGTCAGCAGCTGCTTGGCGAACAACAGGCGGCGGGTGCCGTGAACGCCGACCGGCGAGGCGCCGAGGCGCTCCACGAACAGCCGCCGCAGCTGTCGCTCGCCCAGGTTCACGCGCTCGGCGAGCACGGCCACCGACTGCTCGCCCAGTGCGCCCTGTTCGATCAGCTTCAGCGCGCGCGACACCGCCGCATCGCCGCGCCGCCAGGCGCCGTCGGAAGGCGACAGCTCCGGCCGGCAGCGCAGGCACGGCCGGAAACCCGCCGCTTCCGCGGCGGCTGCCGTGCAGTAGTAGGCGATGTTGGAAGGCTTCGGCGAGGGCGCGGGACACACCGGCCGGCAATAGATGCGCGTGCTGGTGACGGCGATGAAGAACAGTCCGTCGAAGCGGGCATCGCGACTCAGTCGCGCCTGCTCGCAGACCCGGTGTGGCGGCAGCGCGGTGGATTCGGGCGATGGCATGACGGCAGGCTAACACCGTCGCCGGGCGCGGACTCGCCGGATTCGGACATTGACGTTTCGGTGATTTCCGGCGTGCGCGGAGCACGCGCGCGAATGGCTCCAGAGGCTGTCGCGATGGCGAGAATCGTCGGCGCGCTGCGAAGAGCGCCTCATCCGATGCGGCGCATCAACTTCTCCCGCTGCGCGGGAGAAGGGCTACGTGAGCGCTACTCCGGCTCGGCGCACCACATTCTCCTGCCGCGCGGGAGACGGACTGAAGTCTGCCTCCGCGTCACTCAGTCCTGCGTATCGCGCAGCGCCGGCAGCAGCGGTGCGATATCACCGTCGTTCGGCGCCGGTGCGATGCCCAGCAGTCGCGCCAGCAGCGGATACACGTCCACGTTGTCGAACGCCGGGATTTCCACGCCCTGCCGGAACGCCGGGCCGCGCGCCACGAACAGCGCGCGCATCGACGGCAGAGCGGGGTCGTATCCGTGCGAACCGCGGTGCTGGTACTTCGGCCGCGTGGCGATCACCTGGCGCGGCAGGGTGTCCCAGCCCTCGTGCATCTGGCAGACGATCGGCGGGATGCGCGGATGGGTGCCGTAGTGCCAGCGTGCCGGCAACTCGCCCTTGCGCCAGCAGTCGTAGTGCGCGTGCGCGCCGAGCAGCTTCTTCGCAACCTGCCCCTCGTGCCCGAAATTAGGCGCGATGGTGATCACCTGGCCGATCGAGACCACGGTGGCTTCCTCCATCGTCACCATGTCCTCCACCGCCGCCGCCTGGCCTGGCGGCACCGCCGCCATGCCGTGGTCGGAGACCACGACCAGGTTGGTGCGGTCGAGCATGCCGCGCGCGCCCAGCCCGTCGCGCAGGCGGCCGATGGCGGCATCCACCGTGGCCAGGGCGACGCGCGTCTGCGGCGAGTCGGGGCCGTGTGCGTGCGAGGCGCCGTCGACCTTGTCGAAGTAGAGCGTCGCCACGCTCGGCCGCTGCCCGGGCGGCAGGTCGAGCCACGCCAGCACCTGGTCGACGCGGGCATTCGCATCGACTGCCTCGTCGAAGGCCTTCCAGTGCGACGGCCGCACGCCATCGATCGCCGCCTCGCTGCCCGGCCAGAACATCGTGGCGCTGCGCAGCCCGGCCTTCTCGGCGCCCACCCAGATCGGTTCGCCGCCCCACCAGCGGCTGTCGCCCACCGCCATGCGGTTGGACAGCTTGAAACCGCCCAGCGCCGGATCGCGCATCGTGTTGTGGACGATGCCCTGGTGGTCCGGTCGCAGCCCGGTGACGATGGTGTAGTGGTTGGGGAACGTAAGCGACGGATACGACGGCGTCATCCACGCGGCGCGCACGCCCTCCGCCGCCAGGCGCGCCAGGTTGGGCGTCGTGGTGGTGTCGAGATAGTCCGCGCGGAAGGCGTCGATCGAAACCAGCACCAGCGTCGCGGGGGCGACGTGCGTCCTCGACGTGGGCCCGGTGGCGGGAGTTGGCGCGGTGACGCAGGCGGCCAGCGCGCATGGCAGCAGGACGGAAGCGAGGAGCTGGGCGAGGCGCCTGGAGAGGCGTGTTCGGAAGTTTGGCATCGCAACAGGATAACGGCCCTCGATGACAACCATCATCCGGGCAAACCAAGCACACACCGCACGCGCGCGAGCGCTGCACAATCGCACAAATCCAGCGGGGAATGGAACGATCGCCATGCACGCACCCAACACGCTCAGCCTGCTTGTCGCGCTCGCCTGCCTGGCGCCCGTGTCGACCATTGCCGCCGACACGCCTGCACCGGCCGCGCCCATCGCGACGCTCACGGCCAGCGAGTGCGAAGTCTGGAACCGCGAATTGGCGTTCGCGCACTCGGTGGCGACCCACGACGCCGCTGCGTTCGCCGAACTGGTCCATCCCGGCGCCGCGTTCGAATCCGGCCAGCCGCAGCCCCTGCGCGGCCGCGCGGCGATCGTCGACGCCTGGAGCGGACTGATCGCCGGCAAGGGCATGCGACTGTCGTGGTACCCCAGCCGCGTGACCATCGGCGGCGCCGCCGACGTCGCCTGGTCGAGCGGCCCGGTCCTGTTCGAATGGCCCGACCGCCCGCCGGAGAAGCGCTACGCCACCGGCACCTACCATTCGGTCTGGACCCGCGACGCCGACGGCCGCTGGCGCGTGTTGTTCGACGAGGGCGCGGGCCGTGCGCCGGCGACGGTGGAAGACGCGGATCGGTTCCGCGCCCAGCGCCCGCAGGTGTGTCCCGGGGCCGACGCGCGACCCGGATGACGCGAGCCTAAACCGCGGCACCTCCGGCCAGCGCCGGTTGCAACCGGCGCGCGTATGGTTGGATCCACGGGGCTCGCACGCATCGGCCCCCGCCCGTCCGACCCCACGGAGGTATGCCATGAAACGTCTGCTCGTCCTGCTCGTCGCCGGCGGATTCGCGTCGCTCGCGTTCGCCCAGTCGGCACCCGTCGAACCCACCCTGGAACCCGGCGCCGCCGCCATCGGCACCGACGCCAGCGACGCCAAGGTGAACGACCGCAACTGCCTGCGCCAGACCGGCTCGCTGGTCACCACCAGCGCCAACAGGAAAGCCCGCCGCGCGGGCAAGCCGGAGACCTGCGCCAACGCCTTCGGCCGCTCCTACGACCGCGAAGACATCGAGCGCACCGGCGCCAACGACGTGGCCCAGGCGCTGCGGATGCTCGACCCGTCCATCCATTGACAGGCCAGCCCGCAGTACCCGCGAAAACGCCCGGCATGTCCGGGCGTTTTCTTGTGGCGTTGCGGGAACGGACCGCCAGCCGGCTCAGCACTTGTCCGACTCCCCAACCGCGTAGCGCAGCCCGCGCAGCAGGTGCCGGCGGAACGTCTCGTCGGCATACAGTTGTTCGCGATGCCCGAGCCCGGTGTACCAGGCCCGGCCCTCGCCCGGGGCGTGGCACCACGCGACCGGATGGTCCGCGCCCATCGTGCCGCCGTCGTACGCACCCTCGTCGAGCGTCGCCACCACGCGCACGCGGGTCCGCGGATTGCGGCGGTAGTTGTACAGCTCGTCGGTGACTCGCCACTCGATTCCCGGGAAAGCGGGAACCACTGACTTCGACTCCCAAGCCGTCGTGGGCATCGGCTGCTTGCGGGGGCATTCCACCCCGGCTCTCGCGCCGCCACGCCCCCACGAGCATCAGCGCTCGAACACCGCCCTGGCAGCCGGGTAGTCCACCGTGATCCGAAACCCGCGGAACGTCTCGCCGCCCAGCGCCCCGTCCACCGGCTGGTCCATCCACTGCGCCATGAACTCGTGGAACGTCTTGTCCGGCCGCTCCGAGAACCATGCAGGGCCCGTGCGATAGCCGCCGACCTCGACCGCCGGCACCTGGATCATCGCCATCCCGCCGTCGCCCTTGTCGATGTACGGCCAGTCCGGATGGCGCTCGCGCCAGCGTTGCATCACCTCGCGCGTGATGAAGTTGCCCGCGCGCTGGCGCGCCGACGCATCGCCCAGCCTCGCCGCCGCCGCTTCGTCGATGCGGAACGTCGCCCCGGTGTCGAACAGGAACTGCAGGTCCTCGCCATCGATGCGCGCCGGGATGCGCGGAAAGTGCGTGGCGTGCCCGCCGTCGGCGCCGATCTGGAACCCCAGTTCCACCACGTGCGCCGCCTCAACCTCGGGCAGCGCACCGTCGGGCAGCAGGCGCAGCGTGCCGGCGCGGTAATCCCACTCCCAGGTGCGGTCGCCGAACCACGCCGTGCCCAGCATGCCGTCGTGCATCCAATCCGGCCCCGGCATGATCGCCAGCTGCACGTCTTCCGCCTTGGGCGGCGGGATCCACGGACCCGCATAAGTCGGCCACGTCGTGGTGCCCAAGACGGGCTCGTGCTCCGAGCCCAGGTTGTTCTCCCCGTCGTACGCCAGCCCGAGCTTGTCCGCCCCGCGGGTCGTCAGGTTCATGCCGCCACCCGAATCGGTGAACAGCCGCAGCATCTGCCCGCCGGGCGCCTGCGCGTCGACGAAGAAGCGGTGGTGTTCCATCGTCGCCGGCAGCGTGTAGGGCAGCTGCGGCGTGGCGGCGGGCTCGGCGGCGAGCAGGGGGGAGGCGGCCAGCAGCGCCAGCCAGGCAAGTGATCGCTTCATCGGTAAACCAATGCGTGGAAGACACCAAGCCTGCCGCCGCGCCGCCATCGCGGCCAGTGACCCTGGTCACCGTGCCGATCGTCGGGAGTGCCCGCGCCGCAACCCCTCTGCCGCTGCGCGGGAGAGGGGCTCCAATCCCGATGCGATAATCCCCGCCAACGCGCACTTTCAGGTCTCGACCATGTCCGATCGCAAGCCGTCCCGCCTCGACGCCGCCCGCAGCATCCGCGCCCCGCGCGGCAGCGAACTCAGCTGCAAGTCCTGGCTCACCGAGGCCCCGTTCCGGATGATCCAGAACAACCTCGACGCCGAAGTCGCCGAGAACCCGGCCGAACTGGTGGTCTACGGCGGCATTGGCCGCGCCGCCCGCGACTGGGACTGCTACGACGCGATCCTGAAATCGTTGAAGGACCTCAACGAAGACGAAACCCTGCTCGTGCAATCCGGCAAACCCGTCGGCATCTTCCCGACGCACCCGGATGCACCGCGCGTCCTCATCGCCAACTCCAACCTCGTCCCCCACTGGGCCACCTGGGAACACTTCAACGAGCTCGATAAAAAGGGCCTGATGATGTACGGCCAGATGACCGCCGGCAGCTGGATCTACATCGGCAGCCAGGGCATCGTGCAGGGCACCTACGAAACCTTCGTCGAGATGGGCCGCCAGCATTACGACGGCAACCTGAAAGGCAAGTGGATCCTCACCGCCGGCCTGGGCGGCATGGGCGGCGCGCAGCCGCTGGCCGCGAGCCTGGCCGGCGCCTGCAGCCTCAACATCGAATGCCAGCAGTCGCGCATCGACATGCGGCTGCGCACCCGCTACGTCGACGAACAGGCCACCGACCTCGACGATGCGCTTTCCCGCATCGACAGGTACACGCAAGCCGGCGAGGCCAAATCGATCGCTCTGCTAGGCAACGCCGCCGAACTCCTGCCGCAGCTGGTCGAGCGCGGCGTGCGCCCCAATGCCGTCACCGACCAGACCAGCGCCCACGATCCCGTGCACGGCTACCTGCCGATCGGCTGGACCGTCGAGCAGTGGCTCACCGAACAAAAGCAGCATCCCGAGAAAGTCCGCGACGCCGCCAAACAGTCCATGCGCGTGCACGTCGAGGCGATGCTCGCGTTCGAAAAGCAGGGCATCCCGACCTTCGACTACGGCAACAACATCCGCCAGATGGCGTTCGACGAAGGCTGCAAGAACGCCTTCGACTTCCCCGGCTTCGTCCCCGCCTACGTGCGCCCGCTGTTCTGCCGCGGCGTCGGTCCGTTCCGCTGGGTCGCGCTGAGCGGCGATCCCGAGGACATCTACAAGACCGACGCCAAGGTCAAGGAACTGATCCCCGACGACCAGCACCTGCACAACTGGCTCGACATGGCGCGCGAGCGCATCGAGTTCCAGGGCCTGCCCGCGCGCATCTGCTGGGTCGGCCTCGGCCAGCGCCACAAGCTCGGCCTCGCGTTCAACGAGATGGTCCGCAACGGCGAACTCAAGGCGCCGGTCGTCATCGGCCGCGACCACCTCGACAGCGGCAGCGTCGCCTCACCCAACCGCGAAACCGAAGCGATGATGGACGGCAGCGATGCAGTGAGCGACTGGCCGCTGCTCAACGCCATGCTCAACGTCGCCGGCGGCGCCACCTGGGTCAGCCTGCACCACGGCGGCGGGGTGGGGATGGGCTATTCGCAGCACAGCGGCATCGTGATCGTCTGCGACGGCACCGAAGCGGCCGACAAGCGGATCGCGCGGGTGTTGTGGAACGACCCCGGGACCGGCGTGATGCGGCATGCGGATGCGGGGTATGAGATTGCGAAGGCTTGTGCGAAGGAGCAGGGGTTGAAGTTGCCAATGGGGTGAGGCCAACGACAGTACACTTTCACGGTGGACACCGGGGTTCGAATCCCCGTGGGGACGCCATCTCACCAGATCGGTCAACTGCTTACGGTAGATTGACCGATCTACCCACCTAACGACCCGCCTACGGTCGTTGGATGGAACGAGACAAACAATGCCGTCCGAAAGGGCGGCTTTTTTGCTTGTAGGATCGGCGGATGAGCGCAGAGTCCAAGGTCGGGGAAATCACGAAAGGCGGCCAGCCTGTTTGGTCATACGATCTGCGCGGCATGTCCATGTTCTGGATTCCGAAGGCCGAGGAGCTAGACCGCATGGTCCGGCTCGGGTTTGTCGCGTGGACGGAAGACTGCGAGCGAATCCGCGAAACGGTGAGGACCGACGGCGCCGTGCCCTACGACCACCCGCCAAGCACATTGACCGTCTGCTTTTTCTTGGCGGCGCTCGCCGTCGAGAACTTGCTGAAAGGCTGTCTTGTCGTGGAGAAGCCCGAGACCATCAAAGATGGAAGATTCCGAGGGGATGCAATCGGTTCGCATGACCTCCTCGTTATCGCGCGCGAAGCCGGCGTCTCGCTGACCAACGACGAGGAGGACTTTTGCCGGATCGGGACCGAAGCGATCATGTCCTTTGGGCGGTATCACATGTCAAAGAAGGCCCAGCACGACACGGCGCAGCTCACGATCAAGCAGAGCGCGTTCCCGATCTATGAGGCGCTGTTCAACAAGCTCCATAGACGGCTCAAAGAGACGCCGTGGAAACGCGCAGATGGCTCGGGGCCGGACTATGTCGCCCCCCCTATGAGCCGCGGACCTAGATCGCCCGCTGCATGTCGAGCCCGCGCCTCACGCCCGAACAGCTAGAACTCGCCCGCAAGCTGCTGGACGAAATCCGCGAACGCCTCGCGGCCTTGAGCGGCGGGGATCGGGACCTCGTGTTTGCCTATCGCCGCAAGGTCTACAAAGAGTTGATGCACGACGAGCGCAAGCCGATGGTCCGGCGCCGCTTGAAGCTGCTCAAGATGAAGGAGCAGCAAGGAACTAAAGGTGAACTAAAGGGGACGGAGGGAATTATGTCGCTTGATCGGAGAGGGCCAATGATTGAACTTCCCAGAGCAGGGGTCAGAGTGCGCTTTTGAGCCCATGACAATGGGTTCAAGCCGAAGTTCCATCGCTACGCTGCCAATGGCGCAAGAAGAGGTGCCATGTCGCCAGCTACGCGCTGCAGTTCGGCCCAACTTGGCATGTGGTGCCCCAGGAGGATCAGCGAATGACCACCGAGAACAAACGTCACGAGCTTGGTGAAGCCGCCCTCTCCGCGATTACTTGCGGCACCGGCGCTGCAGTCGTGGAGAGCCTCAAGGACATCGTCCCCGATCTGGCGGAATGGATCATCTCGTTCTCGTATGGCGACGTCATGGCGCGTCCCGGCCGGGACAAGCGGTCACGCCAGTTCGCTACCGTGGCGGCCTTGACCGCCATGGGTACGGCCATTCCGCAGCTCAAGGTGCATGTCCATGGCGCGCTCAACGTAGGATGCGAACCCGCCGAGATCGTCGAGGTCATGCTTCAGATGGCCGTGTTCGCCGGGTTTCCTGCGGCCATCAACGGGCTCAATGTGGCGCGCGAGGTGTTCCGGGAACGCGGCCTAAAGGGGACGGAGGGAATTAGTTTGAGAGCTAAAGGGGACGAAGGGATTAATTCGAGCAGTATTCCCGGTTAATTCCTTCCGTCCCCTTTAGATCACCTGGCGGGCGCAGCAATCAATCGGAGGGATGATGGCAGTCGAGTGGGTGCAGTCCGTCGACGCGGTCGACTGGGACGAGCTGTCGGAGCTTTACAGGATCGCCCCGCTCGGGACCAAGAGCGCGGACTGGCTGCGGACCGCCTACGCCAACAGCATGTTCAAGTGCATCGCGTTCGACTGCGCGAAGGTCGTCGCCGCCGGGCGCGCGGTGGCGGACGGCGTCGATTGCTCCTACCTGTGCGACATCGTGGTCCATCCCGCCTACCAGGGCCGCGGCCTCGGCAAGCGGCTCGTGCAGGAGTTGATCGGGCTTTCCGCGGGCCACCGGAAGATCCTGCTGTATGCGGTGCCGGGCCGGGAGCCGTTCTACGAAACGTTCGGCTTCCGGCGCATGAAAACCGCCATGGCCATCTTTTCCGATCCGCGCCGGGCGGCCGAGGACGGGTATACGGACGATGCCGGCGCAGAGGCCGACGTCTGATCGAGCAGCCGTGATCATCCAGGGTGCGGGTTCACTTGGTTTTCGAGGCGCGGGGAGCACCGTGCGCTCGACCGATGTAAGCCCAGCCAATTATGTAGCTGGCCGCCAGCCATGTGGCCAGGCGGCCCCGCAGTGGGTCAGGGCGTCAACACCACCTTGCGGCAGCCTTCCTGTTTGTCGTTGAAGATCCTGTAGCCCTCGGCCGCGTCGGCGAGCTTCATGCGATGGGAGATGATGATCTCGGGCGAAAGCCGGCCCTCGCCGATCCGCTCCAGGAGTTCGGCATGATCTTCTGGACGTGCGTCTGGCCCATCTTGAAGGTGAGGCCCTTGTCGAAGGCGTCCCCGAACAGGAACGCGTGCAGGAACCCGGCATACACCCCGGACACGCTGACCACACCACAGCTCTTCGTGTGCCTGCCGCGCCCGTGGATTGCTACACGCCAGGCACGGCGCACAATGCAATCCTCGGAATCAAACTGGATGAGTCATGGACACTGAAACTCTGATCAGCGCCGCCTTGCGTGAAGCCGGGTATGGGCCTGACGCGATCGGCTCGGCGTTGCCGAGGATCATGCGCATCCTCGATGCGGAAGACGTGCGCATCGCGGTGGGCCGCAGCTTGTCTCGCAAAGAGCGCGAGTACGTTCGCCTGCAGCTTGAACTCGGGCTCAGCGTATCGGAGGTTGTTGCCGGGTTGAACGCTTGAGTAGAGCCGCGTCCTCAATGGGTCAGCATGCAGTTTCAGGAAGCTGACTTCGCCTCCAGGTTGACCTGCGGCTCAATGGGTTGATTTACCTGATCGTAGTGGTCCACCGGCGAGGTCGGTAGCCGATTTTTTCGGCCAGGGGATGTGTTCGCACCGTGCCTGCGCCTCGAGCGTCTTGATCGCGAGCTGTTTGCAGACGTTGGAGAGAGCCGCAATCGCTTCACGCAGGGCTGCAGTATCGATCGTGCGATGCGTGGTACCGCTGCGCGCCCGGGATTGACGTCGTGGCGCGTGCGTGCCCCAATGCGGGAGCCGGACGGGATCCGGCTTTGGTCGGCCAGGTTTTGGGGAGCCCGCGCCATTGACCGTTGATCGCCGGGGAGATATCGCATGATCGGGATTCGCATCGTCTGTCTGCGCAGCCTGTGCTGTGCATCGCTGTTCGCGCTGGCATTGCCGGCCGTCGCACAAGAGGCCGGCAGCGCCGGGCAGGAACAGGACACAGCCGCGGCCAGGACCCTGGACGCGGTCACCGTGACCGGCACCCGCATCAAGCGCACCGAGGTTGCCGCCGCGCTGCCGATCCGGGTGGTGCAGAAGGAAGAGATCGAAGCGCAGGGCATCACCTCCGCCGAGCAGCTGCTGCAGTTCCTCAACGTCGCCAGCAACAGCGCCGACAGCCTGGCCGCCAACAGCGGCATCGCGCCGCCCGACACCCGCGGCAACAACGGGGTATCCGGGGCCAACCTGCGCGGGCAGGGCTCCGATGCGACGCTCGTGCTGCTCAATGGACGCCGTGTCGCCACCCACGGCCTTGCAGGGCAGGTGGTGGACCTGAACTCGATCCCGTTTGCGGCGATCGATCGCGTCGAGGTGCTGCGCGACGGTGCGTCGGCCGTCTACGGCACCGACGCCATCGGCGGCGTGATCAACTTCATCACCCGCACCGAGTTCAAGGGTCTGTCGGCGACCGCCGGTGCCGATGTCACCCAGGACGGTGGCGGCGACATCTACCGGGCCAGTGTGCTCGGCGGCTTCGGCGATCTCGACAGCGATCGCTGGAACGTCTGGGGCGCGCTGAGCTTCAAGGAGAACCGGATCCTGCGCGGCATCGATCGCGACTTCGCCAACAGCTTCCAGCCCGAGCGCGGCCTGTCGCCGGACACGCGCGGCACGCCGTTCGCGAATGTGTTCAACCAGACTGGCGGCCTGATCGTCGGCAGCCTGGTCGATCCCGACGACGGCGGGCTTCGCAGCGCGGTCAACCTGCTCGACTTGCCGGGCGGGCCCGGTTGCGAGGCCGGCGGCGACCTGATGGGCGCGTACGACGACGGGATCTGGAGTTCCCCCGGTTCGAAGTACGCGTGCGCCTGGGACTACGGCCGCGCGCGCGTGATCCAGCAGCCGGTCGAATCGACCCAGGTCATCGGCCGCGCCACGTTCAAGATCGCCGACCAGCACCAGGCCTACCTCGAATTCATGGGGTCGCGCGTCACGTCCAAGCGCCAGTTCGAGGCGCAGCAGCTGTCGTCGTCGACGTCGGTCGGGCCGGCATTCCTCGATCCGACCACCTGGTATCCGCTCAACGACCGGACCCAGGCCACCTACGACATGGTGTACGACGGGCTGGCCGCGTACTTCGGCGAGGACAACCTTGCGTACGGCAACCCCATTGCCTACCGCTGGCGCTGCATTGCTTGCGGGCCGCGCGAGATCGAGACCACGACCAAGGCCACCCGCCTGCTGCTCGGCTTCGAGGGCGCGATTGGCAGCTGGGACTACGGCGCCGGCGTGTCGCGCGCGGTGAGCAGGGCGGAGTCGGTGCTCGGCAATGGCTACTACTACACGCCGCAGCTGAAGGAGATCCTCGGCAGCGGCCTGCTCAATCCGTTCCTGCTGCCGGGGCAGGAGCAGAGCGCGGAAGCCATGGCCGCGTTGCAGGCGGCATCGGCGCGCGGGGCGCAGCTGTACGGCGGCGAGAGCACCAGCACGATCTTCGACGCGAGCTTCTCGGGCGGCCTGGGGTTCGCGCTGCCTGGCGGCGAAGTGCAGGCGGCGGTCGGCGTGGACCTGCGCCGCGAGGAGTACGAGTTCACCGGCCCGGAGGAAGCTGCGCTCGGCAACGCCTGGGTGTTCGGTGCGCCGGGCGACTCGCAGAACTACCTGCCGAAAGTAAGCCGTGACGTCAGGGCGGCGTTCGTCGAACTCTACCTGCCGATCGTCGATTCACTCGAGCTGACCCTCGCGGGGCGCCACGACCGCTACGACGGCTTCGGCGGCACCACCAACCCGAAGTACTCGTTCAAGTACCAGCCCGTCGACTGGCTCGCCTTCCGCGGCGCGTACAGCACGGGGTTCAAGGTGCCGTCGTTCGCCCAGCTGTTCCGCGCCCAGGCCGAAACCCAGTACACCAACCTCGACCTTGCCGATCCGGCCCTCTGCCCGGGTGGCATCTACAACCCGCAGGTCGCCGGCTGCGACGTGCAGATCCAGCCCGACATCCTGATCGGCGGCAACCCCGCGCTCGAGCCGGAAGAGTCGAAGCAGAAGAGCTTCGGCATCGTCATCGCGCCGACGGAGAACTTCAACTTCGCCATCGACTGGTGGGAGATCGAACGGCTCAACACCATCCGCAGCGGGTTCGACCTCGACGACATGCGGGCCGATTACGACCGCTACGCGGCCAACTTCCTCCGCAACGCCAATGGCTCGATCGTGCAGATCGACCAGCGCTTCATCAACACCGGCGGCAGCCTGACGCGCGGCATCGAGCTCGATGCCAACCTCACCGGCGAGCTGTGGGGTGGCGACTTCCACCTCAACCTCAACGGCAGCTACCTGGACACGTCGCGCAAGAAGGATTTCAGCAGCGATCCCTACGGCGACAACAGGGTGGGCAAGTACGAGCCCTACCTCAACCTGCCGCTGAAGTGGAAGCACACGCTGAGCTTCGGCTGGAGCAAGGGCGCGTTCACCCACACGCTGACCCAGGTCTATCGCGACGGCTACGAGGACTACCTGCCGCCCGGCCTGCGCAATGGCACGTACGTCCCACCGGATTACGATGCGGACGTGGATGCGTACGTCACCTACAACTACAGCGTGGGCTGGGACGTCTCGGACGCGCTGAAGGCGACCTTCGGCATCCGCAACCTGCTCGACACCGATCCGCCGTTCACCTTGCGCTACCTCGACCACGGCGACGGCGCCGCGTGGGAATCGCGCGTCGCCGATCCGCGCGGGCGTTCGTTCACCCTGCAGCTCGAGTTCAACTACTGGTGACGGCCGGCGCGGCGTCGGTCGGTCATGACTGGACCAGGAAAAGGCGGATCACGTTCGCTCGTCGAACGCTCACCAGTTGACCCATCCCACTGACCGGAGATCGCCATGGCCAAGTACCTGATCTCCTTCCCCAGCGCGGCAATGGTCGTCCCCGACGGCGAACTGGAGGCGGTCGGACGCGATGCTCACGCGGTGATCGAAGCCGCCAAGGCGGCTGGCGTGCATGTCTTCGCCGGCGGCATCGACGACAGCGTGCCACCTGCGCTCGTGTCGGAAGACGGTGGGGTTGCCCAAGGCGGCTACCCCTGGGCACCTGCGCTGGAGGGCGGCTTCACCGTGCTCGAACTGCCGTCGCGCGAGGAGGCCATTGTCTGGGCCGCGCGCATCGCGAAAGCCTGCCGCTGCGCGCAGGAGCTGCGTGTCTTCGGGGTCGACCCGCATTCCTGAGGCCGAGGAGCCGGGAATGCGCCTGAAGCTGCTCATTCTTGGCGTACTCGAGCGTGTCTGGCCCGTTGGCATTCCCAGCAACATCCAGCGTCTACCAGCGCACCGGCAGTTTGCGCTGGTGCGTGGCAGGGCACACGCTTGCAATCTGTTCGGACTGGCCGCGCTCGTGCTGCTCAATCTTTACGACCCGACCGTCCGCTAAGGGGCTGCCTGGCAAGTCGTGCATCCGGTGTAGCCCATGTCGAAAGCAGTTAGTGCAAAAAAGCCGTCCGTGATCGCGGGCGCCCTGTTCCTGGCCGGCGGGCTTGCCTTCGCAGCCGCAGGTGTCCTTGGCGGGCAGGTGGCCTTCTACGGCGTCGCGGCGGCATTCGCTGGCGTGGGTTGCGCCTTCATCGCCAAGGCCGGGAAAGCTCGCTGAGTTGTCCGGTTCAGAGGCACAGGACCGATGCGATCGGAGAGGCGACCGAGCCAGCACGATCGCACCGTTCCTGCCAGGCCGGACGCAGCATCCTCGGCAACAATGCCATGCGATCCGTGCGCCCGGACGACGGGCAACTTCGAATGACTGATCTGTAGAAGCGGGTCTGGCGGGTTTCACCGGATAGCAGGACAACTCGCCGTGCGCGTCGACCGGTCAGGCGTCCCGGACGGGTTGCTCGAGGTCATGGTCGCCATCCAGCTCCGCCGCGAATCTGTGCATCAGCCGCACCAGGTCGGCGACATCCTGCTGGTCCCAGCTGGCGAAGATCGCCCGGCCGATGCGTTCGCGCGCGGCATCGACCGCGTCGGTCATCGCCTTCCCCTGCGGCGTGACCACCGCACGGCGCACGCGGCGATCGTGCTCGCCCGCCTGGCGACCGACCAGCCCCAGGCTTTCGAGCCTGGCGACCTGCCGGCTGACCGTCGTGTGGTCGCGCCCTGCGCGATCGGCCAGCTCGACCACGCCGATGGGCCCCCAGCGCTCGATGCCGACGAGCAGCGGGAACAACGCCCGATCGAGGGAAATGCCCGCCTGCCGCACCAGCGCCTCGTCGCGCTGGGGCCGGTTCATGGCGCTGGCGATCGCCAGCAGGGCGTCGTGCAGGGTCCGCAGCTGGCGGGACATATGTGCATCTTGCACATTGTTCTTGGTCGGCATAGCATCGCTCCTGATATGTGCATATTACACATAAGGAGCTGCCATGACACTGCAATCCTCAACCGATGTCCTCATCTGCGGCGCCGGAGCAGCCGGCCTCACGCTGGCGATCGAGCTCGCCAGGCGAGGCCTCGCCTTCCGCCTCATCGACAAGAACCCAGGCCCTTTCGCAGGCTCGCGCGGCAAGGGAATCCAGCCACGTACCCAGGAGATTTTCGAGGACCTGGGGATCCTGGACCGACTCGTCGCGATCGGCGGCCTGTATCCGCCGCCGCGCAAGTACCGCGCTGATGGCACGTGGACCGATCTGCCATTGGACGGGCAGTTCGAATCGACGCCATCCGAACCGTATCGCCTGGCGCTGCTGGTTCCGCAGTTCCTCACCGAGGGCGTGATGCGTGACCGACTGGCCGAGCTCGGTGGTCAGGTCGCTTTCGGTGTGACGCTGGTGGACTTCGGGCAGGACGAGCAGGGCGTCCAGGCGCGCCTGTCCACGCCCGCCGGCGAAGAGGTCGTGCGCGCCCGCTACCTCATCGGCGCCGATGGCGGGCGCAGCTTCGTGCGCCGGTCATTGGGCATCGGGTTTCCCGGCAACACCCTGGGCATGCGCGCGGTGGTGGCCGACGTCACGCTCGAGGGCCTCGCACCGGACGCGTGGCACCAGTTCGGCGAAGGCGGCATGGACGCGTTCGTGTCGCTGTGTCCGCTGCGGGGGACCGATCTGTTCCAGCTGCAGGCGCCGGTTCCGCAGGAAGGCGAACCCGACCTTTCCGCCGCCGGCTTGACCCGACTGGTGGCGCAGCGCACGGGCCGGGACGACATCGTGGTGGATTCGGTGTCGTGGGCCTCGGCCTACGACATGAACGCGCGGCTGGCGGACCGGTACCGCATCGAGCGCGTGCTCCTGGTCGGCGACGCGGCGCATGTCCATCCGCCAACGGGCGGGCAGGGGCTCAACACCAGCGTGCAGGACGCTTACAACCTCGGCTGGAAACTGGCGGCCGTGCTGGGCGGCGGGCCCGAATCCCTGCTGGACACCTACGAGGAGGAGCGTCGGCCGATCGCGGCCGACGTGCTCGGCCTGTCCACGAAATTGCTGGACCAGGCGCAGCGTGGCGAGATGCGACGCGGTCGGGAGGTGGACCAGCTTGGCATCGGTTATGCCGGTTCGACACTCGCACCGGAGAACCCGCAGCGCAACGGCCGGCTGCGCGCGGGGGATCGCGCGCCGGATGCGCCGATACGCGGTGCAGCCGGGCAGCCGACACGGCTGTTCGAACTGTTCAAGGGCGCCCATTGGACGCTGCTTTGCAGTGCGACGACGGGAGAACCCGTTGCACCGCGTCCCGGCCTGCGCAGCTACTGCTTCGGGACGCGCGGCGGGTTTCTCGATGACGCCCACCACTTCGGCGACGCGTACGCATTGGCGGCCGGTGAGCGGGTGCTGGTGCGGCCGGATGGCTACATCGGCGCGATCCTGCCTCCTGGCGGGGCTGGGCCCGTGGACGAATATCTTCGTCGCGTCGGCGTTTGCAGATGACGCGCGCGCGCCGCGGACGTTGCATGCGCTGTGACGGGCTGGTCCTGTCGCTTCGGTCCGTCCATATCGCCGATATCTGCGCTGCGATCTGAGAGATGGCAAGGTGACCCCAGTGGGAATGAAGCGCATGCGTGCGACCGGTTCGAACTCTCGACTGCAGCCCTTGGCCCGGCCCATCCGCGATGGTGCTCTATCCTGCCGCTCGAGGCGCCCGGTGCCACTGGGCCGGCGCCGTTTTACTCGATCCATCTGGAACCCGCATGGAATCCCTGTCGCGACACTTCGTCATCGGCCTGTTCGCCATCCTCGTGTCCGCGTGCACCGCGGCCGCGCATGCAGCCTCGCCGTACCGCGTGGTCGGCTACGCCACTGACTGGACCACGCAGCAGGCAGCCGCACTGGAGAATATCGACGCACTGATCTTCGCGTTTGCCAAGGTCGAAGGGAACGACGTGGCGCTGCCGGGCGACGCGCCCGAGCGGCTGGCGAAGCTGGTGGCGCTCAAACGTGCGAAGCCGGCGTTACAGGTGGTCATCGCGGTTGGTGGATGGGGCGCCGGCGGATTCTCGGAGGCAGCGGCCACCGCGCAAGGACGCGAAGCGTTTGCGCGCAGCGCCGCGCAACTGGTGAAGGCGCACGGCGCCGACGGCATCGACGTGGACTGGGAATACCCGGGCCGCAGCGATGCGGGCATCGCAGCCAGTGCGGCAGATCGCGCCAACTTCACCGCGCTGCTGAAGGCGCTGCGCGCCGCGCTGGACGCGTCGGCGGGCGAGGAGCGGCATTACACGCTGAGCATCGCCGCCGCCGAAGGGTCGTTCGCCGAAGGCATCGACATCGCGGCGGTCGAGCCGTACCTCGACTGGTTCAACCTGATGACCTACGACTTCGTCAATTCGACCACGCCCACCACCGGCCATCACGCGGGCGTGTATCCCTCGTCCCTGGCGCCGTCGGGCGCGCGCAGCGTCGACGGCGCGGTGCGCGAATACCTGGCCGCAGGCGTGCCGTCGCGCAAGCTGCTGATCGGCGCGGCGTTCTACGGCCGCGAATTCGGCGAAGTGACGCCTTCGCACGACGGCCTGTACCAGCGCTACGAGCGTTACGTCACCGAGCATTCGTGGCCGGAGATCAAGCGTGACTACCTTGGCCGCAACGGCTTCGTGCAACACCACGACGCAAAGGCGCAGGCCTCCTGGTCATGGAATGCCAGGACGCGCAGCTTCGTCACGTACGACGATCCGGCCTCCATTGCCGCCAAGGCCGCCTACGTCAAGGCGCACGGCTTGGGCGGGATCATGTACTGGGAGCAGCGCCACGATCCCGAGGGCGAACTGGTGGAGGCGGTCCGGAGCGGTTTGCGCTGAGGGCAGGCGACGGGGATCGAGCACCGGATCGCGCGCCGCTTCCAAAAAAGGGATTCCGATTTCCGGCTGGTGTTCTTCGATCGCTGGCTCGTCGTGTGTTGACGGATCCGACGCGACGCGCAGGTCGGCGATGCACGCATCCCCAGCATCCGTTGCGGCGCTGCATTCTTCTTGATTTCGTCCCGAAGCCCTGCACGCGTGCCGGACCATCGGAGCACAGGCTTCCTGGCCGCCGGTTCCCCGGCAGCGTTGGGCGAAACCGCCATGCATTTCACCACGAGGCAACGCCGGCCGATCCCGCACCGTCCTGCCCTCGGCAAAATCCGCGCGCGCCCGGTCGATCGCACGGCACGTCGCTCACTCGAAAGATGAGCCAAACAAGTCCAGGACATTCTTCCGAGCCGCCGCGCGGTCCGCGCCCAGGCGCACCGGCCACGGCCCGAGGCGAAAGCACCCACAGCCTTTGGTTATGCCAGGTGCCGCTTTTTTCATAGGAGCTTTCGCGCGCCTGTGACTATGCTCGGACAAGGGGCTTTAAAGGGGAATCGGATGTTTCGACCGGAACACGCCAGGGCTCCTTCATCGGTTGAAGAATCGAACGCGCGGCCGTTTCGTCCGGCGGCATCTTGTTGCAGCAAACACTCGGGGAGAGTTGTCATGAACAAGCGTCCTGGCCGGAACGTTCCGACCCTGCTGGCTACCGCGGTACTGCTGGCACTCACCAACCTCGCAGCGGCGGCGCAGGAGGCCAGCCCCCCGCCGCCATCCGACGCGACCGCCACGACGGCCGCCGAAAGGCCGGGCGGAGCGACGACGAACCTGGACAAGGTGGTGGTGACCGGCACGCGCGCCGGCAACCGCACCGTCAGCGAGTCGCTGACGCCGATCGACGTGATCTCGGTCGAAGCATTGATGCAGACCGGCACGATCGACTTGGCCCAGGCCCTCGAACGCGCCATCCCATCGCTGAACTTTCCGTTCGCGCCCGCCTCGGACACGTTCGCGTTCCAGCGGCCCTTCGAAATGCGCGGCCTGTCCCCGGACCAGGTGCTGGTGCTGGTCGACGGCAAGCGCTGGCATCCCGGCGCGCTGGTGCTGAGCCTCGGCCAGATCGGCCAGGGTTCGCAGGGCATCGATCTGAACACGATCCCGATGTCGGCGATCGACCACATCGAAGTGCTGCGCGACGGCGCGTCGGCCCAGTACGGCTCCGACGCGCTTGCCGGCGTGGTCAACATCATTCTCAAGAAGGGCGCCGAGGGCGGCGATGTCCAGGTGGGCGGTGGCCAGTATTCCGCCGGCGATGGCGAGCAGTGGCAGGCAGCGGGCAATCTCGGTGTTGCGCTCGGCGGCGACAAGGGCTGGCTGCGCGTCACGGCGGAAAGCAGCAACCAGAATCCCAGCAACCGCGCCGGCGTCGATCGTCGTCCGGGCGTGAGCCATCTGGGCGTCAAGTTCCACTACGGCACCGTGAAGTTCAGGAGCGACAACCTGTTCCTCAACAGCCAGTACGACATCACGCCCGGCGTGCAGCTGTATGCGTACGGACATTTCGGCAAGCGCGTCGGCGAGCCGCGCGGGTTCTATCGCTACGGCACCAACACGCCATACCCGCGCCATCCCCTGATCGACATGGTGTATCCCGACGGCTTCCTGCCGAGGGAACACGGCGAGTCGACAGACCGCTCACTGGTGGCGGGCCTGCGCGGCGAAGTGAATGGCTGGTACTGGGACCTGAGCGGCAACTACGGCAACAACCGGGTGTCGTACAGCACGCTCGACTCGACCAACTTCGCCATGCTCAATGATTTCGGCAGCAGCCCGACCGATTTCCACGACGGCATCCTGTCGGCCTCGCAACAGACCGTCGACCTCGACATTTCCAGGGAGATCGGCGCCGACTCGCTGGCGCACCCGCTGACGCTGTCCTTCGGTGCGCAGTATCTGCGGCAGGCCTACGAAGTGCGTTCCGGCGATCCTGCTTCGTACTACGTCGGGATGTCCGGCGTCCCTGGCGGCGCCCAGGGCTTCGCCGGCTGGGGCCCGCAGGACGAGATCTCGGTGGACCGGCACAACATCGCCGAGTACGTGCAGCTGGAAGGCAACCTCACCGATCGCTTCGGCTTCTCCGCGGCGGCGCGCCACGAGGACTACTCGGACTTCGGCACGGCCAATTCGGTGGCGTTGTCGGGCCGCTTCGACTTCACCGACTCGTTCGCGCTGCGCGGCAGCGCGTCCACCGGCTTCCGCGCACCGGGGCTGGGCCAGCAGCACTATTCCGAAACCACCTCGGCCGCCGTGGGTCCCGGCAACTCGCTCGGGCTGCCGCCGGGCATCTACCTGCGCGGCCTGGTGCCGGTGGACAACCCGATCGCGCGCCTGCTCGGCAGCGAGCCGCTGGAAGCGGAAAAGGCGCGCAACTACACCTTCGGCGCCGTGTGGAATCCGACCGATCGGCTGAGCTTCTCCGCCGACGTCTACCAGATCACCGTGCGCGACCGCATCGCGCTGTCGAGCTCGCTGTCGCTCTCGACCCCGGAGGTCATCGCCTACCTGGCCGAGAACGGCATCACCAACCTGCAGTACCGCGGCCTGGCGTATTTCACCAACGCCGGTACCGTCAAGACCCAGGGCATCGACCTGGTGTCCAGCTATCGCATGCCCGTCGGCGACAACGGCTCGCTGTCGTCCACGCTCAGCTACGGCTACCACAAGAACGAAGTCACCGACGTCAAGCCCAATCCCGCCGTGCTCGACTCGCTGGGCCTGATTTTCCAGCGCCTCAACCGCAGTGCGATCAAGGGCCTGCTGGCCGACACCGCCCCGCGCAGCAAGCTGATCGTCAACGAGACCTATACCAGCGGCAACTGGGCGTTCAACGCCACGGCGACCCGCTACGGCCGCATCACGTCGTACGGTTCGACCAGCTACCTCGATGACACGGTGTATCCGGGCAAGTGGCTGCTCGACGTGGCCGCGAGCTATCACCGCGACCGCTGGACGTTCACGCTGGGCAGCGACAACGTGCTCAATACCTATCCGAAGCGGGCGCCGCTGGACGACGACCAGAATGGCGCGTTCCCGTATTCGTCCAGTTCGCCGTTCGGCTTCCAGGGCGCGTACGTGTACGGAAAGGTCCGCTACAGCTGGTGAATCCGGCGGTGGCAACAGTTTGAAAGCTCCTGCGCGAGCCGGAGCTTCCGTCGCGAGTTCCACCGGCGATCCGCGAAGCGCGGCGGCGGATTGCTCACTATTGCCGCATGCGGCCGGGCGCGACCCAATCCATGAAAGGTGACCGAATGTTCGACCAGGACACGCTGCAGACCCGCGTAATTCCGAATCGCCGCAACCTGCGCTGGTGCCGATCCGTGCTGGTGGTGGCGATCGCCCTGTCCACCGTGGCGCAGGCGCGCGACGAAGCGCCGCCGCGCACCGCTCCCGCCACCGCCGCGATCGCCAGCGCCAATGCCCTGGCGACCGAGGCCGGTTTCGAAACGCTCGCGCAGGGCGGCAACGCGGTCGATGCCGCGATCGCCGTCGCCACGTCGCTGTCGGTGGTCCAGCCGGAAGCTTCGGGTCTTGGCGGCGGTTTCCTCGCCCTGATCCACGACGCCGCCACCGGCAAGGACACGTTCATCGATGCGCGCGAGATGGCGCCGCAGGCGGTGAGCGAGGCCGACTACCTCAACGCCGACGGCACCCCCAATCGCGACACCTCGCTCAACGGCCCGCTTGCCGCCGGCATTCCCGGCATGCCGGCAGGCCTGGCCTACATGGCCGAAAAGTACGGCAAGCTGCCGCTGGCGGTGTCGCTGCGTCCGGCGATCCGGCTGGCCGACGAAGGCTTCCATCCCAGCGGCGCGCTGGTGCGTTCGATCGAACGCAAGGCCGACGTGCTGCGGCGCTACCCGGCCTCGACCGGCAAGTTCTTCCCCGGCGGCAACGTGCCGCAGGAATCCGCCCTCTTCCGCGACCCGGGACAGGGCGCGACGCTCAAGGCGATGGCCGAGCGCGGCGCGGACGGCTTCTACAAGGGTCCGGTCGCGCAGGAGATGGTCAAGGCGGTGAAGGCGGCCGGCGGCACCTGGACGCTCGCCGACCTGGCCAGCTACCGGGCCAAGGAGCGCGCGCCGATCGAGCTCGATTACGCCGGCTACAAGGTCATCACCGCGCCGCCGCCGTCCTCAGGTGGCGTGGCGGTCGCCGAAATGCTCAACATCCTCGCGCCTATCGACCTCAAGGCTATGGATGAAGCCCATCGCATCCACTACCTCGTCGAGGCGATGCGCCGCGCCTTCCGCGACCACAACGAATACCTGGGCGATCCGGATTTCGTGAAGATGCCGCTGGACATGCTGCTGTCGCCGTACTACGCCGACGGCTTGCGCCAGAGCATCCTGCCCGACCGGGCCACGAAGTCCGAGTGGCTGCCGTCGGTGGCCGCGAAGGATCCGGGCATGCACACCACGCATTACTCGATCATCGACCAGGACGGCAACATGGTGTCGATGACCGCAACGGTCAACACCACGCTGGGCTCCGGCTTCGTCGCCGGCGACAGCGGCGTGCTGCTGAACAACGAGATGGACGACTTCGCCCTCGTGGCCGGTCAGCCCAACGCGTTCGGCCTGATCGGCGGCTCGGCCAACGCGGCGGTCGGCGGCAAGCGGATGCTGTCGTCAATGACGCCCAGCTTCGTGGTCGGAACCGATCGCCTGGCAGTGATCGGCTCGCCGGGAGGTTCGACCATCATCACCCAGGTCTTCGGCGCCATCCTCGCCTTCATCGACGGCAAGGACGCGGGCCAGATCACCGCGCAGAAGCGCATCCACCACCAGTTCATGCCCGACCGCGTCGACATCGAGCAGGGCAGCGACGTGCCCGCGGACGTGCTGTCGAAGCTCGTGGAAATGGGTTACGAGATCAACGACGCGGACACGTGGGGCAACATGAACGTTGTGGTCTGGGACCGGGCCCGCAACGTCAAGACCGCGGCCAGCGACCCGCGCAACCCGAACGGCCTGGGCAAGGTCGAAGCCGTTCCTTGATCGACGCGCGATGCCTTTCCACGTCGGAGTGATGAAGCGCGGTGATACCGTGCGATCAAAGCCATAGGGCGGTCGAGCGCAGCGGTCCCCGATCCGCAGCGGCGGATCGCCTGCGCCTCATCCCATCCGGCGAGCGTTGAGATCGGTCGCAGGACCGCACCTGTCGTCCCCGGTCATCCACTTCTCCCTCGCTTCACCGTGGAGCCCGCGTGCGCTCACGCGCGCGGAGCAGACTGGCATCGCTTCGAAACCCGCGTGCGGACGCACCGGCCTACGAAGCGACCGACTGGCCTACTGGACGCGGAGAGAAGCCATGGCATTCCGGATGCGAGAAGACGTCGAACGGCGTACCAACCCCTGGCGGCTCGCGACCTGGGGCGGCGCCGCCTGCCTGTTGCTGCTGCCCTTGGCAGCGATGCAATGGTTCCCGGGCAGCGGCGTCGACTGGACGCTCGCGGATTTCGTGGTGATGGGCGCACTGCTGTCCATCGCCTGCGGCGCGTGCGAACTGGTGTGGCGGGCGACGGGCCTCTTCTATCGGGCGGCTGCCGGCATGGCGATCCTCACCGGCTTTGTCACCATCTGGGTGAACCTGGCGGTCGGCATGATCGGCGACGAAGGCAACCCCTACAACCTGCTGTTCGCCGGCGTGCTGGCCATCGCCGTATTCGGCGCCGCGTTCGCACGGCGGCGGCCCCGGGGCATGGCGCTTGCAATGGCGGCGACGGCGCTGGCACAGGCTGCGGTCGCCGGAGTGGCGCTCGCGGCCGGCGTCGATCTTCCCGGCGCACTTTGTTCCGGCGTCTTCGCCGCGCCGTGGTTGCTCTCTGCGCTGCTGTTCGAACTGGCGGGGCGCCGCGCGCCTGCGTGAGTCCCTGCGGGCTGCGTGCCGGCCGCCGGCCCGCAGGACGACGGTGCTGCTCCGGTCACTGCCACTGGCACAGGTGCAGCAGCACGCCAGAGGGATCGTGCACGAAGGTCACGATCGCCCCGTACGCCTGCAGCTTGGGCGGCTGCACGCGAGCGCCGGGAAACGCCTCTTTCCGCAGCACCGACTCGACCTGTCGGTGCCATGCCTGGGCATCGGTGACCGTCAGGTGGAGCATGCAGTTCTCGGCCACTTCGCGGATGTAGTAGTCCTGGACGTAGAAATGCTGGACATCGGCCACCCGCACCAGCGCCAGGCCGGCGTCCACGTCACGGGTTTCCCACCCCAGCGCCGCGTAGAACCGCTTGGATACCGCGAAGTCCCTCGCCGGGATGAAAGGCCTCAGGTCGGTAGCGCTCAAGGCGGACATGGATGCTCCTGTGCTTGCGTGGGCAGATGCCACGGGATCGCCCGGCCACGTTAACAAGCCAGGCGCGTGATTTCCCGCGATGCGGGCGAATCCATCGAGGGCCGGGACGCGCGCGCGCGGCGCTGCAAGTCGCGTGCGCGAAGCCGGTCTGGCCCGCGATTGCAGACGCATGGCTTGCTGCGATAATGCGGTGCAGCCAGGTCATCCGGCCCGGCACCAGGGGCGCATCGTGAAGAAGGGGATCATTGCGGCCGCGGCCGCCATCGTGTTCGTGTCCGGGATCGGCGTCGGGTATTCGGCCAAGCCTTCGCCTGCGCCCGCGCTCTATCACGGCCAGGCGGCCCAGGACGCCGGGCGCGGGTTGCTCGGACTGGCGCTGAAACAGGCCGAGGACGGCAGCTGGGAGCGGATCGGCGTGGCGCGCGTTTATTACCTCGGTGGGCTCAAGGCCGAAGGCCAGGCGATCTTCGACCAGGTGCTCGCCGGCAAGCACGACGATGGCGACGCCTACCGCATCGCGCGCGTGTATCGCGAGGCCGGCGAGACGGAAAAAGCCAATGCGATGTTCGAGCGCTACCTCGCCGCCAATCCCGACGACGCCCGCGCGCTGTCCGAGGTCGGCGCTTACGCCCTGCTGGAGGGAAACCGCGAAAAGGCCGAGCGCCTGTTCGACCGCTCCTTCGCCGCCGAGCACGATGACATGTGGGCCTCGTTGCAGGCCGCCGGCGCCTACCTCGGGGTTGCGCCGCAGCAGTAGGCACGGGCGCGCCCGGTCGATGGCGGCCGGGTGCGTGCGGGACGAGTTCGCGGGAGGGTTGGTGCGATTTGCCATCAGCGCGGCCCGACTGCCCGCGATGGTTCGGAAAACCGCCGAACCCGCACGGAGCGACGCATGATTCGAGTCGTCCAGTACGATCCCGCCTGGCCGGCCAGCTTCGACGCCGAAGCGCGGCGGATCGCCGAAAGGGTAGGGGGCGTCGCCGTCCGCCTGCACCACATCGGCAGCACGGCTATCCCGCAGACCTGCGCCAAGCCGATCATCGACATCCTGCTGGAGGCGACTTCGCTCGTGGTGCTCGATCGCCGGGCAGCGCGATTCGAGGCGCTGGGCTACGAAGCGATGGGGGAGTTCGGGATTGCCGGCCGCCGCTACTACCGCCTGGACGATGGCAAGGGCGTGCGAACGCACCAGCTGCACGCGTTCGAGGCGGACACGGCCGATGTGGTCCGCCATCTTGCGTTCCGCGACTACATGCGGGCACATCCCGCGGTCGCCGCGCGGTACGGCAAACTGAAACGCGGGTTGGCGACGCGGCATCCAAACGACATGGACGCCTACATCGCCGGCAAGCACGCGTTCGTGAGGGAGCATGAAAGGCGGGCGCTGTGCTGGAGGAGCGGCAGCGGAAAGATACAGAAGCCCTGACGACGTATTCCGATGCTCGCCTGCAGGCGCCGGTATCCACGCAATGGCTGCTTTGCGTGCCGCCGCATCGGAGGCGAGCGGCGACTCCAATGGCGCGCAGATTCACCCGTTCCGCTGGCGGACTCTGGTGATCGTGTCGAGCGCCCTGGTCGGCGACTGGCAGGCGCAACCGGAGTACCTGCCATGCGCAACCGGCGGCGTGCCCCCGGCTTGACCCAGGTCAGGGGAACGCGGGTGCCTCGGGAGCAGAATTTCGCCATCCCAACCAACCCGCAGCCATCCGCAACCCCCGGCTGCCCTGGAGCCTGCAATGAAGCACGTCACCGTCCGCATCCTGTGTGTCATCGCCCTCGTCACGGCGGCCATCGCCATGGCCGGGTTCGCCTCCACGCGTTCGGACGCCGGCGCGGTGCAGCCCGAGAGCCAGCCGTTCTCGATGATGACCCCGTTCTGACGGCAGGCCTCCTCGCCTGAAGCGGTCGGCCGTCCGGGCGATCGCTTCGCGGCCGTCGAAAGGCCGCGACTTTCTGCGTTGACTGCCTGGGCCGGTGCTTGCGCGCCGTGACTTCCCGCACGCGTCGATCCGCGCCTGCGGCAGGATCATGCGTGCATCCCCGCTGTCCACCGCCCGCCATGCGCCATGCCATTGCCGTCGTCGCCTGTCTGCTGCTGTCTGTTGCGGGCGCCGCGCATGCCGGCTCGTCGAAGACGCCGGAGCTGTCGTCGCGGCAGTGCGGGCTTTCCACGCCCTACAACGTGCAGGTCGACGGCGGCGGCGTCTGGCTGTACCGCCGCGAAGGCATGCCGCGGGAAATCTTTTTCCACGACGGCACGCTCAGCGTCGACCACCGCGTGCAGCCGGTCAGCGACGCCGATGCATGGCGCCTGCGCCTGATGGAACAGGACGCGCGGACGCTGATGCCCGAGGTCGCCGGCATCGCCCGCGAATCGGTCAGCCTGACCTTCGACGTGCTGGCTGGCCTGGTCCGCGCGATGACCGAGAGCGAGCGCAAGGCGCGCAAGGTCGAGCGTCACCGCGACGACGCGCTGGCGCACATCGACGACAGCCTCGGCAACGGCCGCTGGGACCAGGACGTGTTCGGCGCGCGGTTCGAGGCCGACGTCGGCCAGGTCTTCGAACAGGTCACCGGCAGCATTGCCCGCAGCACGCTGTGGGCCGCGGTCACCGGTCGCGCCGAGCGCATGGAAGCGCGCGCCGACAAGGTGGGTCGCGATGTGGAGCGGCTGGCCGATGCGCGCGCCAGCGCGCTGGAGCATCGCGCCGGATCCCTGTGCGTCCAGGTCCAGGCGCTGCATGAATTGCAGCACGCGCTGGAATACCGTTACCACGGCGCGCCGCTGGTGATGCTTGAGCGGGATGCGAATCCGGACGCGACGACAGCGACGGCCGTGCGTGTGGATATCGCGAATCGCGACGACGCGGAGTAACCGGGCGGTCGAGACATCGGTGTGGCCAGCGGAATCGCCGCCACGGCCGCTCCCGCCAGACCGATTGGCATCGCCTGACCATGGGACGCCGGCGATGCCGAAGACATCAGTCGGGCCCTTGGTCTGCGACGGGATCTCCCTCGGCAGGAACATCCATCCACCGGAGCGAGGCATGAAGAAGCGATTGGTGACAGCTGGATTGTCGGTGGTCCTGGCCTGGTCAGGCATCGCGCAGGCGCAGGTCGACCTGCAGGGGCTGGACCGCGACATGGCAGGCACGCGCGCGCAGGTGCTGGTGCTCGGCAGCGTGCACCTCTCCGAGCTGCCCGGAGGCGTCGAGCCCGGCTCGCTCGAACCGCTGTTGGCGCGGCTGGCCGCGTACGAACCGGATGTGATCGCCATCGAGGCCATTCCCGGCGAGAGCTGCGACCTGATGGCGCGGCTTCCCTCGGTCTACGACAAGCAGAGCGTGTCGGCTTATTGCGGCGGCACCGATGCCGCGCGTGCTGCCACCGGGCTGGACGTGCCGGCGGCGATCGCCGAAGTGGGCAAGGCGCTGGCGACCTGGCCGGCGGTGCCGGCGCCGGAGCAGCGGCGGCATCTGGCGGCGCTGTTCATGGCCGCCGGCGACAACGCGTCCGCGCTGACGCAGTGGCTGCAGCTGCCGCCCGCGGAGCGTCTTGCGGGCGACGGCCTCGATTCCGCGCTGGCGACGCAGCTGGGCAGGATGATGGCGCGCGACGACGAGCGCTACCGGATCGCCGCGCCGCTGGCCGCGCGTCTCGGCCTGGCGCGCGTGTTTCCGATCGACGACCACACCGGCGACAACGTTGCGATCGTGGACTCGGAAGTGGGCGCGTACGGCGACGCGATCCGGCAGGCCTGGGCGTCCAGCGAGGCGCAGCTGCAGCCGCTGCGCAAACGCGAGGGCGAACTGGTGGAGCGCGGAGACATGCTGGCGCTGTACCGCTACATCAATCGCCCCGACGTGCGCCAGGTGCAGGCCGACGGCGACTTCGGCGCCGCGATGCGCGAAACGTCGCCCAAACGCCTTGCGCAGGCCTACGTCGCGGGTTGGGAAACCCGCAACCTGCGCATGGTGGCCAACGTCCGCGCCGCGTTCCGCGAGCGGCCGGGCGCCCGCGTGCTGGTCATCGTCGGCGCCTCGCACAAGCCGTGGTTCGACAGCCTGTTGGGGCAGATGCAGGGCGTGGATATCGTCGACGTCGAGACGGTGTTGCAGGCGGGCCAGGAGTGATCGCGGTCCCCGCCGATCGCGGGGTTCCGGATGCACGCGTGTCGCCTGTTCCGGGCGGGCTCGTGGCCTGCCCGGCCGCGAACCGGGTCAGCGCTTCGTCAGTTCCAGCACCGGCGAGAACCCGCCGTAGATCATGCGCTTGCCATCGAACGGCATTTCGCCGGAGGCCTGGATGCGCGGATCCTGCATGAACTTCTCCATGCCGGCATCGCGCGTTGCCTTGTCGGGCCACTCCACCCAGGCGAAGACCACGGACTCGCCGTCCTTGGCCTGCACCGCGCGGCGAAAATCGGTCTGCTTGCCGTCCGGCACGTCGTCGCCCCAGCACTCGAGGACACGGGTGGCGCCGAACTCGATGAACAGCGGGTCGAACGTGTTGGCGTGGGCGATGAATGCTTCGCGGTTGGCGTCGGCTACGGCCATCACGAATCCGTCGATATAGGACATGGCAGGGTTCCTCTCAGCGTGGATGGACGCCCCGATGGGCGCTCTTGTGTCGACGACGATCCGGAAGGGGCCGGATCGACACGCGGGCTGGCGCAGCGGAGGCCAGCCGATGGGGACAGGTCTTGCCGTGCGCGCGTCAACGCAGGCCGGGCCGCTTCAATCCGGTATCTCTGGCTCCACCAGCTTGCCCAGCAGCACCAGTGATTCCTGCCAGCCCACGTAGCATTGTTCCACCGGGATCACCGCCGGCAGGTTCTCCTGCAGCACGTCCAGTTCGGTCCCGCACGAGACGGCCCTGAAAGTGATGGTGGTGATGATTTCACCGGGCAGATTGGAATCCTCGAAGACGTCGGTGTGGCGGATGCGCTGGTCCGGAACCAGCTCCAGGTACGAGCCGCCGAAGGCGTGTGCATTGCCGCTGGAGAAATTGGTGAAACTGATCCGGTAGCTGCCGCCGACCTTGGCCTCGAGTTGATGGACCTTGCAGGTGAAGCCGTTGGGCGGCAACCACTTGGCCAGTGCGTCGGCGTCGAGGAAGGCGCGGTAGACGCGCCCGGGTGGTGCGCGCAGGACGCGATGGAGGCGGACGGTGTTGCCGGTCATGGTGTTCTCCTTGCGCATGGACAGGGTTCACCTGGGACGACGAGCGGGTGGGGCGAAATCGACAGCGTCGATTGCGCGGTTTCGTCGCCTGATGTTGCGCCGCTGCCCGCGTGCGACGTTCAAGGCTTCGACAAACCGCGAGTGCCAATCACGGCGCGCGCGCGGTTGCACCGTCGCAAGGTTCGCCATGCGCGTCGCCGTCCGCCTGGTCACACGGCATGTGGCTGCTCCACCAAACGCTTCAGCCGCGACAGCGCGTCGTCCCATTGGCCCGACACCAGCGCCAGGTAGTCCTGCAGGCCGACGATCGACTTCGGGTTCAGCGCGAACAGGCTTTCGCGGCCCTGGCGCCGGCTGCGCACGACGCCGGCCTCCTCGAGCACGCGCAGGTGCTTGGTGATCGCCTGGCGCGTGAGCGCGCTGTCCTGGCCCAGTTCGGTGATCGACCGCTGGCCGCCGTCGCCGAGCTTGCCCACCAGCTCCAGGCGGGTGGCGTCGCCGAGCGCGGCGAACACCACCGCGGCGGCGGCCGCGCGCCGCGACCAGCGCATGCGCGCGCTGCGCGCCGCACTGGCGTCATTCGACATGGCGCTGGATGTTCCGCATCTGGGCGGTCCAGCCGCCGTCGTTCATGCGGAAGGCCTCGTCGCGCCGGTCCGCCGGGAGGCGGTCGAAGCCCGACTCGGTCACCGTCAGCAGCGTGCCTTCGCCGCGGGGTTCGAGCCGGAACTCGACCAGGGTCGGCGGTTCGTCCCTGTAATCCACGCCCGGTTCGAGCGCGTACGGGTGCCAGGTGAAGGAGAACAGGCGCTCCGGCACCATGTCCTTGACCACGCTGTGCCACTGGATGTGCTCGTAGCCGGGCTGGGTCATGGCGCCGCGGCTCTCCTCGCCCGGAACGAAGGGATTGTCCATCCTGACCCGGAACCATTCGCCGAACTCGCGATGGTCGGTCAGGGCGCGCCAGACCCGGGAGACGGGTGCGGCCAGTTCCACCTGCTTCTCGATACGGTCGGTCATATGCCACCTCCTGGTTGCGTATTTCGAGGGTAGCGCGCATATCCCATGAAGCGCAACCAGTCGGTTGCTTCATCTCCTTTCGCTCAAAGGTGGCAACACGCGTGCCCGATTGAGCGCGCTGCGGCAACACACCGTCCGCTTGCCAACGCGCCACCGCGGCTGCACCTTGGACTGATCCGATCGCAGGAAACACGCCATGGCCGACCTCTCCGCATATCCCATCGCCCGCCGCTGGCCGGCGCAGCATCCCGGGCGCATCCAGCTGTATTCGCTCAACACGCCCAACGGGGTGAAGGCCTCGATCATGCTCGAGGAAACCGGGCTGCCCTACGAGCCGCACCTGGTGGACATCATGGAGAACCAGAGCCACCTGCCGGAGTTCCTGGCGCTCAACCCCAACGGCAAGATCCCCGCGATCATCGATCCCGACGGGCCGGGCGGGCAGCCGCTGGGGTTGTTCGAATCGGGCGCGATCCTGATGTACCTCGCCGAGAAGACGGGCAAGTTCCTTCCCGTCGATGCCGCCGCGCGCTGGGAGACCATCCAGTGGCTGTTCTTCCAGATGGCGTCGATCGGGCCGATGTTCGGGCAGGTGGGGTTCTTCAACAAGTTCGCCGGCAGGCAATACGAGGACAAGCGCCCGCTGCAGCGCTATGTCGCCGAAACCAGGCGGCTGCTGGGCGTGCTCGAAGGCCGGCTGCAGGGCCGCGCCTGGATCATGGGCGACGACTACACCATCGCCGACATCGCCACGCTGGGCTGGGTGAACAACCTGATCACCTTCTACGAAGCGCGGGAACTGGTGGAGTTCGACCGGTTCGCCAACGTCGCGGCGTGGCTCGAGCGCGGGCTGGCGCGCCCGGCGGTGCAACGGGGGTTGCAGATCCCGTCGCGCGACTAGCGCCTGGCCCGCGAATCCGCCGGAGCGCCGGAAGCCGCGCGCTTCAGGTAACGCGCAGCCCGCTGCATCCTGCGATCCCGCGCCTGCATCGGGAGCCGTGGCAAGGACTGCGGAGAATTACTCCAGCAGCCAGCCGAATGCCCGCCGCAATTCGGCGCTGCCGTCCGTGTCGTACCAGCGACCGTGGGCGAGCACGATGCGCTCCGGCTCCCAGGCCAGCATGCGTTCGACCGCAGCCTTGAGCTGCGCGCGCTGGCACTTGAACGTGCGGCGCAGGTCGCGCGGCATAGAACCGTGCGGGTCCTGCACGCCGCCCAAGCGCGTGAGCCAGCGCATCCACGTGCTGCCGACCTTGCCGGGCTCGAAATTCTCGATGAAGTCCGTGAGCACGAGCGTGCGGCTGGCGTGGTGGAAGAACTCGACCTCGGTCATGAAGCTGCCCGCGATCGGCAGGGTCGAGATGGCGCCATCCCACGGATAGCCGGTTTCGGCGTCGAGCCGGTGGGCCTGGAAATCGATGCGCGCGCCGGCCTGTTCGCGGATGCGCGGGGCCAGCCAGACGCCCGCCCCGGGGTAGGCGCGCTTGTAGTCCGGGATCCACCAGTAATGGATCCGATTGGGGCCGACGATCCAGCGCGGCGTGCCGATCGCGGCGATCTGTTCGCGCAACCCGGCGGTCAGCGGCGTGGGCGAATGCACGAACAGGTCGCCGCCGGCCAGGCGCAGCAGCGTCATCCGGGTGGGGAAGGGCATCTTCGGCCACGGCATGCCGAAGCGGATGATCGGGCCGTCGACGATCCAGGCGTCCGCGGCAACGGGTTTGAGCGTGTGGAGTGGTGGATAGCAGGCCATCGATGCGTCGGCCATCGGCGTCTCCGTTCCGGCGAGCACGACATTGTGTCGCCGGCGGCGTGGACGCCGTGTTCTCCGGGGCCTCGGCGAACGGCGCAGGAGACGCAACGGAGCGTTCATCGCGCATTCGGTCGCATGCACGTATCCGCCATAGACTAGAGGTCGCGCTTTTCCCAGAGTCTTCGTCCCGTGATTCCCGCCCGTTCCCGCCATCTCTCGCAGCGATGGCTGCTGCCCTGCCTCGCGGCTGCATGCCTGCTGCCCGCGGCCTGCCAACAGCAGGCGCCCGAGCCAGTGCCCGCTGCCCCCAGGACCGTAGTGGCCAGCAGCAGCGAGGACGCGGGCGCGGTCAGCAGCGATGCCACGCCGGCCAGGGTGACGCAGGCCGAGCTGCTCAAGGGCACCGACTGGCCTGCGCTGCGGCTGGTGTCCGGGGACGCGTGGATCGACTGCGACCGCCCCGGCGTGCCGCCGCCCGGCACCGTCGCAGCCGTCGCCCCGCCAGCGGCCAAGGCGCCGCAGGCCGACAGCGATGGATCGTCTTCCCCCAGTGACGTCGTCGCCGCTGCGCTGGGCGTGGCCGACGCGGCGGCGGCGCCGGCGCCGGCCGAAGCGACGGCTGCAGGCGACGTCGACGAATCAACGGTGGTCGCCGACGTGCCGGCCGAGGAACCGCGGCCGCTGGTGGACCTGGGCTTCGCGGACGTGGAAGCAGCGATGTCACCCTGCCGCGAACGTGGCGCCGTGCGGCTGCGCTACGAAGGCAAGATCAGTGGCGACTTCACCGCGCTGGTGCAGCGCACCGCGGCCATGGCCGACCGGATGGAGATCGATACGCGAATTCTCGACATCGATTCGACCGGCGGCCGGGTCGAGGACGCGATGCCGGCCGGCGACGCGATCGCCGGCTCGCGCTGGACGATCCGGGTGCGTGCCGATTCGATCTGCCACAGCGCCTGCGTGCTGGTGCTGGCCGCCGGCGACGACCGCGAGATCGCGGGCAAGGTCGGCATCCACCGGATGGTGCGGGTCGGGTCGCTGGCGAGCACGCGCGCGGAACTGAGCCAGGAACTGCGCGAGGTGTACGGCGAAATCAAGGACTACCTGGAACGCAACGGCGCTTCGGCCGCCGTGGCGGACCTGATGATGACCGTGCCCAACCGCAGCCTGCGCCTGCTGGGCGACAACGAACTGCGCGAATACGGCCTGTCCGGCGCCAACGCGGTGCAGGACGACCTGGACCGCATCATCCTCGCGCGCAAGTGCGGCGACGATTTCGTCAAGCGCAGGGACGCGTTCATGCGCGCCTTCGCAAGCCGCTGCGAGATGGCGGACGACCAGGATGCCGTCGCGGCCTGCGCGGTGTCACTGGGCAACGAATATGGATTCCCCGACGAGACGTGCGCCGCCGATGGCCCGCTGGCGAGCCTGCGGCGCGCGGGCCGGCTGTCAGCGTCCGCCGCCGCCGCCGCCACCGCCGCCGCCGCCGGAGAAACCACCGCCGCCGCCACCGGAGGCACTGCCGGGCGGGGTGGCTGACGAGGCGATCTGCGAAGCCAGGCTGCTGCCGATCGCCTGGCTCAGGCTGCCCAGGCTGTCAACGCGGCCCCCCTGGTACCAGCCGATCGCTGCCGTCGTTGCCGCGGCCGCGGCCGCGCCCACGGCGAGGGTGAACTTCTTCGTCCAGGCCTCTTCGACGTCGAGCGCGACCGCGTACGGCAGCAGCCGCTCGTAGCGCGCGGCATCCAGCGGCGGCGGCGCCCCGGGACCCTGCAGGGCGCCCAGCTCGTCGCGTTCGGCCACGCCCAGGTAACGGCGGAACCCTTCGATGGCGTCGAGCAACCTGCGGCCTTCCGCCGTCGGCGCCTTGACCAGGACGCCGAACGCGATCGCGATGGCCAGCATCGCAAGCGCGATCGGCACCACCAGCAGCAGGCCGCCCGATTCGAGCCAGATCATGCCGACGCCGACCGTGAGCAGGGCCGTCAGCGCGACGATCAGGATCGCGAGCAAGATGCTGCCGGCATGGCGGGTGAACAGGCGCGGGTTGAAGCGCTTCTCCAGCAGGGCTGCGTGCCGGGCGAGGGCATCGCGCAGTGGCGCGGCGCTTTTGCTGGTGAGTTCCAGCTCCGGGCCGTCGGCGAACAGCTTTTCGAGCAGCAGGCGCTGGCCGGCGCCGGCCGGCGGCTCGGCACCGGCCAGGCGTTCCAGCCGCCAGGTGTCCGAGAGCAGCTGTTTGTCGCGATGGATCCGCAGCTGTCCGTCGACCGCGCCCGCCAGCAGCTCGGACGAGAAGCAGCGGTTGTCGTAGCCCATGCGCCTGACGAAGCGCAGCTCGGCCGGCGAGTACGCATCGGGCGAGCCGTCATCGGACGAGCTGGCGCCGGGCATGCCCTCGCCGGGCGAGCCCTCGCGCGGGGGTTCGTAGCGCACCACCACCACGCCGGGCGGCGGGTCGCGGCCCACCTGGCGCCAGCGCACCACGCAGAAGAACAACAGCGCCGCCAGGCCGGCCAGCGCGATCAGCGCCGCGCTGTTGTCTTTCAGCAGCCACCAGATCCGCTGCGGACGGGTCGGCGCGACGACGATGCCCTTCGGGAACGACAGCACCACCGTCATCCCTTCGCCGGCCCGCAGCGGCTGGGTGAGGGTCCATCGTGCGACGCCCGGCGCGGGCAGCGCCGTGTCGAACGCTCGCGCGGTCGAACCATAGTCTCCGGTATAGCCCTGGGCTTCCATCTTCGCCACCGGCACCGGTTGCGGCAGGCGCACCTCCACGCTGGCGCGCTCGATCGCGAAATCCCAGCCGGTGCCGATGGCGTTGAAGTACAGCTCGTCGTGGTCGTCGAAGAACCCGAGCTGGCGAGTGGTGCGGTAATGCAGGGTGTAGGTGTAGTCGGCAGGGACCTGCAGGAAGTCGTCGTTGCCGGTGTTGACGCGCACGCCGTTGCCGTGGCGCTCGGTGAACCAGGGTTCCGGCCGGTCGTCGCGCTGCACGCCCAGCACCTCGAACCCGACCATGACCCGGTTGCCCAGGCGATCCTGGTACCGGGTCGGGTAGTCCCGATAGATGCCGCGCCGGATGTTGCTGCCCTCGGCGCGCACCCGGACGTCCTCGGTGATGTCGAGGCTGCCGTCGGCGCGTACCTCGATCACGCTGTCGTAGGACAGGATGCGTTCCTGTGCGCGAGCCTGCGCCATGCCGGCAAGCCCGAGCAGCAGCACCAGGCCGAGGGGAACGGCCAGGGCCGCGATCGCCTTGATCGCGTGCCGGCCCGCTGCGATGGCCGCTGTCGCCGGAATCATCGCGGCAGCTCCACTTTCACCGCGGCGCGCTGCGCGTCGTCGGCCTGGAAGAATTCGGCGGCATCGAAGCCGAAGCTGCGCGCGACCAGCAGGTCGGGCACGCGCTGCACGGCGTCGTTGTAGTCGCGCACCGCGCCGTTGTAGAAGCGGCGCGCGTATTGCAGCTGCTCTTCCACGCCGACCAGGTCGCGCTGCAGCTGCAGGAAGTTCTGGTTGGCCTTGAGGTCGGGATACGCCTCCTGCAACGCCACCAACCGCCCCAGCGCATGTTCCAGCCGGTCCTCGACGTCGCCCAGGCGCCCCGGCGCCTGCTCGGCGGTGGCCTGCGCGCGCAGCGTGGTGACGGCCTCGAGCACCGCGCCTTCGTGCGCGGCATAGCCCTTCACCGCCGCGACCAGCGACGGCACCAGGTCGTGGCGGCGCGTGAGCTGCACGTCGATGTCGGCCCAAGCGGTGCGCACCTGGTTGCGCAGGCGTACCAGCCGGTTGAACAGCATGGCCGCCCAGGCCAGCAGGGCGGCGACGAGGAGGAGCGCCAGCAGCAGGGAGGTCGTCACGCGTGCGAGCCAGTTCGCGGTGGGGCCGATACTGTATCGGGCTTTCGTCCTGTCCCGTCGGGCTCGCGATCCTGTGGGAGCGGCTTGAGCCGCGAGCGCTTCCTGGCGGTCGGCGAGTCGGGGACCTTCTCGCCACATTCTCCCGCAGCGCACGGACGCTCGGTTGCCCGCCCTTGCAGGTGCTCATGCGGATGGCAGGTAGCGGGCAGCAGGCAGGCTGGATTGCTCTTGGTTGAGAGTCGAGTTGTCGGAACGGACTCGAGCGGACTCGCGGCGGAAGTCGCCCCGTGAAGATCCGGGAGAAGGACGGAGGCCGGGCCGACAAGAGATCAAGAGCTCGCGGCTGAAGCCGCTCCCACAGGGTCAAGGGCTCTCGGCGGAGTTCCGTCCGACAAGGGAGCAAGAGCTCGCGGCTGAAGCCGCTCCTACAGGACCATAGATCGCAGCGGAGCTGTCCGGTTGTTGCGGCGCCTTCGGTCAGCCGGCAGCGACTTCGATTCGCGTATCGCCGACCTCGACCCGTTGCCCCGCGCGGATCTTGCAGGTCTTGCGGGTTTCGACTTGTCCATCCACGCGCACCACGCCGCTGGCGACCAGGGCCTTGCCGGCGCCGCCGCTGTCGCAGAGGCCGGCCAGCTTGAGCAGCTGGTTGAGCTCGATGAAGTCGCGTTCGAGCTGGAAGTCGATCGATGGCATCGCGGCAGTCTACAGCGGCCCGGACGCCGGACCGAGGCATCCGGGCCGGGGAAGCGCAACGCAGGCGCATCCTGTTCAGCGGGCAGGATCGGCCGATCGCCAACCCTCGTGAGCACCGGCAGGGGCTTGTCGGGCGCGCCGCGGCTTGGCGTAGACTTGGCCGACATCCATATCCTGCACCGAGGAACCCGCATGAACCATCGTTTCCTGCTGTCCGTCGCCCTCCTGGCCTGCATCGGTACGGCTTCCGCGCAACAGGCGCAGCCATCGCGACCCGCGCAGCAGCCGGCCGCACGTCCAGCCGCGCAGCAGCCGGCGGCACGCCCGGCCCAGCAGACGCTCACGCCGCAGCAACAGGCGCAGCTGGCCAAGCAGAACGCCGACATGAGCAAGGCCGCGTTGCAGGTGATGCAGATGGTCGATGCCAACCAGATCGGGCAGGTCTATGACACCGCCTCGGCGACGATGAAGCGGATGGTCACGCGCGACGACTTCGTCAAGCAGATCACCATCGACCGCAACCGGCTGGGCAAGGTCTCCTCGCGCGGCGCTCCCGCGGTGAGCCGTTCGCAGTTCCCCGCAGGGGCCGCGGTGCCGGAAGGCTTCTACCTCAACGTCGCGGTGCCGACCACGTTCGCCAAGTCGCAGACGCCCGTGCGTGAACTGGTGTCGTTCCGCCTCGACGAGGACAAGACCTGGCGCGTCTCGGGCTACAGCCTGCGCGGGCCGAACGACGCCAAGTAAGTCGAAGCCGGCGTTGGATCGATCGGCGGGGCCGGGAAACCGGCCTCGCCTTTTTTTACCTGTATCCCCGGCATCCCTTGTCGGAGCGGCTTCAGCCGCTAGCTTTTCCCGATCCCGATCTTGTGGGAGCGGCTCGGCCGCGAGCTCTTCGAGTCGCGCCAATTCCGGCCGAAGAGCTCGCGGCCGAAGCCGCTCCCACATGGCGGCTACTCGCGCTCGAAGCGCGCGATCTCGTCGAGGGAGGCCTGCGCACGCATGACCGCGGGGCAGGCGTTGGTCTGGTCGAGGTAGGAGGTGACGCGCCGGCGCAGGGCGGTCGGCGACCAGTACATCAGCCACATCGAACCGAGCAGCCCCGCGGTCCCGATGGCGAGGAAGATGTAGACCACGCCATGGTCGTTCGCCCAGATGTCGACATCCAGCCAGAACTTGAACAGGATCAGGGTCTCCGGCACCCACAGCAGCCATTGCGACAGGCCGAGCCATGGCATGCAGCGCTTGCGCCACTGGCGGTAGAGCGTCAGGTACCGCTGGATCGTGACGACGGGTTCGGCGTAGTCGATCCGGACCAGCAGCAGCAACTCCATCACCCCGGCGATGATCAGCAGCACGCTGTAGGCGTGCATCACCAGGCCCGACACCAGCAGCGAGACGTTGTCGCGGTGCTCGATCCAGAAGATGGCGAAGAAAATCGTCAGCGCGACGCCGAGCGCGATCTGCAGCGCGCTCCTGACCAGCAGCCAGCGCAGGCCGGATTTCGCCGTCCGCACGCGGCTGTCGGTCAGCAGTTGCAGGTTGAGCGCGTTCTGCTGCTGCAGCCGGCGATCGAGCGATTGCCAGGCCTGCTTGAGTTCGTCGAGTTCCATGGTCGATTCCATCGTCATTCGTTGGTGGCGGGTGCGACGTGGTCGCGGATGCGCTGGCGGAGGCGGCTGATCTTGGTGGTGACGTTGCTTTCGGAAATGCCGAGCACCTCCGCCATCTCTCGGGTGCTGCGCTCGTCGAGGTACAGCAGCAGCAACGCGCGATTGAGCGGTTCGAGCGTGGCGATGAAGCGGTGCAGGACGCGCAGCGCCCCGGCGGCTTCGTGGTCGACCGCGCCGTGGTCGGCGATGTCGTCGACGTCGTCCAGCGGCACGGCGTGCCGGCGTCGCTGGCTGTCGCTGCGCAGGAACGAGATCCCCACGTTCAGCGCGATGCGGTACATCCAGGTCGAGAATCGGCGTGCCGGGTCGTAGCCGGGCCACGCCCGCCACAGCTGGGTCGCGATCTCCTGCGCGAGGTCGTCGCGGTCCTCGGCCGAGCGCGCGTAGGCGTTCGCGACCTTGAACACGATGCCGCGATGCTGCTGCAGCAGCGCACCGAAGGCGTCCCGCGTGTCTGCTCCCATGGTGGCGCTGGCGTCCATCGATCCTGTCCGTGCCTGCGATTGTGCCGCTGTCGAACCGTGATTCGCCGCAGCGGGGGGTTTGTCACGCCGGGCGGCCGGACTTCAGCTCCGTCCGTCGGCGCAGGCCGGCCGGGTCCCATAGCGGGTCCCTAGCTGCGCTGGATGACGTAAGGCGAGGCGGGCCAGCTGTCACGCCGAATTTTCGGCACCAGCGCACTGCGGCCTGCATGCCGCGTAGACGCTGCAGGCCGCAAGCTGCAGGCGGACCCAGGCGAGGAAAGACCATGCGCAGCAAGCTGCTCCGGTTCGGCAAGGGATTCCGCGTCGCGTTCGCCGTGCGCAAGGCGCAGGCTGCGGAAATGGTGATCGCGCCCGGCGACAGCGAGGGTGGGCCGGACAATCGCCACCGCGGCGCCGATCAGTGGCTTTACGTCGTGTCCGGCGCTGGCGTCGCGATCGTCGACGGTCGCCGGGTGGTGCTGAAGACCGGCCGGCTGCTGGTGATCGAGCGCGGCGAACGCCACGAGATCCGCAACACCGGCCGCGCGCCGCTCAGGACCCTGAATTTCTACTACCCGCCGGCGTTCGACGCCGACGGCGATCCGGTCGGGCCGGGCAGGAAGACGTGAGCGCGCTCAGCCGATGAGGTCCTTGTTCTCCGCCGTGGCCAGTACCTCCGGGTGCTCGATCGGCCGCCGTGGCCCGAACAGCGGATATGCCAGCACAGCGCCGAGGATGATCGCCACGCCGAGGTAGAACTGCGGCGACAGTTCGCGCTGTTCGCCCAGCAGGACGATCGCCAGCATGATCGCGTAGACCGGCTCGAGGTTCACCGCCAGCTGCGCGGCGAACGCGCTCATGTGCCGCAGCGCCACCAGCGACAGGGCGAACGGGAACAGCGTGCAGGCCAGCGCCAGCGCCAGCAGCAGGCCCAGGTCATGGGCATCGGGCAGCGCGAACAGCGTGCCCGAGAAGGCCGGGAACAGCAGCGGCATCAGCGGCGCCAGCGCCGTGAGCAGCAGCGTGCCGGCGCCCAGTTCGAGCGCGGTGATGGCCAACGGGTCGCCATGGTCGACGAAGCGCTTGTTGAGCGAACCGAAGATCGCCACCAGCAGCGCCGAGAGCGCGCCGACCGCGATCCCCACGTGCATGCCGTCGGGCACGCCGCCGACCACCAGCGCCACGCCGGGCAGCACCGCGATCCCCAGCAGCACGTCGCGCCACGAGAACCGCCGCCCGGCGAGCCAGGGTTCCAGCAGCGCGGTCATCGGCGTGCCCAGCGCGATGCAGGTGGCGCCGACGGAGGCGTTGGACAGCTTGATCGCGCCATAGAACGTCAGCCAGTGCAGCGCCACCAGCGCGCCGATGCCGGCATAGGCCAGCAGCAGCCGCGGCGACATCGCACGCAGCCCGCGCCAGACCTTCGGCAGCAGCGCCAGCGTGGCGGTGACCAGCAGCATGCGCCACCACACCAGCGGCAGGGCGGGCAGGGTGATGAGCTTGCCGAAAATGGCGGTGAATCCCCACAGGACGACGCAGAGGTGGATCTGCCACTGGGCTTTGGCGGTGGGAGTCATGGGGATGGCGCGGGGAGGCAGGGTGCATTATCGCCTTGCTTCGGGGGTTCGGCGCGGGCTCAGGAGGGTGAGCCTTCGGGAAGTCACGGCGGGTGCAGTCACGGCTTTCGCGCGGTGACGGCGCGAGCCATCCTTCTTGCTTGTGCAGTGAAACCCGGCGCAAAGAAATCACACCCCACCGGGGCGGAGCAGGAATGCAGGAGAGGCGGAAGCCGCGACCGTTCGAGTGCGGCACATGCCAAAGCTCGCGGCTTCCGCCGCTCCTGCCAAAGCGGGGTCAGGCGCCGAGCTCCCTCAGCAGTGCCATCGCCGCGGCCGGGTTGCGCTCCTTGGCAGCGCTGATGAAGAAGATGAAGACCTCGCGCGCGGCCGCGGGCTTGGCCGGTGTCGGACCGATCCGCGGCAGGTCGCCGGGGTCGCCGCCGGCGGCCCACTGGCGCGCATGCGCGGCCCACTGCTGCAGTTCCTTTTCCGGGTAACCGGTGGCGACACCTGATCGCGCGCGCATCAGCCGGGCGTAGACGAAGTCCGCGGTGACGTCGGCGAACGACGGATGCTCGTCCGAATCGGTGAATACCGTTGCCATGCCATGGCTGCGCGCCAGGGCGAGATAGGCCTCGTCGACGAAGGACGGATCGTGTACGTCGAGCACGTGCCGCAGCTTGCGCCCGCCGGACCGCTTGGGCAGGAGTTCCACGAACGCGGAAAAGTCATCGGCGTCGATCCTGGTGCCGCGATCGAACTGCCACACCAGCGGCCCGAGCCGGTCGCCGAGCTCGACGATGCCGCCGATGAAGTCCTCGACCTGGGTCCCGGTCTTCGCCAGCACCCGCGACCCCATGATCCGCTTCGGCGCCTTGGCCGAGAACACGAAGCCCGGCGGCGCCTCATCGCGCCATTTCGCGTACGTGGCCGGCTTCTGCGCGCCGTAGTAGGTGCCGTTGACCTCGATCGCGCTCACGTGTCGGCTGGCGTATTCGAGCTCGCGCCGCTGCACCAGGCCGGCGGGATAGAAGTTGTTGCGCCAGGGCGCGAAGGTCCAGCCGCCGATGCCAACGCGGATGCCGTCGACGGGGCGTGGCGGCGGTGCGGAGAACAGGTCGTCGCTCATGCGTGGTCCTTCCACGGGTCGTAGCTGCCGAACCACCACAGGTGGCCCTCGATGTCGCGGCAGGAATAGCCGCGTCCGCCGTAATCCTGGTCGGCGATGTCCATCACGATCGTCGCGCCGGCGGCCTTCGCCTGCGCGTAGTGCGCATCGGCGTCGCGCACGACCACGCACGGACTCTGCGTATCGCGCATGCCGATTTCTTCCGGCTGGACGATCTGCCGGCCCCATTCGCTGGCGTTGTCGGCCGAGCCGAGCATGACCATGCCGTTGCCGAACGTCAGCTGCGCGTGGTGCACGGTGTCGCCGTCGGCGTACACGGCCTGCTTCTCGAAGCCGAAGGCGCGGCACAGCCAGTCGATCGCCGCGAGGGCGTCGCGGTAGCGCAGGCAGGGGATGATGGTGGCGGTAGTGTCGGCGGCATGGGTCATGGATGGCTCCTCGGGTGGATTGGACGGTGCCACCCTATGCGGCCCCGTGCGGGGCGTCTTGTAGATTCCGGCATCAACCGATCGGCACGTGGCTTGCGTGCTGGCCACAGCTTGCAAGCCAGGCCGTGGGCGTCAGCCCGGCGAATGCGCGGAACTCGTGGACCAGGTGCGGCTGGTCGTGGAAGCCGCCGTCGGCGGCAACGCCGGCCCAGTCGACGGCGCGGTCGTGGTGCACCTGCGCGACCAGGCGGCGGAACCGTTGCAGGCGCGCATAGCGCTTGGGCGACATCCCCACCTGTTCCCGGAACAGCTGGCCAAAGCGGCGCGGCGACAGCCGGCAGTGCGCGGCGACGGCGCCGATGCGCTGGACCCGCGGCGCGCCGTCGAATATGCGCAGCGCATGCGCCACGGCGGGATGCGGCCGCGCGGCGCCGGCCTGTTCCTGCAGCCAGGTCTCGACGATCCGCAGGCGCGCGTCCGGGCCGCCCGCTTCGAGCAGGCGTGCGCGCAGGCCGCAGGCCGTGCTATCGACGAGGTCATCGAGGTCGACGTGGTCGTTGGCCAACAGGTCCATGCGCTCGCGGAAGAACGGGGCCGCGGCCCCGGCCCGGAACACGACGCCGACCACCGCCACCTGCTCGGCAGTGTCGATCACGAAGCTGCGGTTCGCCGGCCCGTCGAACGCCGCGCCGGCGAAGCGCCGGCAGCGCAGCGCGGCATCGTAGATCCGGCTCTCGTCCTCGACCAGGTTGATGACCAGCTGGCCGCACGCGGACGGCAGCATCCGGTCGAAGCGGTGCGCCTGCGGCGGCATGTCCCAGTCCCAGATCTTGTCGACCAGCTGCGACAGCGGCGTCGCGGGAGCGCGGACGATGAATCCCATGCCTGTGGCTCCGGTCCGGCTTTCGCGCAGGGTAACGCAGCGGGTCGCCATCGGCACGCTGCGCGCGCTGCGTCGGCGGGCGCGGGCCCCTGTCTACAATGGCCGGACATCTCACCGGGGAATCCATATGCCCGTCGCTTCGACGCTCCCGCGCAGTGCCTGCCTGGCGCTGCTCCTTGCCCTCTCCTGCGGCACTGTCTTCGCCGCACCGCCTGCCGCACCGCCTGCCGCGCCGGTTGCGGCGGCAGTCGACGCCGCGCCGGTGCCGGCGGACCTCCAAGACCTTGATGCCTATGTCGAGCGCGTGCGCGAGCAGTTCGACGTGCCCGGCATCGCGGTCGCGATCGTCAAGGACGGCCAGGTCGTGCTGGAGCGCGGCTACGGCGTGCGCGAGCTGGGCAAGCCGGACAAGGTCGACGCGCACACCCAGTTCGCGATCGCGTCGAACACCAAGGCCTTCACCGCCGCCTCGATCTCGATCCTGGCCGATGAAGGCAAGCTCAAGCTCGACGATCGGGTGATCGACCACCTGCCCTGGTTCCGCATGTCCGATGCGTACATCACGCGCGAGATGCGGGTGCGCGACCTGCTGGCGCACCGCAGCGGGCTGGGTCTGGGCGCCGGCGACCTGCTGTTCTGGCCCACCACCACCTACACCGCGCGCGAAGTCGCCGAGCGCCTGCGCGACGTGCCGATCAGCGGCGGCTTCCGCGAGCGCTATGCCTACGACAACATCCTGTTCGGCGTCGCCCAGCAGGTGATCGAGCAGGCCAGCGGCATGTCGTACGAACAGTTCCTGCGTACCCGCATCTTCGGGCCGCTGGGCATGGCCGAGACGCGCTTCAACGCCGACTACCTCAAGCCCGGCGACAACGTCGCCACCGGCCACGCCAAGTTCGACTTCAAGGACCTCAAGCCGGTCGCGCCGCTGACCTGGTCGAACGTCGCCGGCGCCGGCGGCATCTATTCCAGCGTGCACGACCTGGCGAAATGGATGCGCGTGCAGCTCGACGGCGGCGTGATCTCCGGCGAAGGCGACGACGCCAAGCGGCTGTTCAGCGCCGAGCGGCAGAAGGAAATGTGGTCGGTGCTGACGCCGATCCCGATCTCCGACCCGTCCGTGCCCGAGCTCGCCGCGACCAAGCCCAGCTTCCTGGGCTACGGCGAGGGCTGGGTACTCACCGACTATCGCGGCCGCAAGCTCGTCTACCACACCGGTGGCTGGCCGGGCATGGTCTCGCGGCTGACCCTGGTGCCTGGCGAGGATCTCGGCGTGGTGGTTTTGACCAGTGCCGAGGTTGGGTCGGCGTTCAACGCGATCACCATGCGCGTGCTCGACGCCTACCTCGGCGCGCCGCGCACCGACTGGGTGGCGGCGTACGCGGCCGCGGCGGCCAAGTCGCAGGCGAAGGCCGACGAGAGCTGGCAGAAGCACGAGGCCGCGCGCGACGCAGGCTCCAGACCGTCGCTGCCGCTGGACGGATACGCCGGCACCTACCGCGATCCGTGGTACGGCGATGTCGCGATCACCCGCAGCGGCCAGGGCCTGCAGATCCAGTTCTCGAAGACCCCGCAGCTGCTGGGCGACCTCGAACACTGGCAGCACGACACCTTCATCGTGCGCTGGCGCGACCGCGGGCTGAACGCGGACGCCTTCCTGACGTTCTCGCTCGATCCCGACGGCAGGATCGTCGAAGCCAGGATGGTGCCGATCTCGCCGCAGACCGATTTCAGCTTCGATTTCCAGGACCTGCGGCTCGCGCCCGTGAAAGACCAGGTGGCTGCGAGGCCCTAGGGCCTCGACGGCGCCGTCTGCTGCGCGGGCGTTGTCGCCCGCCCAAGGTGGTCCGGGGATGGCGCAACGGGGTCGCCCCTGCGTGTGCCATGCGGGTCGTCCCGGTTCGCGGAGAACGCGGGTGCGACAATGCCTCGCCGTCAGGAGCCGCGCATGATCTTCCGCTGGTTCGAATCGCTGGTCGACATCTTCGGCGACGCCGACGACGCCATGCCGCCGCGCGGCGTGTGGCGCTTCTACTGGCACTACCTGCGCCAGGTGCGCGGGATCCTGCTGTCGATCTGCGTGCTCGGCTTCTTCGTCGCCCTGGTCGAGGTCGCGCTGTTCGATTTCCTCGGCCGCCTGGTGGACCTGACCGCGGAGTCGCCGGCCGGCTTCTTCGCCCGCCACGGCAGTGAGCTTGCGTGGATGGCGTTCGTCGCGCTCATCGCGCGGCCGCTGCTGCTTGCGCTGCACGACCTCATGGTCAACCAGGCCCTGGTCCCGGGCCTGACCGCGCGGGTGCGCTGGCAGCAGCATCGCTACGTGGTGCGACAGAGCCTGGCGTTCTTCCAGAATGACTACGCCGGCCGCATCGCCAACCGGATCATGCAGACCGGCGCCTCGCTGCGCGAATCGGCGGTGCAGATCGTCGATGCGATCTGGTACGTCGCGGTCTACACCGGCACCGCGCTGGTGCTATTCGCCAGGGCCGACGCATGGCTGGTGTTGCCGCTGGCGCTGTGGGTGCTCGGTTACGCCGGGCTGCTGGCGTTCTTCGTGCCGCGCGTCAAGCAGCGCTCCTGGCAGGCCTCGCAGGCCAGATCCGGGGTGATGGGGCGCGTGGTCGACGGCTACACCAACATCGCCACGCTCAAGCTGTTTCCGCACGCGGGCCGCGAGGATGCCTACGTGGGCGAGGCGATCGCGGACAACGCCGAGAAGGTGCGCCTGATGACGCGCATGACCACGGCGATGGACGTGAGCATCACCGCGTTCAACGGGCTGTTGATCGTCGGAACGTCGGCCCTGGGGCTGTGGCTGTGGAGCCGCGGCGCGATCACCGCCGGCGACATCGCGCTGTCGACCGGCCTGGTGATCCGGATCAACAACATGTCCGGCTGGATCATGTGGGTGGTCAACGGCATCTTCGAGGACATCGGCACCGTGCAGGACGGCATGACCACGGTGGCGCAGCCGCGCGACGTGGTCGATCGCGAAGGCGCGAAGCCGCTGGTCGTCACCCACGGTGGCATCCGCTTCGAGGACATCCACTTCCACTACGGCAAGCAGGGCGGGGTGATCTCGGACCTCGGTCTGGTGGTGCGGCCTGGCGAGCGCATCGGCTTGGTCGGGCCTTCGGGCGCGGGCAAGTCGACCCTGGTGAACGTGCTGCTGCGCCTGTACGACCTGGAGGCGGGCCGGATCCTGATCGACGGGCAGGACATCGCCGGCGTGACCCAGGAGAGCCTGCGCGGGCAGATCGGTGTGGTGAGCCAGGACACGTCGCTGCTGCATCGCTCGATCCGCGACAACCTGCTGTACGGCCGGCCCGATGCGACGCACGCCCAGGTCGAGGCCGCTGTGCGCGGGGCGCGCGCGGACGGCTTCATCGCCACGCTGGTCGACGGCGAGGGTCGCACCGGCTTCGACGCGCAGGTCGGCGAGCGCGGAGTGAAGCTGTCGGGTGGCCAGCGCCAGCGGATCGCCATTGCCCGCGTGTTGCTGAAGGACGCACCGATCCTGCTGCTGGACGAAGCGACGTCCGCGCTCGATTCGGAAGTGGAGGCCGCGATCCAGGACAGCCTGGACGTGCTGATGGAGGGCAAGACGGTGATCGCCATCGCGCACCGGCTGTCGACCATCGCGCGCATGGATCGGCTGGTGGTGATGGACCAGGGGCGGATCGTCGAGAGCGGTACGCACGCCGAGCTGGTCGCGCGCGACGGGCTTTACGCGCGGCTGTGGCAGCGGCAGACGGGCGGCTTCGTTGCCGCGGATGTGGCCGAGCCGGATGTTCCGTAGGAGCGGCTTCAGCCGCGAGTTCGTGCCCTTGGAACACCGGCAGTGGCGAACACAGGCAAAGCCGGCGCGACTGCCCGGTAGCGGCATGCCGCACCCGCTGAGATCAAAAGCTCGCGGCTGAAGCCGCTCTTACAAAGGCATGCGGTCACTCGATCGGCTGGTCCAGCATCAGCTGGCGCACGAAGCGCACCGGCGGCGCGCCGTACGACAGCACCTGGTCGTGGTAGGCCTTGAGGTTGAACTTGTCGCCGAGCCTGGCTTCCACGGCCTTGCGCGTATCGAAATGCTCCTGCACGCCGACGAAATAGGTCGGCAGCTGCGCTGAACCCAGCTGCGCGCGCACCCACTTGCCGGCCGCTTCGCGCTCCTGCTGGAAGGCGTCGTGGGTCATCAGCTGCATTGCCTGCTCGCGCGACCAGCCGTCGACGTGCACGCCCTGGTCGAGGATCGCGTTGGCGATCGTGCGCAGGTAGAACTTCAGTTGCACCAGGCGGAACAGCGGGTCGCCGTCGAGGTAGCCGGCGTCGGCCATCATCTTCTCGGTGTAGACCGCCCAGCCTTCGGCGAACGGGCCCGAGCGCAGCACCGCGCGCAGCGTCGACGGGAACCGGGCCGAGTGCGCACCCTCCAGGTAATGGCCCGGCATCGCTTCGTGGATCGCCAGCAGGTCGATCATGCGCGAGTTGTATTCGCGCAGGAAGGAGGTGGCCTGCTCGTCGCTCCAGTCGTCGGGAATCGGCGAGATCGCGAAATAGGTTTCCAGCCCCTTGTCGAGCGGTCCGGGCGAGTCGCAGTAGGCCACCGCGACGCCGCGCTGGAACTCGGGCATCAGGATGATCTTGACCGGGTCGTCGGGCACCGTGACCAGGTCCTTCTGCTTCACGAACGCGGTGGCGTCGGCCAGCGCCTGCTTGGCCGCCTCGACGACATCGTTGCGGGCGGGGCGGTCGGCGTAGGCGAGTTCCAGCGCGGCCTCGATCGCGGCCTGGCGCTGGTCGTCGCTGGGCGCATCGGGCATCTGCGGCGCATCGGCCTTGTCCTTGAGCACCGTGCGGGCGATCCCGTACATCTCGTCGCGCACGCGTTTGACCTCGGCCTCGGCGCGCTGCCTGATCTCGACCCGCGACAGCGCCGAGTTGAGCGAAAACTTCAGCTTCTGGTCGTACAGGTCGGCGCCGATGCGAAAGTCGCCCTTCGCGTTCGGCACCAGGGTGCCGTCCAGCCAGGCCTGCTGCTCGGCCACGGCCTTGCGCAGCCCGGCCACGGCATCGTCGAGCTGCTTGCGGTCGACGCCCGCCAGCTGGGCGGCGTTGGGCGTGATGAACTGGTCGACCAGCTGCAGCAGGCCGGCGTTCTGCCTGGCGACGGTCTCGGCGTGGACCTTCGGCACACGCGCGGGATCGAGGTTTTCGCGCATCTGCGCGAACAGGGCCGGGATCTTCTGCATGCGCGCGGTCGCCGACTTGAGGCGCTGCGGCATCGGCGCGAACTCGCGCGCCATCAGGTTGTAGATCGCGCCGCCCGCCACGCCGTTGTAGACCTGCGGATCCCAAGCCCACGCCTGGAACGTTTCGGTGCTCCAGATGTCGCCCTGCAGCTGGTTGCGCAGGATCAGCGCGTCCACCTGGTTCTCGCGCGAGAGGCTGGACGCGTCGATGGCGTCGAGCCTGGCGAGGATCTGCTTGCTGAAATCGACACCCTTCTGCCGGCCCGCGGCGCCGAGGTCGTCGAGCTGGTCGTCGAAACGATGGTCGCCGACCTGGGTGGCGCTGACCGGGTTGAGCTGCAGCCATCCGTCCAGCCACTGCTTCGACAGCGCGGCGAATGCGGTGTCGGCCTCGACCGCGCGCCCGGAGGCGGCATCGGGCTGCGTCGCGTCCGCAGCGGCGGGCGCGGACGGCGTCTGTGCCTGGCAGGCAGACAGGGCGAGGGCGAGCAGGGCGACGGCGGGCAGGGTCTTGCGCATGGCGGTTCCGGCAGGGCGGTGGAAGCCCCCGATTCTGGCATGAAGCGGCGGCGCGGCCATGCGGGTTGCGTTGGCGGGTCGCGGGCATCGCCGGCGGCATGGCGCTAAGGTGCACGCCTCACCCAACGGAGCCGTGCCCATGACCCACCACGGAAGCTGCCACTGCGGCGCAGTCGCGTTCGATCTCGAAGGCGACGTGACCGATGCGATCGACTGCAACTGTTCGATGTGCCGCCGTCGCGGCGGACTGCTCGCTTTCTTTCCGCGCGAAGCGCTGACCCTGACCACGCCCGAATCGAACTACCGCACCTATCGCTTCAACAAGGAACACCTCGCGCACCATTTCTGTCCGACCTGCGGCATCGCGCCTTTCAGCGAGGGCGCCGATCCGCGCAGCGGGGCGAAAATGGTGGCGGTCAACGTGCGCTGCCTGGAAGACGTGGACCTGTCCTCGCTCAAGGTTTCGCAGGTGGACGGCGCGAGCTTCTGATCTCGTCCGCTGGTGTAGCCGGCCTCGAATTGCTGGCGGCTTGCACCGCCGTTGTGGGAGCGGCTTTCAGCCGCGAGCTTTCGGACAGTGCCGGCGGCATCAAGAACTCGCGGCTGAAGCCGCTCCTACAGGGCTATGCGGCTTCCGATGCAGGCATCGTCTCCCGCGCCTGCTCGCGCAGCCACTCGATGAACGCCGCTGCCGGCGCACGCGGGCGCCGGTGCGCCGGATGCACGACGTAGTAGGCGAAGCGGGTCTTGAGCACCGGGCCCGGCAGGCGCCGCAGTTCACCGCGCTGCAGCCAGGGCGCGGCGATGTGCTGCCGCGCCAGCCCGATGCCCAGGCCCACCGCGGCCGCGCGCATGACGTCGGTACTGTCGTTGAACATGTGCATGTCCGGCAGGCGCTGTCCGTGCAGGCCCGCGGCGCGGAACCAGTCCGGCCAGCCCTGCAGCGCGAGGTCGGAGAGCAGCGGGAACCCCAAAAGGTCTCCGGGGCCGGCGATGCCGTCGACGCCGGGCAGCGACGGTGCCGCCACCGGAAACAGGGCGTCGTCCATCAGGTGCCGGGCCTTGAGGCCAGGCCAATGGCCGGGGCCGTGGCGCAGCGCCAGGTCCGGGCCGCCGTCGTCGAAGCGCGCGAGCGCCGTGCCGGTGTCGAGGCTGATGCGCAGGTGCGGATGCGCGGACAGGAAGCCGGGCAGCCGCGGCAGCAGCCAGCAATGGGCCAGCGAGTGCAGGGTGTTGATGCGCAGGCGCTGGCGGTCGTCGCTGTGGCCCAGCGATTGCGCAACCGCTTCGAGCTCCGAGACGGCCGCGGAGGCGGCGTCCGCGAGCAGCCGGCCCTCGCCGGTCAGCGTCACCCCGCGCGCATGGCGCTGGAACAGGACCACGCCCAGGCTCGCCTCGAGCTTGCGCACGTGGTGGCTGACCGCGCTGGCGGTCAGGTGCAGCTCGTCCGCGGCGTGGGCGAAGTTCTGGTGGCGGGCCGCGGCGGCAAACACGCCAAGCGACGGCAACAGGGCGGAGCGCAGGTTCATGCGGGGCCTCCTTGAGACACAAGCCTGATTTGTGGCTTGGACGCAAAGTATGCGCTTGCAGGGGCTTCGCCGGCCCGGAAAATGCACGCCAGTCCCCCACAGGATTCACGTCATGAGCAGCGTCGAGTGCACGCCGGCCACCGCGGCCGACCTGAGAGAGGCGACCACGCGCGACTGGATGACTCCGCTCGAACTGACCGTGCTGGGCGCGATCTGGGGCGCCTCGTTCCTGTTCATGCGGGTGGCGGCGAACGACTTCGGCGCGGTCCCGCTGGTCGAGATGCGCCTTGGACTCGGTGCGCTGGTGCTGCTGCCGTTCCTGTGGCGCTCGCGCGCGCATTTCCCGCGCTCGTTGTGGCCGAAGCTGGCCCTCATCGGCGCGATCAACTCGGCGGTGCCATTCATTCTGTTCGCGTGGGCCGCGCAGCGCGCGCCAGCGGGCGTTGGCGCGATCGCCAATGCGATGACGGTGCTGTTCACCGCGCTGGTCGGCTTCCTGTTCTTCGGCGAGAAGATCGGCACGCGGCGTTCGTTGGCGCTGCTGGCTGGATTCGCCGGCGTGGTGGTACTGGCCAGCAGCAAGATCGCAGGCGCGAGCATCGGCGGGGCGGTGGTCGCCGGGGCGACGGCCGCGTTCCTCTACGGCATCGGCATCAACTTGGTGCGCCGGCACCTCACCGGCCTGCCGCCCGCGGCCGTGGCCGCCGCGACGCTGGGCACGTCGGCGCTGCTGGTGCTGCCGTTCGCCATTTCGTCCTGGCCGCAGCATGCGATCCCGATGCAGTCGTGGATCTCGGCGTCGATGCTCGGCGTGCTGTGCACCGGCATCGCCTTCGTCATGTACTACCGGCTGATCGCCCGCATCGGTGCGAGCCGCGCCTCGACCGTGACCTACCTGGTGCCGCTGTTCGGCGTGGCCTGGGCGTGGATGCTGCTGGGCGAGCCGCTGACGCTGGCCATGGGCGTCGCCGGCGCGATGATCCTGGGCAGCGTGGCCATCAGCCAGCGGGGCGCGCGATGACCGGCATCGGCGGCGACGTGCAGGCGCTGCTCGCCGGCGACTTGCCGGCGGTTGCCGTCGGCCCGGGTTGCGTGCGCCGCGACCTGCCCGCCGCGCGCGGCGCGCGCGCCTGGATCGTCGAGATGGCGCCGGGCAGCGAATGGCCGCACGTCGACGAACACCCGACGGGCGAGGACGTGTACGTGCTCGAGGGCGAGATGATCGAAGGGGAGCGGCGCTTTCCCGCCGGCACCTGGCTGCACTTCCTGCCCGGCTCCTCGCACCGGCCGCGCACCGAAACGGGGCTGCGGCTGCTGGGTTTCAATCCGGTGGAGTGGGGAGACGGCTGAAGCCGAACGCCGGGTTTCCTCAACGCAGTCGACGCGCAACCGTAGGAGCGGCTTCAGCCGCGAGCTCCTGATTCGGAACGCATCTTCCGGGAAAGCTCGCGGCTGAAGCCGCTCCTGCAAGGGTCTCGGACAGGCTGCTATTTTGGGCTCTCCTTCTCCAGGAGCCGGGCCGTGAACTCCATCTGCGTCACCTGCGGAACGCAATTCGCCGACAGCGACGGCGAGCCGGCGCAATGCCCGATCTGCGAGGACGAGCGGCAGTACGTCGGCCACGCCGGGCAGCGGTGGACAACGCTCGAGGCGCTGCGCGCCACGCACCGCAACCGCGTCGAACCGGAGGCCGAAGGCCTGCTCGGCATCGGTACCGAGCCGGGTCTCGGGATCGGCCAGCGCGCTCTGCTGGTGCGCTCACCGGGCGGAAACCTGCTGTGGGATTGCATCACGCTAGTCGATGATGAAACGGTGGCGCGCGTGCGCGAGGCAGGCGATGTCCGCGCAATCGCGATCTCGCACCCGCACTACTACTCGGGCATGGTCGAGTGGAGTCGCGCGTTCGGCGACGTGCCGATCCTGCTGCACGCCGCCGATCGCGAATGGGTGATGCGCGAAGCGCCTGCGATCGAGTACTGGGAGGGCGAAACGCGCGAGCTGTGGGACGGCATGACCCTGGTCCGCTGCGGCGGCCACTTCGCCGGCGGCACGGTCGCGCACGTGCCACAGCTGCACAACGGCCGCGGCGCGTTGCTGACCGGCGACGTGATCCAGGTGGCGATGGACAATCGCCACGCAGGATTCATGCGCAGCTTCCCCAACTACATCCCGCTCTCGGCGCATGCGGTGCGCGCGATCGCGGCGGCGGTTGAGCCGTATCGGTTCGAGGCGATTCACGGCGCGTGGTGGGGCCGCAGCATCAGTGCCGACGCGCGCGCGGCGCTGGCGCGTTCGGTCGAGCGTTACGTGGCAGCGCTCGAGGGCGTGTACGACGGGCGTTGATGTCTCGGCCGTCGAGGCTCGTCGTGACGCTTGCGGTCCCCGGCGCTTATTCGTCCTCGTCGTCCTCGAATTCGACCAGTGCGTCCAGGTCGAAGGCCAAGGCTTCGACGGCTTCCCTGACCTTGCGTTCGGTAGAGGCATTGGGCGCGTCGATCTCGATCTCGTGCATCTGCGGGCCTCCCACGTCGCTCAGGCCGGCGGAGCTCGAATCCGCGTCGTCCATGTGCGTCATCAGGTCGCCGATCTCCTCGACGTGTTCGATGCCGTCGAGGCTTTGCAGCAGGTTCATCACCGCGCGGACGGCATCGTTGCTGCCGGTCAGGCGAATGCGGAGCAGGGCCATCTTGCTTCGTTCCTTGCGCGTCTGGGATGCAGGCAGGCTAGCCGGGGAAAAGCTAAACGCGCGTGACGGATGCGATCAGGAATCCGAGTCCGCCGGCGGTACGCGGGTGGGGATGGAAATGTTGCACAGGTCGATGTGCCCGGCCGGCCGCTTGTACCAGTCGTCGCGGCGGTTGCGGCGCGACTCGACCACCGCGTCGAACAGCGGCGTGTCGGTGCGCAGCACCTGCAGCCTGGAGCGTTCGGCTTCGGGGACGTCGGCGGCGAGGCGGATCGACTTGATCGGCACGCGCTGCGCCGCCTCCTCGTAGAAGCCGAGCGGGCCGGTGCCGCGCGGCAGCACGCTGAGCCTTTCCATGCCGTCGACCACGCGCCCGACCAGGGTGATGTTGCGATCGAGCTGGCGCGGCGACTGGCCGTCGACCACGTACAGCTCGCTGCCGTCGCTGGAATCGGCGGCCACGTCGCGGCCGGCGCCGACCGCGCCATAGCAGTGCGCGAGCCAGGCCTCGCCGGACTGCGGGTCGCGCGCGGCCGGGAAGCCGCCGGCAAATCCGACCTGCGGCGCCCAGCCGTCCTTGTCTGGCAATGCGTGGAAGTCCAGGCCCTCCGCCTTGCGCTCGAACTCGGCAGGCAGTTTCGCCTTGGCGCTCCCCAGCGACTTGCGCGGCTGCCCCTCCTCGGCCGGATCGCCCCACTGCACGACGAAGTTGTCCTGCGAACGGTTGATGCTCATCCCGTTCCAGTAGCCCTCGTGGGCGAGAGTGCGGATATTGCCGACGTGTTCCGGTGCGAAGTCCGGGGCCAGCTCGATCACCACGCGGCCGGAGTCCAGCTCGAGGTAGAGCGTGCTGGCCGGATCGAGCGTGCGCCAGTCGGAAGCCAGCGACGCGTCGAGCAGCTCCTGGGTGGTCTTCGGCCTGGGCGCTTCATCGGCATGGACGGTGAACGCGGGGGCGAGGGCGGCAGCAACCAGCAGGGGGAGCAGGGCAGGACGCATTCGGACCTCGGGCGGATGGCGGTGGGTCGAGTGTAGCCGTGGCGGCTGGAGTCCTCGAAGCGTGCGCGACCCGGCTTCTCCGCTGAATCGGCCGGAGCCGGGTCTGTCGGGCCGACCGGGGGCAGCATGACTAGCGGCACATTCGCTATAGCGAACTTCGCAATAGCATCGTCATCAATCCAGGACAGGGCGCCGCCATGGGCGACTTCGACCCGACCATCACCGAGCAGCAGCTGCGCAAGTTCCAGAAGGAGCTGAGCGCCGGCACCGTGTCGCTGGCGCTGCTGGCGGTGCTGGGCGCGGCCACCGAGCCGATGTACGGCTACCAGATCGCCAAGCGGCTCGAACGCTTCGGCGACGGCGTGCTCAGCGGCAAGCAGAGCGCGCTGTATCCGGTGCTTCGCAACCTCGGCGCGGCCGGGCTGCTGGACAGCCATGTCGAACCGTCGATGTCCGGCCCGCCGCGGCGCTACTACCAGCTCACCGCCGCGGGCCGCGCCACCCTGCACGAATGGAGCGCCGCCTGGCGCGCCACCCGCGATTCCGTCGATGCCGTCCTCAAGGGCCTGATGCCATGACCACCGAACTGCCGACCAACATCCGCGACTACCTGGAGCAGCTGCGCCGGGCGCTGGCCGGCGCCGATCCGGCGCTGATGCAGGACGCGCTCTACGACGCCGAGGAATACCTGCGTTCGGAGCTCGCCGAGAACCTCGACAAGTCCGAGGCCGAAGTGATCGCCGCGGTCGCGTCCAGCTATGGCGCGCCGGAGGAAGTGGCCGACATCTATCGCGACACCGAGGTCAGGGTCCAGACCGCGCTGCGCGCCCCGCCGCCGCGCCCGCGCAAATCGCTCGCCGGGCGCTTTTTCGGCATCGCCGCCGATCCGCGGGCCTATGCGGCGCTGTTCTACATGGTGCTGGCACTGGCCACCGGCGTGTTCTATTTCACCTGGGTGGCCGTCGGCATTTCGCTCTCGGCGGGATTCGCGGCGCTGATCATCGGCATTCCGTTCCTGATCCTGTTCCTGGGATCGATCCGGATGCTGTCGCTGCTGGAGGGCCGCATCGTCGAGGTGATGCTCGGCGAACGCATGCCGCGCCGGCCGCTCTACGGCAATCGTGGCAGGCCGCTGATGCAGCGGATCAAGGACATGTTCCTCGACCCGCGCACCTGGAGCACGGTGCTGTACTTCCTGGCGATGCTGCCGCTGGGGATCGTTTACTTCACGCTTGCCGCGAGCCTGGTGGTCGTGTCGGTGTCGCTGGTGCTCGCGCCGCTGGCCATGCTGCCCGGCGTGCACGTGAACCTGTGGATGTTCGGCATGGACGTCCCGGCGCAGGCGCCGTGGATCCTGCCGGTGCTGAGCGTGGTCGGCGTGCTGCTGCTGTTCGCCACGTTGCACCTGGCACGCGGTGTCGGCAGGCTGCACGGGCAGTTGGCCAAGCACCTGCTGGTGAAGTCGGCGCAGTACGTCTGACTGCCGACAGAAGCCGCTCCGACAGGAATCCGCAACTATGTGCGCTGCGCGGGTTTCGCCGCATGTGTCGCGATGAAATCGCGCACCTGCGGATAGACCTGCTCGCGCCAGCGGCGGCCGCTGAAGATACCGTAGTGGCCGGCGCCCTTGACGGTCAGGTGCTCGCGGCTGCGCTCGTCGACGCCGGTGCACAGCTTGTGCGCGGCGCGGGTCTGGCCCTCGCCTGAAATGTCATCGAGCTCGCCTTCGATCGTCATCAGCGCGGTGTCGCGGATCGCGGCCGGATCCACGCGTTCGCCGGCCACGTCCCACAGGCCACGCGGCAGCAGGTGTTGCTGGAACACGATGCGCACGGTGTCGAGGTAGTAGCGCGCCGGCATGTCGAGCACGGCGTTGTACTCGTCGTAGAAGCGGCGGTGCGCGGCGGCGTCTTCCATGTCGCCCTTCAGCAGGTCCTGGTAGAAATCCCAGTGCGATTCGAAGTGGCGCTCGGGATTCATCGCCATGAAGCCGGCATGCTGCAGGAAACCGGGATAGACGCGGCGGCCGCTACCGGGATAGTTGGCGGGCACGGTGTGGATGACGTTGTTCTCGAACCACCACAGCGGCTCCTGCGTGGCGAGGTTGTTGACCGCGGTGGGCGATTCGCGGGTGTCGATCGGGCCACCCATCATCACCAGCGAGCGCGGTGTCGCCTCACCCCGCGCGGCCATCAGCGACACGGCCGCCAGCACAGGCACGGTCGGCTGGCAGACGCTGATCACGTGCAGGTTCGTCGCGCCGATGGTGCGGATGAAGTCCTCGATGTAGCCGACGTAGTCGTCGAGCGAGAACGTGCCCTGTTCCTTCGGCACCATCCGCGCGTCGATCCAGTCGGTGACGTAGACCTTGTGGTCGGGCAGCAGGGTGCGCACCGTGTCGCGCAGCAGGGTGGCGTGGTGGCCCGAAAGCGGCGCGACGACCAGCACGGTGGGGTCGGACTTCATGTCCTTGATGTTGGCCACGTCGTCGGTATAGCGCTTGAAGCGCAGGAGCCTGCAGAACGGCTTCTCGACGACCACCTTCTCGATCACCGGCACGTCGAGGCCCGCGACCTCGACGGCGTGGATGCCGAACGCCGGCTTCTCGTAGTCCTTGCCGATGCGGTACAGCAGCTCGTTGCCCGCGGCGATGCGGGCGGCGCCGGGCACCGCCGACAGCCAGCTCTCGCGGGCGGAGAACATGCGCGCGTTCGCCTCGGCCCAGTAGGTGATGGGCGCCATCCAGGCGCGGCCGAGTTCGTGCATCTGGTAAAGCAGCATGGGAGCGCCAGGTGATGGTTGCTGCGGCGCAGCATAGCGGATCGTCGATGGCGGAACTGAACGCGCCGTCTCGAGCCCGCCAAAAGGCGATCACGACCTGTTACGTCCCCGAATCAGGCTCAGTCATAGCTGAGCAGGCCTGCTGTTCCGGCGGCCGCGAAGGCAACTCCTGCCATGGGCCGAAGCAGATGCCCGGTCGCGCTGGAAGACCCTGGCTACCCCGCCTCCAGCGCCGTGGCCACCTTCGCCAGCGCCGGCGAAAGCCAGCAGTGCGAACCGAGCTGGCGGAAGCCCACGGCCTCGAAGCGCTTGCGGTAGAACGCTGCCGGGCGCTGCTTGAATTCATGCTCGTCGCCTTCGGCCTGGTCCTCGCGGGCGAACGTTTCCAGGAACGCGACCCCGCCGCACAGTTCGGCCAGGCCGGGCAGGCCGCGATCGAGTTCGCGAACCGGCAGGTAATGCATCACGTCGCTGCACACCAGCAGGTCCACGGGCGCGCAGGGGCGCAGCTGCGCGAAGTCGGCGAAGCGCGCGAAGTGCAGCTGCCGGCTCCGGCCATAGCGGGTGATGGCGTACTCGCTGCTGTCGAAGCCGAGATAACGGGCTTTCGGCCGCAGCTTCAGCAGCGGCGCGCGCCAGGCGCCTTCGCCGCAAGCGATGTCCAGCACGCTGCGCAGCGGTCGTTCGAGGTGGTATTCGGCGGTCGCCACAGCAAGCGCCACCTTGCGCGCCAGGCGCTGCCTGCCGCCGATGCCGCCGTCGCGGTACCAGCGCTGGAAATAGTCGGCGTCGTATTGCTTGGCCATGCGCCATGATGGCGGCTTGGCCGCTGTTTTTGTAGCAAAGCCGGCGTCGCGATCACTATTGCCATCGAGCGTCGACGTGTCGTGGGGTGGATCGACGAGGAGCGTGGCAACGCTAGCGTCGGTGGCGCGTTCGCTTGTCGTGTGCCGCGAACGGTAACCCATGCGATCCTAGGCCCAGTCCAAACGGTTCCATCCAATGCAAGCCTATCTGTGGGTCAAGACCGGTCACCTCGTGTTCGTGATCGCGTGGATGGCGGCGGTGTTCTACCTGCCGCGGATCCTGGTGAACCTGGTCGAGGCCGGGAACGAGCCCGCGGTGCGCGCGCGGCTGCTGCTGATGGGGCGAAGGCTGTACCGCTTCGGCCACATGATGTTCGGGCTCGCGCTGGCGCTGGGACTCGTGCTTTGGCTCGGCTACCGGGTGTTGCCCGGCTTCCCGACGATGGTCGGCGCCGGCACGGGCTGGCTGCACGCGAAGCTGGGGCTGGTGGCGCTGCTTCTGGCGTATTTCATTTTTGCCGGACGCTGGCTGAAGGGGTTCGACACGGGCAGGTCGTTGCCGTCTTCGAAGGCGCTGCGCTGGTTCAACGAGTTGCCGGTGTTGCTGCTGGTGGCGGTGGTGTACCTGGTGCTGGCGAAGCCGTTCTAGGTCGGGATCGGGGAGGCGGGATCGGGGATTCGGAGTCTGGCTTCGGAAGCAATTTCAGGTCCGGACTCTTGCGTGGTGAAACCGGGGACGGGCTCGCGGCTGAAGCCGCTCCTACAAAGGACAGAGCCTCGCCGATCCGTTAGGTCCCGAGGCATCGCGTAAGAAGCGGCAGATCGTACGATCGCCGTCGGGGCGGTGAGTGCCGAGGATTTTCAATCCCCAATCCCCCAATCCCCAATCCCGCCTCCCGAATCCCCGCCCTATTGCATATACCAGCCATGGCTCACCACCAGGCTCTGCCCGGTGAGTGCGTTGCTTTCGAACGCGGCCAGCGTCAGGGCCACGTTGGCGACGTCGTCGACAGTGGTGAATTCGCCGTCCACGGTGTCCTTGAGCATCACGTTCTTCACCACGTCGTCTTCGCTGATGCCCAGTTCCTTCGCCTGCTCCGGGATCTGCCGCTCCACCAGCGGGGTTCGCACGAAGCCGGGGCAGATCACGTTGGCGCGGATGCCGTGCGCGCCGCCTTCCTTCGCCACCGCCCGGCATAGGCCGAGCAGGCCGTGCTTGGCGGTGACGTAGGGCGCCTTGAGTTTCGAGGCCAGGTGCGAATGCACCGAACCCATGTAGATGATCGCGCCGCCCTGGCCGCGCGCCTGCATGTCCCTCATGCACTCGCGCGTGGTGAGGAAGGCGCCGTCGAGGTGGATCGCCAGCATCTTCTTCCAGTCGGCGAAACTCAGATCGGTAACGGCGTTGATGATCTGGATGCCGGCGTTCGAGACCAGGACGTCGATGCGTCCGTAACGGGCGATCGCCTTCGCCACACCGTCGACCACCTGGACTTCGTCGCTGACGTCCATCGCGACCGCGAATGCGTCGCGCCCGGATTCCCGGATCGCCGCGGCCACGGCTTCGGCGGCTTCGAGCTGCAGGTCGGCGACGACGACCTTGCCGCCGTTGGCCGCGTACACCTCGGCGATGCGCTTGCCCAGGCCGCTGGCGGCGCCGGTGACCAGGCAGACCTTGTTGTCGAGTCGGTTCATGGGGTGGGTCCTGCGGGAGTGGCGGTAGGAGGATGCTGGCTCGCGGATCTCGCAAGCATGTCGTGATTTCCAGCGATTTCCAGCAGGCAGAAATGTCGGGTCGCGCGCGAATCCGGATACGCGACCTTCAACCCGCCACGTTGACGATTTCAGGGCGCCGGGGAGAAAGCTCCTGCGGGATTCGCGACTAAGGGCCGGAACGATCCGAAGCCAGCCTATCGCGCCGCCGCGACCGGATGCCATCGTCCTTCCGTTCAATGCGTGGCAGGTACGAAGGCGTCGATCGAAGGCAACTCCACAGGCACGCCATCGCCGTTGCAGGTGCCGGCGGCGCACAGGCGCTCGCGCAGCGTGGGCGTGGCCTGGACGATGATGTGGTAGATGACGTTCTGCTCGACCGTGCCCCGGACCGCGTCGCTGCCCGGGCCGCGCGCCCAGATGCCCACGTCCTCGCCGCCGTGGCTTTCGCTGGACAGCGGCACGATGGCTTCCTGCATGTAGTCCGGGCGGGTGGTGTCGACCTCGGTCAGGTCGGGGCGCCCGGTCGCCGGCAGGTAGCCCTTGCCCATGTGCGGGAAACGCTTGCTGCCGGCCGGCTGCGAATCGCTGGCGCCGGTGTAGCCGGGGCCATTGGCGTAGCCCAAGGTGGTGTAGGGAAGACCGGTGCCATCCCTGGCCAGCTCCCCGGGCGTGCCGTCGAAGCTGCTCTTGCCGCGCACCTTGCCCAGGATCGGGTTGCCGCGGACCGGATAGCCGACGAAGTTGAGGCTGTGCGAATGGTCGGCGGTGACGAGGATGAGGGTGTCGTCCGCGGACGTCGCCTCGATGGCAGCCTGCACAGCGTGCGACATCGCGATGGTGTCGTCGAGCGCGCGGAAGGCGTTGCCGTAGTGGTTGGCCATGTCGATGCGCGCGCCTTCGACCAGCAGCACGTAGCCGTCCGGGTCCCGCGACAGGGTGTGAATCGCGGCGCGCGTCATCTCGGCGAGCGAGGGCTGGCCTTTGGGGGACGTGTCGCGGTCGTGGTCGAAGTCCATGTGGCTGCCGGCGAACAGCCCGAACAGGCGCGGCGCCTCCGCGGCGGCGCGCAGCTGCTGCGTGTCGCGCACGAACGCGCCCTTTGGGTGCGCGGCCAGCCATTCGGCCACGAGGTTGCGGCCATCCTTGCGCTTGCCGTGCCGGGAAGGCGCTGCGGGATCGGCGATCGTGTCCGCGACGAACCCACCCAGGCCGCCGCCGAGGGCGACGACCGGTCCGCCGAATGGCGTTTCGACGAGCTGGCGTGCGATGTCATGGCAGCCCGCGCGCACCGCTTCGGCCGGTAGGTCGGCGTCGCTTTCCCAGCCGCGCGTGGGCACGTGCGCGTAGGTCGATGCCGGGGTGGCGTGGGTCAGGCGCGCGGTGCTGACGATGCCGGTCGCCATGCCCGCGCTCTGCGCCAGTTCCAGCCAGGTCAGGTTGCGGTTGTGCAGGCTGCCGGCGCAGTCGTCGCTGCGCGAGGCGGGGCCGACCGCGATCGAGCCCATGAAGGTCTTCACCCCGGTGGCGATCGCGCTCATCGTGCCGGCCGAATCCGGCGTCTGCGAATCGGTGTTGTAGGTCTTGCTGAGCGCGGTAGCGGGAAAGGCCTCCCATGCCAGCTGGTTCTCCTCGCCCGGCTGGCCCTTGCGCTGGCCGTCGAGGATGCGCGCAGCGGCCACCGTGGTCAGGCTCATGCCGTCGCCGAGGAACACGATGACGTTCTTCGCGCGGCCGCCCATCGCGCCGTTGGCGGCCGCGCGCGCTGCGCCGCTGCGGTACCACCATGAGGCCGTCTCGCCCTGGGGATGCGCGATCGCCGGCACCTCGATGGCGGCAATGCGCGTGGGCGTCGTGTCGCGCACGGTGGCAGTGCAGGCGGCCAGCGTGGCCACGGACGAAATCAACAGCAACGGCAATCGCATTCGACAACTCCGGCAAAAAACCTGGAGTGCATTATGCCGTCACGCCGCGACGGAGGCGGAAGCTGTGTCGCATTCATGGCATTCGCGACGCGGCATCGCGGTCGAGCCCACGCACCAGAAGCGCGGCCTCATGTCCGCCCTCGACGCATGGCTGCGCGCGAACGCACCGGTGTCGTCGAACGTATCGCTGTTCGCGCGGCGTCAGCCGCGGCGCGGACACTGGAAAGCGAGCGTCAGGCGCTCAGCCGGGAGCGTCGGACCTGGCTGTGGCTGGGGAGCGGGGCATTGCTGGTCGCCTCCATGCTGGCGATGGTTTCGGCCTTCTATGCCGTGGTCACCAGCCGCAAGGAAGTCGAGCGCAACCAGATTGCGGCTGACCTGCTGCGCGCCTATGACCAAGCCGACGTGACGCTGTGCGGTCATCGGTTGTGCGCCAACGTGGACGACAGGGGGCGCGCCAGGGTGCTGACAATCAATACCGGTTGGTGAAACCGCGAGCGGCTTCAGCACACTAGATTGTTCGCGCTGAAACGAGTCGGAATGCGGCGTCGGAAAATCAGGACCGGAGCGATATTCCCGGCGCCTGTCCTGCTTGGCGGGAGCGTAGCCCGGCCTAGGCGCGCGAGTAGCGCCACGACTGCATGCGCCCGTCGCGATAGGGCATCACGCCGTGGAACGGCCGCGGATCGCCGTCGAACACCAGCGGCAGGAATTCCCGGTCGCCCTCCCACATCGGCAGTTCGTGCAGGCGGTCGATCGCGACCCATTCCAGCGTGCCTTCCGGGTTGCGTTCCAGCGGCGTGCCGGTGAACGCTGTGACCACGAACACGAAGCCCAGCCAGTCCTCTCCCTGCTTGCCGAATCCGGGCCAGCTGATCGTGCCGCGCAGCGACAGTGCGGTGCACTCGATCCCGGCTTCCTCGGCGATTTCGCGGCGCATCCCGGCGAGCACGTCCTCGTCGGGTTCGATCTTGCCGCCCAGGCCGTTGTACTTGCCGAGGTGATGGTCGTCGGTGCGCGCGTTGCGGTGGAGCATGAGGACCTGGCTGCCGTCGGCAGAGAGGACGTAGCCCAGGGTGGCGACGATCGGGGTGTAGGGCATCAGTTGTCGTCGCCGCGCTGCTTGGCCAGCTCCGCATCCAATGCGCGTTCGGACTTGTCTGCGTATGCGCGGCAGGTCAGCGGCGCACCGTCGCCGTCGTGCCTGCCGGCGCCGGCGTGCGGGGTCAGCAGCAGGTCGCAGGGCAGGGCGCGCACCACGTCGAAGCTGCGGCGGAAGTCGTCGACCAAGCGCGGGATGCGCGGGTGGTCGATCAGCCGGTAACCGGGCGTGCTGAGGCTGTCGACGTAGGCGATGCGCAGCGGCCGGCCGTCGCGCATGTCGGTCCAGGTCCAGGCCATGCTGCCGGGCGTATGGCCGGGCATGAAGTGGACGGTGAGCCGCTGGCCGCCCAGCTCGATCGCTTCGCCGTCGTGGACGATCCGGTCGGCATGGGCCGGCGGGTAGACGATCTCGTCGCCGAAGTGGATGTCGTCGCTGCCGCCGGCCGCGAGCAGCACGGCGGATTCGGCGTTGCTCACCAGCGTCGCGCCGGTGGCGCGCCTGACCGCCGCCAGCGGGCCGACGTGGTCGCCGTGGGCCTGGCTGTGCGTGATCAGCTCCAGGTCGCCGGGCTCGACCCCGAGTTCGCGCATCTGTGCCAGCAGCGTGTCGGCTGCCTGCGGCATGCCGCCGTCGATGAGGATCGCGCCGGCGTCGGTCTTCACCAGCAGCGCGAGGATGCCTTCGGTGCCGATGCGCCAGGTGTGGTCGGCGATCTGCCGCGGCTCGACCGGCCGCAGCCAGCTTTCGTCGACGGTGTAGGCCTTGAGCTGGGGGAGGGCGGGTTCGGCCGCGAAAGCGTGGCCGGCGAACAGCAGCGCGCAGGCCAAGGCGGTAGCGGGAATGGGATGCATGTCGGGCGTCGCGGCGGGCGGGACAGTTTCCGCGATCCGCGGCCGTGCGGCCAGCGTCGCGGATGCGGCATGACTTCTGGCCCGTATCGTCCGTCGCTGCTGGCGCTACCGTGTCGATCTACTTGGGGAACAAGGAGAATTCCGTGCGCACGCGACACCTGATGTTGCTGCTGGCCGGCCTGATGCTCGCATCCGCGGCGCAGGCGGCCGAGAAGGCCAACCCCGACGCATGGGAGTTGCCCATCGCCACCAAAACGCTCGACAACGGCCTGACCGTGGTCGTGTCCGAGGACCACAGCGCGCCGGTGGTGGGCGTCAGCGTGGTCTACCACGTCGGAATGCGCCTGGAACCGCGCGACCGCACCGGCTTCGCTCACCTGTTCGAGCATCTGATGTTCGAGGGCACGCCGAACGCGAAGGAGGGCGTGTTCGACCGCGTCATCACCGGCGGCGGCGGGCGCAACAACGGCTCCACGCGCGCCGATTTCACCAACTACATCGAGACCGCGCCGGTGTCCGCGCTCGAGCCGATCCTCTGGCTGGAAGCCGATCGCATGAAGACCCTCGACTTCAACCCGGTCACGCTGAAGAACCAGCAGGACGTGGTCAAGGAAGAGATCCGCGTCAACGTGAAGAACCAGCCCTACGGCGGCTTCATGTGGATCGACATCGGCCAGCAGGCGTTCCAGAAGTGGGAGAACAACCACGACGGCTACGGCAGCTTCGAGGACCTGGAAACCGCGAGCCTGGAGGACGTGGCCGCGTTCCACCGCGACTACTACGGTCCCAACAACGCCGTGCTCGGCATCGCCGGCGACATTACGCCGGAGCAGGCCTTCGCGCTGGCGGAGAAGTATTTCGGCGACATCCCGGCGCGCGCCACGCCACCGGCGCCGGACTATCGCGAGGGGCTGAACACCGCCGAGAAGCGGGTGCAGCAATCGGATGCGCTGGCGCAGGTTCCGGCAATCGCAGCGGCCTGGAAGATGCCCGACCGCGGCAGCAAGGACCAGGCGCCGATGGCAGTCTTGGGCTCGCTGCTGGCCAATGGCGATGCGTCGCGCCTGTACCAGGGCCTGGTGAAGGGCCGCGAGCTCGCGCTCAACGTCGAATCGCTGTACGGCCTGACCAGCGAATGGGAATACGACGGCCCGACGCTGTTCACCGTGTTCGCGCTGTACAAGCCCACCACTGACGCCGACGCCGTGCTCGCGGCGATCGACGAGGAGATCGCCAAGGTCGCCAGTGACGGCGTCGACGACGCCACCCTGCAGCGGGTCAAGACGCAGATGCTGGCCGACTGGTACGACGGGATGGAGATGTTCCTGTCCCGCGCCGACACCCTGGCCAAGCTGCAGACGCTGTGGGGCGACGCCAACGTCGCCAACGAAATCCCCAGCTGGATCTCGGCCGTCACGTCCGAGGACATCCAGCGCGTTGCGAAGACCTACCTGACGAAAGACAACCGCACCGTCATCGACCGCAAGCCAGTCGCCATGCTGCAAGCGCAGCCTGCCGCGGCGCCCGCGGCGAAGAACTGAGGAGGCACGGACATGAACCTCATCCACAAGACCCTGCTGGCGGCCGCCATCTGCGCCTTGCTGCCGGCCACCGCGTTGGCCAAGGACGTGGTGATGCCGAAGGACCTGCCGGCCTATGGCGCCGACAAGCCGCTGCCGGTACCGCAGATCGAGAAAAAGACCCTGGCCAACGGCCTGGAAGTCTGGGTGCTGCCGCGCGACGGCGTGCCGCGCGTGGACTACGTGCTGGCGGTTCGCGGCGCCGGTTACGCAGCCGACAACGCGCCCGGCTTTGCGTCGATGCTCGCAGGCCTGTTGGTCGAAGGCACCTCGCAGCACGATTCGAAGGCGATCGCCGAGGCCGCACAGGGCTATGGCGGCAGCCTGGGTGCGCAGGCGAGCAGCGATGGCATCACCGTCTACGGCAACGCGCTGGCGTCGAACGCCGACGGCATGCTGGAACTGCTGGCCGAGGTGTCGCGCACGCCCGTGTTCCCCGACAACGAGGTCAAGCTGGCGAAGGCCAACGCGTTGCAGGGTCTGATGGCGGCCGAGGCGCAGCCGGGATTCAAGGCCGAGCGCGCGCTGGCGCAGGCGGTGTACGGCGATCATCCCTACGGGCACACCCAGCCGACCGAGGACGCGATCCAGGCGGCTACGCCGGCGCAGTTCCGCAGCGCGCACGCGACGCGCTTCCGCCCCGACCACGCGCTGTTGGTGGTGACCGGCCGGATCGAACCGGCGCAGGCGTTCGCGCTGGCGCAGTCGGCGTTCGGCGACTGGAAGAACACGGGCGAGCCGGTGGCCGACACGCCGGTCGCCGCCGCCAGCACCACGCCGAAATTCGTGCTGGTGCAGCGACCGGGCAGCGTGCAGTCCGCGGTGCGCCTGGGACGGCCCGCGATCGCCGCCACGGACGCGGACTACATCCCGCTGCAGCTGGCCAACGCGGTGGTCGGCGGCGGCTTCAGCAGCCGCCTGATGCAGAACCTGCGCGAGGACAAGGGCTATACCTACGGCGCAAGGTCGAGCGTGAGCGCGCTGCGCGAAGGCGGCCGGATCACCGCCAGCGCCGACGTGCGCAACGAGGTCACCGGCGCTTCGCTGAAGGAGTTCGTCGGCGAATACGAGCGCCTCGGCAGCGAGCCGGTGTCGCTGCGCGAACTCGACGACACCAAGCGCTACGTGGCAGGCGGCTATCTGATCTCCAACCAGATGCAGGGCGCGGTCGCATCGATGCTGGCCGGCAACTGGCTGGTCGGCCTGCCGCCGGAATACCTTGGCCAGTTCGTCCCGAAGATCCGCGCAGTCGATGCGGCGCAGGTGCAGGCGATGGCGAAGAAGTACTACGACCCGAAGGACCAGTCGATCGTGGTGGTCGGCGACGACAAGGCGATCGCGGAACAGCTCAAGCCCTACGGCGAGTTCCAGGTGCGGGAGAAGTAGCCTGCAGGTAGCCCTCCCCTTCAAGGGGGTGAGGGCGGTCCGTTTGCGCGGCACTACCGCGGGCCGACCAAACGCCCGGCGCGCTGCGCCGGGCCGGACGGCTTAGGTGGGGATGGGCGTCCGATCCGCCGCCGCGAACGGTGGCCCTCGGGTCTTCGCAGGGAACCCAGACGAGGGCTCGCGGCTGAAGCCGCTCCCAGAGAGTGTTGACCTCAGAGTTCGGCGCGTGGAATCGCCAGTCGCCAGGCGCATAGCGCGAGCGGGATCGGCAACAGCATCGCCACGACCGGCATCCAGTCCGGCTGCGGCACCAGCGCCGCGGCGACGATCACCAGCACTGTCATCGGCGCGCCGATCGCGAGCGCTGCGCCGCCGCGATGCGGGCGGGCGACGAACGCCGCGCACCCGGCGCCCAGCAGCGCCGCCAGGCCGAAGCCGGCGACCACGCAAGCCATCGCGCCGGCGGGGGCGTTTTCGAGCCAGGCCGCCGCGTCGCGCAGCGAGCGCATGGCGTTCCCGGCGGGCAGTGGGTGCAATGCCAACGCGGCATGGCCGCTGCCGGCCAGGGCCGCTGTGGCGGCGATCGCGCCGAGTGCGATGCCAAGCATGGTGCGGACCATCACGACCTCCTTGTGTGGATGACGCGCCAGCATGGCGGTGCGATCGCGGTGTCGCAAGCGGTTCCCCACGCTTTTGTGACCATCGCGGCGGCCCGTGCACAATGCCGCATGGCCGTTCTTCACGGACGCCGACGCGAAGGAGCAGGCATGAGCGGACAGCAGCGCGAACTCGAATTCCGGTTCCTCGCCGAACCCACCGACGTCAATTACGGCGGCAAGGTGCACGGCGGGGTGGTGATGAAGTGGATCGACCAGGTCGGCTATGCCGCCGCGGTCGGCTGGAGCGGCCGCTACAGCGTCACCGTCGCGGTCGGTGGCATCCGCTTCGTCGCCCCGATCCGGACCAGCGACCTGGTCACGGTGTCGGCCAAGCTGGTCTACACCGGCACGAGTTCGATGCACTTCTCGGTCGACGTGCATGCCCGCGACCCGATGGGGGGCGACGCGCGCCTGTGCACGCACTGCGTGATCGTGTTCGTGGCCCTCGACGACGCCGAAGGCAAGCCGGTGCCGGTGCCGCCCTGGGTGCCGCAGAGCGACGACGACCGGCGCCTGTGCGAATACGCGACGCAGGTAATGGCGCTGAGCAAGGGCATCGAACAGACCGTGGCCCGCTATCGCGCCCCCGCCTAGCGGCGTCGGCTTCACCCCGCAGCCGCGGGCGCAGAGCGATCGCCGGGAACGCCCACGAACGAGTGCTGGCATTCCGGGAACGCGGCGCGGCAAAGGATTTCTCGCGTGAGCAGGCGCGCCACGGGCGACACAGCGCGATGAGCGGCCAGGCCGTGCAATCCGGGCCGGCCTCTCTTGCGCCCAAAACGAAGAAGGCCGCTTGCGCGGCCTCCAGCTGGTATTCCCGCTGTCTCCGGCTCAGCTGCCGGTGACGCGCCTGGCCTGCATGAACTTGTGGCTCCAGTAGCCTTCGATGAGGCTGGACACCATGACGTCCTTGCCGGTACGCGGGGCGTGGACGAAGCGGCCGTTGCCCAGGTAGATGCCGACGTGGTCGACGCGCTTGCCGCGGCGGCTGAAGAACACCAGGTCGCCGGCGCTCAGCGCGTTGCGGTCGACCTTCTCGCCGCTGGTCGCCATCTGCCGCGAGACGCGCGGAAGCTCGATACCCAGGGCGCTCTGGAAGACATAGCCGACCAGGCCGCTGCAGTCGAAGCCTTCGGTCGAGCTGCCGCCCCAGCGGTACGGGGTGCCCAGCAGCGCGAGCGCACGCTTGAGCACGGTCTGCACGCGGCCATCGGCGTTGGCCGGGATGCCCGCCTGGCCGGTCGTCCCGGCGTCGATCAGCTTGTTGACGTCGTTGGCGAACAGCATGGTGCGCTGTTCGGGCTGGATCGGCGCCACGGCGGTTTCGCTGAGCGGGGCGCTGGCATGCAGCTGGTCCGCCGAATCCCCGGCCAGACCGGTCGCCGCGAAGGCGGGCGACGCGCCGAGCAGGGCAATGAAGGAGAGGAGGAGGGCGAACGCCGGAGCCGGTCGGGCAATGTGCTGGCGGCTTGGGGCTGGGGCTTTCGTCGTCACGCGGTCATTCACGGTTGTCTGCAGGGCGTGATGGTGCCGCACGACTGCCGCTCGTTTGTTCAAATTCCATTAGTGCAGCGTGAAGAAACGCCGGGCCCCCGTCACAATTTCAGTGAAGGACCCGTTTCGCCCCGCTGTAGTGGTCGCGCCAGTAGGGACCGTCCAGGCGATCGAGGCGCACCGTGCCGCCGCTGCTGGGAGCGTGCACGAAGCGCCCTTCGCCAACATAGATCCCCACGTGGCTGACGCTGCCGCCGCTGCCGAAGAACACCAGATCGGCGGCGGTCAGGCGGCCCGGGGCGATGCGCGGACCCTGGAACGCCGCCAGGGCGCCCGAGGTCCTGGGCAGGCTCAGATCGAGCATGTCCCGGTAGACGTAGTTGACCAGGCCGCTGCAGTCGAAACCGCCCTCGGGCGTGTTGCCGCCGTAGCGATAGGGCGTGCCGACCAGGCTGATCGCGCGCATCAGCACCGCGTTGGCGGAGGCGGGGTCGGCCGGCGTGTTGCTTGGCCATGCGTGCTGCGCCACCCCGGAGGGCGGCGAGCGCCGGACTTCGTCGTGGCCGCAGCCGGCGAGGAGACCCGCCAGGACGACCGTCACCACGCCCAGCCGCCGGGTTGGCGCGCGGGCGGGTGAGCCGGGATAATACGCGGTCTCCATCACGGTCGACATCTTGGCCGAATCCCCTTCCGACTGACAAGCGACCGCGCGTCGCGCGTCCGCACGCTGCCGCAAAGAGAATCCAAATGAGTACCGAAGCGCTGAAGATCGAGAAAGACCGCGTCGTCCAGTTCCACTACACCGTGTCCGAACAGGGCCAGGAACCGGTGGAGACCTCGAAGGAACGCGAACCGCTCGCGATCCTCGCCGGCCACGGCAACATCATCCCGGGGCTGGACAAGGCGCTCGAAGGCCACGTTGCCGGCGACAGCTTCGGCGTCGACGTGCCCGCGGCCGAAGCCTACGGCGAGCGCCGCGACGGCCTGACCCAGCGCGTGCCGAAGAAGCACTTCAACGAACAGAAGCTGGCGCCGGGCATGCAGGTCGTGCTCAACACCAACTTCGGCCCCCGCGCGGTGACGATCCAGAAGGTCGGGATGAGCGTGGTCGACGTCGACCTCAACCATCCGATGGCCGGCAAGGACCTGCATTTCGACATCGAGATCATCGACGTGCGCGAGGCCAGCAAGGAAGAAATCGAACACGGCCACGTCCACGGCGACGGCGGCCACGCGCACTGACCGGTTGCTTCGCGGGGGCGGCTTCGGTTCGTCGCGGCGGCGGCATACACTTGCCTCATGAGCGAACGCGATGATGTGCTGGTGGTCGGTGGTGGGGTGATCGGACTGGCCAGCGCGCTGGCGCTGCTCGACGCCGGGCGCGGCGTGCGGTTGCTGGACGCCGGCACCGTGGGCTGCGGCAGTTCGCACGGCAACTGCGGCACCATCACTCCCAGCCACGCCGCGCCGCTGGCGGCGCCGGGCAAGATCGGCAAGGCGGTGCACTGGATGCTGACGCCGGATGCGCCGTTCTACGTCAAGCCGCGCTTCGACCCCGCCCTGTGGCAGTGGCTGCTGCGCTTCGCCTCGCGCTGCAACAGCCGCGACTGGCGGGCGGCGATGGTCGCGCGCGCCAGCATCCTGCTCGAATCGCGCGCACAGCTGCCGCAGTGGGTGGAGCGCTATGGCCTGCAGTGCGAATACGCCGAGCAGGGCGTGGATTACGTGTTCCGGACCGAGCGCGAGCTCGCGCACCTGGCCGCCGAGCTGCCGCCTTTGGCCGAACTGGGCATCGCCAGCGAGATCATCGACGGCGCCACCTACGTGCGCAACGAACCCGCGCTGCGCGACGGCGTGGTCGGCGTGGTGCGCTTCCGCGGGGATGCGCGCCTGCGCCCGGACCGCTACGTGGCCGAACTTGCGCGCGCGGTGCGCGAAGCGGGCGGCAGCATCGAGCAACACTGCGAGGTCAAGGGCCTGGTGGACGATGGCGACGGCATGCGCGTGGCGACCTCGCAGGGCGAACGACTCGCGCGCGATGTCGTGATCGCGACCGGGGCGTGGTCGCCGCTGCTGGCGAAGACGGCGGGCCTGTCGAAGCTGCCGATCCAGCCGGGCAAGGGCTATTCGATCACCTACGACCGGCCGGCGCTCGCGCCGAAGCAGCCGGTGGTGCTGTACGAGCGCAGCGTCTGCGTCACCACCTGGGACAGCGGCTACCGCCTCGGCAGCACGATGGAGTTCTCCGGTTACGACACCAGCCTCAACCGGCGCCGCCTGGATGCGCTGGAGCGCGGCGCGCGCGAGTACCTGCACGAGCCGGTCGGTCCGGTGAAGCGCGAAGAGTGGTTCGGCTGGCGTCCGATCTGCGTCGACGACGTGCCGATCATCGGTCGCGCGCCCGGCCATCGCCACGCCTGGCTCGCCACCGGGCACGGCATGCTCGGGGTCAGCATGAGCACCGGCACCGCGCAGCTGGTCGCCGACCTGGTCTGCGCGCGCACGCCGCGGATCGACCCGCTTCCCTATTCGCCGCAGCGGTTCGCGTGAGCGCCGGCGCGGCCAGGGCCGGGTTGGACTTCGACCTCGTCGTCATCGGCGGCGGCTCCGGCGGCCTGGCCGCCGCGTTCCGCGCGGCCGAGCACGGCGCGCGCGTGGCCCTGCTCGAGCCGGCCGAACTCGGCGGCACCTGCGTCAACGTCGGCTGCGTGCCGAAGAAGGCGATGTGGCTGGCCGCGCACGTGTCCGAGCGCATCGAGCTGGCCGCGCAGCTCGGCTTCGATGGCCCGGCGCCGAAGCTGGACTGGTGCGAGTTCGTCACCCACCGCCAGCGCTACATCGCCAACATCCACGCCAGCTATCGGCGGCGCCTGGACGCGGCGGGCATCGTCACCGTCGCGTCGCGCGGCCGGCTGCTGGATCCACGCACCGTGGAATGCGCCGACGGCGTCCGCCTGCGCGCGGCGCACGTCGTGATCGCCACCGGCGGTCGCCCGCGCCGCCCGTCGATTCCCGGCGCCGAGCTCGGCCTGGTGTCGGAGGACTTCTTCCGCTTCACCGCCGCGCCCGGACGCGTGGCGATCGTCGGCGGCGGCTACATCGGCGTGGAGCTGTCGGGGATCCTGCGTGCCCTGGGCAGCGAGGTCGAGCTGTTCGTGCGCGGCCCACGGCTGCTGCAGGAGTTCGACGACGAGCTGGTCGAACGCCTGCAGGAGAACTACCACCAGGCCGGCGTTGTCCTGCACCTGGGTTGCGACGTCCGCGGCCTGGAACGGGCGGACGGCGATCGCGTGCGCGCGGCCGGCCATGACACCGCGTTCGACGCGGTGTTGTTTGCCACCGGCCGCCAGCCCAATACCGAAGACCTGGGCCTGGAGGCCGCGGGCGTGACCACCACCGATGGCGGCTACGTGTGCGTCGATCCGTGGCAGGACACCGTGGCCGCGGGCGTGCACGCCATCGGAGATGTCACCGATCGGGTCGCGCTGACCCCGGTGGCGATCGCCGCGGCGCGCCGGCTGATGGACAGGATTTTCGCCGGGCAGGCCGACGCCAGGCTCGACTACGACAACGTGCCGACGGTGGTGTTCGCGCATCCGCCACTTGGGACGGTGGGGCTGACCGCCGCGCAGGCGCGCGCACGGCTTGGCGACGACGTGCACGAGTACCACGCCGATTTCCGCGACATGCTGCATGCCCTGGCCGACGTGCCGCAGCGCAGCCTGTTCAAGCTGGTATGCGTGGGCGACGAACGGCGCGTGGTGGGCATCCACCTGCTCGGCGAAGGCGCGGACGAGATCCTGCAGGGCTTCGCCGTGGCGCTGAAGAAAGGCATCACCCTGGACGACCTGCGCGAGACCGTTGCGATCCACCCGACCAGCGCCGAGGAAGTGGTGCTGATGCGGTAGGGCGCCGTTGTCGAGGGCCAAGTCGCGATCGGTGCGCGGGCTGTCCGCACGGTCCTGATCGTTCCCGCATCGCGCAAGGCAACACGGATGACACACGGACGCCCCGGGTCGCCGCGCGCGTGGCAACCCGTCAAATCGACTCGACGACGCGCGATTGACGAAGCCCGCAGTGGTTCCGGTCGCCGGCGGAGTTAGGATTCGCGCATGGACATCTTCAAACTGCATCGTGGCACCGCGCCGCTGCTGGTCAGCGTTCCGCACGACGGCACCCGGCTGCCCGCCGACATCGCGTCGCGGCTGACCGACTCGGCGCGCCGGACCCCCGACACCGACTGGCACATCGCCAGGTTCTACGCCTTCGCCCGCGACCTCGGCGCCTCGATGATCGTGCCGCTGCACTCGCGCTACGTGGTCGACGTCAACCGCGCCGAGGACGACGTCTCGCTGTATCCGGGCCAGAACACGACCGGCCTGTGCCCGATCGTGCAGTTCACCGGCGAGCCGCTGTACCTCAAGGGCGGCGAGCCGGATGAAGCCGAGGTGCGCGCGCGCGTCGATCGCTACTGGCGCCCATACCACGAGGCCCTGCGCGAGGAGCTGCAGCGGATCCGCTCCCGACATGGCCGCGCCGTGCTGTGGGAAGGCCATTCGATCCGCGGTGAAGTGCCGTTCCTGTTCGACGGCCGCCTGCCCGACCTCAACCTCGGCACCGCCGGCGGCGCGAGCTGCGCGCCGGGGCTGCAGGCGCGCCTGGAACGGATACTGGCCGCGCAGGACGACTACGACTTCGTCGTGAACGGGCGCTTCAAGGGGGGCCACATCACGCGCTACTACGGTGATCCCGGCAACGGCATCGACGCGGTCCAGCTGGAAATCAGCCAGCGGGTCTACATGGACGAGGATTCGTACGCCTACGACGACCCGCGCGCCGCGCGTGCGCAGGCGCTCGTTCGCCGCTTACTGGAGGCGACGCTCCAGCCCGGTGAGCCGGCCTGCAGTTAGTGCGCCGCGGGATTGGCCGAAACGAGGGCGTCGCCCTCGCGTCGCACCTGGTGCCGCGTATCGACCAGGCCACGCCAACTCCCACGCCCGCCTCCATGACAGGCCATCGCCACTCAGACCTCCAGCGTCGCGAGGTCGCCCTTGGCTTCCAGCCACGCCTTGCGGTCCCCCGAGCGCTTCTTCGCCAGCAGCATGTCCATCAGCGAGCGGGTTTCGTCGGCGTCGTCGATCGTCAGTTGCACCAGTCGGCGCGTGTCGGGATGGATCGTCGATTCGCGCAGCTGCGACGGATTCATCTCGCCCAGGCCCTTGAAGCGGGTCACATTGATCGCGCCGGACATGCCTTTCTTGCGGTCGCCCTTCTCGCGCTCGATCTTCTCCAGCAGCAGGCGCTTTTCCTCCTCGTCGAGCGCGTAGAACACCTGCTTGCCCACGTCGACGCGGAACAGCGGCGGCATCGCCACGAACACGTGGCCGGCGGCGACCAGCGCGGGGAAGTGCTTCAGGAACAGCGCCGACAGCAGCGTGGCGATATGCAGGCCGTCGGAGTCCGCATCGGCGAGGATCACGATCTTGCCGTAGCGCAGTCCGGAGACGTCGTCCTTGCCCGGGTCGCAGCCGATCGCCACTGCCAGGTCGTGCACTTCGTTCGACGCCAGCACGCCGCCCGAGGCCACCTCCCAGGTGTTGAGGATCTTGCCGCGCAGCGGCAGGATCGCCTGGAAGTCCTTGTCGCGGGCCTGGCGCGCGCTGCCGCCGGCCGAGTCGCCTTCCACCAGGAACAGCTCGGTGCGCGACAGGTCCTGCGAGATGCAGTCGGCGAGCTTGCCGGGCAGGGCCGGGCCCTGGGTGACCTTCTTGCGGGTGATCTGCTTCTCGGTCTTGAGCCGCGCGCTGGCGCGCTCGATTGCCAGCTGGGCGATCTTTTCGCCGAGCTCGACGTTCTGGTTCAGCCACAGCGAGAACGCATCGTGGGCCGCGTTCTCGACGAAGCCGGCGGCCTGGCGCGACGACAGCCGCTCCTTGGTCTGGCCGCTGAACTGCGGATCGGTCATCTTGACGCTGAGCACGAAGGAAACCCGGTCCCACACGTCTTCCGGCGCCAGCTTGACGCCGCGCGGCAACAGGTTGCGGAAGTCGCAGAACTCGCGCAGGGCATCGGTGAACCCGGTGCGCAGGCCGTTGACGTGGGTGCCGTGCTGCGCGGTGGGGATCAGGTTGACGTAGCTTTCCTGCACCAGGTCGCCATCCAGCCGACCTTCCTCGGCAACCCACGCTGCGGCCCAGTCGACGACTTCCGTATCCTTCGCCAGCCGGCCGGTGAACAGCTGCGGCGGCAGCAGGTCGCGGTCCACCAGCTCGCCGCGCAGGTAGTCGCTCAGGCCGTCGGCGTACTGCCACTGGTCGCGCTCGCCGCTGGCCTCGTCGAACAGGCGCACGGTCAGGCCGGGACACAGCACGGCCTTGGCGCGCAGCAGGTGGCGCAGCGCGCGCACGTTGAACTTCGGCGTGTCGAAATATTTCGGGTCCGGCCAGAATCGCAGTCGGGTGCCGGTGTTGCGCTTGCCGACGCTGCCGACCACTTCCAGCTTCGATGCCCGGTCGCCATCGGCGAACGACATCCGGTATTCGTTGCCGTCGCGCTTGATGTAGACGTCCAGCCGCTTCGACAGCGCGTTGACCACGCTCACGCCGACGCCGTGCAGGCCGCCGGAGAAGGTGTAGTTCTTGTTGCTGAACTTGCCGCCGGCGTGCAGGCGGGTGAGGATCAGTTCGACGCCCGGGATCTTTTCCTCCGGATGCAGGTCCACCGGCATCCCGCGGCCGTCATCGGAGACCTCGCAGCTGCCGTCGGCGTGCAGCACCACCTCGATTTCGCGCGCGTGCCCGGCCAGTGCCTCGTCGACCGCGTTGTCGACCACTTCCTGGGCCAGGTGGTTGGGACGGGTGGTGTCGGTGTACATGCCCGGGCGGCGCTTGACCGGGTCCAGCCCCGACAGGACTTCGATGTCGGCGGCGTCGTAGCGTGCATTCATTCGTTTCGGGCCATTCGTGTTCGGCGCAGGTCTGCGGAGCGTGCGCATAGCTTACCGATGCGCGCAGGTTAAAAGCCCGTTGTTCAGTGGCCGGCGGGCATCGGGCGGCTAGCGTGCGATGCTCGCCTTGGGGAGCGAGTGCCGGAATCCACACCATTGACTCGTAGGGAGAACCACCGATGAAGCAGTCCCAGATCCTCCTGGCCGCCGTGATCGCGGCCGCCTTCGCCATCCCCGCGGCGCACGCCCAGTCGCAGACCGATGCCGCCAAGGCCGAACAGTCCGCGCAGCAGGCGCAGGAATCGGCCGAAGCCGCGGAAGCGGCGGCCACCGCCGCCGAGGCCAAGGCCCAGGTTGCGGAAGGCGAGGCCCAGGCGGCCGAAGGCCAAGCCCAGACGGCCGCGGACGCCAGCGATACGGCAGCCGATGCCGCCGAGCAGGCGGCCGAACCCGAGGAAGAAGACAACTAGGCCCGAAGTGGCCGTCCGTTTGCGGACCCCGACGCCCCGGCTTGCCGGGGCGTCTTGCGTTGCAGGATTGTCCACTGCGGCAGCGGCGCGATAGCATCCGGCCCATGCGGCGGCGCGCGCTTGGCGCGCGGATGCGATGGAACGCCAGGCCAGCCAGGGAGTCGCCGTGATGAACAAGATCTCCGTTGTCTTTGCCGTCGCGACGGTGGCCACCGCCCTGGCGACGTTCGCCCCTTGCGGCTGGTCGCAGGCCAGCGGGGTCAGCAGGCTTCCCCCGCAGTTGCAGACCGATGCCCAGCGCAAGGCGACTCGTGCGGCCCGCGCCGTGGCGGCGCAGGGCTCGGCGCAGTCGGCCCCCGCCGAGAACTCGGCGGCCGCGGCCCTCGGCACCGCATTGCTCGCGGACGTGGCGGATGCCGCCGCGGCTTCCGCGCACGACGATGCGATGCATTCGTCGCGAGGGCCGGAGCCGGCAGCAGATCGGCGCGGAGCGCCCGATTCGCCGCGCGAAACGTGGTCCGGAGACCCGCCAGGCCTGCGGCAGGGCGGCGACCCGCGCTAGGTGACGTCGCGGCGGGACGCCGGGTTTCCTCCGCCAAACCCTTCCAGCACGCAGTTTGCGCGTCGCGGGCTCCCGCGAGGGCGTCGAACCGGTAGAATGTGGGTTTCCAGCGACCTGCCGATCCCATGACATCCCCTGGCTCCGTCACCCCGCTCGTTTTCGTCACCGGCGGCGTGGTGTCCTCCCTCGGCAAGGGCATTGCCGCCGCTTCCCTGGCGGCCATCCTCGAGGCGCGCGGCCTGCGCGTGACGATGATGAAGCTCGATCCGTACATCAACGTCGACCCGGGCACGATGAGCCCGTTCCAGCACGGCGAGGTGTACGTCACCGATGACGGCGCCGAGACGGACCTCGACCTGGGCCACTACGAGCGCTTCGTCAACACCCGCCTGTCAGGCAAGAACTCAATCACCACCGGCAAGATCTACGAGAACGTGATCCGCAAGGAGCGCGCCGGGGACTATCTCGGCGCCACGGTGCAGGTGATCCCGCACATCACCGACGAGATCAAGCGCTGCATCGACACCGCGACCAACGGCTTCGACGTGGCGCTGGTGGAGATCGGCGGCACGGTGGGCGACATCGAGTCCCTGCCGTTCCTCGAGGCGATCCGCCAGATCCGCACCGAGCGCGGGCCCGAAAAGGCGCTGTTCATGCACCTGACGCTGGTGCCGTACATCGCCGCGGCCGGCGAGCTCAAGACCAAGCCCACCCAGCATTCGGTGAAGGAACTGCGCTCGATCGGCATCCAGCCCGACGTGCTGCTGTGCCGCAGCGAGCAGCCGCTGCCCGACAGCGAGCGGCGCAAGATCGCCTCGTTCACCAACGTCTCGGAAAAGGCCGTGATCTCGGTCATGGACCAGGACAACATCCACAAGATCCCGATGTGGCTGCACGCCCAGGGCCTGGACCAGGTGGTCACCGAGCGCCTGCGCCTGGACGACCGCGCGGCGAAGTCGGCGGACCTGTCCGAATGGCTGGCCGTGGTCGAGGCCGCCGAGTACCCGATCGACGAGGTCACCATCGGCATCGTCGGCAAGTACGTCGACCACAAGGACGCCTACAAGTCGGTTGGCGAGGCGCTCAAGCACGGCGGCATCCGCCAGCGCACGCGCGTGAACCTGAAATGGATCGAGTCGCAGGACATCGAGCGCGACGGCGCGGACAAGGTGCTGGCCGGGCTCGACGGCCTGCTGGTGCCGGGCGGCTTCGGCGACCGCGGCTTCGAGGGCAAGGTGCTGACGTCGCAGTACGCGCGCGAGCACGGCATCCCGTACTTCGGCATCTGCTACGGCATGCAGGCGGCGGTGGTCGACATCGCACGCAACCTCGCCGGGCTCGACGACGCCAACAGCACCGAGAACGACAAGCGCACGCCGCACGCGGTGATCGGCCTGATCACCGAATGGCGCACCCAGTCCGGCGAGATCGAGCGTCGCAGCGAGGACAGCGATCTGGGCGGCACCATGCGCCTGGGCCTGCAGGAGCAGCGCCTCAAGCCGGGCAGCAAGGCCCGCGAGATCTATGGCAAGGACGTGGTCGCCGAGCGCCATCGCCATCGCTACGAGTTCAACAACCGCTACCGCAGCCAGCTCGAGGAAGCGGGCCTGGTGGTCAGCGCCAAGTCGATGGACGACCTGCTGGTGGAGATGGTGGAGCTGCCCAACCACCCCTGGTTCATCGCCTGCCAAGCGCATCCGGAATTCCTGTCCACGCCGCGCCATGGCCATCCGCTGTTCATCGGCTTCATCCGCGCCGCGCGCGAGCACAAGGCCGGCGGCAAGCTGCTCAAGGAAGCGTCGGCGTGAGCCCGCGCACCTGCAGGAGCGGCTTCGGCCGCGAGCTGTTGATTCGCGCAGGCAGGGACGAAAAGCTCGCGGCTGAAGCCGCTCCCACAGGAGTCGCGTCATGAAACTCTGCGGATTCGACGTCGGCCTCGACCAGCCCATCTTCCTGATCGCCGGCCCCTGCGTGATCGAGTCGATGCAGCTGCAGCTGGACGTCGCCGGGCAGCTGAAGGAGATCACGTCCGCGCTCGGCATCAACTTCATCTTCAAGTCCAGCTTCGACAAGGCCAACCGCACCTCGGGCACCAGCTTCCGCGGCCCCGGGCTCGAGGAAGGGCTCAAGGTGCTGGCCGAAGTGAAGAAGCAGATCGGCGTGCCCGTGCTCACCGACGTGCACGAATACACGCCCATGGACGAGGTGGCCAGCGTCGTCGACGTGCTGCAGACACCGGCCTTCCTCGTGCGCCAGACCGACTTCATCACCAGGGTGTGCAAGGCCGGCAAGCCGGTCAACATCAAGAAGGGCCAGTTCCTGTCGCCGTGGGAAATGAAGCCGGTGGTGGACAAGGCGCGGGCGACCGGCAACCCGGACATCATGGTCTGCGAACGGGGCGCCAGCTTCGGCTACAACAACCTGGTCAGCGACATGCGCTCGCTGGCGGTGATGCGCGACACCGGCTGCCCGGTGGTGTTCGATGCCACCCACTCGGTGCAGCTGCCGGGCGGACAGGGCGGCAGCAGCGGCGGCCAGCGCGAATTCATCCCGGTACTGGCGCGCGCCGCGGTGGCGGTGGGCGTCAGCGGACTGTTCATGGAAACCCACCCGCGTCCCGAGGAAGCGCTGAGCGACGGGCCCAACGCCTGGCCGCTGCCCAAGATGCGCGCGCTGCTCGAAACCCTGCTCGAACTCGACCGCACCACCAAGAAGAGCGGCTTCATCGAGATGGCGTAGCACAGCCTGATCCGCAGCTCCTTCGGCCGCAAAACAGGTTGCCCCGGCGACACGACCAAGGCGGACGCGGCAAGCCGGCAGAAGAAGCGCCATCCGCGCCCCACCGTGAAGTCCACGGCCAGAAATTTCTCCAACTACCCAGTGATACGACGAAACCGATGACCACAATCGCCAGGATCCACGCCCGCGAAATCCTCGACTCCCGTGGCAACCCCACGCTCGAAGCCGAGGTCACGCTCGACGACGGCAGCTTCGGTCGCGCGATGGTGCCCTCCGGCGCGTCCACCGGCTCCAAGGAAGCGGTGGAACTGCGCGACGGCGACCGCACCCGCTATCTGGGCAAGGGCGTGCTCAAGGCGGTGGAGAACGTCAACACCACCATCGCCCAGGCGCTGGCGGGTTTCAACGCCGACGACCAGGCGGCGCTGGACAAGCGCCTGATCGACCTCGACGGCACCGAGAACAAGGGCCGGCTGGGCGCCAACGCATTGCTCGGCGTTTCGCTGGCGAACGCGCATGCCGTCGCTGCTTCGCGCAAGCTGCCGCTGTGGCAGTTGCTCGCCGGTGACCGTGCGCCGGTGCTGCCGGTTCCGATGATGAACATCATCAACGGCGGCGCGCATGCCGACAACAACGTCGACCTGCAGGAATTCATGGTGCTGCCGGTCGGATTTGCTTCGTTCTCCGAAGCGCTGCGCGCCGGCACCGAGATCTTCCATGCGCTCAAGTCGGTGCTCAAGGGCCACGGCCTGAGCACGGCGGTGGGCGATGAAGGCGGCTTCGCGCCCGACCTGCGCAGCAATGTCGAAGCCCTCGACACCATCCTCGAGGCGATCGGCAAGGCCGGCTATCACGCAGGCGAAGACGTGCTGCTGGGCCTGGACGTGGCTTCAACCGAGTTCCACGACAACGGCAAGTACCACCTGGTCGGCGAAGGCAAGCGCCTGACCAGCGAGCAGTTCGTCGATTTCCTCGCCGGCTGGAGCGACGAATATCCGATCGTCACCGTCGAGGACGGCATGGCCGAGGACGACTGGAGCGGCTGGAAGCTGCTCACCGAACGCCTGGGCAAGAAGGTCCAGCTGGTCGGCGACGACCTGTTCGTCACCAACCCGCGCATTTTCAGGGACGGCATCGAGCGAGGCGTCGCCAACGCGATCCTGGTCAAGGTCAACCAGATCGGCACCCTGACCGAAACCCTGGAAGCGATCGCGATGGCCGACGCGGCGGGGTATGCGGCGGTGATCTCGCACCGTTCCGGCGAAACCGAGGACACCACCATCGCCGACATCGCCGTGGCCACCACCGCCACCCAGATCAAGACCGGCTCGCTGTGCCGCAGCGACCGCGTGGCGAAATACAACCAGTTGCTGCGCATTGAGCAGGCACTGGGCGCCGATGCCCGGTATGCCGGCCGCGACGCCTTCGTCTCGCTGAAGCGCTGACCGCACGTCCATGCGCATGCTGCGGCTCACGGCGCTGGTCCTGCTGGCGCTGCTTGCGTGGCTGCAGTACCGCCTGTGGTTCGGGCACGGCGGGGCCGGCGACGTGCGCGTGCTGTCGCAGCAGGTCGAACAGCAGGAGCGCGACAACGGCGGCCTGCAGCAGCGCAACGACGCGCTCGCAGCCGAAGTGGCCGAACTCAAGAGCGCCGATGGCGGCGCCGCGGTCGAGGAGCGCGCACGCAGCGAGCTGGGCATGATCAAGCCGGGTGAAACGTTCTACCGCGTGGTCGAGCGCCCGACCTCCGAACCCGCCGCCCAGGACGATGCGGCGAAGGCGGACGATCCGTGATCGCCGACCAGGCGCGGGGCCTCTGGGCGGTCGTGCCCGCGGCCGGGCGCGGCGCGCGCTTCGGCGGCGATGTCCCGAAACAATACCTGCAAGTCGCGGGCGAACCGCTGCTGGCCCACACGCTGCGCGCACTGCTCGCGCACCCGACGGTGCAGGGCGCGGTGGTGGCCCTGGCCGAAGGCGACGAACGCTGGCCACGCTGGCGGGAAATCGAAGGCAAGCCGCTGCTCACCTGCGTCGGCGGCGACGCGCGCGCCGACTCGGTGCTTGCCGGCCTGGCCGCGCTGCCCGACAGCGTGCGTGCCGACGACTTCGTGCTGGTGCACGACGCCGCGCGTCCGAACCTCGCTTCCGCGGACCTCGACCAGCTGCTCGAACGCGGGCGCAACGATCCGGTCGGCGCGATCCTGGCCGCGCCCGTGCGCGACACGCTCAAGCGCTCCGGCGACGACGGCGGAATCGACGGCACCGAGCCGCGCGAGCGCCTGTGGCGCGCACTGACGCCGCAGCTGTTCCGTCGCCTGCAGCTCACCCGCGCGCTCGAGGCCGCGCAGGCGTCCGGCATCGAAGTCACGGACGAGTCGATGGCGATGGAGCGCCAAGGCCTGCGGCCGCTGCTGGTCGAAGGCGCGGACGACAATTTCAAGGTCACCACGCCGGCGGACCTGGCCCGGTTCGAATTCGTGCTGGCGCGACGGGGCTGACCGGCAGGATGCAGCCGGGCACGGGCCAAGGCATGGGCACGCGCACCGTCAATCGCGGCGACATCTTCTGGGTCGCACCCGACGAAGCGCGCGGATCGATTCCGGCGATCGCGCATCCGTACGTCATCGTTCAGGACGACGTGTTCAACCACTCGCGGATCGCAACGGTCGTCGCCTGCGCCCTGAGCACCAACCTCGGCCGCGCGTCCGAGCCCGGGGTCGTGCTGCTGGAGGAAGGCGAGGGCGGATTGCCGCGGCGCAGCCTGGTGGTGGCGTCGCAGGTGTCCAGCATCCACAGGCAAGAGCTCGGCGAGTATCTCGGCACGCTCTCCGCACCGCGGGTCGACGAGGTGGTGGCCGCGCTGCGCTTCCTGCAGGCCTCCTTCCATCGTTGACGGCGCGCGGATGGACCGGCGCAGGCACAATACCGCCATGGACATACGCATCGGCCAGGGTTACGACGTCCACGCCTTCGGCGCAGGCGACCACGTCATGCTCGGCGGTGTTCGCGTCCCGCACGACCTTGGCGTCCTGGCGCACAGCGACGGCGACGTGGTGCTGCACGCACTGTGCGATGCGATGCTCGGCGCGCTGGCGCTGGGCGACATCGGCCGCCATTTCCCGCCTTCGGACGCGCAATGGAAAGACGCCGACAGCCGCGCCTTCGTTCGCCACTGCGAAACGCTGCTGCGCGAACGCGGCTGGAGACTCGGCAATGCCGACATCACGGTGGTGTGCGAGCGGCCGAAGGTCGGCCCGCACGCCGACGCGATGCGCGCGCTGATCGCGCAGGACCTTGGCGTCGACATCGATGCGATCAGCGTCAAGGCCACCACCAGCGAAGCGCTCGGTTTCACCGGCCGCGGCGAAGGCATCGCCGCGCAGGCGATCTGCCTGCTCGTGCGCGACGAGGCGTAGCTTGCGTCGGGTTCGAGGCGCGTCGTGCTGCAAGCTTCGGGCGCGACCCGAAGGGCTGCGGCCGGGACATGCTCATGGCTGAGACGGCGCTCCCCTGTGCGCATGGTGCGGCGGCGCTGGCAGCGAAGATCCGCAGCGTCCCCGAAGATTTCTTCGTCGAAGAAATCGACGCCTTCCCCGCAAGCGGCGCCGGCGAACATCTCCTGCTGGCCATCGAGAAGCGTGGCATGAACACAGCCTTCGCCGCGAAGCTGATCGCGCAATGGGCCGGGGTTGCCGAAATGGCGATCGGATACGCCGGCCTGAAGGACCGCCACGCAGTGACCCGGCAACGCTTCACCGTGCACCTGCCCGGACGCGCGGCGCCTGACATCGACGCGTTGCAGGCGCAGGGGCTGCGCGTGCTCGGCCACGCGTGGCACGCGAAGAAGCTGCCGCGCGGCGCGCTGGCCGGCAACTGCTTCCGGTTGATGCTTCGTGGAGTGCGGGGCGACCGCGCCGCGATCGCCGCGCGCCTGCAGGCCATCGTCGAAGCGGGCGTGCCCAACTATTTCGGCGAACAGCGCTTCGGGCGCGAAGGCGCCAACGTGGGCAACGCGCTGGCAATGTTCACCGGGCAGCGCGTTGCCCGCACGCAGCGCACCTACCTGCTCTCGGCCGCGCGCTCCGAGCTGTTCAACCAGGTGCTTGCCGCGCGCGTGCGCGATGGCTCGTGGAACCGCGGCCTGGAAGGCGAGGTGTGGGCGCTGGAGGGCAGCCGCAGCGTGTTCGGACCCGAGCCGTGGAGCGAAACACTGGCCGATCGCCTCGATCGATTCGACATCCATCCCAGCGCGCCGCTGTGGGGGCGCGGCGACCTGCGCAGTACCGGCGCCGCGCGAGCGGTGGAAGAAGGGGCGCTGTCCGGAGACGAGGCAATGGCGCTGCGCGCCGGGCTGGAGGCGGCGGGACTGCGCCAGGAACGCCGCGCGACGCGCCTGCGACCCGGTTCGCTGCAGTGGGGATGGGCGGGCGACGACGCGCTGGCGATCACGTTCAGCCTGCCGCCCGGTGCCTACGCGACCACGGTGCTGGCGGAGCTGGGCGACATACACGACCTGCAGGGCGGCGAGCGACCGTTCGTCGGAAGCGCATGAACGGCACTGGCCGCCGAAAGCGCCCGGCGTAGAGTCGAATCGACGCATGGCATGGGGCCATGCGTCGGGCAAGCAGGAGAATCGCCATGAACGCCATTCCCGGTATTGCTGTCGTGTCGCTGGTGCTGGCAGGCCTCGTCGGCTGCACCGGGGCGGACACGAAGTCGGCCTATGTCGCGCCATCCGCGGTCGCGGGTCACGCGGTCACAGAGATGCGCACTCGTCCCGACGGCCAGTACATCGCCGAGGTCGAGCACCTGGCGCGCCAGCGCGGCGTGCGGGTGCACTGGGTGAATCCGCCCGAACGACGCGTGCTGGTCGCGTCGCACTGAAGCGGGGCGCGTCAGCGCTTTGCAAGCAGCACGAGCACCGCGCCTCCGCCGCCCTGGGCGGCGGGCGCGGAATGGAACGCCAGCACGTCGGCGCGCTGGCGCAGCATCCGGTCGACCAGGTTCTTCAGGGGCGGAATCCGGCTGTCCGAATGCAGCCCCTTGCCGTGGATGATGCGCACGCAGGCGACGCCGCCGTCGCGTGCGGCTTTCAGGAATCCGCGCAGCAGCGCTTCGGCCTGGGCGCCGTCGGCATGGTGCAGGTCGAGTTCCTCCTGCGCCGCATATTCACCGCGAGCCAGCCGCTGCAGCACGCGCGGCGGCACTTCGTCGCGCCGGTAGCGCAGCGCATCGCCGGCTTCGAGCACGTTCGCATCCAGGGCGCGCTGGAATTCGTCGCGGGCGTCTTCCTCGTCCCGCCGGGCCATGCGCGGCACGGGCCGCGGCTTCGGCGGTGCGGGCGGTGGCGGCGCTGCCGGCAATTCGCGCACCGGGCCGATCGCGCTGCGGAACAGCGCGGCATCGTCGTCGGGGACGTCCTCGGCGGGTGGATCGCGGCGTGCGGCCATGCACCCAGCCTAGCGCGACGCCAGCGCCCGCGCACCGTCGGCGAGCGGTCGCGCGCATCCGCTATCATGTCGCGCAACGGCAATGCGATGGGGCACGGAAGAGAGGTTCATGCGGGTACTTGTGAGCAACGACGACGGCGTGGATGCCCCCGGCATCCGGATCCTGGCCCAGGGGCTGCGCAACGCCGGCCATGAAGTGCTGATCGTCGCCCCGGATCGCGATCGTTCCGGCGCCAGCAACTCCCTGACCCTCGACGCGCCGGTGCGCGTGGTGCAGCAGGAAGCCGCGGTCTGGCGCGTCTACGGCACGCCCACCGACTGCGTCCATGTCGCCATCACCGGCATGCTCGAGGACGAGCCCGACATCGTCGTGTCCGGCATCAACAACACCGCCAACCTCGGCGACGACGTCATCTATTCCGGCACCGTGGCCGCGGCGATGGAAGGGCGCTTCCTCGGCCTGCCCGCGGTGGCGATGTCCCTGGCCACGGCCGACCACCAGGGCCGCCATTACGAAACCGCGGCGCGCGCGGCGGTGGAGATCGTGGCCAGGCTGGCCGCCGACCCGCTGCCCGCGGACACCATCCTCAACGTCAACGTGCCGGACCTGCCGTGGGATGAGGTCGCCGGGTTCGAGGTCGCGCGCCTGGGCAACCGTCATCGCGCCGAGCCCTGCATCGCGCAGCAGGACCCGCGCGGACGAGACTGGTGGTGGATCGGCCCCGCGGGCGCCGAGCACGACAGCGGCCCCGGTACCGACTTCCATGCCGTGCGCAGCGGGCACATTTCGATCACTCCGATCCACGTCGACCTCACCCGCTATCAGGCGCTGGAACAGGTGGCCAGCTGGGTCGGTGGCCTGGCCGCCGAAGTGCGCGGGGCCACGGCATGACCGCGCGCATGCGCCTGCATCCCGAAGCGATCGGCATGGGCATGACCTCGCAGCGGGTTCGCGACCGGCTGATCGAACGCCTGCGCGACAACGGAATCGCCGACGAACGCGTGCTCAACGCGATCCGCACCGTGCCGCGGCACCTGTTCATCGACGAGGCGCTGGCCACGCGCGCCTACGAGGACACCGCGCTGCCGATCGGCCACGGCCAGACCATCTCGCAGCCGTGGGTGGTGGCCAAGATGACCGAGGCGCTGTTCGCCGAGGGTGCGCAGCCGGCGAAGGTGCTGGAGGTGGGAACCGGGTCCGGCTACCAGGCCGCGATCCTCGCCGCGCTCGGGCTCGAGGTGCATACCGTCGAACGCATCGGCGAACTGCTGCGCACCGCGCGCAAGCGATTCCGCACGCTGGGCTTCAACATCCGCAGCAAGCACGACGACGGCCGCATCGGCTGGCCGGAGAACGGACCGTTCGACGCCATCGTGGTCACCGCCGCCGCGCCGGCTCTGGTCGATGCCCTCAGCGCGCAGCTCGCGCCGGGCGGCACCCTGGTGGCGCCGGTGGGCGGCAGCGGCGCCCAGTCGCTGCTGTGCCTGCGCAAGGACGCCGACGGCGTGATCAGCCAGGCCAGCCTCGCACCGGTGGTGTTCGTGCCGTTGCTGTCCGGCCTGGTCGACTGAATGTCATCGCAACCGCAACGGGGATACCCGCAGCCGTGGAGCACGACATGACGGCTGCGCAGCCGGGCGGCGACGGCGATCCGGCCTCGCTGGGCGAGCAGCTCGCCAGCATCATCGCCGGTCTGCCGCAGGACCACCTGACGCTGGGCGAACTGCTCGACGTGTTCGGGGAAGAAGGTCTGCTGCTGCTGACCATGCTGTTGACCCTGGTGTTCCTGATCCCGGTGTCGATCCCCGGTGTCAGCACCGTGTTCGGCGCGGCGATCCTGCTGGTTGGCATCAGCCGGCTGGTCGGGCGGCCGCTGTGGCTGCCCGCGCGACTGCGCGCGAAGGCGCTGCCCGTCGACCGCCTGCGGCCTGGGCTGTCCGCAGGCATGGTGTGGGTGCAGCGGCTCGAACGGATCAGCCGGCCGCACCGGCTGCGCGCGCTCGTCAACGGCGGCATCCCGAACCTGGTCAACAATCTTGCATTCATCCTCGCCGCGCTGTTGCTGATGGCGCCGTTCGGCTTCGTGCCCTTCAGCAACACGCTGCCGGCGCTGGCCCTGCTGTTTCTCGCCGCCGGGCTGATCCAGCGCGACGGCGTCGCCGTGCTGCTGGGCCATCTCGCGAACGTGGGAACGATCGTGTACTTCGGTATCCTGATCGGCGGTGGCAGCGTCGCCGCGCGCGAATTGCTGCAGCGGCTGACCGGCTGAGCGTCGTGTTCGCCGCGCCATGACGCAGCTGCCGCCTTTGGCCCGACCAGAAGGATCCGCTCGCCGCATGATCAAGACGAAACGTACCGGCACCTCCTCATCGCGCATCGTCGCCGCCGCAGTAGCTTCGCTGGCGCTGCTGGTCCTGGCCGCCTGCGGCAGCAGCCATGTCGTGCGCGAGGGCGGCACGCGGGTCTCCACGCCCAAATACGGCGCGACCACCACCGTGCGCCGCGGCGACACGCTGTACCGCATCGCCACCAACAACGGCATCACCACCCTCGACCTGGCGACCTGGAACAACATCGCTCCGCCGTACACCATCTATCCCGGCCAGCAGTTGAAGCTGTATCCGCGCAGCGGTCGCGCGGGTGTCGCAGCCAGGCCGTCCTCGCGACCGACGACGACACCGCGTCCGGCGCCGTCCGCGGGCAAGACGCCGGCCGGCGCGCCAGCCAGCACGCCGCGTCCGGTCGCCGCCTCCAGCCCGTTCAGCTGGCGCTGGCCCACCGAGGGGCAGCTCGTCGGGACCTATCGCGCCGGCGATCCCACCAAGCAGGGCGTCGACATCGCCGGGACCGGCGGCCAGCCGGTGCGCGCGGCCGCCGATGGCGTGGTGGTGTATTCAGGCTCCGGCTTGGTGGGCTACGGCGAACTGGTGATCGTCAAGCACAACGACGAGTGGCTCTCGGCCTACGGCCACAACCGCGCGCGGCTGGTCAACGAAGGCCAGGTGGTGAAGGCCGGTCAGCAGATCGCCGAAATGGGCCGCAGCGGCGCGGCGCGCGACATGCTCCACTTCGAGATCCGCCACGACGGCAAGCCGGTCGATCCCCTGGGTTACCTGCCGAGGCGCTGATTCCGTCGGGCGCCGGATGCGGGATGCCGATCCGGCGCGGCGCGGCGGCATTCACCAACGCGCGTTCCTGCGGGGTACGAACCGCGCTGGATCACACGCGGGCCAAGCCGACAGCCCGCTGGCCATTTTTCGAACGCTGAGCGCCGCAACCCGTACCTAGCTTTGTAGGAGCGGCTTCAGCCGCGAGCTCTTGCCTGTGACGCGCCGGCCGAAAGCGCTCGCGGCTGAAGCCGCTCCCACAGGATACGGTCAGGCGCGCAGCACGAATCCCGCGACCACCCGCCGGCCCTCGCTCGCCAGCACGTTGAAGGTGCGCGCCGCGGCCGCGTTGGTCATCGTTTCCAGGCCGATGCCGCGCGACAGGCAGGCGGCCATGGCCGCCGGCGGCGGGAACGCCTGGTGCTCGCCCCCGCCCAGCAGCACCAGCTCGGGCTGGAGGTCCAGCAAGGGCTGCAGGTCTTCGGGCGCCAGCGTCGTGACGTCCTCCACCGGCCAGGTTTCAATCAGCGTGCGCGGGGCGATGATGAAGCTGCGTTCCAGCCGACGCTCGTTGACCAGCGCCGAGACGCCGTCCGCGCCGCGCAGGAAAAAGTCGTAATCGGGGCGTTCGAGTGTGAGTTGCATGGCAAGCGGAAAACGGGGATTCGGGAATGGATTGGCGAAGGGCGCGGTGCCCGCGTGGTTCCATCCGCGGACGCCGGCAGGTCTCCGTGCCGTTCGCCTGGAAGCCGCAACGCGACCGCCAAGGCGATACGAGAACGCCTAGCTCCGGCTCCTGGGCAGCACGATGCGCCGATGGTCCTCGCTGGGCCGGTACAGGATCGCCACGTGGCCGATCCTCTGCACCAATGCCGCATCGCTGCGCTGGACAAGCGCTTCGATGGTCGCGTCGCGGGCCTCGCGGTCGGTGGCGGCGATCTTCACCTTGATCAGCTCGTGATGCTCCAGCGCCGTGGCGACTTCGGCCACCACCGCATCGGTCACGCCCTTGCCGCCGACCTGCAGCATGGCCTTGAGGTCGTGCGCCTGCCCGCGCAGGAAACGGTTCTGGGCCGCGGTCAGGACGATTGGCATGCGCTGGATCAGGTTCGGGAACAGGTGCGCAGGGTATCATGGCAGCCCGCAACGCCCTGATTTCCGGGCACTTCCCGGAACCGAATCTCCATGGCCACCCGCAGCAAGAGCAGCCAGCGCTGGCTGAAGGAGCATTTCTCCGATCCCTACGTCAAGAAGGCGCAGGCCGAGGGATTGCGCTCGCGCGCAGCCTACAAGCTCGAGGAGCTGGTCGAACGCGACCGCCTGCTCAAGCCCGGCATGGTGGTGGTGGACCTCGGCGCGGCGCCCGGGGGCTGGTCGCAGTGGGTCCGGCAGGCGCTCGGGAGCATCGACCAGGCCAATCCCGGCCGGGTGGTGGCGCTGGACATCCTCGAGATGCCACCGCTGGCCGGCGTGGAGTTCCTTCATGGGGATTTCAGGGAAGATGACGTCCTATCGAGGCTGGAAGCGACGCTGGGCGGGGTGGAGGTCGACCTTGTCCTGTCCGACATGGCCCCCAATAAGAGTGGTGTGGATGCCGTCGACCTGCCGCGGGCCATGCACCTGGCGGAACTGGCGATGGATTTCGCCGACCACCACCTGCGGACCGGCGGCACGCTGCTGATCAAGCTGTTCCAGGGCGTGGGGTTCGACGAGTACGTGCGGGAGCTGCGGCGGCGCTATGCCAAGGTGGTGATCCGCAAGCCGGCGGCCTCGCGCAAGCGTTCGCCGGAAGTCTATGCGCTGGCGCAGGGCCGGCTGGCACAAATCAAGTAAGGTGGCGGCGTTGCCGCGGAGCGCAAAAGAATGAGTGACCTGGTGAAGAATCTGATGCTTTGGGTAGTCGTCGCCGTCGTGCTGATGGTGGTGTTCCAGAGCTTCAGCCCGAAAGCCGCCGGCAGCGACGACATCATCTATTCGCAGTTCATCTCCGACGTCCGCAGCGACCGGATCAAGGAAGTGGACATCGCCAGCGACGAGCGCTCGATCAAGTTCGTGCGCAGCGACGGCAGCAAGGGCGTCACCAATGCGCCGCGGCGCGACGAGCGCCTGATCGACGACCTGCTCAAGCACGACGTGGCGATCAAGCAGGCGCCGCCCGAGTCGGGCGTGACGATCTGGGCGCTGCTGATCAACTTCCTGCCGGTGCTGCTGATCATCGGCTTCTGGTTCTTCATGATGCGGCAGATGCAGCAGGGCGGCAGCAAGGGCGCGATGTCCTTCGGCCGTTCGCGCGCCAAGCTGCTCAACGAGGACCAGACCAAGGTCACCTTCGCCGACGTCGCCGGCTGCGACGAGGCCAAGGAAGAAGTGTCCGAGCTGGTCGAGTTCCTGCGCGACCCGACCCGGTTCCAGAAGCTCGGCGGCAAGATCCCGCGCGGCGTGCTGATGGTCGGCCCGCCCGGCACCGGCAAGACGCTGCTGGCCAAGGCCATCGCCGGCGAGGCCAAGGTGCCGTTCTTCTCGATCTCCGGTTCCGACTTCGTCGAGATGTTCGTCGGTGTCGGCGCCAGCCGTGTGCGCGACATGTTCGAACAGGGCAAGAAGCACGCGCCGTGCATCATCTTCATCGACGAGATCGACGCAGTCGGCCGCCATCGCGGCGCGGGCCTCGGCGGCGGACATGACGAGCGCGAGCAGACGCTCAACCAGCTGCTGGTCGAGATGGACGGCTTCGAGGGCGGCGAGGGCGTGATCGTGGTGGCGGCGACCAACCGCCCCGACGTGCTCGACCCGGCGCTGCTGCGCCCGGGCCGTTTCGACCGCCAGGTGGTGGTCGGACTGCCGGACGTGAAGGGTCGGGACCAGATCCTGAAGGTGCACATGCGCAAGGTGCCGCTGGCCGACAACGTCGAGCCGATGATCGTCGCCCGTGGCACGCCCGGTTTCTCCGGCGCGGACCTGGCCAACCTGGTCAACGAGGCGGCGCTGTTCGCCGCGCGCGAGAACGCGAAGGAAGTCCGCATGGACCACTTCGACAAGGCGCGCGACAAGATCCTGATGGGCGCCGAGCGCCGCTCCATGGCGATGAGCGAGGACGAGAAGACGCTGACCGCCTACCACGAGGCCGGCCACGCCATCGTCGGCCGGCTGGTGCCGGAGCACGATCCCGTCTACAAGGTGACGATCATTCCGCGCGGCCGCGCGCTGGGCGTGACCATGTACCTGCCCGAGGGCGACAAGTACAGCTACAACCGCACCGCGATCGAATCGCAGCTCTGCTCGCTGTACGGCGGTCGCGTGGCGGAGGAGCTGATCTTCGGCGAGGACAAGGTCACCACCGGCGCGTCCAACGATATCGAACGCGCGACCAAGATGGCCCGCAACATGGTCACCAAGTGGGGTCTGTCGGACGAGCTGGGCCCGATCGCCTACGGCGAGGAGGACGACGAGGTGTTCCTTGGCCGCTCGGTCACCCAGCACAAGAGCGTGTCGGACGACACCGCGCGCCGCATCGACGAGGTCGTGCGCGGGATCCTCGACAAGGCCTATGGCCGCACGACGAAGATCCTCAACGACAACATCGACAAGCTGCACGCGATGGCCAAGCTGCTGCTGGAGTACGAAACGATCGACGTGCCGCAGATCGACGCCATCATGGAAGACCGCGATCCGCCGCCGCCCATGGGCTGGAGCCAGGGTGGTCCGGCCAAGGACGTGCCCAAGACGATCACGATCGGCGGGCCAGCGGCACAGACCTGATCCGCGATCGACGCGCTTGAGAAAAGGCCGGAGCTTGCTCCGGCCTTTTTTCTGCCGATCCGCAGGCCGTTTTCGATCTGACGGACAGGGGCTTTCTTGGGATCTGCAGCCCAGGAATGTCCGGAGTCGCTGGCTCGCTTCGAGCATCGGCTTCGAACCGGCTTCGGCCGCGGCTCCCGCCATCCCCGCACAGGCGGTCACATCCGCCTGCGTCGCGCGACCGTGTCGGTGGATAATCGGAAGCCATGAGGAACCCGTCATGAAACTCTCCTGCCGCAATGCACCCGGAACGCCGCTCGGGATCGGCCTGGGCGTCGCCATCGGCGTGGCCACCGGCCAGCTTGCGATATGGATGGCCGTCGGCGTGGCCGTCGGCGCCGCCCTCGATCGATCCCGGCACAGGGGCGCACGCTGATGTTCGACACCGTCGCCACGCTCGACTGCGGCGGCCGCAGCCTGCGCCTGGACCGGCCGCGCGTCATGGGGATCGTCAACGTCACCCCCGACTCGTTTTCCGACGGCGGCGCGCACGCCACCGTCGACGCCGCGGTGGCGCATGGCATGTTGCTGGCGGAGGAGGGCGCGGACGTCCTCGACGTCGGCGGCGAATCGACCCGCCCCGGCGCCGCCGAGGTGCCGCTCGAAGAGGAACTGCGCCGCGTCATTCCCGTGATCGAGCGGCTGGCGGCGAAGACCAGCCTGCCGATCAGCGTCGACACCTCCAAGCCCGACGTCATGCGCGCCGCGGTCGCCGCCGGCGCCGGGATGCTCAACGACGTGTACGCGCTGCGCCGCGAGGGCGCGCTGGATGCGGCGGCGGAGCTGGGCGTCCCGGTGGTGCTGATGCACATGCTTGGTGAACCGCGCTCCATGCAGGACGAGCCCCGGTACGACGATGTGGTCGGCGACGTGCACCGGTTCCTCGCCGAACGCATCTTCTCCGCAGAGATGGCGGGGATCGCGAAGAAGAACATCGTCGTCGACCCCGGCTTCGGCTTCGGCAAGAACCGCGACCACAACCTGGCGCTGCTGGCGCAGCTGCATCGATTCACCGAGCTTGGCGTGCCGGTGCTGGCCGGGCTGTCGCGCAAGAAGACCATCGGCGAACTGACCGGGCGCGAAATCGCGCGCGACCGCGTCCACGGCTCGATCGCCGCGCACCTGATCGCCGCCCAGCGCGGCGCGATGCTGCTGCGGGTGCACGATGTGGCGGCCACGGTGGACGCGCTGAAAGTCTGGAACGCGGTCGCGGCGGTGCCCATGCCGCGCGTCGATGCGAAACCGGCGATCCGCTGGCCGGACGAGTGACCCGATCCGCCCTGCGCATGCCGCGCGGGGCGGACCCGGCGGCAGGGCGGCGGTGCGGTAAGCTCCCGCGCTTGGGGAACTACCGGATTCATACATGACCGCCAGCACGCCGCTGCTCGTCACCTTCGCCGCCTACCTGCTGCTGATGGTCGGCATCGGCTTCGTCGCGTGGCGCTCCACGCGCAGCTTCGACGACTACATCCTCGGCGGGCGATCGCTGGGCAGCTACGTCACGGCGATGTCGGCGGGCGCTTCGGACATGAGCGGCTGGCTGTTGCTCGGCCTGCCCGGCGCGCTGTACGCCAGCGGCCTGTCGGAAGCCTGGATCGCGATCGGGCTGACCATCGGCGCGTGGTGCAACTGGAAGTTCGTCGCAGGTCCGCTGCGCGTCTACACCGAGCGCAGCCACAACGCGCTGACCCTGCCGGACTACTTCACCCACCGGTTCGCCGACGGCAGCCGGCTGCTGCGGATCCTGTCCGCGCTGGTGATCCTGGTGTTCTTCGCGGTGTATTGCGCCAGCGGCATCGTGGCCGGCGCGCGGTTGTTCGAAAGCGTGTTCGGACTGCCCTACGCGCAGGCGCTGTGGTGGGGTGCGGCGGCGACGATCACCTACACCCTGGTCGGCGGCTTCCTCGCGGTGAGCTGGACCGACACTGTGCAGGCGACGCTGATGATCTTCGCCCTGCTGCTCACCCCGGTGTTCGTGCTGATCGGCAGCGGCGGCCTGCACGAGACGCGCGTGCTGATCGAACAGGTGGACCCGGCGCGACTGCAGTGGGTCGGCGCGGGCGGGCTGGTCGCCGTGGTGTCGGCGCTGGCCTGGGGGCTGGGCTATTTCGGCCAGCCGCACATCCTTGCGCGCTTCATGGCGGCCGACGACCTGCGGACCATTCCCAAGGCAAGGCGCATCGGCATGGCGTGGATGATCCTGTGCCTGCTCGGCTCCGTGGCCGTCGGGCTGTTCGGCATCGCCTATTTCGCAGGACATCCCGGACCCGCTGCGGACATGGTGCGCGACAACCCCGAGCGGGTGTTCATCGCGCTCGCCGAGGTGCTGTTCAATCCCTGGGTGGCCGGAATCCTGCTGTCGGCGATCCTGGCGGCGATCATGAGCACGCTCTCGTGCCAGCTGCTGGTGTGTTCCAGCGCGCTGACCGAGGACTTCTACCGCGGCTTCCTGCGCCCGCGCGCCAGCCAGCGCGAACTGGTCTGGTTCGGCAGGGCGATGGTACTTGCCGTCGCCCTGCTCGCGATCTGGATCGCACGCGACCCGGACAGCCGCGTGCTCGGACTGGTCAGCTACGCTTGGGCCGGCTTCGGCGCCGCGTTCGGCCCGGTCGTGCTGCTCTCGCTGTCGTGGAAGCGGACGACCCGCAATGGCGCGCTCGCTGGCATGGTGGCCGGCGCGATCACCGTGATCGCGTGGAAGCACACCGGCAGCGCGCTGTACGAGATTGTGCCCGGCTTCATCGTCGGCACGATCGCGATCGTGGTCGTCAGCCTGCTCGGCCGCGCGCCGCCGCCGGCTGTGCAGGCCACCCACGACGCGGTGCGCGCCGAACTGCAGCTGCACGGGCACTGACCCCGCATGGGCCGGCGTCGTCCCGACGCGTGCGGCGTGCCGTCGGCGGGCAGGTTCTCCGGCACCAGCGCTGACGCTCGGCAATGAACAGCGACCTCCGCCCACCGGCCATCGCCCTCATGGGTCCGACCGCCTCGGGCAAGAGCGCGCTCGCGCTCGACTGGGCGCAGCGGCTGGGCGGTGAAATCGTCAGCGTCGATTCGGCGCTGGTCTATCGCGGCCTCGACATCGGCGCGGCCAAACCGACCCGCGAAGAGCGCGCGGCCGTGCCCCATCACATGATCGACCTGCGCGATCCGTGGCACGCCTATTCGGCTGCCGAATTCGCCGCCGACGCGCGGGTGGCCGTCGAGGCCATCCTTGCCCGCGGCCGGCTGCCGATCCTCGCCGGCGGCACGGGACTGTATTTCCGCGCGCTGCTGCAGGGCCTGTCGCCAATGCCCGAAGCCGACGCCGCGCTGCGCCAGGCGATCGAGGCGCAGGCCCGGGAGCAGGGCTGGCCGCAGCTGCACGCCGAACTGGCGCGCGTGGACCCGGCCGCCGCCGCGCGCATCCATGCCACCGACGCGCAGCGCATCCAGCGCGCGCTGGAGGTTTTCCGGCTCAGCGGCCGGCCGATCAGCCAGTGGCAACGCGAATCGCCGCGCGGTCCGGGGCTGCCGTGCCGGGTGCTGAAACTGGTCGTCGCGCCCGCTGATCGCGCGACGCTGCATGCCCGCATCGCCGCGCGGCTGGACACCATGCTCGATGCGGGCTTCCTCGACGAAGTCCGTGCGCTGCGCGCGCTCCCCCAGCTGCGTACGCATCCGGCGCCGCTGGACCTGCCGGCGATCCGCGCCGTCGGCTACCGCCAAGCCTGGGAACACCTGGACGGCGCAACCTCGGCCGCCGAATTCCGCGATCGCGCCATCTTCGCCACCCGCCAGCTGGCCAAGCGCCAGATCACCTGGCTGCGCGGCGAACTCGATGCGCGCTGGTTCGACCCGGCGACCGACCAGGCCCGCCTCGACGATGCGCTGGACCTGTTCCTCGGCAGCCGCGGCCCGGCAGGGCCTGCAGCTTCCGCCTGATCTCCCGCGACGCGACGGCGCTGCAATGCGCCATCGACCGCGCCACAACGGGCATCGCGACCCAGAGTCACTTGTCTTCCGTGCAGGGCGGGCCACCGCCCCAACCGGCGGGCTACGTCACGCACGCAGCGCACACAAGCCTGAACTGTCGTATAACATCGGCCCTGTCGCCGCCGTGGGGTACGGGTCGGGCGAAGCGGGCGCAAGCCAGAACAACAATAACCAAGCTGGGGAAACACATGTCCAAGGGGCAATCTCTGCAGGATCCTTTCCTGAATGCGTTGCGGCGCGAGCGCGTACCGGTGTCCATCTACCTGGTCAACGGCATCAAGCTGCAGGGCACCGTCGAGTCTTTCGACCAGTTCGTGGTGTTGCTGCGCAATACCGTCAGCCAGATGGTCTACAAGCACGCCATTTCCACCGTCGTGCCGGCGCGCAACGTGCGCGTGGGACCGGGCGGCGGCCACGTGCAGTCGTCCGAGGGCGGCGACCCGGGCGAGGAAGAGGGCAGCGACGAGGCCGAATAGGCTTGCGTCGACCCGGTGTCGTCGCCATATCCGGGGCTTGAACCGACCTGGGTAGACGATGCCGACCACGCTGTTTGAACGTTCCCGCAAGGGCGAGCACGCCCTGCTGATCCAGCCGCATGCCGGAGGCCCCGCCGACGAAGGCGCGCTGGAAGAGTTCGCGGACCTGGCGCGCTCGGCCGGCGCCACCGTGGCCACCGTCCTCAGCGCGCGCATCGATCGCCCCAACCCGGCCACGCTCATCGGCAGCGGCAAGCTGGAGGAAGTCAAAGCCGCGGCCGAAGCCAGCGGCGCGGACCTGGTGCTGGTCAACCATCCGCTCACTCCCGGCCAGGAACGCAACCTGGAAAAGGTGCTGCAGCGTCGCGTGGTCGACCGCACCGGGCTGATCCTGGACATCTTCTCCCAGCGCGCACGCAGCGCCGAGGGCAAGCTGCAGGTCGAACTAGCGCAGTTGCGCCACATGGCCACGCGCCTGGTCCGCGGCTGGACCCACCTGGAGCGCCAGCGCGGCGGTTCGATCGGCCTGCGCGGCCCGGGTGAAACCCAGCTCGAGACCGACCGCCGCCTGCTGCAGAAGCGGGTCGAACAGCTTTCGAGGCGGCTCGACAAGGTCGAGGTGCAGCGCACCCAGATGCGCCGCGCCAGGGTGCGCCGCGAAGTGCCGCGTATCGCGCTGGTGGGTTACACCAACGCCGGCAAGTCGACCCTGTTCAACGCGCTGACCGGCGCCGATGCCTATGCCGCCGACCAGCTGTTCGCCACGCTGGATCCCACCGTGCGCCGCATTGCGCTGCCCGGCGGCCACGCGGCCATCGCCGACACCGTCGGCTTCGTCCGCGACCTGCCGCACGAACTGGTCGCCGCGTTCCGTTCCACCCTGAGCGAGGCGCGTGAGGCCGACCTGCTGCTGCACGTCATCGACGCCGCCGATCCGCTGCGCCAGGAGCGCATCGCCCAGGTCGACGCGGTGCTGGCCGAGGTCGGCGCGGGCGAGATCCCGCAGCTGCTGGTCTACAACAAGATCGACAAGGTCGGCGAATCGGCGCACCTCGACGACGCGGGCGAGCAAGCCGCTGTCGACGTCCCGGCCGGTGAGCCGGCGGCGCGGCGCGCGCTGCAGCCCCGCCACGATCGCCCCGGCGGAGACCAGCCCGACGCCGCCGTTCGCGAGCGGGTCTGGGTGTCGGCGCGCGACGGTCTCGGCCTCGACCTGCTGCGCACCGCGGTCGCCGGGCGGCTCGGCCTGCGCCGGGTCGTCGGCGAACTGCGCCTGCCCACGTCGGCGGGGCGCCTGCGTTCGCAGCTGCACGCGCTCGATGCGGTCCGCGAGGAGTCGCACGACGAGCACGGCTGGACCCTCGCCGTGGACCTGCCGGCGGCCGAAGCCATCCGCCTGGCCGCCACCGCCGACGGTGCGCCGCTGCGCGAGCACCTGCCCCTCGAGGCGAATTGATGCCGTCCGATCGGATCCCAGTAGCCACGATCCTGTAGGAGCGGATTCAGCCGCGAGCTCTGCGGGGAGGCTTCCCGATTCCATCCCGAGCGCGCACGGAATCCTCAGTGAGCAGGGCAGGGGCCTTTCTCCCCGCACGGGATGACAGCCCGCAAACGGACCTCTAAAAGCTCGCGGCTGAAGCCGCTCCTACAAAAAAAGCGCGTCGGCCCGGGGAATCCACTCATCGCCCTTGCTTCCGGGCGAACCCGGCCCGACCTAGTAAACTGTCCGGCGCGCACGTCCGATCCGGTCGCTGCGACACACCCCCGATTGGAGCAGGCATGGCCTGGAACATTCCCGGCAAGAACGATGACAGCGGGTCCGGCAAGGACCGTCGCAACGCATGGAAACCCCGTCGCGGCAATGGCGGTGGCCTGGGTGGCCTGTTCGACAATTTCCGCGGCATGTTCGACGGCGGTGGCGGCAGCCCGCTGCGCTGGGTCGGCCTGGCGCTGGCCCTGTGGCTGGCCTTCAACTGCTTCGTGCTGGTGGCCGAGCAGGAGCGCGGCGTGGTCCTGCGCTTCGGCCACTTCTCGCGTGTGCTCGAACCCGGCCCGCACTTCAAGCTGCCGTGGCCGATCGAGCGCGTGACCAAGGTCGCCGCCACCCAGATCAAGACCTTCAGCGACAACGTGCCGATCCTCACCAGCGACGAGAACATCGTCCAGGTCGAGATCAACGTGCAGTACCGCGTCAGCGACGCGCAGAAGTACCTGTTCGGCACCCGCGACGCCGACCAGATGCTGCAGCAGGCCGCGCTGTCGACCGTGCGCGAGCAGGTCGGCCGGGCCGACCTCGATACCGTGCTCGGCGCGCGCGAAGCGCTCGCGGTGTCGGCCAAGCAGATGCTGCAGAAGTCCATCGACGCCTATCGCACCGGCCTGGTGGTCACCGAACTCAACCTGCCCAATGCGCGCCCGCCCGAAGAGGTCAAGCCCGCGTTCGACGACGTCAACAGCGCCCAGCAGGACAAGGACCGCCTGATCAGCGAGGCGCGTGCCTATGCGGCCAAGGTCGTGCCCGAGGCGCGCGGCCAGGCGGCGCGCGTGCGCACCGTGGCCGAGGGCTACAAGACCGCATCGATCGCCCGCGCCACCGGTGACGCCGAGCGCTTCAGCCTGCTGGTCGACGAGTACCGCAACGCGCCCGAGGTCACCCGCAAGCGCCTGTGGCTGGAAACCGTGCAGGGCGTGCTGGCCCAGAACCGCACCATCGTCGGCGGTGACAGCCGCCAGCTGATCTACGTGCCGATGGCCGATCGCAATGGCGGCTCGACGGCGCCGCCGCCGCTGCTGACGCCCGACATGGTCGCCCCGACCGTCAACGCCGGCGCCGACGACGACATCCGCCCCGGCCGCAATCCGCGCGGCAACGAGGAGCCCGGTCGATGAGACTCAATTTCCTGATCCCGATCGTCATCGCGGTGCTGTTCGGCCTGATGGGCTCGGTCTACGTGGTCGCCGAAGGCCATACCGCGATCGTGCTCAACCTCGGCCGCGTCGCCCGCAGCGACATCGGCCCCGGCCTGCACTTCAAGTGGCCGCTGGTCGAGAGCGCGCTGGTGTTCGACCGCCGCCTGCAGGTGCTCGATGCCACGCCCGAGCGCTACCTGACATCCGAGCGCAAGGACGTGTCGGTGGACTTCTTCGCCGTCGGCATGATCGAGGACGTGCGCGCCTTCTACCGCGCCACCGGCGGCGCCGGCCCGGCCGCGGAGGAACTCGCGGTGCAGCGCCTCGCCCCGATCATCAAGGACTCGCTGCGCAACGAGGTCAACGCGCGCACGCTGTCGCAGGTGGTGTCGGGCGACCGTTCCGAGGTAATCGGACGCCAGCTCGAGAACATCAACAAGGGCGCAAAGAACATCGGCATCCGCATCGTCGACCTGCGCATCAAGAAGATCGACCTGCCCACCGACAGCACCGTCATCCGCGACGTCTACAAGCGCATGAGCGCCCAACGCCAGCAGGTTGCCAGCCGCCTGCGCGCCGAAGGCGAGGAGCAGGCGCAGACGATCCGGTCGCAGGCGGACCGCGAACAGACGGTCATCATCGCCGAGGCCGAGCGCGACGCGCAGAAGCTGCGCGGCGAAGGCGATGCCGAGGCTACGCGCATCTACGGCGAAGCGGCGAACCGCGACTCGGGCTTCTACGCGTTCCAGCGCAGCCTGGAGGCGTATCGCAAGTCGTTCTCCGGCGGCGACAGCGTGATCGTGCTCGACCGAGACGATCCGTTCCTGCAGTACATGCGCAGCGACAAGTAGGCCCGATGTCGGATCTGTGGGCGGCACTGTGCCTGGTCGCGGTGCTGGAAGGCCTGGTGCTGTTCGCCTTCCCCGATGCCTGGAAACGCATGGCCGAACAGATGCAGGCGATGCAGAGCCGCCAGCTGCGCATCGGCGGCGCGCTGCTGCTTGCCGCTGGACTCGCAGCGCTCTACCTCGTGCGCCGCGTGGGCTGAGCCGGGCCCAGTTCTGGCGCAAGATCAAGGACGCCCTCATCCGGTGCTTCGCACCACCTTCTCCCGCAAGCGGGAGAAGGGCTTTGACGGCGAGTTCGCCCACCTGCGCCCGCCGTCCCCCGCAAGTGGGAGAAGGCCTGTGACGACATGCTCCCCACCGGCGTAGCTCTCACCGCGTGCGGAACAGCGCCGGAGCGAAACGTGTGTCGGCGCACCAACGACAACCCTTCTCCCGCCCACGGGAGAAGGTGCCCGAAGGGCGGATGAGGGAACGCGAGCGCAGCGAAGCGTGCTTCTGATTCCGCCGGCCGCCGCGAATGCTATTCCCCGACGCCAGCCTCCAGCGGCACGTCGTGCGCGCGCAGCCACTTCACCACCGCCTCGCGGTTCGCGCGCGCCGGCCCCGACAGCGATGCTTCCGGCGTGGTGAAGAAGTAGGCCTGGAAGGTCGCGTCCTGCACGCTCCTGGCCTGCGGGTTGGCGCCGGCATCGAGCAACTGCAACACGTGCTCGCCAGCGTTGATCATGGCCGCGCGATGCAGTGGGGTGTAGCCCTGCCGGTCGGCCACGTTCACATCCGCGCCGGCGTCGAGCAGCATCCGGAACTGCGCGTCGGTGCGCGGTGACACCGCCACCGCCAGCGCCGTCTCGCCGTTGCGCTGGTTGATGGCATTCGCATCGGCGCCGTGCGCGAGCAGCAGGCGCAGGTAGTCCGGGTCGTCGGCGATCGCGGCGGTGTGCAGCGCGGTGGTGCCGTTGAAGCCCGGCGCATCGGGCTTCGCGCCGCTGTCGAGCAGCGCCTCGAAGCCGGCCTTGTTGGCCACCATGATCGCGTACTGCAGCAGGTTGATGCCGTCCTTGCCCTGCGCATCGGGATCAGCGCCACTGCGGACCTGCGCGCCGATCGCGTGCACGTTGCCGTGGTCGATCGCGCTCGCCAGTTCGGAGGCGCTGGCGTCGGTGAACGGGGCGTCCATGGAGTCTCCACGACAGGCGGTGACCGACAGTAGCACCGGCAGCAACAGCATCGACGTCAGCGTGCAGGACAGGCGCACCGCGTCATTGTGTCCGGTCGGCGTGGTGCGGTCGAATGCGAATCCGCGCCACGGTGGATGGGCACGCGATCAGAACCGGTCGCGCAGCCAGTTCACGCCGTCGGTGAGCGTCTGGTCGACCTTGCCGACCACGTCCGAACCCTTGTCGGCCACCCAGCCCGCACCGTCGAGCGCGGCCTGCGCAACGTCCCCGGTGGCACGCGCGGTCGCGCCGCTCGCCAGCCCCAGGACCCGCACCGCGTCGGCGGTGCCACCCAGCACGAAGCGCTCGACCGGGTTGGACGTGGCATCGGCGCGCGCGTCGATCGCATTGCCCGCGTCGCTGGCCAGGCCCTCCACCGTGCCGGCCGCGACATCCGCCCCGGACGACAGCACGTCGCCGGCCACGTTCAAGCCGGTCTGCAGCCTCTCGCCGGCGATGCTCCAGCCGGCCTGCACATGGTCGCCCGCGGCGACATCGGTGGCCTGGATCGTCGCGATGTCGGACTGGCCGCGGGCCAGGTCGCCGCGGATCTCGTCCACACCCTGCGCGACTTCCTCGGTCACCCGGCGCTCGATCTCGCGCGAATTGAACGGCGACATCAGCGTGCGCTCGGTGCTCGCCGGATTCTCGTAGCCCGGCTGCCACGGCTCCTGCTGCAGCATGGTGTCGATCAGCACCTGCTGCTCGTGGCTGCTCACCGCGCGCGCGAGGTAGCGCACGCCGCTGCCGATGTCGCCAAGCGCGCCGGGCAGGTTCGGCAGCCATTCGACGATGTCGTTGACGATGCCGGCCGCCGTGGGATCCATGCCGGTGCGCTCGAGCCCGTACTCGACGACGCGGTCGGCGAGCTCGCCTTCGGGCTTGACCACGATCTGGTGGCCGATCGCGTCCGGCGCCAGCGGCGCGGTGAACCAGCCTTCCTGCACCTGCGTCAGCGCATCTTCCTGCATCGAATAGCGCCGCACCTGACCCCCCTCGGCCTGCTGGCGGAAGGTGTCGCCATCGAGGCCCAGGCGATCGAGCGTGCGGTCGTGCACGCCGGACGGATCGAAGGTGACCGCGGGGATGCCCGTCACCGCGGACGCCACGGTGGCCAGCCCGCCGCCCTGCGAATGTCCGGTGATCGCCAGGTTGGTGTAGGCCGGGTTGCCGTCCGCGTCCACGCCGCGTTCGCCGAACGCGTGCGCGAACTCCTGCGCCGCCTGCGGCGCGAGGCGGTCGAACTCGTCAGTGACCTGGCCCGTGCCCTGGGCGAAGTTGGTCATCCAGTCCGCCGCGCCTTCCTGGGTGCCGCGGAACGCCAGCACGTAGTTGCCCTGGCCATCGGTGAACACCTGCGCCTTGAACTGGCTGCCGGGCACGTCGAGGCGGCCCGGATCCATGCCGGCGGCCTGCAGCTGGTCGTTGTCCAGCGCGGTCCAGCCGCAGATGTCCTGGGTTCCGGTCTCGTAGGTGGCCAGCGACATCCGCATTATGTCGACGTCGACCTGCCGCCCCTGCTGCCCGCTGATGTACGACGAGAAATTGGCCGCGTCGTAGGGCATCGCCTGTCCGGGGCCGCAGGTGCCCGGCGCGGCGACCTGCGGGTGGTAGCTCGGTTCGGGGACCGAATGCAGCGCCGGTCTGGCGGCCAGCTCGGCGGCGGATGGCCTCACGCTGGTCGGGAGCAGGCTGGTCGGCAGCTGCGGCGCGTAGCTGCGCAGCGCGGAGTCCCCGATGGTCAGGCCCATGTCCGTGTCCCAGGAGTTGGATGCCCCGAAAGTACGGTGCCGTAGGGAGCGAAAACAGCTGGTGCCGACCCTAGGCAAAGCCAACCGCGCGCGCACAAACCCCGTAGGAGCGGCGGAAGCCGCGACCGCCTTCCCGGAAAGCCTCGCGGCTTCCGCCGCTCCTACGACACGCGCCGCCCGGCACTCGCCATCGCTCCGCATCCTCGCCGCCGCTGGCCCCCACCCCCCGAAACCCGGATAATGCGCAAAAGCCGGACGGGCAAGCTCTCACGAGCCGACCGCCGGCTTTTTCCGCGTGTAGGGCATCGCAAGGCGCTGAACCGCCCGCACTGCCGCCCACCCCCCGCATTTCCCGCGGCCAACGCCGTCCCCACCAATTCGCAGCAGGAGTTTTCGCAATGGGTCAGTCAGTCGTGGTGCTCGGCGCGCAGTGGGGCGACGAGGGCAAGGGCAAGATCGTCGACCTGCTGACGCAGGACATCGGCGCCGTCGTGCGCTTCCAGGGCGGCCACAACGCCGGCCACACGCTGGTGATCGGCGGCAAGAAGACCGTGCTGCACCTGATCCCGTCCGGCATCCTGCGCGACGACGCGCTGTGCCTGATCGGCAACGGCGTGGTGCTGAGCCCCGCAGCGCTGATCAAGGAGATCGGCGAGCTGGAGGAGGCCGGGGTCGAAGTGCGCTCGCGGCTGAGGATCAGCCCGGCAACGCCCCTGATCATGCCGTACCACATCGCCCTGGACCAGGCGCGCGAGAAGGCCGCCGGCGGCAAGGCCATCGGCACCACCGGCCGCGGCATCGGCCCGGCGTACGAAGACAAGGTGGCGCGCCGCGGTATCCGCGTGGCCGATCTGCATTACCCCGAGCAGCTCGCCGAACTGCTGCGCACCGCGCTCGACTACCACAACTTCGTGCTGACCAAGTACCTGGGCGCCGACGCCATCGACTACCAGAAGACGCTCGACGAGGCGCTGGCGTTCGGCGAATACGTCGAACCGATGAAATCCGACGTCGCCGGGATCCTCCACGACCTGCGCAAGCAGGGCAAGAAGGTGCTGTACGAAGGCGCGCAGGGCGCGCTGCTCGACATCGACCACGGCACCTATCCCTACGTCACCTCCAGCAACACCACCATCGGCGGCGCGCTCGCCGGCACCGGCGTAGGCGCGGACGCGATCGACTACGTGCTGGGCATCTGCAAGGCCTACGCCACCCGCGTGGGCGGCGGCCCGTTCCCGACCGAGCTCGACGACGAGATCGGGCAGGGCATCCGCGACCGCGGCCAGGAATACGGCGCCTCCACTGGGCGCCCGCGCCGCTGCGGCTGGATCGACATCGTCGCGCTCAAGCGCGCCGTGGCCATCAACGGCATCACCGGCCTGTGCATCACCAAGCTCGACGTGCTCGACGGCATGGAAAAGCTGAAGATGTGCATCGCCTACCGCTACCGCGGCAAGGAAACCGAATACGCCCCGCTCGACGCCCAGGGCTGGGACGAGTGCGAGCCGGTGTACCTGGAGTTCCCCGGCTGGAGCGAGAACACCCACGGCATCACCGAATGGGACGCCCTCCCACCCGCCGCCCGCGCCTACCTGCGCGCGCTGGAAGAACTGGCCGGGAGCCCGATCAGCATCGTGAGCACCGGCCCGGACCGGGAGCACACGATGGTGCTGCGGGATCCGTTTGCCTGAGACGGATCGCGGCGGCACGACCGGCAAAAAGGCTCCGCGTTGCGGGGCTTTTTTTTGGCGGCTTTCGACCCTAAGCGGACATCCCCCATCCGCTCCCGATCAATGCTAGTCGGCAAGCTTATTGGATAGAAAAGGTGAGGCGCGGTCTACAGCTTGGTGTCGATGCGGTCGCACAACTCTTCCACGAGTCTGGCGAAGGCTTCCATGGTGCACCTAGCCCTGCCGTATTCCGCCAAGTTTGCAGCGTAGGCAGCGTTCAACGGCAGAGGCTCCAATGTGCCCATTGCGTACTGGGTCATCTTGCGCGCGGGATCGGTCACAACTTCCACTGTACCGTCGCCATTTACGACTGCTTCTTCGTAGTCAACCTTCCTGCGCCATGCGCGGGGAATCTGGCCGATCATGAAGCGCGGTGCGAACGCGTGGTTGGCCAAGTCTCGGAAGTTGCCCGTGAGTGTTTGATAGTCCTCGCCGTCCATCGCATTCAACGCATCGCGCAAGGCTTCGTACCGGGCCCAACAACTGCCCAAGTGATTAAGCTGTTTGCGTCGATCAGAGCGCCTTAGCGGACGGTGGGGCGCCTTGTCTTGTTCTAGCGAGTCGGCGTAGCCGGCGATCACCAGCAAGTTGGCCTGGTGCAACAATGTTTATGCAGTCAGCGCGATGCGATCCGCGAGGCTAGTTGGCTGCAGCATGCAAAAGAATGCGATCGACTCGACGAAGCTGTTGAGCACTTCCCAGCGATCAACTTCTTCCTCGAAAGACGCCACGACCTTGTTCCAGGCATGCCATGAATGCAGGCGGGTCCCCAGCCGTTTATCGAGTTAATGGTTTCACGAAGCTCACTGTCCGCGCCCCAGCGCCAAGCCATCGTGCCAGCCGTGGCTTCCACGCGTTCGGACGCGTTGTAGTCGGTTAACCCCGGGTAGTCGCCGCGAAGGGCTAACAGTTGGTCGTGGTAGCGCCCATAGGCTTGCGCCGTGAGGGTGCGCCATTGTTCCCAGCCACCGTCATCCACTGGTTGCGGGTCATTGGTCATGATTGTTCCTGTGTTAGCCACCGGCCCGCTCAGCTTCGATCACGCGCCGTGGCACTTTTTCCACTTCTTCCCGCTGCCGCACGGGCACGGGTCGTTGCGGCCGACTTTCGGCGCGGCTACCGCGCCGGCCAGGCGTTGGCGCACTTGCCGCATCGGCATCGCCTCGCGCATGTCGGCGGTCAATGCGTCCATGGCGTCGTCTTGCTGCCACGGATCGGCCATGCGCAAGCCAAAGCGAAGGCGCGCCGGAGCCGGCGTCAAACACAGGCCGAACCACCGGTCGGCCTTTTGTGCGTACTTTCGCCGTGAACAGATGTGGGTTAGGTTCTCCGCCGCCGTGACGTCATCGTCCGGCGAGCATAAGAAGGAGAAGCCGCTGCCATCGGGGAAGGGCATCGCGCCGTTGTGCGGCTGGCCATCTTGCGCGCTACGCTTTGCCTGGCGGTCGATCAACAAATTTAGATTGCGCCACGCTTCGCTACCCATTTCCAACAGCTGGAATCCTTGCTCGAGAACCGCCGGCTCAGCACGTGTCTCGATTTCGTTCAGGACGAGCGAAAGGGTCGTTCCTTCGTGCAGGGTGAGCAGCCCCTTGGGCGTGGCGGCGCCCGGCACACCACGCCGTCGCACCGCCATGGCCACATCCACCCCAACCGTGAAGTCTTCCCCGATGTGGAGGACGTCCGTCTCCTTATCGAGCCACAGGTTCTGTGCCAAGTGGTACCCCAGGACGGTCAGCTCCTGCGCGGCCAATACGCGATCGCCGTAGCGCGCCCGACGAGCGACATAGCTCAAAAAATGCAGGGGCGACGACAGCAGCTCGGTCATCACGTCGACCAAGAACAGGTCCGTGACCAACGCGGCGCGGACACGTGGCACTTGGCGCGTCTTGAGGAATTGCCGCGTCTGCATGCTTAGGGCCGGGTAGTGATCACTCACCACGCAGAACATGAAGATCTCGGAGATGGCCCGCAGCACTAGGTCCGTGCCATCGGCGTGGGCAAAGCGAAAGGCCGGGTTCCCTATGCACTCGGCGCACAACAAGCCTTGGTCGTAGGCATCCTGCACGCTGTGCTGAAAATCCTTGCGAATGATCTGGTCGTTTCCCTTGCGTGCTTCGAGCGTGAGGCTCTTGGACTTGGCCTGAACGATGATGGCGCGGTCGGCCCACAACACCAGTACATCGATTTCCGCGACGACGTCCTTGCCCTTGTAAATGTTAATGTTGGTAAACACGTGGTCGGCGCCGAAAACGCGCTTGAGTCGATCGGCGATGAAGCCTTCAGTAAAGGCGCCGCGATTCTTGACCTGGGTGGGTTGGTAGGGCTTGTCAGCCAGCATCCAGTAAAAGGGCGATTCGTAGATGGCCTCTGCCAGCGCGTTGGTCTGCAAGGACATGTATTCGCCCTTCGGCGTGCGCAACAAGGGCGCGGCCGTGGCCAGGTTGAAATCCTGCAAGGCAGCGAAGCCGGCGTTGGTCGCGTCAACTGGTGCGCAGAACTTGTCCAGGATGCGCTCGACCAAGGCTGGGTCCTGGCCTGTCAAGCCGGCCAAATCCGCCACCGACGCACAAAAGGCCGGCAGCATCGTCCACTGGTCTGGCGGCAGGGCGAGGAGTTGCTCGCGCAGGCGCTCGAGCTGATCCTCTATGTTGCGCTGCATGGCCTCGGCTACCGCGCAGGCCTGGTCGATGGTGAATCCGACGTTGGCCTGCAGCCAGGGCGCGTCCGCTGCGTAACGGCGCATGGCGAAGTCCAAGTACTGGAAATCGTAGGCCGAGTCGGCGGCGTAGAAGATGGGTTCGCGCAAGACCTCGCCAGACTCGAACGGATTGACTGCCTCTCCTCGCTCGATCGCGGCCAACAGATCGCCAAAGGAAAAGGCAGCCGACAAGCGCCGGTGCAGTTCGTCCATGAGCCGCTCGGTTTCATCCAGGTACCGCTGCAGCTCATCGGAACTTGGCAAGGTCCAATCGAGCGGCGCCTTGATCATCAAACCCAGCAGGGTGTTGATCTCGGTGCGAATCAGCCGTTCGGGCGAGTGCAGCTTATGCAAGTCCTGCTCGGTCAGCTGGTCGGCGAAAATCACCAAGTTGTCGCGAAAGCACAGATGCGCCAGGGCGTGCACGTAGCCTGGGCTGACGCACAAGGCCTGCAGTTCCGCGAGGATCTCAGCCTCCAGACGCGGCGGTACTTTGACCTTGGCAGGCTTGGCTGCTGCGGCTTGCGTTGAAAGTAGGGTGCGCCTGCGATGTCGGTGAGGCTTTTTCAAGGGTTCAATGGGTGGGTGGGCGATTGCAGGATAGTGCGAAGCGACGCAGCGGTTGAGACTCGACACGGGAGGTGACCTGTATGCGCCCGTGCGGCAGAGAGTATCCCATTGAGCTCAGCGTTCTTCAGGGGCTGGATGAGCCCCATGCGAATTAAAAAGTCCACTCTTGGCCGCTCCCCGACCCTCTACGGTCGAGGAGCGAACCTTATGGCTTCAGACATCCGTCTGCTCGGCGATCTCCAGGGCGTCATCGACCTCTATACCAAGGTAACGCACGGTACTCTCTAGCTTCGTATGCCCAAGCAATAGCTGAACCGCCCTGAGGTTTCGCGTCCGGCGGTAGATCAACGAAGCTTTGGTCCTGCGCATCGTGTGCGTGCCGTAGGAACCCGACTCGAGGCCAGCATCTTCTACCCAGCGATGGACGATGCGGGCGTACTGCCTCGTCGACAGGTGGGGCGAGTCCGAAGTATGGCTTCTAAATAGAAAATCCGACTGCTTGAGCTCAGCGTGGGTGATCCAAGCCTGCACGGCCTCGCGAGTCGATTGGGTGATCTCGAACTGGACGGGTCGGCCGGTCTTCTGCTGCATCACGATGGCGCGGGATGCCATTTGACCGCTATGGGAAACATCCGATACCCGCAGCTTCACCAAGTCGCAGGCGCGTAGCTTGGAATCGATCGCCAGGTTGAAGAGGGCGAGGTCACGGACCTTGTGGCCGATGACCTGCCCCCACTGAGCCGTACCAGCCGAAGCTAGGTAGAGTCCGTCACCCAGAGAGGACGGAC
>NZ_JBHRYF010000013.1:0-1175 GCF_042648885.1 Luteimonas notoginsengisoli | reverse complement strand
TACGGCGGGCCGGCCACCGCCGGCAATGGCCGCTTCCGCGTCCACGACCTGCTCTTCCACCATGGCCAGCGCCAGGGTGCAGTAGTTCTGGTTGCCGGTGATCTGGAACATGATCGCCGCTTCGCTCGCAGCGAATCCATAGCCGCGATTGCCGTTGACGGCGCTGTCCACCCAGGACTTGAAGCTGGTGTATGTCTGCGAGTGCGTGTCGATGTAAGACAGGTTGGGACTCAAACCAACCCGGGTTGCCCCTGACATGCCGGAAGTGCCCGGCGCCGAGTCGCGCACGGTGGCATGCGGCGGGGTCGCGACCGGTGCACCGGCATCGGGTTGCTGGACTGCAAGGGCGGCGCCGATCGGACGATCGCCGAGCAGGCGCGCAATACGGCTTGCCGCGTTCGCCTTCACCACCGGTGCGCGATGTTCCACCGGCGACATCCAGCTCGGCCACGACAGTCCAAACACGCGCGGCGCGTCGGCGGCGGGTTCCGCGGCAGCTTGCGGCGCCGTCGATGCCCGGTGCCGTCTTGCGGCGAGCGCGGCGGTCACGGGCATGGCCCGGCCTGCGGCGTGGGGCGCGACGAGCGCAGGGGCAGGGGTGGCCGCCATCGACTGGAGCGGAACCGCTTGCGCTCCTGGAAGTGCGCGCGAGGCGGACGCCGCCAGGTGCGCGCTGGGGGCATCGGCGTTGCCCGATGCGTCCACCATGATCAGGATGCCTCCCATGAGGCCGGTCGCAAAAAGGGCGGCGGCCAGGGGAAGCAGGCGTCGGGATGCCCGGCGCCGTGCGTGATGGACGGTCGAATCAGGTGCGTGCAAGGGAATCCCCTCGCCATGCGTGGGTACGGGCAGCAACGGGGGTTGCCGCTCCAGGCGCCCTCCCTGGGCCACACGCAAGGCTGGAGCGGACTATAGAGCCATTCAGGCAGGCCGCCCGCCGAGGATGTCAATTTGGGACGTTATTCACCAAATATTGACATCGGGTTCAGTTTTCGTATAGCTCGATCACGTAGCCGGTTGTTCCGCCGCTGACATCGATTCTCCAGCCCTGCCGGAATTCGCCGCGATCGGTCTGGCGCCAGTCGTGGAGCCGGATGACCGCTCCTGCCGGCTCGAGCACGCGCACGTGCAGGCGCCCGGCATTGGCCTCGCGGCCATTGACCGTGGGCTGGACG
>NZ_JBHRYF010000012.1:0-112932 GCF_042648885.1 Luteimonas notoginsengisoli | reverse complement strand
TCCGTCCTCTCTGGGTGACGGACTCTACCTAGCTTCGGCTGGTACGGCTCAGTGGGGGCAGGTCACCCCTGCGAAGGCAGGGGAGGGTTGGGGAGGGGTGTCTTCAGGATCAATCGGAACCGTGACCACCCCCTCCCAACCTCCCCCTGCCTTCGCAGGGGGAGGGACCAGAGCAAGAGCTCGCGGCTGAAGCCGCTCCTACGAAAGCTGCTTTTCCAGCCGCCACACCGCAGTATGCAGCGCGGTCACCCCCTCGGCCGCGAAGCCGGGTTCGGCATCGAGGATGTCACGGCGCTCGATGCACGCCACCTGCCAGTCGCGGTCGTACAGGCGATGCACTTCATCGGCGTCGACCGGAAACGGCGGGCCGGCCTTCTCGTGCGGCGGATAGTCCAGGGTGATCAACAGTTCGCGGCAGCCTGCGGGCAAACGCGCATGCAGCTCGCCGATGTAGGCGTCGCGCATCGGCCGCGGCAGGGCGATCAGGGCGGCGCGATCGTAGACCGCGCTGCACCCGGACAGCGTCTCGGCATCCAGCGCGAACGCATCGCCGCAGATGATCTCGATCGCGCCGGCGACGAAGTGCGTGCCCAATAGGGATTCGTGGATCGCCGGCACCAGGCCGTGTTCCGCCATGAACTGCTCGATCGCGATCCGCGACAGCTCCACGCCGAGCACGCGGTGCCCGCGTGCCGCCAGCCACGCCATGTCCAGCGTCTTTCCGCACAGGGGTACGAACACGCGGCTGCCTTCGTTTAACCCAAGCGACGGCCAGTGCTGCTCGAGCAGCGGCATCACCCGGTCGCGATGGAAGCCGATGCGCCCTTGTTCCCAACGCTGGTGCCAGAACGATGCGTCCATCAGCGCACCGCGGGTGCGTCGGGCTTGCGTGACACGCAGCGCGGCACCGGCCATTTCCCGGCCGGTTGCGGACCCGCGCGTCGCGCCGACCGGCTAGCGTTCGACATGCAGTCCCTCTACCTTCTGCCAGCCACGCGGCAGCAGTCCGCCGCGGCTGGCGCGTGCGCCCATGTACGGGTCCAGTTCCTTGAACGACAGTGACATCGTGCGCGCGCCCGATCTCACCGAAAGCGTGCCGCCGGGCGACACCACGGCGATGGCCACCACGTGCTCGGTGCCGCGCTTGGCCTTGGGGATCTCGATGATCTTGTTGCCCTTGCCCTTGTCGAGTTCCGGCAGCTCGGCGACCGGGAACGCCAGCAGGTGGCCGGCACTGGTCACCGCGACGATGCGGTCGTGCTTGGCGTCCGCCACCTGGGCGGGCTGCACGACGTGCGAGCCGGCGCCGAGCGACAGCATCGCCTTGCCCGCCTTCTGCCGCCCGGTGAGGTTCTCGAAACGGGTGACGAAGCCGTAACCGTGCGACGAGGCAAGCACGAAGCGGGTGTCGTTGTCGCCCGTCGCCAGCGCCTGGAACGAAGCGCCCGCGGCGGGCGAGAAGCGCCCGGTCAGCGGCTCGCCGTTGCCGCGCGCCGATGGCAGTGTGTGCACGAGCGTCGAGTAGCTGCGCCCGTTGGAATCCAGGAACGCCACCTGCTGCGTGCTGCGCCCGCGCACCGCGCCGAGCAGGCCGTCGCCATCGCGATACGACAGCGCGGCGGCGTCGACGTCATGGCCCTTGGCCGCTCGCACCCAGCCTTTCTCGCTCAGGACGATCGTCATCGGCTCGCTGGCGACCAGCTCGGTTTCGGCCAGCGCCTGCGCCGCGCCGCGCGCGACCAGTGGCGAGCGGCGGGCGTCGCCGAACTTCTTCGCGTCGGCCAGCAGTTCGTCCTTGATCAGCTTGCGCAGTTTGGCCTTCGAACCCAGGGTGGAGATCAGCCGGTCGCGCTCGGCGTCCAGCTCGTCCTGCTCGCCGCGGATCTTCATTTCCTCGAGCCGCGCCAGCTGCCTGAGCCTGGTTTCGAGGATGTATTCGGCCTGGTCGTCGGTCAATCCGAAACGCGCGATCAGCGCCGGCTTCGGCTCGTCCTCGCTGCGGATGATGCGGATGACCTCGTCCAAGTTGAGGAACGCGACCAGCAGGCCCTCGAGCAGGTGCAGGCGGCGCTCGACCTTCTCCAGCCGGTGGTTGAGGCGCCGGGTCACGGTGTCGGCGCGGAAGGTGAGCCATTCGGCGAGGATCGCCTTGAGGTTCTTGACCTGCGGGCGGCCGTCCAGGCCGATGATGTTGAGGTTGACCCGGTAGCTCTTCTCGAGATCCGTGGTGGCGAACAGGTGGCCCATCAGCTGCTCGGCGTCGACCCGGTTGCTGCGCGGGATCAGCACCACGCGCACGGCGTTGGCGTGGTCCGACTCGTCGCGGATATCCTCCAGCCACGGCAGCTTCTTGGCGCGCATCTGCGCGGCGATCTGCTCGATCACCTTCGACGGCGAGACCTGGTAGGGCAGCGCGGTGATGACGATGTTGGCCCCTTCCTTCGAGAACGTGGCGCGCGCGCGGATGCTGCCGGTGCCGGTCTCGTACATCGCCAGCAGGTCGGCGGCCGGGGTGATGACCTCGGCGGTGGTCGGGTAATCGGGGCCGCGCACGTGCTCGCACAGGTCGCGCACGGTGGCGTCCGGGTCGTCGAGCAGGCGCACGCAGGCGCTGACGATTTCGCCCAGGTTGTGCGGCGGCACGTCGGTGGCCATGCCCACGGCGATGCCTGTGGTGCCGTTGAGCAGCAGGTGCGGCAGGCGCGCCGGCATCCAGGTGGGCTCTTCCAGCGTGCCGTCGAAGTTGGGCGCCCAGTCGACCGTGCCCTGTGCGAGTTCGCCCAGCAGCACTTCGGCGATCGGGGTGAGCTTGGATTCGGTGTAGCGCATCGCCGCAAACGACTTGGGATCGTCCTGCGAACCGAAGTTGCCCTGGCCGTCGATCAGCGGATAGCGATAGGAGAACGGCTGCGCCATCAGCACCATCGCCTCGTAGCAGGCCGAATCGCCGTGCGGGTGGTACTTGCCGATGACATCGCCCACCGTGCGCGCCGACTTCTTCGGCTTGGCCCCGGCCGCCAGCCCGAGCTCGCTCATTGCGTAGATGATCCGCCGCTGCACCGGCTTGAGCCCGTCGCCGATGAAGGGCAGGGCGCGGTCGAGCACCACGTACATCGAATAGTCGAGATACGCGCGCTCGGCATATTCGCGCAGCGGGATCTGCTCGAAACCGTGGAAGGTGGGGCGGACGAGTTCGGTCATTGCGGGGCGGAAACCTGGATCGGAAGCGACCCCGCCAATTCTACCGGCCGCGCCGGGATTCGGACGGCCTGGCTGCTGCAGGGCAGGTTCACAGCCCCATCGTCGGTGCCTGCGTTTCCCGTCGCGGCGCCTGGTCGCGCTGCTGCTGCATCTGTTGATCTTCGAGATGCTGGTTCAAGATCTCGAGTTGCCGGTTCGATCCCGCAATCGGGGTTTGCGCCGCAGCTTCGGTTTTCATCAGCGCGCGCGTGTGCGCGGGGTTGTCCAGCCTGCCCTGCACGATGAAGATGTTCTCGCCCGGCCTGACCCGGCCGCCGGTACTGGATCCACTCAGGACGACGTGGTCGACCCGCTCCAGCCCCTTCTCATTTGCCAGGACCAGGAGGCTGTGGCTCATGCGCTCGCTCTTCTCGTCGAACTCCCGTCGGTACTTGTGGTCGAGTTCACGCACTTGACCCCGGATTTGCTGCAGCAGCGCGTGGTCGGGGTGGGTGGCGAACGACGGGTCATGCTTTGGACCGTCCAGTTCGTCTCGAAACCGCTCATAGGGGTTGCGCGAGTCCAGGGGCGGCATTGGCGAACCCAAGCCCGGAAACGCATCCCTGTGCATCGCCCGCCGCTCCTGGATCACTTCGTTGCGCAACCGGATGGTTTCGACATTACTGTCGAATGTGCCGACGAGCTTCGTGGCAGCGAAGCCAGCGGTCAGTGCCCCGCTTATCAGGGAAGCCGGCGGCATGTGCCCGACCTGGCGCACCGTCAGCGCCGCCGCGCAGATATCCGTGCGGTAGGCGTCGTAGCCGGCCTTGTTGGCTTCGTAGAGCGCGATGTTCTCGGGACGAACGATTGAATCCTGGCCGTAGAATTGCGCCATGCCGTGTGTCTTGTCTGGGCTCAGTTCTGCCACGTCTCGCAGGAACTGCCCGACGCCTTGCGTCTGCGGCGGCGTTCCATCACGTAGCAGCAAGGCGACGTCTTGTTCGGTGGCGTAGACGCGCACACTGCCGAAATGCTGGCCGGCGGCGGATACCATGTCGGTCGCACGGACATGATTCACGACCTGATTGCCGCCCGAAGGCGTGTCATGCAGCCCCGCTGCGCCGTAGGCGTTGAACGTCTCGCCATGCAGCCCGTATTCGGTGGCCGTCATCTGTGCCAGCGTACCGCCCAGCGAATGACCTGTGACGGTGACCGGGACCCGGTTACCTGCAAGCCCGCCATGCCGCGCCAACTCCAGTGCAAGCTCGACCGTTTCTCGCGCGCCGTTCAGTTGCTGGTTGAGCTTGACCAGCACCATCTGGCCATCGGTGATGGCCAGATCACGAACCTTGTCGGTCTCGAACTCGGTGCCACGATGGGCGACTACGAGTTCGTTCGTGACCTTGTTGCGATAGATCACGCCGTGGTAGCCGGAGGGCTTGTCAATGATTCGATAAACTTCAAATGGCGTTCCAGAGACGTCGTCCTTTACCCGCTTGGGTTGGTAGGAGTCGTGTGCCAGGTGTGCGTAGCTTTCAGTAAAAATCGCCATGATTTCAATCCTTTGAGGCTTCGATGCTGACCATGTAAAGCTGTTCCATGACTTGCGCAGCAGGCTTCATGTCCATGCGAAAGCATGGGTCCACAGTGCCACCTGAGTCGGGGCGTCGGCATAGATTGATCTGGGTGCCTTGCGCGACGACAAGATCGTGCGGGATGTCAGCGGATTGCTCTATACCTTGTGTTTCGATGAACGCCTTGGCCGAGGTGAAATTCCAATGGCATTCGCCGAGTCCGTAGTAGTTTTCCGGTAAAAGTGCATCTGCGAAGAAGTGGCCGACGAACGTTGTTGCTGTTTCTTGTTCGAACATCAAAGGAACTCGAAACGTCGAGTCTGGCTTGATGCCGGCAATGCGGTCCACGAATGGCATGCAGTCGGTATTGGTGATGAAGAACTGAACCTGCCCACGGACTTCAACCGATGCCGGGGGGTCCTCGATCGTCAAGGTGATCTCATACCGCTGCTGCGGCGAAGGATTCAACCGGACTTCCGGTGGATCCACGCCGGGACTGCAGGAGACGGCGGATAGGGCGGTCAGCGCGGCCAGCATGCAGGCGGACAGGGGCTGCGGACGGCGCTGCGCCAGGATGGATCTGCTCCGGATCATCGTGGTCTTCCCTGTGACGACTGGACGATACTAGCGCAATGAAAAAACCCCGCGGCTGCGGGGTTTTTTCATGCGATGTTGCCGCAACTCAGCGGTGAAGTTCGCCCGCCGCCTCCGGCTGGTACTTGATCGACAGCACGCGCAGGTTGATGTGGCGGTTGCCGGACATCGGCCAGTCGATGCTCTGTCCGACGCGCAGGCCGAGCAGGGCGCTGCCGACCGGGGCGAGGATCGAGACGCGGCCGGGCTCGCCATTGGCGTCGCGGGGATAGACCAAGGTCAGCTCGCGCTCCTCGCCGCTGTTCTCGTCGAGGAAGCGGGCGGTCGAGTTCATGCTGATCACGTCGCCCGGCATCTGCGCCGGCTCGACCACCTCGGCCCGCGTGATTTCGGCTTCTAGCGCCGCCGTATCGACACCGCGCTCGTTGGCGCCTTCGATCATCGCTTCGATGCGGTCGTAGTCCAGCCGCGACATGACGATGGACGGGCGCGGGGATGCGGGTGTTGCCATGGCGGAACTCCAAAGCGTGATGGGACGAGACGCCGTAACGCGTCGCCCGCGGTCAGGTGGGATGGTTTCGACGTTAGCCCCGAAGCACGCGGGCAGCAAGCAGGCGCGCCGGGCGCCCCGCACGACCGGCCGCTGCGGGGCGCTGACGCGAAAAACCCCCGCAAGCGGGGGTTTTCTACAACCTGGTGCCCGGGAGAGGACTCGAACCTCCACGGAGTTGCCCCCGCTAGCACCTGAAGCTAGTGCGTCTACCAATTCCGCCACCCGGGCGGGTGCAGGCCGCGTATGTTGCGGTGCAAGGCGGGGCTTGTCAACGCCCCCGCAGACGAAGCCGACGCGGGGGGCCGTGTAACATCCGCCCGATGACGAAAACTCCCAGCAAGCGCGGCGGTGGCCGCGGCAAGACCGGCGCCGGAAGCGGCAAGTCCGAAACCAATCGAGACGGCCAGAAGGTGACCAGGCCGGCAGGGGGAAAGAAGCTGCCGGGCTGGATGCCCGAGGTGGCTTCGACGCGCCCCGGCGGCGGCGACAAGCCTGCGCGACGCGGCAGGTCCGGGCCTTCCGCGAACCAGGGTGGCGGAACGCAAGCCGGTGGCGGCCGCGGCGGGATCCACGATCCGCACGCCGCGCGCGAAGCGGGGCGTTACGAGAACCCGATCGCCAGCCGCGAGGCGATCCTGCAGTTGCTGGTCGACGCCGACGGACCGCAGTCGGCCGAATCGATGGCCGAACAACTGCAGTTGACCGAACCCGACCGCTTCGACGCGCTGGGCAAGCGCCTGGCGGCGATGGTGCGAGATGGCCAGCTGTTGCAGAACCGCCGCGGCGGCTACGTGCCGGCCGAGCGGCTGGACCTGATTCCCGGCACCGTGATCGCGAACCCCGACGGCTTCGGCTTCCTGCGCCCGGACTCCGGCGTCGGCGACGATCTGTTCCTGCCGCCGTTCGAGATGCGCAAGGTGATGCACGGCGACCGCGTGCTGGCGTCGGTCACCGGGATGGACCGGCGCGGCCGCCGCGAAGGCGCGATCGTCGAAGTGCTGGAGCGGCGCCTGAACCGCCTGATCGGCCGCTTCGAGATGGAGTCCGGGATCAGCTTCGTGGTGCCGGACGACGCCCGGGTGCAGCGCAACATCCAGATTCCCTCCGACGCGCGGCTCGATGCCAAGCCCGGCCAGCTGGTGGTCTGCGAGATCGTGCAGCCGCCCACTTCGCATCGCCCGCCGATCGGCCGCGTGCTGGCCGTGCTGGGCGACAAGCTGACCGCGTCGCTGGCGGTGGAGGCCGCGATCCACGGCCACGAGATCCCGCACGAGTTCCCGCCCGAAGTGCTGTCGCAGGCCGCGGCGGTGCCGGTGGACGTCGAGGCGGTGGACGCTGCCAAGCGCGTCGACCTGCGCGCGTTGCCGCTGGTGACCATCGATGGCGAGGACGCCAAGGATTTCGACGACGCCGTCTACTGCGAACCCAACCGGGGCGGCTTCCGCCTGGTGGTGGCGATCGCCGACGTCTCGCATTACGTGCGGCCCGGTACCCCGCTCGACGACGAGGCACAGAAGCGCGCCACGTCGGTCTACTTCCCGGGCTTCGTGGTCCCGATGCTGCCCGAGACGCTGTCCAGCGGCATCTGCTCGCTGAAGCCGAAGGTCGACCGCCTGTGCTTCGTCTGCGACATGCAGGTCGACCGCAACGGGCAGGTGAGCGAATCGACGTTCTACGAAGCGGTGATGAACTCGCACCAGCGCCTGACTTACACCCAGGTGTGGAACGCGGTCGGCGAAGGCGTGCCGGAAGAGGATCGCGCGCAAGCCCGCGCCTTCGTCGGCGCGCAGATGCCGCAGGTCGAGCGCCTGCACCAGCTCTACCGCGTGCTCGACAAGGCGCGCCGCCAGCGCGGGGCGATCGACTTCGAGACCTCCGAGGTGCGCTTCGTGCTTGGACCGCAGGGCGAGGTGACCCAGGCCGGCATGATCCAGCGCAACGACGCGCACAAGCTGATCGAGGAATGCATGATCGCGGCCAACGTGCAGGCCGCGAGATACCTGCTCTCCGCCGGAATCCCGGCGCCGTATCGCGACCACGACAAGCCGCCGGAGGCCAAGTACGCCGACCTGCTGGAATTCCTCAAGGAATTCCAGCTGCGCATGCCGTCCTGGGGGAAGGTGCGGCCGACGGATTTCCGCAAGCTGCTGGAAACCATCCGCGACCGTCCCGACGCCGCGCTGCTCGAATCGGTGGTGCTGCGAAGCCAGAGCCTGGCGGTGTACGCGCCGGACAACATCGGCCACTTCGGCCTCGCGCTGGAGGCCTACGCACACTTCACCTCGCCGATCCGTCGCTACCCCGACCTGCTGGTCCACCGCGCCATCAAGCACGCGCTGGCAGGCGGCAACGCCGACCGCTATCTGTACTCGCACAGCGCCATGGCGGCGCTGTCGCTGCAGTGCTCGGAGCGCTCGCGCCGGGCCGACGAAGCCCAGCGGGAAGTCGACGACCGCTACCGCGCGGCGTGGATGGAGCAGCACGTGGGCAGCGAGTTCGACGGCGTGATCAGCGGCGTCACCAGCTTCGGCCTGTTCGTCGAGCTGGACGAGTCGAAGGTCAACGGCCTGGTCCACGTCACCCAGCTGCCGAACGACTATTACCACTTCGACCCGATCCGCAAGACGCTCAGCGGTGAGCGGGCCGGGCGTCAGTTCCGTCTCGGCGATCGGGTTCGCATCGTCGTCCTCAAGGCCAGCCTGGAGGAGCGCAAGATCGATTTCCGGCTGGTGTGGGAGGACAGCCATGACGACGGCGGCGCAAAGCCCGTGCAACCGCGTGGGCAGCCCGCGAAACGGTCCAAGAAGAAGTACTGACGATGGGCGCTTCGACGAGCGCTGGAACAGCGTCGCTGATCCGGCGCTTGCGGCCGGTTGCGTTGGGGATCAGCGAGGTGGTCCTGTTCGCTTTTTCGCTCGCGATTGCGATTCCGCCTGTTCCGTCAGATGCCGGCGATGTCTATCCCGTGACATCGGCGATGTGGATGGGAGGACTGGCTTTCGCCGGCTTCCTGGTGCTGTCGCGCAGGAAACCGTGGGTCGCTGTGTGCCTGCTGCCGGTGTACCTGGTTTTCGTTTGGGAGTTCACGCGCGTGTTTTTATCTAGTGTGGTTGCGGGTTTCGCGTCTGCGCCTGATGGATGGATGAGATGAGCAAGGAAAACCAGTGGATCGTCGGCATCAACGCCGTGGCCGCGGCCGTCGAGCATGACGCGGGCAACGTGCGCGAGGTGCTGCTCGAGGCCGGGGCGAAGAATCCGCGCATCGGCGAGATCGAGACCGATGCGCGTCGCAAGGACATCGAGGTGCGCCGGGTCGTCGCGAGTGCGCTCGACGGGGTTGCCGGCGGCCTGCGCCACCAGGGTGCGGTCGCGCGCTACGCCGCGGCGAAGACCTGGGACGAGGACGCATTGCCCGGACTGATCGAGGCCGGGCAGGGCAAGGCGCTGCTGCTGGTGCTCGACGGCGTGCAGGATCCGCATAACCTCGGCGCCTGCCTGCGCAGCGCGGCGGCGGCCGGGGCGACGGCAGTGGTGATCCCGAGGGACAAGGCGGTGCAGGTCAACGCCACCGTGCGCAAGACCTCGGCCGGTGCAGCGGACAGCGTGCCGGTGGTGCGCGTGACCAACCTGTCGCGCACCCTGCGCGAGTTGCAGAAGCTCGGCGTGTGGATCTACGGCCTGGCCGGAGACGCCACCGGTTCGTTGTATGCCATCGACCTGCGCGGCAACGTCGCGCTGGTGCTGGGTGGAGAAGCCGACGGCCTGCGTCGGCTGACACGCGAGCAGTGCGACCAGCTGGTCACGATCCCGATGCCCGGCGACACCGCGCAGGGCGTGGAAAGCCTCAACGTGTCCGTGGCGGCAGGCGTGACGTTGTTCGAGGCGGTGCGCCAGCGGCTGGGCTGATCGCCCAGAACCTCCCTTGCCCTTGCAGGAGCGGCTTCAGCCACGATCTTTCGCGAGAATGCCGGCCTGACTGATGGAGCGGAATCTTGTGGGAGCGGTTTAACCGCGAGCTTCCGACCGCACCGCATGCCCGGCGAGTGCTCGCGGCTGAAGCCGCTCCTACGGATTCGTGGGCTGCCTGGCGGGTACGTTGCCGGGTCCCATCGCGCGCGGCCAGGCATTGGCGATCCTGCAGAACACCTGCGCGGTGCGCTCGGCGTCGTACACGGCCGAGTGCGCGTCCTCGCTGCTCCACTGCAGGCCCGCCGCCTGTACCGCGCGCGCGAGCACTGTCTGGCCATAGGCCACCCCGGCGAGGCTGACCGTGTCGAACACGCTGAAGGGATGGAAGGGATTGCGCTTGTGGGCAACGCGCGCGACGGCCGCGTTGAGGAAATTGAGGTCGAAGTGGGCGTTGTGGCCGACCAGGATCGCGCGCTGGCATTCGTGCCGGCGCACGGCCTCGCGTACCGCGGCGAAAACGTGGTCGAGCGCTTCGCGTTCGGGCTTGGCCAGGCGGAACGGATGGTCGAGGTCGATGCCGGTGATCGCCAGCGACTTCGGATCGATCTCGGTTCCCGGCGCGGGCACCAGGTGGGCGCTGGCCACTTCGCCCAGCGTGAGGTCGCCGGCGTCGTCGATTTCGATCGGAATTGCCGCGATCTCGAGCAGCGCATGCCGGTTCCAGTCGAAGCCGCCGGTTTCCACGTCGACCACCACTGGCAGGTAGCCCCGGAAACGTTGCGACATCTTGAGGAAGGCGGGTGCGGGCGGGGGCGTGTCGGTGTCGGCTTGCGTCATCGGGCCAGCCTAGCAGACGGCTGGTTCGGCACGCCGTGCGATGCGCGCCTTTGCACGTAGGGATCGCTCGTCGGCGTGCGGCCCGCGCGTGGAAGATTGCGGCAAAAGCCGCTCCGCCCAGGACTCCGGCGGCCGCATTAGAGGCCATAAGCAGCCCGGATGGCGCAGCCTGGAGCACTGGCCGCGTGATCGGCGAATCCGCCAGGCACGCAGAGGCTACGCGCGCGTGCCGAGAATCGTGCCTTCGCGGTGCAATCGAGCCAGCATCTCGGCGCCATCGCGGACGAATGCGTCCGTGTCGTCCGCGCCGGCCTCCGCCGCGAGCGCAAGCAGCTGCTCGCGACCCGACATTCCGGGGGACTCGTCCAGCCGCTGCAGCAGCCGGAACGCCAGCGCGCCGAGGGTGTGGAAAGTCACCTCGCCATCGGGCTCGCGCCGCAGCAGGAGCAGGGTCGGCGCGTCCGGCTTGTCCACCGGCAGGTAGCCCGGGCCGATGCGGTGCACCGGCCACGCATAGGCCAGCGGCCAGGCCAGCGGCGACGGCAGCGGACGCCCCGCAAGCAGGGCTTCGGATGTACTCGGCCCGTTAGCGGCGTGCGCGACATACGGGATGTCGTCGCGCGTAGCCTCGGCGATCTGCAGCGCGAGCTCGACCCATTCGTAATGCGCCAGCTCGCACAGCCATGGCATCGCCGGATCGGCTTCGCGCGTGTCGAGGTAGCGCAGGAATTCGCGCGCCAGTTCGGTGAACAGCGGCGTACGGCTGCCGTGGTCGCGGTAGAACGCGTGCACCAGCGCGCGCCAGGCCACGTCGCCATGGATGCGCCGCAGCACCGGGAAGTTGCCGCCCAGCAGGCTGGAAACGTTGTTGAAGAACAGCTCGCGATAGATGTCCAGTCGCCGCTGTTCGATGCCGGGCGGCGGCGGGGCGGCGCCCGGTTCGCGGATCCAGTTCGCCAGCGCGTCGAGCTGCATGCGCAGGTCGCTGCCGGTGGACGGCTCAGGCGACATGGCGCCCCGCCCGGTCGGCCTCGGCGAGGTGGCGGCGCACGGTGGAAAGTTCGTCGATCAGCTCCGCGAACGGCGGGAAGTTGAAATCGCGCTCCAGCAGCGTCGGCCGCCGGCCGTGGCAGCGATAGGCTTCGGCCAGCAGCGCCCACACCGGGTCGGACACCGCGGCGCCGTGGGTGTCGATCTTCAGGTCCGGCGCCTCGTCGCGGTGGCCGGCGACGTGGATGTAGCGGATGCGCGCGGAGGGCAGGGCGCGCAGGAAGCCCGCGGCGTCGTAGCCGTGGTTGGTGGCGTTGACGACGATGTTGTTGACGTCGAGCAGCAGATCGCAATCGGCTTCGGCGAGGACGGCATTGACGAAGTCGATCTCGGCCATCGCCTGGAACGGGGCGGCGTAATAGGAAATGTTCTCCACCGCGATGCGCCGGCCCAGGACATCCTGCGCCCGGCGGATGCGCGCGGCGACGTGGGCGACCGCCTCGCCGGTGAAGGGCAGCGGCAGCAGGTCGTAGAGCTGGCCGTGGCTGTCGCCGCAGGCGCTCAGGTGCTCGCTGTAGATCGCGATGTCGTGCGCGTCGAGGAAGCGGCGCAGCTTGTGCAGGAAGGTGTCGTCGAGTTCGGCCGGGCCGCCGAGCGACAGCGACAGGCCGTGGCAGACCAGCGGCTGGCGCCCGGCGAGCGCGGCGAACGCGTCGCCGAGCGCGCCGCCTACGCCCATCCAGTTCTCCGGCGCGGCCTCGAGGAAATCGAACGTGCCGACCGGCGCGGCCTGCAGCGACCCCAGCAGGGATCGCCGCAGACCCAGGCCGACGCCGTCGTCCTTCAGCGCCACGGGCGTGTGCGCGTCAGTGGTGCGAAGCGCAGGCGCACGGATTGCGGCAGGGCGCCGGGATTACATCCCGCCGCACTTGCCCTCGCCGCACTTGCCTTCCATGCCGGCCTTGTGGTCGGCACCCGCGTCGCCGGCTTTCTTGTCGGAGCCGCAGCGGCCTTCGTGGTGCGCCTTGCTTTCGTCGGTATCCACGAAGCCGTCCTTGTTGGTGTCGATCTTTTCGAACATGCCGGCGTGGGCGGCGTCGAACTCGGCGCGCGAGACCTTGCCATCCTTGTCCGAATCCATCGCGGCCGCGCCGCACTTGCCTTCCTTCATCTTGTCCGCGCCGCACGAGCCTTCCTTCGCCTTCTCGGCGGGGGCGGCTTCCTGGGCGCCGAGCAGGTAGCCCTGGGCGAGCGGGGTGGAGGCGAACGCGGAGCCGGACAGCATCAGTCCGCCGGCGAGGGTAGCGCCAATGGCGAGGGCGACGGGTTTCCTGTTCTGGGACATGGCTTCTCTCCTGGATGCGGGCGGGGCCCGGCGGGAGATCCGATGTTACCCCCTGGCGCCGGTCCTGGATTCGCCGGATCTGGCGCTCGTCTGGCCGCCCGTGGTCCATCCGGCGCGGGGTCCGGCGCCCTAGGTGGCGGTGTTGGTTTCGTCGCGCTTCTCGCGGGGGGCCATCGGCGCGTCGGCGTTGACCTGGAACCAGATGTTCTCGGCGACGTTGGTGGCGTGGTCGCCGATGCGTTCGAGGTTCTTGGCCATGAACAGCAGGTGGGTGCAGGGCGTGATCGCGCGCGCATCTTCCATCATGTAGGTCAGCAGTTCGCGGAACAGCCCGGTGTACTCGGCATCGAGCTCCGCGTCGCGGGCGCGCACGCGCTGCGCGGCATCGGCGTCGTTGTCGCGATAGGCCTCCAGCACCGCGCGCACCTGACGCACCGCCAGCGTGCCCAGCGCATGCAGGCCCCGGGTGTGGGGCAGGGGAGGCGACATGTTCAGCGCCTTGGACCGCTTGGCCACGTTGGCCGCGTAGTCGCCGATGCGCTCGATGTCCGAGGCGATGCGCAGGGTGGCGAGGATCTCGCGCAGGTCGCGCGCCATCGGCCCGCGCAGCGCCAGGGTCATGGCATCGTGGCTGATCGCGGTTTCCAGCGCGTCGATCGCCTCGTCGTTGGCGATGATGCGGTCGGCGGCCCGGTCGTCGCGGCGCTCCACCACGTCCAGCGCGGCCTCCAGCTGCGCAGCGGCCATCTCGCCCATGCGCAGGATCTCGCCGATGACGCGGTGGCGTTCTTCGTCGTGGCTTCTGACGATGTGGTCGTGGGGCTGGGTGGTCATGGTGTGTCCTGAATCGCGTTTCGTTCGATGGGATGTCGCTGCCATCCCTGGCGGGGGAGCGCGGGCGCCGGATCGCCCGGCCCCGCCATCCATGGCCGGGCGTTCGGGATGCATCGGACGCCTTGACGGCGTCCGATGAGCGCATCCCTCACCCAAACCGCCCGGTGATGTAATCCTCGGTCTGCCGCTTCGAGGGATTGGAGAAGATCGTCTCCGTCGGCCCGTGTTCGACTAGGTCGCCCAGGTACATGAAGGCGGTGAAATCGGACACGCGCGCGGCCTGCTGCATGTTGTGGGTGACGATGGCGATGGTGTAGTCGACCTTGAGTTCCTCGACCAGCTGTTCGATGCGGCTCGTGGAGATGGGGTCCAGCGCCGAGGTCGGTTCGTCGAGCAGCAGCACGTCGGGCCTGAGCGCCACCGCGCGGGCGATGCACAAGCGCTGCTGCTGGCCGCCCGACAGGCCCAGCGCGCTTTGTCCCAGCTTGTCCTTGACCTCGTCCCACAGCGCGGCCTGGCGCAGCGCCTGCTCGACGCGCACCTGCATCTCCGCCTTCGACACTTTCTCGTGATGGCGGATGGCGTAGGCCACGTTTTCGAAGATCGTCATCGGGAACGGCACCGGCTTCTGGAACACCATGCCGACCTTGCTGCGCAGCCTGTTCATGGGATATTTCGGCGACAGGATGTCCTCGCCGTCGAGCAGCACCTGGCCGCTGGCGACCAGCTTCGGATACAGCGCGTAGATGCGGTTGAAGATGCGCAGGAGCGTGGACTTGCCGCAGCCCGATGGGCCGATCAGCGCGGTGACGCGCTTCTCCGGGATCTCCAGGTCGATGTCCTTGAGAGCGTGGAACTTGTCGTAATGGAAATTCAGGCCGCGCGCGGCGATCTTGACCGCAGCCGCCGCGCCTGCCGCGCGGGTGGTCGTGGCGACGGCGATCCGCGGCGACGCGTCGACGGCTGCGTGGTGGTCGTTCATGGCGGGAGTCCGGGAAGGGGAAGTGAACATGGCGGCCTCAGTCGTTGGCGATGCGCTTGCGCAGCAGCAGCGCACGCGCGCCCAGGCTGACCAGCAGCACGAACACCGTCAGCACCAGCGCGCCGGCCCAGGCGAGCTGCTGCCAGGATTCGTAAGGGCTGCCCGCGTACTGGTACATCACCACCGGAACGCTGGCCATCGGCTGCATGACATTGGCGTTCCAGTACTGGTTGCCGAAGGCGGTGAACAGCAGTGGCGCGGTCTCGCCGGAAATGCGTGCCAGCGCCAGCAGGATGCCGGTGACGATGCCGGCCGAGGCGCTGCGGTACAGCACCTGCATGATCACCTTCCACTGCGGCACGCCGAGCGACAGCGCCGCCTCGCGCATCTGCACCGGCACCAGGCGCAGCATCTCGTCGGTCGTGCGCACCACCACAGGCAGCACGATGAACGCCAGCGAGATCGCGCCGGCCAGGGCCGAGAAGTTGCCGCCGGTCTGCATCACCACCAGGGTATAGACGAACAGGCCCAGCACGATGGACGGCGCCGAGAGCAGGATGTCGTTGACGAAACGCACCACGGTGCCGGCCTTGCGCGCGTTGCCGTACTCGGCCAGCCACGTGCCGGCAGCCACGCCCAGCGGCGTGCCCATGGCGATGGCCAGCCCGCACATCACCGCGCTGCCGAAGAAGGCGTTGAGCAGGCCACCTTCTTCCATCGGCGGCGGCGTCATCTGCGTGAACAGCGCGGGGTTGATGCCGCCGATGGCCTTGGTCACCAGCGTCCACAGGATCCAGACCAGGAAGGCCAGGCCAAACACCGCGGCCACGCAGGCGAGCGCCAGCGCCGCCCGGTTGACGAGCTTGCGGCGGCTGTAGAGCCGGTCGACGACGGCGAATTCGCGGGAGGCGGCATTCATCAGTTGCCCTCCCGCCGCGCCAACTGCGCCAGCATCAGTCGCGCCAGCGCCAACACCACGAAAGTGACGATGAACAGCACGAAGCCGAGCAGCAGCAGCGCCGAGCGGTAGGTGTCGGTGGCCTCGCCGAAATCGTTGGCGATGAGCGCGGCGATGGTGGTGCCCGGTTCCAGCAGCGAGGGCGTCAGCCGCACCGAGTTGCCGACGACGAATGCGACCGCCATCGTTTCGCCGAGCGCACGCCCCAGGCCCAGGAAGATGCCGCCGATCACCGCCGAACGCGTGTACGGCAGCACGATGTCCCAGCTCACTTCCCAGCGCGTGGAACCCAGCGCGTAGGCCGACTCCTTCAGCCGCGTCGGCACGGTCAGGAACACCTCGCGCATCACCGAGGTGACAAACGGGATCACCATGATCGCGAGCACGAAGCCCGCGGTGAGGATGCCGATGCCCAGCGGCGGGCCCTGGAACACGACGCCGACGAAGGGCAGCGTGCCGAGGTGGTCGTTGATCCACGGCGTGACGTACCGGGTCATCATCGGCACCAGCACGAACAGTCCCCACATGCCGTAGATGATCGACGGGATGCCGGCGAGCAGTTCGATCGCGGTGCCGACGGGGCCGCGCAGCCAGCGCGGCGCGACTTCGGTGAGGAACAACGCGATGCCGAAACTGACCGGCACGCCGATCAGCATCGCGATGATGGCGGTGACGACGGTGCCGTAGATCGGCGCCAGCGCGCCGTACTTGTTCTCGACCGGGTTCCATTCGGCCGAAAGGAAGAAGCCCAGGCCTTCGTGCGCCAGCACCTCGCGCCCGCCCCAGAGCATCGACAGCGCCGCGCCGGCCAATGCGACCAGCACGAACACCACTGCCGCAGTCAGCGCGTGGCGGAACAGCTTGTCGTTGCGGACGTCACGCACGTCGCGCCCAGTGGGCGCGACGGCGGTGGAGAGGATGGATGCGTTCATCGGGTGGCCGGCGACGCGTGCTTAATTGGCGAACTCGGCCGACCAGTAAGCCTCGATCTGCTGCACGAGCTCCGGCGGCAGGGCCACGTAGTCGAGCGCTTCGGCCTGCTTCTGGCCGTTCTCGAAGGCCCACTTGAAGAACGCCATCGCATTCGCCGAACGCTGCGCGTCCTTGGGCTGCTTGTACATCAGGATGAAGTTGGTGGCGGTGATCGGCCAGGCCTGGTCGCCGGGTGCGTTGGTGATGACCAGGTTGAAGTCCCTGGCGTTCTTCCAGTCGGCGCCCGCCGCGGCGGCCTGGAATGTCGCGGCGTTGGGCTGCACCCAGTTGCCGGCGGCATTCTGCATCGACAGGTAGGTCATCGTGTTCTGCAGCGCGTACGCCAGTTCGATGTAGCCGATCGAACCCTTGATCTGCTGCACGTAGGAGGCCACGCCTTCGTTGCCTTTGCCGCCGACGCCATCGGTCCACTGCACCGACTTGCCTTCGCCGACCTTCGACTTCCACTCGGGATTGACCTTGGACAGGTAGTTGGTGAAGTTGAAGGTGGTGCCCGAACCGTCGGAACGGTGCACGAGGTTGATCTTCAGGTCGGGCAGGGCGACGCCGGGGTTGAGCGCGGCGATCGCGGGGTCGTTCCACTTGGCGACCTTGCCCAGGTAGATGTCGCCGAGCACGGCGCCGGTGACGCGCAGCTTGCCGGGCGCGAAGCCTTCCAGGTTGACCACCGGAACCACGCCGCCGATCGCCGACGGGAACTGGCCGAGGCCGGTTTCAGCCAGTTCTTCGCTCGAAAGCGGTGCGTCGGACGAGCCGAAATCGACCGTGCCGGCCTTGATCTGTGCGATGCCACCGCCGGAGCCGATCGACTGGTAGTTGACCTTGTTGCCGGTCGCCTTGTTGTAGTCCGAAGACCACTTCGAAATCAGCGGGTAGATGAAGGTCGCGCCGGCGCCGGTGATGTTGGCCGCCACCTTGTCGCCGCTGTCAGCGGGGGCGCTGGTGTCCGCGCTGCCCGGCTCGGATGCGGCGCCGTTCTGCGGCGCGCCGGAGGGCTGGCAGGCGGCGACGAACAGCAGGGTGGACAGCGCGAGCGCGGTGGTGCGAAAGATCGACGTTTTCATGTGGGCTCCGGGAAGGGCGCTGTCGCGCCTGCTGGGGATGCGCACATGAAATGATGTTTTTGTTACACCTCCATGACAGCAAGTCCGCGATGCGCCTTGGCATGGCCTGGGGCCGCACCCGGGGTTGGCGCGTGTGGGTCCATCTGTGGTCCGGCGCGTGGGGTTGGCGTGATTTGCGCCGATTGGGCGTGCTCGCTGATTCGAAGTGCTTGCGGTGGAGCGATCCCGCCGCGCGCGACGCGGGGGAATGCCAGCTTGTTCTGAGGCGGCCATCAGGATCGGGATATGGGAGACGGCACAGTCGGCAGGCCTTCGGGACGAATGTCCTCCGGCATCCGCTTTGCGGCGAATGCCTCCCCCTTGATTTCGTCCCGAAGGCCTGCCGGCTGCCCCTGACTCGTATCGCAGGTTGCGGATGCGTCGCTCCGCTATTCGCTGGGGTCGACCACCGCGCTACTCACGGGAGGTTGGCGCATCCGGCGCCTCCAGGGACTGAAATCCCGCGGCGATCGCGGCGGGTCGTTGCCCGGCGAAGAACCGAAAAAAACGGGCCCGAAGGCCCGCGCAAGGAGAGTAACCAGATTGAATTGACCCGGGCCAGGCGGCCGTCCGTCGTATCGTTTGACGCCTTGCCTCAATACGCCATGTTCTGCGACCAGTACGCCTCGATCTGCTGGACCAGTTCGTCCGGCAGCGGCACGTAGTCGAGCGCCTTGGCCTGGGCGTCGCCGTTGGCGTAGACCCACTTGAAGAACTCCTTCGCGTTCTTGGCGGTGGCCGCGTTCCTGGGCTGCTTGTACATGAGGATGAAGTTGGTGGCGGTGATCGGCCATGCGTTCTCGCCCGGTGCGTTGGTCATCACCAGGTGGAAATCCTTGGCGCTGGCCCAGTCGGCGCTGGCGGCGGCCGCGGAGAACGTCTCGTCGCGCGGCTGCACGAAGTTGCCGGCGGCGTTTTTCATGCGGGTGAAAGTGAGCTTGTTCTGCAGTGCGTAGGACAGCTCGACGTAGCCGATGCCCCCGTCGATCTGCTTGACGTACGCGGCCACGCCCTCGTTGCCCTTGCCGCCGATGCCGGTCGGCCACTTGACCGAGGTGCCTTCGCCGATCTTCGACTGCCAATCGGGGCTCACCTTCGACAGGTAGTTGACGAAGTTGAAGGTGGTGCCCGAGCCGTCCGAACGATGCACGACGGTGATCTTCGTATCGGGCAGCGACATGCCGGCGTTGAGCGCAACGATCACCGGATCGTTCCACTTTTTCACCTTGCCGAGGAAGATACCGGCAAGGGTTTCGCCGTCGAGTTTCATCGCACCCGATTCGATGCCCTTGATATGGACCACCGGCACCACGCCGCCGATCACCGACGGGAACTGCGCCAGCCCGAACTTCGCCAGCTCCTCGGGCTTGAGCGGCGCGTCGGAGGAACCGAAGTCCACCGTGCCGGCCTTGATCTGGGCAATGCCGCCGCCGGAGCCGATCGACTGGTAGTTGACCTGCTTGCCAGTGGCCTTGTTGTAGTCCGAAGACCACTTGGTCATGACCGGATAGATGAACGAAGCGCCGGCGCCGGTGACGTCGGCGGCCTGCGCGCCGAAGGCGAGGCCGAACACGACGGTGGCGACGGCTGCGTTGCGGATGGATGACTTGCGCACGGATGACTCCCTGGAGTGGATGCGGGGCGGGTCCTGCCCGCCTGCGGCGCATTGCATAACACCGCGATGACAGTGCGATGGCGCGGAGATGTCGGTTCGATGACGGCGCACGGACCGGATGCGCGAAGAAAAAGGGCGCGGCTTTCGCCGCGCCTTTCGGACGGGGTTCGCATCGCCTGCAGCCGCGAGCCGGGAGGCCCGCGCCCGCGTGCGCTGGACGCTACCAGTAGAACTGTGCGCGCGCCTCGACGATGCTCGGATCGTCGTCCAGTCCCTGGCGTTCGCTGTTGACCTTGACGTAGTTCAGCGCGAACTTGAAGTTGGAGCGCCAGTACCAGTTCACGCCGGCGGTGAGGGTATTCATCTTGCCGCCTTCGACGGCACCGTCGTTGAGGTCGATGGTGTCGTAGCGAAGGCCGAGCTGCCACATGCCGCTGCCGGGCTGGTCGGGCAGGGGCGTGGTGGGCACGCCGCGCTTGTAGCCCCAGGTTTCGCCGGTGATGTTCCACAGGCCCTGGATGTAGCCGGCGGTGCTGGTGTAGTCGCTGTTGGCCAGGCGCTTGATGTCGCTGGTGTAGTACTCGCCCTGCAGCTTGAACGGACCGTGGATCCACAGCCCCTCGACGCTCGTGGTCGCGACGCGGTCGCTGTCGGTCATGGTGCCGGCATCGACCAGGCGCACGGTGGCCAGGTCGGCGTCCGGCCGCGCGCGCACGCGGAAGGTGTCGGCATCGGTGTCGTAGTTCGCGTACGCCAGGCCGAAGTGGACGATGTTGCCCTTGTCGTTGATCGGCGCCCAGGTGCCGCGCAGGCCGTAGCCGCTGCCGTGGGCGAGGTTGCGGGTCAGTTCGCGGCCGAAGTAGCTGGCGTTGATGCTCCAGTTGTTGGTGCCGAAGCCGTAGCCGACGCCGAGCCTGCGCGCGACCGCGTAGGTGTTGGTGGCCATCGACTTGGAAATGAAGTCGTTGTTCTTGGTCGACGACAGCTCCTCCATGCTGTTGGGCTGCTTGAACTGGCCGACCTGCACGTAGTGGCTGCCGTTGCCGCCGAGCTTGTACTTGGCGTTGACGTCGAGGAACTTGTCGGCCTTGGCGTCGTAGCCGATCACCCATTCGTAGTTGCCCGGACCCTTGCCCTTGAGCACGATCTCGGCGCGGCGCAGTTCGAACTCGCTGTCGTCACCGTTGGCGCCGATGCCGTTGAGGTCGGCGAGATCGTTGTCGAACCAGTTGCCGTCGGCCTGGATCAGGCCTTCAAGCGAAACATCGGAGCCGGCGATCGAGTCGATCGCGATTTCGGCATGGGCGGCCGGCGCGGCCAGGGCTGCGAACAGTGCGATGGAAAGCGTCTTGCGGGAGAGGTTCATGGCGTGCCCTGGGGCGTGGAGAGATGCCGCGCAGCGTATGGCGTGAATATTTCGTTGACGTGACAGCTTCGCCATCGGGCGACTACCTGCGCCGGCTGCGCGCGGCCAGTGGCAGGCATGGAAAGCGGGTCGAGTGTTCCCGACGATGACGGTCAGGTGACATCCATTGCATTGCCGGGCGTTTTGTCCGGAAACCGGCACAGGTCGCGGATCACGCAGCGTGGACAGTCCGGCTTGCGTGCCTTGCAGGTGTAGCGGCCATGCAGGATCAACCAGTGGTGCGCATCCTGCCGATATTCGTCCGGCACTACCTTCAGCAGCCGCTCCTCCACCGCCCGCACGTTCGTGCCGCGCGCAAGGCCGGTGCGGTTGGACACGCGGAAGATGTGGGTATCCACGGCGATGGTCGGCTCGCCGAAGGCGGTGTTGAGCACGACGTTGGCCGTCTTGCGGCCGACCCCCGGCAGCGCCTCGAGCGCTTCGCGGGTGCGCGGCACTTCTCCGCCGTGCAGGTCCAGCAACAGCTGCGACATCGCCACCACGTTCGCGGCCTTGGCGTTGTACAGCCCGATGGTCGAGATGTACGGCCTGAGTCCCTGGACGCCCAGCGCCACCAGCTGTGCAGGCGTGTTGGCCACCGGGAACAGCCTGCGCGTCGCCTTGTTGACGCCGACGTCGGTGGCCTGAGCCGACAGGATCACCGCGACCAGCAGCTCGAACGGCGTTGAGTAGGCGAGCTCGGTGGTGGGTTTCGGATCGAGCTCCTTGAGCCGCGCGAACAGCTCGTGGACCTCGGCCGGCGACAGGTTGCGGCCGCGCCGGGCGGGCTTCGGGGCCGGGCTCATGGTTTGCGCGCCACCCTGGCTTTCGCGCGTGCGAGCGCCGCGGCCGCGGCCGGGGGCAGCGCGGGCGTGCGCGCATCGCTGGCAGTCGCTGGAGCGCGTCGGGCCGCGCGTTCGGCGGCACGCCGTTGCAGGCGCGCTTCACGGGCGCGATGGCGGTCGCGCGCGGCCCAGGCATCGCGCAGTCGCCGCTGCGCGGCGGCGATCCGCGCATGCGCATCGGCGAGGTCGCCGTCCCGCGCGCATTCCGGGCAGGTGACGAACGCCATCAGTCCCGATTCGATCGCCGCATCGAGGTCGTCCGCGCGCAGCAGGTCCGCCAGTCGCACGGCGTGCATGGCGCGGCCAGCGTCGCAGGAGGAGCAGGGCGTCATGCCGGGCATCCAGGATCGCGTGGCGGGGCGGACATGCGTGCGCCGTCAGCGGTTGCGGAACTCGGGCTTGCGGCGTTCGAGGAACGCGCGCGTGCCTTCGCGCATGTCGTCGGTCGAGAACACCAGGCCGAACTGCGCGCTTTCGTATTCCAGCGCTTCCTCGATGCCGCACTCGGCGCCGACGTTGACGCAGTCGAGGATGCCGCGCAGCGCCAGCGGCGCCGCGGCGGCCAGCTGTCCAGCCAGTTTCATCGTTTCGGTTTCGAGTTCGGCGGCCGCCACCACGCGGTTGACGATGCCCAGCTGCTGCGCACGCGCCGCGTCGATCGGGGTGCCGGTGAGGCACAGTTCCAGCACCGCCGCGCGCCCGGCCAGCCGCAGCAGCCGCTGGGTGCCGCCGAACCCGGGCACCAGGCCGAGGTTGATTTCAGGCTGCCCCACCTTGGCCGTGTCGGCGGCGATGCGCAGATGGCAGCACATCGCAAGCTCCAGGCCGCCGCCGAGCGCGAAGCCGTTGATCATCGCGACCACCGGCTTGGGCATCTTCTCCACCCGTCGCATCATGCGCTGGCCGCGCAGCGAGAAATCGCGGCCCTGGGCCGGGGTGAGCCCGGCCATTTCGCCGATGTCGGCGCCGGCGACGAAGGCCTTGGGGCCGGCGCCGGTCAGCACCACGGCGCGGATCGCGTCGTCCGCCGCCGCTGCGTCGAACGCGGCGTGCAGTGCGTCTAGGGTGGCGATATTCAGCGCATTCAGTTTTTCGGGACGGTTGATCGTGATCAGGCAGATCGCGCCGTGGTCGGCGATCAGCAGGGGGGAGTCGGTCATTCGGGCGATCTCGTGGGCAAGCGGTCGCCGGCTCGCGGAACTTGCCGGGCCGGCGCGGGTCGGATGGCGGTCGTCAGTGGCGGTTAAGCCCTGCGGCCGTTATCCTACCGCGTCCAAATGGGGCGGCTCGACCGCCCCAATTGCGTGATGGACCCCCAACAAGCCGGACCATCATGACCGGACCCCATACGGACCAATCCTGGAGATCCACCGAATGAAGTTGCGTTTGCTCGCCGCCACCCTCGCGGCTCTGACCCTGGTCGCCGGCACTGCATCGGCCCAGGACACCTCGTCCGAGAAAGGCCAGTTGAGCTATGCGCTCGGTTACGACCTCGGCCGCAACCTGGTCGAAAGCGGCGAAGCCGTCGACGTCAACACCGTGATCAAGGCCGTGCAGGACGGCTACGCGAAGAAGGAGCCGGCCGTTCCGGTCGAACAGCTCCGCACCGCCGTGCAGAACATGCAGAAGCGCCAGATGGCCAAGGCCAAGGCGGAGTTCGACAAGGCTTCGGCCGCCAACAAGGCCAAGAGCGACGCCTTCCTGGCCCAGAACAAGGCCAAGGCCGGCGTGAAGACGCTGCCCAGCGGCGTGCAGTACCGCGTCGTCACCAACGGCACCGGTGCCAAGCCGACCCAGGCCAGCGAAGTGCAGATCAACTACAAGGGCGCGCTGACCACCGGCCAGGCCTTCGTCGACACCTTCAGCCCGCCGCAGGGCCAGAAGGCCGGCCCGGTGACCCTCAAGGTCAGCCAGGTCCCGCTGGTCGGCCTGCGCGAAGCGCTGCTGCAGATGCCCGCCGGCTCGCGCTGGGAAGTGGTGCTGCCGGCCGACAAGGCCTATGGCAACACGCCCGAATCGCCGATCGGCCCGAACCAGGCCGTGGTGTTCGACGTCCAGCTCGTCAGCGTCAAGTGACGCAGTGGCGCGATCGCGCATAGCGCGATCGCCTTTGCCACTGCGTCATCCCCGCGAAGGCGGAAGGCGCTTCACAACAGCTGCAGGCTGGTCATCCAGCAACTTGCCACTGCGTCATCCCCGCGAAGGCGGGGATCCAGCAACCTGGCTCTTGCGTCATCCCCGCGAAGGCGGGGATCCAGCGGCCCGACGCGCATCCTGAAACAGGAGCGCGTCGGTCGCCGATGTCACCAGGCTGCGTCGATCACCTCGGCGCAGCTTTTTTATTGCGCCCGCGCATCGAGTGGAACCAAAGCAATGGATTTCGCATTCCGCGCCGTGCTCAGTCCCTGCACCGGCGTCTGCACCATGGCCGGCGATGGCTATTGCGATGGCTGCCACCGCACGTCGGCGGAGATCGCGCGCTGGATCCACATGGATGACGCCGAGCGCCTGCGGCTGATGGAAACCGTGCTGCCCGAGCGGGAAGCCGGCCGCACCTGACCATGGCACCCGACGCGCCCATGCCGATCGTCCTGTCGCGCCTGCGAGAAGCGCTGCATCCGCTGGCGGCGATGCCGACCGGCAGCGGCTGGAACCATGGCGAACTGGAAGACCTGCTGCTGCCGGAGGCAGTCGTCGCCGAAGCCGCTGTGCTGGTTCCGCTGGTGCCGCGCGAATTCGGTCTGCGCGTGCTGCTGACCCGGCGCACCGACGCCCTGCGCCATCACCCCGGGCAGGTGAGCTTTCCCGGGGGCAAGGTCGAGGACGCCGACGCGGACATCGTCGCCGCGGCGCTGCGCGAGGCGTCCGAGGAAGTCGGGCTGGCGGCGTCGCAGGCGCAGCCGCTGGGCTATCTCGATCCCCTGTCCACGGTCACCGGCTTCCGCGTGCTCCCGGTGGTGGCGCGGATCGATCCAGCGTTCATCGCCGTCCCCGATCCGTCGGAGGTGTCGGACGTGTTCGAGGTGCCGCTGGACTGGCTGATGGCGCCGGGCAACCTGCAGCGCGTCGCCATCGACTATCGTGGCCGCAACCGCGAGGTGCTCGAATTCCTGCGCCCGCCGGCCGCGCCCTCGCAGCGCATCTGGGGCGCGACCGCGTCGATCCTGTTCAACCTGCGCGAACGACTGGAGCGATTGCCATGACCACCCCCTGGACCACGCTGGTGGGTGCCGGAACGCTGGCCGGCGCACTCGATCGCGACGATCTGGTCATCCTCGACTGCCGGTTTTCGCTGGCTGCCCCCGAGGCCGGCCCGGCGGCCTACGCGGCATCGCACCTGCCCGGGGCGCTGTACGCGCACCTGGACCGCGACCTGTCGGACCATCGCAAGCGCGGCGGCGGGCGCCATCCCTGGCCGGACGCCGCGGATTTCAACGCGCGCCTGGGCGACTGGGGCATCACGCAGGCGCGCCAGGTGGTGGCCTACGACGACGGGGATGGCGCCCACGCGGCGCGGCTGTGGTTCCTGCTGCGCGCACTGGGCCACGAGCACGCCGCGGTGCTCGACGGCGGCTGGGCGCGCTGGACCGCGCTTGGCCTGCCGACACAGATCGGCGTGCGCGACGTCACGCGCGTGGCACGCGACGGACGCTTCGACGAAAGCCGCCTACTCAATGCGTCCCAGGTGCAGGCGCACCTCGCGCGCGGCGGGATGCTGGTCGACGCGCGGGCACGGGGCCGTTTCCTCGGCGAAGCCGAACCGATCGACCGGGTCGCCGGGCACGTGCCTGGCGCGGTCAATCGTCCCTATGCCGACAACCTCGTCGAAGGGCGTTTCAAGCCGCGCGATCGGCTGGCGCGGGAATTCGGCGAGCTGCTCGGCACGCACGACGCCGCGGACGTTGTGGCGATGTGCGGCTCCGGCGTCACCGCGTGCCACCACCTGCTGGCGATGGAACACGCCGGCCTGCCCGGCGCGAAGCTGTTCACCGGGTCGTGGAGCGGTTGGATCGAGGATCCCGCGCGCCCGGTGGTGACCGGCGAGTCGTAGCGCCGCCTGCGTCAGGCGCACCACTTCAGGCGCTGTGGCCGGCGGGACCGTTTACTTGCCGAGCTTGGCCACCAGTGCCCGCAGGCCTGCCTGCGTGTCCGGATCGTTCCAGGCCTCGATGAAATGGTCGAGCCGGATGTTGTCCGGATGCAGGGCCTCGACCAGGTCCGCGCGCGCGATCGCGCGCGTCGCCAGCACCGGCTTGCGCGGCAGTTGCAGCAGTTGCTCCAGCCAGGCCAGCGCGCGCGTGGGAACGCCGCCGATGTCGGTGAGTTCGTCGACCAGGCCCCACGCCAGCGCCTGCCCGGACTCGACCAGTTCGCCTGATACCAGCAGGCATTCGGCACGGTGCGCGCCGACCGCGCGACGCATCAGGCGCTGGATGCCGTCGGGGGCGACCAGCCCGACCTGGGTCTCGTTGAGACCGATGCGATAGGGCCCATCGGCCATCACCCGGTAGTCGCAGCACAGCGCCAGCACGCAGCCTCCCGCGGGCGCGTGGCCGTTGATCGCAGCCACGACCGGAACCGGGCAAGTGGCCAGTGCGCGCGCGGCCTCGAAGAACTGTTCCCATGCCGCCCTGAGCGCGTCGCGGTCGCTCAGGCCCAGCAGGAACGGCACGTCCAGGCCGGCGGAGAACACCTTCGGGCCGCCCGACAGCACGATCCCGCCCACGCCGGCCGCGACCGCTTCGTCGATGGCCTCGACCAGTTGGGTGCAGACCATCGGGTTCAGGGCGTTGACCGGCGCGCGGTCGAGCTGCAGTTCGCGGATGTCGCCGTGGTCGGTGCGCTTGATCAGTGTGGTCATGCCGGTCCTGTGCAGTGCATGGCCGCTGCGGGCCGCGGAAGGGGAGCGGCTATCATAGGCGCATGTCCGCGCATCGAACCCTCGCCCTCGTGTTTGCATGTGTCTGCGCGTGGGCCTTCGTATTGCCTGCCGCGGCGGGCGACTGCCAGCCGCAGGTACGCGATGGCTGGGTGCGGCTGGGGCCGGCCGGCATGCCGATGATGGCCGGGTTCGGGCGCATCGAGAATCGCTGCGCGAAGCCGATCACCATCCTCGGTGCGGACAGTCCGGCGTTCGCCAGTGCCGAGCTGCACGAAACGCGCGTCGTGCAGGGCGTCAATCGCATGCGCCACCTGCCCGAGCTGCGCGTTGCGCCCGACGGCGTGGCCGTCCTCAAGCCCGGCGGCATGCACCTGATGCTGATGCGGCCGCATGCGCCGCTGAAGGCCGGGAGCCGGATCGTGGTGTCGTTCCGGCTGGGCGATGGTGGCGAACTGCTTGGCGAGTTCGAAGTGCGCAGGCCCGACGCGCTGTAGACACCGCCGACGCCGGCGTCCTGCGCGCCGCCGCACCTGCGTTGCACGCATGAAACACATTGCGCCGGGGCCGCTGCGCGCGCATTTGTGTTGAATCAATCAGTTGCAACCGCGCGCTGCAACCGTTGCCGGCTGCGCGCGGGCGATGTTGCACGGATGCAACGTGTTTCGCGCTGTTTCGGCGCGCGCGCCTGCAATTGGCGTCCGCAATCGCCAGGGCGTGCGAAAGATCCTTTCTCCTTCAACGGCTTGCAACGTCGGTGCCCGATTGGCATCGAACCTGCGTAAGCGGTGGGTGCGTCGCCGTCGACGCCCGGGTCGGGTGTAGCGGCGCAAACCATCCAAGGAGAACAACAATGCGTATTCGCAAGAGCTTGATCGCAACGGCCGTGCTGGTCGCGCTTGGCTTCTCGGGACAGGCCTGGTCCCAGCAGGACGAGTCCGGACGCGGCGACAACAATGCCACCTACAGCCAGGACAACAGCGGCAACAACCGGGACAACCTCGGTATCGCGCTCGCCCTCGGCCTCGGCAGCGCAGCGGCCGACAACAACAGCACGGCGACCAGCAGCGTGGCCGATTCGTTCAATACCAGTTCCGCGGTCGCCACGACCAACCTGACCGGCGTAGTCACCGGCAACGCCGTGCATGACATCGGCAATACCGCGCGCAATACCGGCAACGCGAATGGTGGTGCGGGCGGGGACGGTGGCGTTGCCTTCGGCGGCACCGCCATGGGCGGCGATGGCGACGGCGGCGATGGCGGCGACGGCGGCGATGCCGGTGCGCTCAGCGCGCGCGATGGTGATTCGGGCAGTTCCAGCGCGGTCGGTGCGATCGGCCTGGCCGGTGCGTCCGACGACACCGATGCCACGGCGCGTTCGCGCGAGCGTGGTGCGGGTGCTTCCAGCGCGGACGCCACCGCAACCGGAAACGCCAGCGCGACCGCCGATGCCTCGGCGACCGGCGGCGACACGAGCAGCACCAACGATGGCAGCAGCGGCGACGCGATGGCCGCCGGCGGGCGTGGCGGGGATGGCGGCAACGGTCGTGGCGGCGATGCCATGGGCGGCGCCGGCACCAGTGGCAATGGCGGACGTGGCGGCGACGGCGGCACGGCGTCGGCCGATGCCGGCAGGTTCGACATGTCCAACGCGATGAACGGCACCGCGAACGCGGCAGCCGGGATCATGGCGGTTGCGCAGAACAGCGGCGCATCGTCCTTGATCCAGCAGGGCGTCACCGTGCAGGCCAACCTCAACGTAGGCGGCCCGTAGGCGGCGTGGCGCGTTGCGGTGTTCCCCTGCGCCGCAGCGCGTCGTTGTCGTGCCCCGTGCGCGTCGCCCAGCCCCCTCGGCGGTGCGCACGGGTTTCTTCCGCTGCCTGTGCAGGCAGGAGATCGAAGATGCGCTTCCTCATCCCGAGAATCTGTTTCCTGGTCGTCGCCGGCATCGCGTCCGGGCTGCTGGGCATGGCGTTCGCCGCCGGCCAGCAGGCCGTCCCGGCACACGCGGATGCCAGTTCGACAGCGCAGCCGGCTCAGTCGGCGCCGGTGATCGGCCAGCCGCTGGATCCCGGGGCGCTCGATGCGCTGCGCGGCGGTGAGTCGGTGGTCGTGGTCCGGGTCAAGAACGACGGCGAAGTCAACGGCAACCACGCCGACAACGTCACCAGCGGCCTGAACGCCATCGACGGCGGGGCGTTTGCCAACGCCAGCGGCATCACCACGGTGATCCAGAACAGCGGCTCGAACGTGCTGATCCAGAACGGCACCGCGGTGAACGTGCAGTTCGCGGATCCGATGCCGTGAACACGATCGCCGGCGCGCTTGCGGGACTGCGCTGCGTCGTCGGATGCGCGCTGGCGTTCGCCGCGTGCGCGGCCGCCCACGCCGGTTCGGTCAGCGTGCGGGTGCCCTACAGCGGCAGCTACGCAATCCACCTGACCAGCCTCAAGGAGGCGCGGTTCAAGACCACCGTGCCGCAGCAGTACGATTTCAGCTGCGGCTCCGCGGCGACCGCCACGCTGCTGACGTACCAGTACGGCCATCCGGTCAGCGAGGCCGAGGTGTTCCGGCAGATGTACGCCGACGGCGACCAGGCCAGGATCCGCAGTCAGGGGTTCTCGCTGCTGGACATGCGGCGCTACCTGCAGTCCCAAGGCTTCGCGGCGGACGGCTTCGAACTGCCGCTGGACAAGCTGTTCGAGGAAGGATTGCCGGCGATCGTGCTGCTCAACGACCGCGGCTACCGGCACTTCGTGGTGGTCAAGGGCCTGCGCCGCGGGCGCGTGCTGGTGGGCGACCCCGCGCGCGGGACACGCGCGCTCACGCGCGCCGATTTCGACCGGCTCTGGGACAACCGGGTGCTGTTCGTGGTGCACAACCGGCGCGACCTGGCTGCCTTCAATCAGCCGCTCGACTGGCGGACCGCCCCACCGGCGCCGATGGAGATGGGCATCGGCCGGCAGAGCCTGCAGTCCACGGTCATGTCCAGGCGCGGGCCCGGGGACATCTGAGATGGCAGCCCACATGAAGGCGCACGCGCGGCGATTGCTGCTGATCCTGCTGCTGGCGAGCGCGGGCATCGGCTGGTCTGACCAGGCGCCGGCACAGACGCTGCCCGGACCGGACTGGGTCCCGCTCGCGACGGAGACACTCGATGGCCTGCGCGGCGGCTACCAGCTGCCGTCCGGGCTGCTGCTGTCGTTCGGCATCGAACGCGTCGCGTGGGTCAATGGCGAGATCGTGTCCTACCTGCGCGTCGACATCCCCGACATCGCCCACATGACGCCCGAGCAGGCGCAGGCGCTGTCGCAGATCGTGCAGACGCAGCTGGTGCAGGTGGGGCCGGGGAACGTGGCCACCGGGCTCGGGCACGGCGGCCTGGTGATCCAGAACACGCTCGACGGGCAGGACATCCGCGCCCGCACCACGCTCGATGTCAGCGTCAACACGCTGGGCCTGTTCCAGGCGCTCAACGCGGGCGATGCGCTGCGCAATGCCGGCTTCACCGCGCCCGGAACGCCCTGAGGGCACGGGACGGGGCGACGGATTGTTTCGACATGACCCGACGACGGAAAGGGTGACCATGGAACGGAAGGCAGGGGAAGTGGCAATCCGCAGGCTGGTGGCCAGCGCGCTGTCGCTGGCGGTCGCGGGCGTGGTACATGCGCAGCCGGCGCCGCCCGGGGCGGATCGCGTCGAGCAGCTCGAGGCGAAAGTGGAGGCCCAGGACCGGCAGATCGAAAGCCTGCGCCGGATGCTGGTCGAGCAGCAGCGTTCGATCGAAGCGCTCGGCAGCGATGTGCAGGCGCGCCAGCTCGATGCGTTGCGCGCACGTGGCGAGGCGGCCGGTACACCATCGCCGCTGGCACCGGCGTTCGCGGCGGCCGGTGCGGCAGCGCCGGTCGCCGCGATGCCCGCTGCGGCGAGTGCCGCAGTGCCCATCACCGCGGCTGCCAATGCCGCCGTACCTGCCGCGATGCAGGCCTCGGCCGGCAATCCGGGCGACGCGCGGATGCAGGTCGGACGGCCGCCGGAAGCGCTTTCGCGGCCGCCCGAAGTCGCGCCGATCTTCGACCAGCCCGGCGTGCTCACGCCGCGCGGGACCTTCATCCTCGAGCCGTCGATGCAGTTCGGCTACTCGTCCAACGACCGCGTCGCGCTGGTCGGCTACACCATCATCCCGGCGATCCTGATCGGCCTGATCGACGTGCGCCAGGTCAAGACCACCAGCCTGACCGCGGCGCTGGCGGGCCGCTACGGCATCGGCGACCGGTTCGAACTCGAACTCAAGGTGCCGTACACCTACGTCAACGGCGACACGGTCAGCCGCGAGATCTTCACCGGCACGGCGCAGGACAGCGTGTTCAATGCCGACGGCCGCGGCATCGGCGACGTGGAACTCACCGCACGCTACCAGCTCGCCAACCGCGGCCCGGACCGGCCGTTCTACGTGCTGTGGCTGCGCTACAAGAGCCGCACGGGCAGGGACCTGTTCGAGGTCACCACCGACTGCGTCACCCGCTGCGTCGCCAACGCCACCGGCACCGGGTTGCCGCTGGAATTGCCGACAGGCAGCGGCTTCGAGGCGATCCAGCCCGGCGTCACCTGGCTGTACGCGTCCGACCCGGTGGTGTTCTTCGGCAGCTTCAGCTACCTGCACAACTTCAAGCGCGACAACGTTTCGCGCACGGTGCTCACCGGCGCGCCCGAGGGGTTTCCGCAGACCACCACCGAGCCGATCGGCGATGTCGAGGCCGGCGACATCCTCGGCTTCAACTTGGGCATGGGCCTGGCGCTCAACGAAAAGGCAGCGATCAGCATCGGCTACGACCAGAGCCTGGTCGGCAAGACCAGGCAGAATGGAGAGGACTCGCCCGGATCGGTGCGCGTGATCCTCGGCACGCTGGTGCTCGGCGGCTCCTACCGGCTCAGCGACCGCGCCAGCCTGAACGTGGCGCTGGGCGTCGGCGTCACCCGGGATACGCCGGACATGTCGCTGAGCGTGCGCGTGCCGATCTCGTTCTGAACCTGCCTTTGGCGCGCCGCGGCGCCGAGCCCGGCATCTCGCGCATCGCCCATCGTCACGCACGTGAACGGCCGCGCGCGCAGCGTGTCCGCCCCGCCGGTGCGTCTGCGTTGCCTGAATTCGACGACATTGGCGATGCCTGAGGGGGCGGGCGCAGGGAGTGAGGGGCGCATGCGAGCCAGGCGGGAAACGCGCGATCTGATCGTGGTGTCGATGGCCGGCACCGAATCCGCGGGCGGCCTCGACGGATTGCTGCAACAGGGCTGGCGGCTATGGCGGGCCGAGAGCGCCAGCGACATCCTGCGACTGCTGAAGACCCAGCCAAGCACCTGTTTTGCCGCGCTGCTGGACCTGCGCGGCGCCGATCCGCGCCGGGCGGGATCGCCGCGCGCGGACCAGCTGATGCCGGTGCTGACGATCGGGCGCATCGGCTGGGTGGCCGGCGTCACCCAGAAGCAGCTGGACCAGCCGTGGGTGCGACGGCTGATTCACCACTACTGCCACGATTACGTGACGCTGCCGTGCGCCAGCACGTTGCTGGGCGTGGTGTTCGGACACGCACATGGGATGGCCGCCCTGTCGCCGGACCATGCCGGAAGCCCCGCCGGCGACGACATGATCGGCGACGCGATGATCGGCGAGAGCCCGGCGATGCGCGCGATGCAGCAGATGCTGCAGAAGGCGGCGATGACCGAGGCGCCCGTCTACATTGCCGGCGAGACGGGGACCGGCAAGGAGCTCGCGGCGTTGGCCATCCACCACCGTTCGGCGCGCCGCGAACGCCCGTTCGTGGTGATCAACTGCGGCGCGATCCCGCAGAGCCTGATGCAGTCCGAGCTGTTCGGTTACGAGCGCGGCGCGTTCACCGGCGCCAGCCAGCGCAAGCTCGGGCGCATCGAGCTGGCGCACACCGGCACCCTGTTCCTCGACGAGATCGGCGACCTGCCCATGGATTCGCAGGCCTCGATGTTGCGCTTCCTGCAGCAGGGCAGCGTCGAGCGCCTGGGGGGCCACGAGGAGATCCGGGTCGATGTCCGCATCCTGTCGGCGACCCATGTCGACCTCGCCGCCGCGGTGGCCGACGGCCGCTTCCGCGAGGACCTCTATCACCGGCTGCGCGTGATCGAATTGCGCCAGCCGCCGCTGCGCGAACGCGGCGCCGACATCGACCTGATCGCGGCCCACGCGCTGTCGCACCACGCCGCCGAGGCCACGCGCCGGATCCGCGGCTTCTCGACGTGCGCCACCGCGGCGATGCAGCGCTACGCGTGGCCGGGCAACGTGCGCGAGCTGATCAACCGGGTGCGCCAGGCGGTGGTCATGGCCGACGGACCCTGCATCACCGCACGCGACCTGCGTCTGGAAGAGGTGGGAACGGATGCGCCCGAGACCCTGGACGCGGCGCGTTGCGAGGGCGAACGCACGGCGATCGAGCGCGCGCTGCAGCGCAACCGCCACCGGATGGCGGCCACGGCGCGCGACCTCGGCATCTCGCGGGTCACGCTGTACCGGCTGATGGCGCGGCACGGCCTGCGCGAGGACGCGGTGGCCGCCCGCGCCGCGCGCTCCTAGCGCAGATTGCCCTTGTCGCCAGCGGGCTTATCGCTGGCGGGTTCCCCGGTGGCGGCGCGGCGCACGGCGTCCGGCAGCGGTGTCGGACGGCCACTGGCGCGCTCCACCCAGACCATGACCACGTGTCCGTCGGCGTACAGCGTGGCGCCGTCCGCGCTGGCGATGGCGTGGCCGATGGTCACGCTGCTGTTGCCGACGCGGTCGGCGAACAGTTCGACGATCACCTCGGCCGGGTAGGGGATCGGCACCCGGTAGTTCATCTGCACAGCTGCCAGCAGCGGCGCCATCGTCTCGGTCACCCACTCCTCGCCCAGTGACTCGAACCAGCGGATCCGCGCCTCTTCGAGGTAGGTCATGAAATTCGAGTTGTTGACGTGGTTGAACGCGTCCAGGTCGCGCCAGCGCAGCGCGATCTGCATCCGGAACAGCGACGTGCGGTTGTCGAGGCTCATGCCGCAGTCCGCTTGCGGGGCGCGGCCTTTTTCGTTGCCTTGGCGGCCTTGGCCCGGGGCTTCGCGGTGGCCTTGTCCTTGGCCCCGGTGTCGTCCGGGGCGGCCCCGACCGGCCTGGCCGCAGCCAGCGCCTTGGCGAGGAATTGCCCGGTGTACGACTGCGGCATCGCTGCAAGATCCTCGGGCGTGCCCTCGGCGATGATCATGCCGCCGCGATGGCCGCCCTCGGGGCCGAGGTCGACCACCCAGTCGGCGGTCTTGATCACGTCCAGGTTGTGCTCGATCACCACGATCGTGTTGCCGTCGTCGCGCAGCTTGTGCAGCACCGCGAGCAGGTGCTCGATGTCGTGGAAGTGCAGGCCGGTGGTGGGCTCGTCGAGGATGTACAGCGTGCGCCCCGTGTCCCGGCGCGAGAGCTCCTTGGACAGCTTGACGCGCTGCGCCTCGCCGCCCGACAGCGTGGTCGCCGGCTGGCCCAGCTTGATGTAGCTCAGGCCGACGTCGAGCAGCGTCTCGAGCTTGCGCGCGATGCTCGGCACCGGTTCGAACAGCTTCAACGCGTCCTCGACCGTCATTTCCAGCACGTCGTGGATGCTGTGGCCCTTGTAGAGGATCTCCAGCGTCTCGCGGTTGTAGCGCTTGCCGCCGCACACGTCGCAGGGCACGTAGACGTCGGGCAGGAAGTGCATCTCCACCTTGATCAGGCCGTCGCCCTGGCAGGCCTCGCAGCGCCCGCCGCGCACGTTGAACGAGAAGCGCCCCGGCGAATAGCCGCGCGCGCGCGATTCGGGCACCTGCGCGAACAGTTCGCGCAGCGGCGTGAACAGGCCGGTATAGGTCGCCGGGTTCGAGCGTGGCGTGCGGCCGATCGGCGACTGGTCGATGTCGACCACCTTGTCGAACAGGTCCAGGCCCTTCACCGAGCGGTGCGGCGCGGGCTTGTGCGACGCGCCGTTGATCTCGTTGGCGGCCAGCGCGTACAGGGTGTCGTTGACCAGCGTCGACTTGCCCGAACCGGACACGCCCGTGATCGCGGTGAACAAGCCCGCCGAGATCGCCAGATCGACGTCCTTGAGGTTGTTGCCCGACGCGCCGAGCAGTTTCAGCTGCATCTTCGGGTTGCCCTTGTGGCGCTGCTTGGGCACTTCGATCCGTCGCTTGCCGCTCAGATACTGGCCGGTCAGCGAGCGCGGCGCCTTGAGCACGTCGGCGTAGACCCCTTCCGCGACCACCTCGCCGCCGTGCACGCCGGCGCCGGGGCCGATGTCGACGATGTGGTCGGCCAGGCGAATGGCGTCCTCGTCGTGCTCGACCACGATCACGGTGTTGCCCAGGTCGCGCAGGCGCGTCAGCGTGCCCAGCAGGCGTTCATTGTCGCGCTGGTGCAGGCCGATCGACGGCTCGTCGAGCACGTACATCACGCCCACCAGGCCCGCGCCGATCTGCGACGCGAGGCGGATGCGCTGCGCCTCGCCGCCCGACAGCGTGTCGGCCTTGCGTTCGAGCGTCAGGTAGTCGAGGCCGACGTCCACGAGGAAGGTGAGCCGCTCGCGGATCTCCTTGACGATCTTGGCCGCGATCTCGCCGCGCCAGCCCGGTAGCTGCATCTGGCCGAAGAAGGCGAGCGCCTGGTCGATCGGCAACACCACCAGCTCCGGCAGCGGGCGGTCGGCGACGAACACGTTGCGCGCGGCGGCGTTCAGGCGTGCGCCGCCGCATTCGGGGCACGGGCGCTCGCTGATGTACTTCGACAGCTCTTCGCGCACCGCAGCCGACTCGGTCTCGCGGTAGCGGCGCTCCAGGTTCGGCACGATGCCTTCGAACCGGTGCTTGCGCTGGGTGCGGCCACCGGCGTCGGTGAGATAGCTGAAGCTGATCACGTCCCGGCCGCTGCCGAACAGCACCGCCTGGCGCGATTCTTCGGCCAGTTCGTTCCAGGCCGTGTCGACGCTGAAGCCGAAGTGCTTGGCCAGCGACTGGATCAGCTGGAAATAATAGGCATTGCGACGGTCCCAGCCCCGGACCGCGCCGGCGGCGAGCGACAGTTCTGGATGCACCACCACGCGCGCGGGATCGAAGAACTGCGACACGCCCAGCCCGTCGCAGCCGGAGCAGGCGCCGACCGGCGAGTTGAACGAGAACAGGCGCGGTTCCAGCTCCGGCAGGGCGTAATCGCAGACCGGGCAGCTGTACTTGGACGAGAACAGCAGCGGCTCGCCGCTTCCTTCCGCGCCGGCGTCGTCGAGCGACTGCACCGTCGCCATGCCGTCGCCGAGCTTCAGCGCGGTCTCGAACGACTCGGCCAGGCGCTGCTTGATGTCCTCGCGCACCCTGAAGCGGTCGATGACCGCCTCGATCGTGTGTTTCTGCCGCAGCGCCAGCGGCGGCACCGCGTCGATCTCGTGCAGCACGCCGTCGACGCGCACGCGCACGTAACCCTGCGCGCGCAGCTGTTCGAACACCTGCGCATGCTCGCCCTTGCGCTCGCGGATCACCGGCGCCAGCAGCATCCAGCGCTGATCGGCGCCGCTTTTGTCCGATGAGCCGTCGTCCTTTCCAAGCGCCAGCACCTGGTCGACCATCTGGCTGACCGTCTGCGCTTCCAGCGGGTAGCCATGGTCCGGGCAGCGCGGCAAGCCGACGCGGGCGTACAGCAGGCGCAGGTAGTCGTAGATCTCGGTGATCGTGCCGACGGTGGAGCGCGGGTTGTGCGAGGTCGATTTCTGCTCGATCGAGATCGCCGGCGACAGGCCTTCGATGTGGTCGACGTCGGGCTTCTCCATCACGCTCAGGAACTGGCGCGCATACGCCGACAGCGACTCGACGTAGCGGCGCTGGCCTTCGGCATAGATCGTGTCGAATGCCAGCGACGACTTGCCCGAGCCGGACAGGCCGGTGATCACGATCAACTTGTCGCGCGGCAGGTCGAGGTCGATGTTCTTCAGGTTGTGGGTACGGGCTCCGCGAATGCGGATGGTGTCCATCGCCATCGGGTGTGGGGACCTTGGAAGCGGGGGGGAGGAGGCCGGCGCGGAATCGCAACCGAACAAGGGAGCGTAACGAGCCCCCGATTTGGGGGCAAACAGCGGAAATTGCCAGCCTGCCGCAGCGGCGTCGCAGCGGGCGCGACGGGGGCGTTCAGGCGACCGACAATCGAGCAACTTTGTGGAAGCGGCTTCAGCCGCGAGCTTGTCGGGCTCGGTGCTGGAGCCTGCGGCTCGTCAGCACGTGAGCCCGTCAGCCCGCGGCTGGGAGGCCGCAGGCTGCTTTTCCCTCGATCAGGGACGCTGCTGCGCGGCTCCCCCGGCCCGGCGCAGCGCGCCGGGCATTCGTAAGGACGCGCGGCAATACCGCGCAAGCCGTCCGCGCTCATCCTGCCTGACTCGGGCTCGCGCCATCCATGGCGCGCGTGACGCAGCCCCCGCCCTCCCAGCCGTTCGGTCGCAGGTGCCGGCTTTTCCGGGCCCAAGCGAAGCTACCGTTCGATCAGCCGCAGGATCGCTGTCCGAGCGTCCGGGCGGGGCGGGCCTCGCGTCAAGCCGGCCTTGGATGGCCGGCGCGCGAATCAGGGCAGGATGCCCTGCTGAGCGAAGAGCGAGGCCCGCCTCGCCCGGTCGCGGGCCGAAGGTGGGCCGGCAGTGGATAGCGTCGTGGGCAGAGCCAGTTGACCCTAACCCGCTGAAACCCCTACAATTCCGCTTCTGTTCGCCCTCGATGGCGGCAGACGAAGAATAACTACAGAAGATCCAGGCCCCTCGAAGGCCGCGAAATCAGGAAATAGCAAACATGTACGCAGTTCTGGTCACTGGCGGTAAGCAATACCGCGTGATGAAGGGCGAGACGCTTCGCGTCGAGCTGCTCGGCGAGCACGAAGCCGGCAATGAAATCACGTTCGACAACGTGCTCATGCTCGGCGACGGCGACGGCATCAAGCTCGGCGACGCGCTCAAGGGCGCCACCGTCACCGCCAAGGTCGTCGGCCACGGCCGTGCGGACAAGATCCGCATCGTCAAGTTCCGCCGCCGCAAGCACCATCGCAAGCAGATGGGCCACCGGCAGCATTACACCGAAATCGAGATCACCGGCATCGCCGGTGGCGACAAGCAGTAAGGAGAAGCAGTCATGGCACACAAGAAAGGCGTAGGTTCCTCGCGCAACGGCCGCGACTCCAACCCGAAATACCTCGGCGTGAAGATCTATGGTGGGCAGGCCATCGAGGCCGGCAACATCATCGTCCGCCAGCGCGGCACCCAGTTCCATCCGGGCATGGGCGTCGGCCTCGGCCGTGACCACACCCTGTTCGCGCTCGTCGACGGCAAGGTCGAGTTCGCGGTCAAGGGCCCGAAGAAGCGCCGCACGGTCAGCGTCGTCACCGCCTGATCCCGCGCGCCGATCCACGAGGAGCCCCGCTTCGGCGGGGTTTTTCGTTTGTGCAAGGCGTGCAAGCCCGCTTCGCCGCTACTTCACCGAACACTGCCAGAATCCAAGCGCATGAAACTCGTCGACGAAGCAGAAATCACCGTCACCGCCGGAAACGGGGGCAATGGCTGCGTCGGCTTCCGACGCGAGAAATTCATCCCGCTCGGCGGCCCTGACGGCGGCGATGGCGGCGACGGCGGCAGCGTCTGGCTGGAGGCGTCGGAAAACCTCAACACGCTCGTCGACTTCCGCCACCAGCGCCAGTTTCGCGCCCAGCGCGGCGAGAACGGCATGGGCCAGCAGCGCTATGGCAAGGGTGGCGAGGACACCACCATCGTGGTGCCGGTCGGCACCGAGGTCATCAACGTCGGCACCGACGAGCTGATCGGCGACCTGACCCGCCACGGCGACCGCCTGCTGGTCGCCAAGGGCGGCAAGGGCGGCCTGGGCAACATGCACTTCAAGAGCTCGACCAACCGCACCCCGCGGCAGGCGCTGCCGGGGCTGCCGGGCGAGGAGCGCGCGCTGCGGCTGGAGCTCAAGCTGCTGGCGGACGTGGGCCTGCTCGGCTTCCCCAACGCGGGCAAGAGCACCTTCGTCCGCGCTGTCTCCGCGGCGACGCCCAAGGTCGCCGACTATCCGTTCACCACCCTGTATCCGAACCTGGGCGTGGTCAGCGTGGAGCCGGGGCGCAGCTTCGTGATCGCCGACATTCCCGGGCTGATCGAGGGCGCTGCCGATGGCGCCGGGCTCGGCAGCCTGTTCCTGCGCCACGTGCAGCGCACCCGGCTGCTGCTGCACCTGGTCGACATCGCGCCGATGGAGACCGGCGTGGAAGTCGAACCGGTCGAGCAGGTGCGCGCGATCGAGGCGGAGCTGCGCAAGTACGACCCCGCCATGCTGGAAAAGCCGCGCTGGCTGATCATCAACAAGGCCGACCTGATGTTCGAGGACGAAGCGCGGGCGAAGGCGGAGCATATCGTCGCCGGGCTGGGGTGGGAAGGTCCGTGGTTCCTGGTCTCGGCAATCGGGCGCGAGGGCACCTGGCCGATCATGCTGGAGGTGCAGGCATTCTTCGATCGCCTGCGCGCCGATGCGCTGGAAGCGGCCGCCCTGGATGCGCCCGTCGACGGGCTTTGACGCGATGCGGCGCAGTCGCGCATTCGCGGCCCCGGGCGTCGACGCGGCAGCCCCGCGTCCGCGCGGGACTGCGCTGACGGCAGGGGAGAAAACCACGCTGGTGGATGCCGGCACAACAAAAAACCCGGCCTGCGCCGGGTTTTTCGCGAAGCGCCGATCGATGCGATCAGGCGGCGGCCTGGATCGCCTTGATGCGCGCGGTGAGGCGGCTCTTGTGTCGGGCGGCCTTGTTCTTGTGGATCAGGCCGCGGGCGCTGAAGCGATCGAGGATCGGCTGCGCGACCTTGAATGCTTCCTGGGCGCCGGTGGCGTCGTTGGCGTCGAGCGCCTTGAGCACTTTCTTGACGGCGGTGCGCAGCATCGAACGCTGGCTGTTGTTGCGCAGGTTGCGCACGACGGCCTGCTTGGCGCGCTTCTTGGAGGACTTGATGTTGGCCACAATGAATTCCTGGATGGCCCGGACGTGCCGGGTTTGAGCTTAGGACGGGAAAACGAACGGGAAATTATGGGCAATCGGGCGACTTGCGTCAACATCCGCCAGTCCGGGGGCAGGCCGTGAGCGCCCCAGCCCGGGTCCCCGCTCCCGCCGCGCCGCGCCGCACCGGCCTGCTGCGCTCGACCGCGGTGTTCAGCGCGATGACCTTCATCTCGCGCATCTCGGGGCTGGTCCGCGACCAGGTCTACGCCGCGGTCTTCGGCGCGAGCCCCGCCATGGACGCCTTCGTGGTGGCGTTCCGGATCCCGAACTTCATGCGCCGGCTTTCGGCCGAGGGCTCGTTCTCGATGGCCTTCGTGCCGGTGCTTGCCGAATACAAGAACCGGCACGGCCACGACGCGGTCAAGGAGCTGGTGGACCGGGTCGCCGGCACGCTGACCGCGTTCCTGCTGGTACTGACCGCGGCGGCGGTCCTGCTGTCCCCCTGGATCATGCCGCTGTTCGCGCCGGGCTTCGGCGCCGATACGCAGCAGGGCCGGCTGGCCGCGGAGATGCTGCGGATCACCTTCCCGTACGCGCTGTTCATCTCGCTGGCATCGTTGGCCGGCGGCATCCTCAACAGCTACGACCGCTTCGCCATCCCGGCGCTGTCGCCGGTGCTGATGAACGTGTCGATGATCGCGGCCGCGCTGTGCGGGGCGCCGCTGCTGCAGTCGTGGGGCTACGACCCGGTGCTGGCGCTGGCCTGGGGCGTGTTCGTCGCGGGCGTGCTGCAACTGGGCTTCCAGCTGCCATCGCTGGCCAGGCTGGGGCTGCTGCCCCGGCCTCGCTGGGGGACGGCGCATGCCGGCGTGCGGCGGATCGTGAAACTGATGGTGCCGACCCTGTTCGGCGCGTCGGTGGCGCAGGTGAACCTCCTGCTGAACACCATTGTGGCCTCGTTCCTGATCGGCGGCAGCGTGACCTGGCTGTACTACACCGATCGCCTGCTGGAATTCCCGCTGGGCATGTTCGGCGTGGCCATCGGCACCGTGATCCTGCCGCACCTGTCGGGCCGCCACGCATCGACCGATCCCGAGGGCTTCTCGAAGGCGCTCGACTGGGGTTTCAGGCTGTGCCTGCTGATCGGCGTTCCGGCGTGCCTGGGCCTGATCCTGTGCGCGGAACCGCTGATCGCGACCCTGTTCCAGCATGGCAACTTCGATGCCCGCGACACCGCGATGGCGCGGCTGAGCCTGGTCGCGCAGGCCACCGCGGTGCCCGCGTTCCTGCTGGTCAAGGTGCTGGCGCCCGCGTTCTATTCGCGCCAGGACACCAAGACGCCGGTGAAGGCGGCCGTGGTTTCCGTCGCTGGCAACGCGCTGTTCACCGCGCTGCTGATGCTGGGCCTGCTGTTCCTCACGGAGTTGGGGCGCGGAGCGCTGGCGGCGAGCGGGGGCCGTCCTTTCGAGGCGCTGGGTCGGATCCCCGGCGCGCATGCCTGCCTGGCGCTGGCGATCGCGCTTGCCGGCTGGCTCAACGCGATCCAGCTGTGGTGGTACCTGCGGCGCGCCGCGGTCTACGCGGTGCAGCCGGGCTGGCGGCCCTTCCTGCGGCAGCTGGCGATTGCGGCCATCGCCCTGGTGGCGGCGGTGGCGGCCCTGCTGTGGCAGTGGCAGGACTGGACCACGTGGCCCTGGTGGGAGCGGATCTGGCGGCTGGGGGTGGTGGTCGGCGCCGGAGCATTCGCCTACGTGGCGGCACTGTGGCTGCAGGGCATCCGCCCGCGCCACCTGCGGCACTGACCGGGCCTGGGTTTGTTGCCCCGCAGCTATACTTTTCGGTTCCGGGCAGCGCGAATCCTCGCGGCGCAGGGTCTTTCATGACCTGGCGGCCCCACATCGAGACTCCATGAACCGGCTGTTCCGCGACGTCGAAGGCGGGCCCCTGTGCCCCCACGGCAGTGTGGTCTGCATCGGCGCCTTCGACGGCCTGCACCTGGGCCATCGCGCGCTGGTGCGCCATGCGGCCGGGCGCGCGCGCGCGCTGGAGCTGCCGATGGTCGCGCTGAGCTTCGAGCCGCTGCCGCGGGAGTTCTTCGCCCAGGGCGAGCCGCCGCCGCGACTGCAGCTGCCGCGTGCCAAGTTCGAGGGGCTGTGCGCGCTGGGCGCGGACCTGGTCGGGCTGCTGCGCTTCGATGCGCGGATGGTGGCGATGAGCGCCGAGGATTTCGTGCGCCAGGTCCTCGTGCGGCGGCTGGCTGCGTGCGAGGTGCATGTCGGCCCGGATTTCCGTTTCGGCCATGGGCGGGCGGGCGACCTGGCCATGCTGCAGCGCGAGGGCAAAGCGCATGGCTTCGTCGCCGACGCGATCGCACCGGTGCGGCTCGACGGCGAGCGCGTGTCCAGCACCCGCATCCGCGCCGCGCTCCAGGACGGGAGCTTCGACACCGCCACCCGCCTGCTGGGCGCGCCGTATGCGCTAGGCGGGCGCGTGGTGCGTGGCCGCCAGCTCGGCCGCACGCTGGGCTATCCGACGGCCAACCTGCGCTTCGACGACAAGCGGCCAGCGCTGTCGGGCATCTACGCCACCTGGGTGCACGGCGTCGGCGACCGCCCGTGGCCTTCGGTGGCGAGTTTCGGCACCCGGCCCACGGTTGGTGGCGTGGAGCCGCTGCTCGAAGCGCACCTGTTCGATTTCGACGGCGACCTGTACGGTCGGCGCATCGACGTCGAATTCGTCGCCAGGCTGCGGGACGAAGAAAAGTTCCCGGACCTGCCGGCCCTGGTGGCGCAGATGGATCGCGACGCGCAACTGGCGCGTCAACTGCTCGCTCCCGAGCAAGAGCCCGCACGTGCGACCGCGGGTTTTCCACGAGAAGCACTGAGACGATGAGCCCAGCGTGAGCGCAGACAAACCCATCAAGGCCGACAACCCGTACAAGGCGACGCTGCACCTGCCGGCGACCGATTTTCCGATGCGCGGCGACCTGCCCAAGCGCGAGCCGGAGACGCTGGCGCGCTGGGAGTCCGAAGGCCTGTACGCGCGCCTGCGCGAGAACGCCGAGGGCCGCGACCTGTTCGTGCTGCACGACGGTCCGCCGTACGCGAATGGCGCGATCCATCTCGGCCACGCGGTCAACAAGATCCTCAAGGACATCATCGTCAAGTCGAAGTACCTGACCGGCTTCGATGCCCCCTACATCCCCGGCTGGGATTGCCACGGCCTGCCGATCGAGATCGCGATCGAGAAGAAGTACGGCAAGGTCGGGGTGAAGCTGGACGCGGTCGAATTCCGGCAGAAGTGCCGCGAATACGCCAACGCGCAGATCGACGTGCAGCGCAGGGACTTCAAGCGCCTGGGCGTGATCGGCGACTGGGACCACCCGTACAAGACGCTCGACTTCAGGTTCGAAGCCGACGAGATGCGCGCGCTGGCCAAGGTCATCGACAACGGCCACCTGGTGCGCGGCGTGAAGCCGGTGTACTGGTGCTTCGACTGCGGCTCGGCACTCGCCGAGGCCGAGATCGAATACCACGACAAGGTCTCGCCCGCCGTCGACGTGGCATACGTCGCGCGCGACGCGAAGACGCTGGCGCGTCGGTTCGGCAGCGACCTGCCGGCAGGCACCGAGCTTGCCGTGCCGATCTGGACGACGACGCCCTGGACCCTTCCGGCATCGCTGGCGGTGTCGCTGGGCGCCGAGTTGGAATACGCACTGGTCGAAGGCCCCGCGCACGACGGCCGGCGTCGCTGGCTGGTGCTGGCCGAAGGGCTGGTCGACAAGGCGCTGCAGCGTTACGGGATCGACGAAGCGGTCGTGCACGGTCGCGCCTCAGGCGCCGCGCTGGAAGGCCAGCTGCTGGCGCATCCGTTCTACGACGATCGTGACATCCCGCTGATCCTCGCCGACCACGTCTCGGCCGAGGACGGCACCGGCGCCGTGCACACCGCGCCCGGGCACGGACAGGAAGACTTTGTCGCCGGGCAGAAGTACGGACTGGTCGAGAAGTACAGCGCGGCCCAGCTCAACCCGGTCGACGGACGCGGCGTCTACCTGCCCTCGACGCCGCCGGCAAACGGGGTCGAACTCGCCGGGCTGCACATCTGGAAGGCCAACGACGCCATCGTCGAGCTGTTGCGGGGCAGCGGAGCGCTGCTCGCGTTCGCGAAGATCGAACACAGCTACCCGCACTGCTGGCGGCACAAGACGCCGGTGGCGTTCCGCGCCACGCCGCAGTGGTTCATCTCGATGGAGCAGGCGAACCTGCGTCGCGACGCGCTGGAGGCGATCAAGGGCGTCACGTGGTACCCCGCGTGGGGAGAGGCGCGCATCGCCGGCATGATCGAGGGGCGCCCGGACTGGACGATCTCGCGCCAGCGCACCTGGGGCGTGCCGATCGCGCTGTTCGTGCATCGCGAGAGCGGCGAGCCGCATCCGCGCAGCACCGAGATCATGCGCGCGGTGGCCGATCGCGTGGAACGCGAAGGCGTCGACGTCTGGTATTCGCTCGACCCGGCCGAGCTGCTGGGCGACGAGGCGCAGCATTACGACCGCATCACCGACATCCTCGACGTCTGGTTCGATTCCGGCGTCACCCACGAAGCGATGCTGCTCGAGCGCGGCCTGGGCAAGCCGGCAGACCTGTACCTCGAGGGCTCCGACCAGCATCGTGGCTGGTTCCAATCGTCGCTGCTGACCGGCGTGGCGATCGACAAGGCGGCGCCGTACCGGCAGTGCCTGACGCACGGGTTCACCGTCGACGAGCACGGCCGCAAGATGTCCAAGTCGCTGGGCAACGGCATCGAGCCGCAGGACATCATGAAGACGCTGGGCGCGGACATCCTGCGCCTGTGGATCGCATCAAGCGACTACAGCAACGAGATGTCGCTGTCGCAGGAAATCCTCAAGCGCAACGCCGATGCCTACCGCCGCATCCGCAACACCGCGCGCTTCCTGCTCGGCAACCTGCACGGCTTCGATCCCGACACGCACCTGCGCCCGCTGGACGACATGGTCGCGCTGGACCGCTGGATCGTGCATCGCGCGTTCGAGGTCCAGCAGAAGATCGTCGAGGCCTATGCGCGCTACGATTTCGCCGAGATCGTGCAGGCGCTGCTGAACTTCTGCAGCGTCGACCTCGGGTCCCTGTACCTCGACGTCACCAAGGACCGTCTGTACACGATGGCCGAGGATTCTCACGGGCGTCGCAGCGCGCAAAGCGCGATGTACCGCATCGCCGAAGCCTTCGTGCGCTGGATCGCGCCGGTGCTCAGCTTCACCGCCGACGAGATGTGGGGCTACCTGCCCGGGTCGGTCGACGGCGCCACGCGCAAGGACTACGTGCTGTTCGCGACCTGGTACGACGGCCTCGCGCCGATGGGCGAGGACGCGACGCCGTCGGCGAAGGAATTCGACGCGCTGCTGGCGCTGCGCGAGCAGGTGTCCAAGGTGCTCGAGCCGATGCGTGCGAGCGGGACCATCGGCGCGGCGCTGGAAGCGGAAATCGACCTGAAGTGCGGCGTCTCCGACCAGAACTGGCTTGCCCCGCTGGTCGACGAGCTGCGTTTCCTGCTGATCAGCGGCGACGTGTCCCTGGTCGCCGACGGTGACGCCCACGAGATCACCGTGTCCGCGCGCCGCACCGGGAAAGCCAAGTGCGTGCGCTGCTGGCACCACCGCGACGATGTCGGCACCGATGCCGCGCATCCGCAGCTGTGCGGCCGCTGCGTTTCCAACATCGAGGGGCCGGGTGAAGAGCGGCGGTGGTTCTGAGGCGCCTTCGCCGTCATCCCCGCCGACGCTGCGGCTGACGGTCCCGAGGCCTGGAGGCCGCTAACATTCGAATCCCATCGCCGCATCACAGCCACGAAGCGAGCCCAATGCAGAACCCGAAACCCAACGCACTGACCTGGCTGCTGCTGTCGGTGGTCGTCATCGTCCTCGACCAGTGGACCAAGGCATGGGTGCTGTCCAGCCTGCCCGAGTACACGCCGGTCCCGGTCATCGACGGCTTCTGGAACTGGTACCGCACCTACAACACCGGCGCGGCGTTCAGCTTCCTGTCCGACGCCGGCGGCTGGCAGACCTGGCTGTTCTCGGCGTTGGCCGTCGGCATCAGCGGCCTGCTGGCCTTCTGGCTGTCGCGCACGCCGCGCGGCGACTGGCGCACGGCGCTTCCGTTCGCGCTGGTGGTGGGCGGCGCCATCGGCAACGTGATCGACCGCATCGTCCATGGCCACGTCATCGATTTCGTGCAGTGGTACTGGGGCGACCACTACTGGCCAGCGTTCAACATCGCCGACTCGGCGATCGTGGCCGGGGCGCTCGGCATTGCGCTGTTCGGGCTGTTCCAGCGCAAGCCGACGCCCGGCAGCTGATCCGCCCGTTTCCCGCACGGGACGCTCAGGATTGCCCGGATCGCGGCTTTTGGCCGCCCGTCTCCGGTAAAATCGGCTTCATGGATATCGTCCTCGCCAATCCCCGCGGCTTCTGCGCCGGTGTCGATCGCGCGATCGAGATCGTCAAGCGCGCGATCGAAACGCTGGGTGCGCCGATCTACGTGCGCCACGAGGTGGTACACAACCGCTACGTGGTCGATGACCTCAAGCAGCGCGGCGCGATCTTCGTCGAAGAGCTGCACGAAGTACCGGACAACGCGACCGTGATCTTCAGCGCCCACGGCGTTTCGCAGGCCGTGCGCACCGAAGCGGGAAGGCGCGGACTCAAGGTGTTCGACGCGACCTGCCCGCTGGTGACCAAGGTGCATTTCGAAGTCGCGCGCCACTGCCGCGCCGGTCGCGACGTGGTGCTCATCGGCCATGCCGGCCACCCCGAGGTGGAAGGCACGATGGGTCAGTGGGACCGCGAATGCGGCACCGGCCGCATCTACCTGGTCGAGGACGTCGAAGACGTGTCGGCGCTGGAAGTCGACCAGCCGGCCAACCTGGCCTACACCACCCAGACCACGCTGTCGGTCGACGACACCCGCGGCGTGATCGAGGCGCTGCGCGATCGCTACCCGGCGATCCAGGGGCCGAAGAACGACGACATCTGCTACGCGACCCAGAACCGCCAGGACGCGGTGCGCGACCTCGCCGCGCAATGCGACCTGGTGCTAGTGGTCGGTTCGCCCAACAGCTCCAATTCCAACCGCCTGCGCGAACTGGCCGAACGCGAGGGCGTCGAGGCGTACCTGATCGACGGCGCGGACGAGATCGACCCGCAGTGGGTGGAAGGCCGCCGCCACATCGGGGTCACCGCCGGCGCCTCGGCCCCTGATGTGCTGGTGCGGGGGGTGATCGAGCGCCTGCAGGCGCTTGGCGCCTCCGCCGGCCTGCGCGAGCTCTCGGGCGAGCCCGAAAACATGGTCTTCGCGCTTCCCAAGGAATTGCGCTTGCAACTGGTCGATTGACCCTGCCTGTGTTGAAACCTAGAATCCACAGCCCGCAGCCGCCACGGTCGCGGCCGCTACAACGCCGGAATAGCTCAGTTGGTAGAGCGGCGCATTCGTAATGCGTAGGTCGTAGGTTCGATTCCTATTTCCGGCACCATCTTCAACGCCGTATCGAGTAAGCCCATGGACCCGATCGCACTGGAAGACCTCGCCCTGCTCGAGGTGCTGCAACGGGTGGACCAGTGCCTGCCGCTGGAGTCCGGCGACACCCGGATCCACCAGCGCCTGACCGACAGCGGGCTGGTCACCATGGAAACCGATCCCCCGCAGCTGACCACGGCCGGCATCGAGCTGTGCAAGTCGCTGCAGCACCGGGTTGCCGCCGATGCGCAGGCGGCGAAGATCATCGAACAGCGCGAGGCAGAAGGCCCCTCGACCTGACGGACTGCACCGCTGGCCGGCAGGCCAGGGGACGACAGGCTTCGGAAGACAGCGTTGGTGGCGCGGCCCGCTTGGCGGATCCCGCTGCTACAGGCCGGAAATTTCCAGCGCCGGCTTCAGGCGCTCGGCCAGGCGCAATGCCAGCGCGACGATGGTCAGGGTCGGGAACGCCCATCCGCCGGTCGGGAACACCGAGCTTCCCGCCACATGCAGGTTCTGGATGCCGTGCACGCGGCAATGGCGGTCGACGACGCCTTCCCGGGCGTTGTCTGCCATCCGCGTGGTTCCGATGTGGTGCGCGGTGCTGTGGAACGCGGGCAGTACCGACCGGTCGGTCAACCACGCGGCGGGTTCGAAGCGCGCCCGGCAGTGGCGTGCGAGCTGCTGGCCGAACACGGCGGAGCTGACGCGGTACGAGTCCAGGTCCAGCGGCGTGGGCCGCCAGTCGACCTCGATGCTGCGCTGGCCGAGCGGATCGAGGCGGCTGCCCAGGCGAACGCGGCTGTCGGGATTGGGCGCCTGCTCGAAGTAGGCCATCACGTCCACGCGTTCGCTGCCCACGCTCGGGCGGCCACACATGCGCCTGACCGCAGCCTTGGCGACGTCGGCACCGTGGAGCGCCACGCGTAGTGCCAACCGGCCTCGCGGCTCCGTGCCCGGAGCGGCCGGCGTCGCTGGTGCGGGAATGCCGTGGTTCAGGCCGGCCATCACATCGCGGTCCACGTCGGTTTCGCGGGACGGCGCCGGGGCGCGAAGCGATGCGCGCAGGTCGCGCAGCGCCTGCACGCCGGGTGGAGTGGGCCGAGCCACCGGATACGGCCGGGCGCGCCCGTTCAGCACCCCCAGGCGCCGTTGTGCGTCGTCCGACAGGCTGATCTCCGCGTGCGTGCGCGTCGTGGACGGCTTGCCTTCGCGCGTGTAACGGCGCAGCACGCGATCGGCCGGGCCGGCGACCAGGCTGCCCGCGACGCAGCGCGGATGGTCCATGAAATAACGTCCCACCAGGCCGTGCTCGTTGCCCAGGCCTGCGGGCGCGGCGGCGTCGGAAAGCAGCAGCAGGCGCGGGTTCTCCAGGCCTCCGGCCGCCAGCACGTAGTGCCGTGCATGGACCCGGCCGTAGCGTCCGTCGATGTTGCCGATGCGCGCGGATTCGATCCGGCCGTCGTTCGCGTCGTGGACCAGCTCCAGCAGGTTGGCGTGCAGCAGCAGCTCGACGTTGGACGACTGCGCGAGCATGTCCCGGTAGGTGTCGCCGAAGAACACCGGACTCTGGCTATAGAGCCGATCGACGAGCAGGCCCGGATCCAGGCCTGTTCGCCTGCGCCCGCCGTTGGCCGGATGGACCTGGCCGGGGGCCTCGTCCTCGATCGCGCAAAGTCCCAGGGCGAGCTGGCAGTAGCGTTCAAGTTCCTCGTAATCGATCGGCCAGCCGCTGTGCGGTACCCAGGCACGTGGTTCCACGTCCAGCCTGCTGAGCGGCATGCAGCCGCCGCCCCAGAGCCGGCAACTGCCACCAAAGGCGCGCAGCCGGGTGCGCGCGGGGTCCAGGTGGATCGGGCCGACCGAGGTGCCTTCGTTGAGCGCCTGGCTGCGGCGTTCGGTCTCCAGCCCGCCGCTCTCCAGCAGCAGCACGCGGCAGCGGGAGCCGACGAAGGCCATGGCGATGGCGATGCCCGCCGGCCCGGCGCCGATGATGCACAGGTCGGCGTGGTGGTGGTCGTCGCAGGATTGATCGAGGTAGTCGCGGATCAATGCAGGGTCCTTCCGTCCGGCGCCCTGGATGCTGTCGGCGCAACCAAGCAGGACAACGCCGGGAATCGCATCGGGCGGCCATCGTGGTTGGGCGCCGGCCACGCCCGGCCCCGTACAGACTTGATGCCTACTACTGTGCTTGCCATGGTATGCGACGCTATGTACTGTGCTCGAACAGTGAGGGCGCCACATGACGCAGGGGCAGGCAAAGGGCATCGGGCTGGTCGAGCTCCGGCGCGGCGTGCTGGTGCTGGCCGTGCTCAGCCAGCTGCGCGAACGCCAGTACGGCTACTCGCTGCGGCAGGCCCTGGTCGACGGCGGCATGCCGGTGGAGGAGGGCACGCTGTATCCGCTGCTGCGGCGGCTCGAAGCCCAAGGGCTGCTGACCAGCGAGTGGGACACGGCCACCGCACCGCCGCGACGCTACTACCGGCTCAACGCCGAGGGGAGCGATGCCCTGGCCGAACTCGCCAAGGCCTGGCGCGCCCAGGTCGAAGCCATCCACGGATTCCTTGGAGACGCCTGATGAACGCGCATGACGCGATCGAATTCTATGTGGGCGATGTCGCGCGGTTTTTGCCCCGGGACAAGCGCAACGATGTCGCGCTGGAGTCGTGTTCGTCCTGATCGGCTGTGCGCGGCGGCGGCCCGCGGGCACTTTCGCCTGGCGTCCGCACGCCCAGGACAAGCCGGCGCGCGGCGGGCGCTGGCTTGCCCTGCTGGCGGCCGCGGGCCTGTGCGTGTTCCCGCTGGCGATGTACCTCTCGCCCCAAGGGTTCTGGGACGCGGCCACGTTGGGCAAGGGCGTGCCCGGAGGCCTGCAGCTGACCGATGGCTTCCTCGACAGCTGGCAGCCCGTGGCCACGCTCTGCTGGCTCGCGGTGGTGATCGCCAATTATCTGGTGGTCGCGGCGCAGGACGGGTGGCGACGCTGGAATCGCCGGTTGGGCATCATCGGCCATGTCGGCCTGGGAATGATGCTGCTCACCCACGCCGCGCCGATGACCGCATTTCTCGATCCGCAACCGTTCGCCATCTTCGTCGCCGCGGGCGCGGATGCGATTGCCCGGCCGTGGTTAGGCCTGGCCGGCGCGATCACCTTCCTGTGCGGGCTGTACGACATCTGCCAGGAGTGGGCGCGCGTCGAACCCGCGCCGGCTCGGCGGTCTCCCCGGGTGCGACGGTCGCGGGCTAGAGTGTGGGCATGAAGACAGCGGGCAAGACAGCCAAGGCAAAAGTCGCGTACGTCTGCAGCGAGTGCGGCGGCGAACACAACAAGTGGCAGGGCCAGTGCGGCGAATGCGGCGCATGGAATTCCCTGTCGGAAATCGTGCTGGAATCGGCTGCCGCGGCGAAATCTCCGGCATCGCGCCGCAGCGGCTGGGCGGGCAAGGTCGACGCGCCGCAGGTGACGGCGCTCAAGGACGTGCGCCACCAAGAAGATGCGCGCGTCTCCACTGGCATCGGCGAGTTCGACCGCGTGCTCGGCGGCGGCCTGGTCGAGGGCGCGGTGGTGCTGGTCGGCGGCGATCCGGGCATCGGCAAATCCACGCTGCTGCTGCAGGCGGTCACGCAGATGGCGGCGACGCTGCCCGGGCTGTACGTCACCGGCGAGGAGTCGCTGGCGCAGGTCGCCGGCCGCGCCTCGCGGCTGGGGCTGCCGCTGGAGGGCGTCAACGCGCTGGCCGAAACCGGCGTCGAACGCATCCTCGAACACGCCGTGGCGCTGCAGCCGAAACTGATCATCGCCGACTCGATCCAGACCCTGTGGACCGAATCGCTGACCGCCGCGCCCGGCTCGGTCAGCCAGGTGCGCGAATCCGCCGCGCGCCTGGTGCGCTACGCCAAGGAAACCGGCGCCGCGGTGTTCCTGGTCGGCCACGTCACCAAGGAAGGCGGCATCGCCGGCCCGCGCGTGCTCGAGCACATGGTCGATGCGGTGCTGTATTTCGAAGGCGACAGCGGCAGCCGCTTCCGCGTGCTGCGCGCTTTCAAAAACCGGTTCGGCGCGGTCAACGAACTGGGCGTGTTCGCGATGGGCGAGAAGGGCCTGAAGGAAGTGCCGAACCCCTCGGCGATCTTCCTGTCCGGCGGCAGCACCCAGCAGCCCGGCAGCTGCGTGATGGTCACGCGCGAAGGCACGCGGCCGCTGCTGGTGGAAGTGCAGGCGCTGGTCGATGCGTCGCCGCTGTCGAACCCGCGCCGCGTCGCGGTCGGGCTCGAACAGAACCGGCTGGCCATGCTGCTGGCGGTGCTGCACCGCCATGGCGGCGTCGTGGTGGGCGACCAGGATGTGTTCGTCAACGTCGTTGGCGGCATCCGCGTGCAGGAGACCGCCGCCGATCTCCCCGTTCTGCTCGCCGTGCTGTCATCGCTGCGCGACCAGCCGCTGGCCGACAAGACCGTCGTCTTCGGCGAAGTTGGGCTGAGCGGCGAGATCCGACCGATTCCCAACGGCGAGGAACGCCTGAAGGAAGCGGCCACGCACGGTTTCAAGCGCGCGATCGTGCCGAAGGCCAACGCGCCGAAGGGCGGCAGCTACAAGGGCATGGAAGTGGTCGCGGTCGAGCGCCTTGCCGACGCGCTCGAAGCCGCCTGAGATCTCGCGCACTGCTCTTGTGGGAGCGGCTTCAGCCGCGAGCTTTTGCTTCCGAAGCAAGAGCTCGCGGCTGAAGCCGCTCCCACGAAGGCGAGGGCATGATCGTCATCCCTCGTGCGCTTGCCGAAGTCTACGGGCCGCGTGTGTGAAAAGCCGCTGCCACGCGGGCCCCCGATCAATGCCCGCCCGCCGCCGCTCCGCCCCCCATCTTCGCCGCGAACGGCGGCTTGGCGAGCCAGACGAACGCGATCACCCCGATGAACAGGATGCCGAGCAGGTGGAAGATCTCGTTGAATCCGATCTGCGCCGCCTGCTGGAAGATCATGTGGTCGAGTACCAGGGCGCCGCGCTGCACGTCGCCCTGGCCGAGCGCCTCGACGGTGTGGCGCATCGCGGGATCGGCCGCCGGAACGTGTTCGGTGAGCTGCGCATGGTGGATGACGGTGCGCTGATTCCAGGCCCAGGTCGTCAGCGACGCGGCGAAGCTGCCGCCGAGCGTGCGGAAGAACGTCGCCACGCCGGAGCCCGATGCGATTTCGTGCGGCTCGAGGTCCGACAGCAGGATCGTCAGCACCGGCATGAAGAACAGGGCCACGCCCAGGCCCATCCACAGCTGCACCATCGCCACGCGCTGGAAGTCGACGTCGAGATTGAACCCGGCGCGCGCAAAGCTGGTCGCAGCCATCGCGATGAACGCCAGGCTTGCGACGACGCGCAGGTCGAAGCGCCCGGCGTACTTGCCCACGAACGGCGTCAGCAGCACTGGCAGCACGCCGATCGGCGCGGTCGCCAGGCCCGCCCAGATGGGCGTGTAGCCGAGGTTGCGCTGCAGCCATAACGGGATGATCAGCGCCACCGCGAAGAACGCGGCGTAGGCCAGCACCAGCGCGATCGTGCCGCTGGCGAAGTTGCGATGCCGGAACAGCCGCAGGTCGACGATCGGGTCCTTGTCGGTGAGCTCCCAGATGAAGAACACCGCCAGCGCGATCACCGCGACGATCGCCAGCACCACGATCCGGGTGGAATTGAACCAGTCCTCGTCGTTGCCCAGGTCGAGCAGGACCTGCAGCGCGCCGACGCCGACCACCAGCGTCGCCAGGCCGACGTAGTCCATCCGCGGCTTGTCGAGCTTTTCCGGGCGCCCGCGCAGCTGCCTGGCGACCACGAAGCTGACGAAGATGCCGATCGGCACGTTGATGAAGAAGATCCATTCCCAGCTGTAGTTGTCGGTGATCCAGCCGCCCAGGATCGGGCCCGCGATCGGCGCGACCACGGTGACCATCGCCAGCAGCGCGATCGCCTGCCCGCGCTTGGCCGGCGGGTAGATCGAGATCATCAGCGCCTGCGCCACCGGATACATGGGGCCGGCGACGAACCCCTGCAGCGCGCGCGCCGCGACCAGCATGCCCATGGAGTTGGCCAGGCCGCACAGCAGCGAGGCGATCGCGAAGGCAAACGTGGCCCAGACGAACAGCCTGCGCTCGCCGAAACGGCGGGTCAGGAACCCCGTCAGCGGCAGCGCGATCGCGTTGCTGACCGCGAACGAGGTGATCACCCACACGGCCTGGTTGGCGCTGGCGCCGAGGTTGCCGGAGATCGTGGGCAGCGAGACGTTGGCGATGGTGATGTCCAGCACCTGCATGAACATCGCCAGCGCGATGCCGATCGTCGCCAGCGCCATGTTCGGCGGGCGGAAGGGTTGGGCCGGATCGCGCGCGGACGGCAGGGCGCCGTCAGCCTGGTCGACGGTCGTGGACATGGCCGTGGATCAGTTGCGCGCGCGTTGCGGCAGGTTCTGTTCGATGATGCGCGTGATCAGCGCATTGGCATCGCCAAGCTGGCTGGCGTAGGCCTGGGTGCTCAGCAGGGGCTTCGAATCCTTGCGCGCCTTGGCCATCACCGCGCCGTCCTGGTCGCGGATCGACACGTCCACGCCCATGCTCAGCCCGAGCCGCAGCGGATGCTCGGCCAGCTGCTTCGGGTCGAGGTCGATCCGAACCGGCACGCGCTGCACGATCTTGATCCAGTTGCCGCTCGCGTTCTGCGCCGGCAGCAGCGAGAACGCGCTACCCGTGCCCATGCCGAGGCTGGCGACCTTGCCGTCGTAGCTGACGTCGCGGCCGTAGAGGTCGGCATGCACCTCGACCGGCTGGCCGATGCGCATGCCGGTCAGCTGGGTTTCCTTGAAGTTCGCTTCCACCCACATCTCGTCGGTCGGCACGATGGTCATCAGCGTGGTGCCCGGCTGCACGCGCTGGCCGAGTTGCACGCTGCGCTGCGCGACGTAGCCGGAAACGGGCGCGACGATCGCCGTGCGCTGCAGGTTGAGGTACGCCTGGCGCAGCTGCGCGGCCGCCGCCTGCACCTGCGGCTGGCCCTGTACGGTCGTGGCGTCGACCAGGGCGCTGCTGCGCGCGAGCTGGCCGTGCGAAGCCGACAGCGCGGCCTCGGCCGCCGCGAGCATGTCGCGTGCGTGCGCGAGTTCCTCGCGCGACACCGCGCCGGTCGCGACCAGCCCCTCGCGGCGCTTCACGTCGGCGCGCGCCTGCGACACCGCCACCTGGCGCGCCTTGATGTCGGCCTGGCCGGCGTCGACGCTGCTGTACAGGCCGCGGACCTGGCGCACCGTGCCGGCGAGGTTGGCGACGGCCTGGTCGTAGGCGACCTGCGCGTCGTTGGGGTCGAGCTCCACCAGCGGCTGGCCGGCTTCGACCTTCATGCCCTCGTCGGCGTCGATGCTGACCACCGTGCCCATCGTCTGCGGCACGATGCTGACCACGTTGCCCTGCACGTAGGCGTCGTCGGTGTCCTGGTGCCAGCGCGCGACCAGCAGGTAGTACGCCAGCCAGGCGATGCCGGCCAGGACCACGATCGCGGCCAGAATCAGCAGGGCGCGCTTGCGCTTGCCGTTCTTCGGCGCGGGCGGGGCGGGGAGCGTGGCGGCTTGCGGATTGATTTCGGAGGTCATGGCGTGGGGGCCCCGGCGAGGTCTGGACTGGAGTGGGATTCGGACGCGGCTTCGGGACCGACAGGCGCAACGCCGCCGCCGAGCGCGCGGTCGAGGTCGACCGTGGCCACGTAGCGCTGCGCGCGCAGCGAGGCGAGCTGCTGTTCGAGCTGCAGCAGCGGGCGCTGCGCGGACAGCACGTCGAGCTGCGTGCCCAGGCCGGCCCGGTAGCGCGCGTCGGCCAGTTGCAGCGCCGCCTGCGCGGCGTCGCGCGCCTGCGTCGCCGAGGCGATCTGCGCGTCGAGCGAACGCGCGGCCTGCACAGCGTCGGTAACTTCATGCAGCGCGCCGACCAGCGCCTGGTTGTAGCTGGCGACTGCAAGATCGTAGTCGGCGTCGGACTTCGCCAGCTGGCTGCGCAGCGCGCCGCCGTCGAAGATCGGCAGGCTGATCGCCGGACCGCCGAAGCCCAGCAGCGCGTCGCCGCTGAACAGCTCGGACAAGCCAGAGGAAGCCAGTCCGACCAGCGCATTGAGGTTGATGCTGGGCTTGAATGCGGCCTTGCTCGCGTCGATGCCGCGGCTCGCTGCTTCCACCCGCCAGCGAGCGGCCACGACGTCGGCCCGATGGCCCAGCAGCTCGCTGGGCAGCACCCCCGGCACGTTCGGCGAGGGCGCGTCGAGCAGATGTGGCCGGGTGATGTCCAGGCCGCGATCCGGGCCCTTGCCGAGCAACGCGGCGAGGGCGTTGCGCAGTGCTTCGATCTGCTGCTGCGCGGACTGCGCCTGCTGCCGCGCCGTGGCGATCGTGCTTTCGGACTGGCGCAGCTGCAGCTGGTTGTCGAGGCCGGCCTCCACCCGCTGGCCGGCGAGGTCGCGCAGGTGCGAGGCGCGCGCCTGTTCGCGTTCCGCAACGTCGAGCATCTCGTAGGCCTGGGCGAGCGCGATGTAGCCGCGGGCGACGTTCGACGAGAGCGTCAGCCGCGCGGCTTGCGCATCGACCTGCGCCGCGCGCGCCTGGCCGACAGCCGCTTCGTATTTCGCGCGCTTCCCGCCCCACAGGTCGGGCGACCACTTGAAGTCGAGCATCAGCACGGTGCTGGCGTTCACGTCGCCGCCCAGCGGCTCCGGCGCCAGCGTTTCGGGCAGGCGCACCAGGGATTCGCGCGCGCTGGCCCCGAGCGTCGGCCGGCGCGCAGCGTCGGCCAGCCCGGCCTGCGCCGATGCCTGGCGAACGCGGGCATCGGCGACCGCGAGCGAAGGGCTGTCACGCAGCGCTTCGTCGATCAGTGCGTCGAGTTGCGGATCGCCGAGCGTGGTCCACCAGTCGCGCGCCGGGAAGGCGGCATCGCTGAGCGCCGGGGTGCCCAGGCTGCGGCTGGCGGCGAGCGAATCGGCTTCGATCGCGCGCCCTTCCGGCGCGAGCCCGCGGGTACTCGCGCAGCCGGCCAGCACCAGCAGGACAGCCGCAGCGCCGGAAACGGAAAGCACGAAGGGCAGCCCGCGGGGCGGGCGCTGGCGTTGGACGGCCATGGGTCAGGATTCCGTGGAAGTGAGGTTGTCGCGCGCGCGTTCGAGCAGCTGCGTCAGTAGGCTGCGTTCCTGCTCGCTCATGCCGTGGAGCGCGCGCTCGCGCACGCGTTCGCCGCACTTGTTGATGTCCTGCCAGATCGCCAGCCCGGACTCGGTCAGGTGGATGTTGAGTGCCCGGCGGTCGGCAGGATCCGCCGTGCGGGCCACCAGGCCCTTGGCGACGAGGCGGTCGAGCAGGCGCGTCATCGCCCCGGGATGGACCTCGGCGGCGCGCGCCAGGTCGGTGACGCCGGCCGAGCCGATGGCCAGCTTCTTCAGCGTGATGTACTGGCTGAAGGTCAGGTCGTGGCCCAGGTCGGCCAGCTCCACCTTCATGCGCGCCCACATGGCGTCGCGCAGCTGGCGGAAGAGCAGGCCGAGGCTGGCGCCGCTATCCTGGAAGGTGGGGGTGTTCATGAGGGGCGGCATTTTCCTGTCGCCTGCAATAGTTGTCAATGCAACTATTGTCCCATCAATGGAATTGCGAATCCCGGTTTCGGGCGAATCTGCCCCGGTCGCAGACTCAGCCGGCGCGGTGCAGCACCAGCTCCAGCACGAACTTGCTGCCGAAGAACGCCAGCACCAGCAGCGCCATGGCGGCCAGCGTCCAGCGCACCGCGATGCCGCCGCGCCAGCCGTAGCGCCAGCGGCCGAGCAGCAGCGCGCCGAATGCCAGCCACGACAGCACGCTCAGCACGGTCTTGTGCACCAGGTGCTGCGCGAACAGGTCGTCGACGAACAGCACGCCGGTGAGCAGGGTTGCGGTCAGCATCACGAAGCCCGCGCCGATCGTGCGGAACAGCAGCGTTTCCAGCTCCGTCAACGGCGGCAGCACGCGCAGCCAGGCGTGGAAGTCGCGCCGGCGCAGCGCGCGCTCCTGCAGCCAGAGCATGACCGCCAGCAGCGCGGCCACCGCCAGGGTGGCGTAGGCGAGCACGGCCGCCCATGCGTGCATCTGCAGGCGCGCGTCCAGTCCTTCGGCGAGGTGGTGACCATAGCCGGCGTAGCCGCCCAGCGTGGCCGCGGCGATCGGAAACACCACCACGCCCAATGTCGCCATTCGCCCGCGCGCGCCGACCAGCAGGGTCAGCATCGCCATGCCGAGCCCGACCAGCGACAGCGCAGAGAAGAAATGCAGATCGGTGCCGCCGGCGCCCCGCCAGACGATGGCGTGGTAGCCGGCATGCAGCACGACGGCGGCCAGCGCAGGGAACAACCAGGTGCGTGCGTGGCGTCGCGGTTCGCGCATCAATCCGACCACCAGCGTGACTGCGGCCAGCAGGTACAGGACGATGGCGATGAGAACGATTGTCATCGAAGAAGTGTCGCACGATCCGCGCCTGCCCTGCGAAGGTCGGACAGGTCGGGGGGGTGGGGGCGGGTGCCGGCATGGCTTCAGGAAGAAGGCCGCCCGGCGTTCCGGCTCGATCTTCCTCCCAGGCTCGGCTGCCTTCGCAGGGAGAGGGCAAAGCTATAATCGCCGCTCTTTTTCATCCGCGGCTGTCCTCATGTTCGAATCACTGACCCAGCGCCTGTCCGGCACCATCGAGCGCCTGCGCGGCCGTGGCCGGCTCACCGAGTCCAACATCAGCGAAGCGCTGCGCGAGGTGCGGATCGCGCTGCTCGAAGCCGACGTCGCGCTGCCGGTGGTGCAGGCGGTGATCCAGCGCATCAAGGTGCGCGCGGTGGGTCAGGAGGTGCTGAAGTCGCTGACTCCGGGCCAGGCGCTGATCAAGGTCGTGCGCGACGAACTGACCCTGGTGATGGGCGCGGCGGCGAGCGACCTCAACCTCAACGTGCCGGCGCCGGCGGTGATCCTGATGGCCGGCCTGCAGGGCGCGGGCAAGACCACCACCGTGGCCAAGCTTGCCAAGCACCTGAAGGAGAAGCGCAAGAAGAAGGTGATGGTGGTCAGCGCCGACGTTTACCGGCCCGCCGCGATCGAGCAGCTGAAGACGCTCGCCCAGCAGGTCGACGTGCTGTTCTTCCCGTCCACCGCCGACCAGAAGCCCGAAGCGATCGTGCGCGCCGCCATCGACGACGCGCGCAAGTCGTACGCCGACGTGCTGATCGTCGACACCGCCGGCCGCCTCGCGATCGACGAGGCGATGATGGCCGAGATCAAGGCGCTGCACGGCGCGGTGAACCCCGCCGAAACCCTGTTCGTGGTCGATTCGATGACCGGCCAGGACGCGGCCGTCACCGCCAAGGCGTTCGGCGAGGCGCTGCCGCTGACCGGCGTGGTGCTGACCAAGACCGACGGCGACGCCCGCGGCGGCGCCGCGCTTTCAGTGCGCTACGTCACCGGCAAGCCGATCAAGTTCATCGGCACCGGCGAGAAGGTCGACGGGCTGGACGTGTTCCACCCCGACCGCATCGCCAGCCGCATCCTGGACATGGGCGACGTGCTGTCGCTGGTCGAGCAGGTCGAGCAGCAGGTCGACCAGGACAAGGCGCAGAAGCTGGCCGAGAAGGTCGCCAAGGGCCGCAAGTTCGACCTCAACGACATGCGCGACCAGCTCGAGCAGATGCAGAACATGGGCGGCCTGTCGGGACTGATGGACAAGCTGCCGGGCGTGGGCAAGATCCCCGACCACGTCAAGGCGCAGGTCACCGGCAAGGAAGTGCCGCGGATGGTGGCGATCATCAATTCGATGACGAAGAAGGAGCGTCGCAACCCGACGCTGCTCAACGGTTCGCGCCGCTCCCGCATCGCCAAGGGCGCCGGGCTCAGCCCCGCCGACGTCAACAAGCTGATGAAGCAGTACCAGCAGATGGAAAAGATGATGGGCAAGCTGGGCCGCGGCGGCATGAAGGGCATGATGCGCGGCATGAAAGGGATGATGGGCGGCGGCGGGATGCCGTTCCGCTGAGATCGCAGCGATGCGGCCTGCGTGCGCGGCGGCAGCGGCCACGGTTGCGATGCCTGGCGCTGCAGTTCTGATCACGGCCATCGCCGTGCCCATGGCAGGCTGAGGCGTGTCCGTCGTCCTGTGCAACGGTCGCGTCCTGGATGCCGACGATTGCGGATCGGCCGCCGGGTCCGCGCTGCATGCGCTGGCGTCGCGCAACTATGGCCACTTCACCTCGATGCAGGTGCGCGGCGGGGCCGTGCGCGGGCTCGACCTGCACTTGCGGCGCCTGCGCGAGGCGACGCGTGACCTGTTCGCCACCGAACTCGACGATCAGCGCGTGCTCGACGGGCTGCGTCGTGGGCTTGATGCCGCGGCCACCGCCGATTGCAGCGCGCGCGTGACGATCTGCGCGGCAGCGTTCGATTTCCGAGATCCGCTGCGCGCGGTGGAAGTCGACGTGATCGTGTCGATCTCCGCGCCTGCCGAACCCGAACCCGAACCGGAACCGCGGCGCGTGAAGTCCTTCCACCACGAACGCGCGCTGCCGCACGTCAAGCACGTCGGAACGTTCCCGCTGTTCCATTTCGCTCGCGCGGCGCGCGGCGCGGGCTTCGATGACGCGCTGTTCGTCACCCACGATGGCCGGCTCAGCGAAGGCTCGGTCTGGAACCTGGGTCTCTGGGACGGGCGGCAGGTCACCTGGCCGCTGGCGCCTGCCTTGCGTGGCACCAGCGAGCAGCTGCTGCAGGCGGGCCTGGACGCGCTCGGCGTGGCGCAGGCCCGCCGCGAGGTGCGGCTGGAGGAGCTGGCGGGCTTCCGGGCCGGGTTCGCCTGCAATTCGCGCGGCGTCTGGCCCCTTGCCGGTGTGGACGAAATGGCGTGGCCACCGGCCCCGGACCTCGCCGAGTTGCTGGCGCAGGCGCTCGCGAGGCACCCCTGGCAGCCCGTATGACCGTGGCCGTTTGACCGCGGAGCACGGAACCGGGCAGGGCTGGCCGGGAAAGGGGGCCTCAGGGCGGGCTTTTCATGATCCGCTTCAGTGCCTTACAATGCCCGGCTTACCTCGCCGTCCTGGCGACTGGGCAACACGAGAACACACCATGGTCAAGATCCGCCTTACCCGTGGCGGCGCCAAGAAGCGCCCCTTCTACCACATCATCGTCACCGACCAGCGCGCCGCGCGCGATGGCCGCAACATCGAGCGCGTGGGTTTCTACAACCCCGTCGCGTCGGGCGCCGAGAAGCGCATCGAGCTCGATATCGCCCGCGTCGACCATTGGGTCGGACAGGGCGCGCAGCTGACCGACAAGGTCCGCAACCTGTACAAGGAAGCGGGCAAGCTCGCCGCAGCCGCTCCGGCAGCCGAAGCTGCCTGACGCCCGGGCCGCGCCACGCGCGGCCCTTGCCGAAATGGAATCGCCTCCCGCGCGCCGCATCCTGCTTGGCAGGGTCCACGGCGCGTTCGGCGTGCGTGGCGAACTGAAGCTTGAATCGTTCACCGAGCCCGCCAACGCCATTCTCCGCTACCAGCCATGGATCCTGCGCGACGCGCAGGGCCACGAGCGGGAACTGGCCGGCGCGCGCGGGCGCCTGACCACGAAGGGCATCGTCGCGACGTTCCCCGAGGTCGCCGACCGCGACGCTGCCGAGGCGCTGCGCGGCAGCGAGGTCTGGGTGGCACGCTCGGCATTGCCGCCGCCGCAGCCCGGCGAGTACTACTGGGTCGATCTGGAAGGCCTGCGCGTGGTCAATCGCGAGGGCGCCGACTTCGGCCGCGTGTCGCACCTGTTCTCCACCGGCGCCAACGACGTGCTGGTGGCCGAAGGCGAGCGCGAGCGGATGATTCCCTTCCTGCAGCCGGACTACATCGTCTCCATCGATTTCGACCAAGGCGTGGTCACCGTCGACTGGGATCCGGAGTTCTGAAGCCCTCCCCTTCAGGGGGAGGGTTTGGGTGGGGATGGGTTCCGAAATGCCGCAAGATCAAACCCATCTTCATCTCGGTTCCGGCCTGTCCGGCCGCGCGCAGCACGCGCGGCGTTCAGACGAATGCGAGCCAGTGGCTCGCAAACAATTCGTCTTCATCCCTTGAAGGGGAAGGGGCAAACCCCATGCGCATCGAGATCGTCAGCCTGTTCCCCGAATTCGTCGCCCAGGTCGCCGGTCATGGCGTCGTCGGGCGTGCGCAGGAACGCGGGCTGCTGTCGCTGCACGGCTGGAATCCACGCGACTACGCCGAGGGCAACTATCGCCGCGTCGATGACCGTCCCTTCGGCGGCGGCCCTGGCATGGTGATGATGATCGACCCGCTGCGGGCCTGCCTGGAGGCGGCGCGCGCGGCCGATCCGGCGCCGGCACGGGTCGTGTATCTCAGCCCGCAGGGCCGGCCGCTGACCCAGGCGAAAGTCCGCGAGCTGGCCGCCCAACCGCGCCTGGTGCTGCTGTGCGGCCGCTATGAGGGTGTCGACGAGCGGCTGCTCGCGGCCGAGGTGGACGAGGAAATCTCGATCGGCGACTACGTGCTGTCGGGCGGCGAACTGGCCGCGGCGGTGGTGGTCGACGCCGTCGCCCGGCTGCAGGACGGGGCCCTCAACGACGCGGAATCGGCTGTCCAGGACAGTTTCGAAGGCGATGGCCTGCTCGATTGCCCGCACTACACCCGACCGGTGGAGCACGCGCTGGGTGAAGTCCCGGCGGTGCTGCTGTCGGGCAACCACGCGCTGATCGCCCGCTGGCGCCGCCAGCAGGCCCTCGGCCGGACCTGGCTGCGGCGCCCGGACCTCCTGGACCGCGGCACCCTGTCGCCTGCCGATCACAAGCTGCTGGAGGAGTTCCTGGCCGGTGCGGGCCACGGGGCCGGATTCGACACGTAACCCCCTAGCGCGCAAGGGAAAATTGCCGCTATAATTGCGCGCTTCGCTCCACCCATGCCAAGACGCGGGTCCACGTGCACTCGCGCTACAACGACGCCTTCAAGGCACTCCCAACAGGCAAGCAACCCAGGTCATCGTCATGAACAAGCCTTCGCTCAACACGCTGCTGCAGAATTTCGAAACCGAACAGACCCAGCGCGAGCTGCCTGTCTTCGGCCCCGGCGACACCGTCGTCGTCAACGTCAAGGTCAAGGAAGGCAACCGCGAGCGCGTGCAGGCCTACGAAGGCGTGGTCATCGCCAAGAAGAACGCCGGTATCAACTCCGCCTTCACCGTGCGCAAGATCTCGCACGGCTTCGGCGTCGAGCGCGTCTTCCAGACCCACAGCGCGGTCATCGACTCGGTCGAGGTCAAGCGCCGTGGCGCCGTGCGCGCCGGCAAGCTGTACTACCTGCGCGGACTGGAAGGCAAGAAGGCGCGCATCAAGGAAGACCTGGCCGGCAACGCCAAGGCGCGTGCCGCCGCCGCTGCCGCCAAGTAATCCTCGGCATCGATGCACGAACGGCCACCTCCGGGTGGCCGTTTTCGTTTGCGGCCTTTGCTTCTTGCAGGAGCGGCGGAAGCCGCGATGCCTTCCCCAGAACTTCGCGGCTTCCGCCGCTCCTACGCAGCGCCACCTTCTGCCATCACGACCTCGGCCCCTGGTCGGCCACGGGCGACGGCACCTGCGACGGCACTTCCGATGGCACGGCGACCGCCTCCGGGTCCGGCTTGAGCATCTTCGCCTTGCGCCAGCCGCCCCAGCGGAAATACGCCAGCGACATCAGCATCGAGCACAGCGCGCTGACCGGGAAGCTCCACCAGATCGCATCGATGCCCAGCGCCGGTTGCAGCAGGTCGGCGAACGGGATGCGGATCCCCCACATCGCGACGCCCAGGATCAACAGCGGCGGGATCACCGCGCCGGTCGCGCGCACGACGCCGGAGACCACGAAGCTCACGCCGAAGAACAGGAACGACCACACCGCGATGTGGTTGAGGTGGCGGCCGTGTTCCAGCGCCGCGCTTCCGTCCGGCAGGAACAGCGACAGCGTGGTGTGGTCGAACAGGATGACCGGCGCGATCAGCGCACCGGTCATCAGGAAATTGAACGCCGTGCCGGCGCGCGCGGTGGCGTTGACCCGGTCCCAGCGGCCGGCGCCGACGTTCTGCGCGGCCATCGACGAGCACGCCGCGCCGATCGCCATCGCCGGCATCTGGATGTAGGTCCACAGCTGCAGCGCCGCGCCGTACGCGGACGCGTAGTCGACGCCGTAGGCGTTGACCATGCTGATCATCATGATCATCGCCAGCGAGATCACGATCATCTGCAGGCCCATCGGCACGCCCTTGACCACCAGCGCGCGCAGGATCGCCGGATCGGGACGGTAGACGGCGTTCTCGTGGCGGCTGATCCACAGCGGGTGTCGGCGATGCCGCAACCACAGCAGCATCGCCGCGAGGCTGACGACGTTGGCCACCAGGGTCGACGTGGCGGAGCCGGCGATGCCCATTTCAGGCAATGGCCCGAGGCCGAAGATCAGCAGCGGGTTCAATACGATGTCCAGCAGCACCGCCAGCATGAGGAATGCGAACGGCGTGCGGGTATCGCCCGAGCCCCGCAGGATCGCCGACAGGAAGGCGAACATGTACAGGAACGGCACCGCCATGAAGATGATGCGCAGGTAGGACTCCGCGAGTGCGAGCGACTCGGCCGGAGTGCTCATCCACACCAGGATGTGGCGCGACAGCGGCAGGCCGGCGAAGGCGATCGCCAGCGATACCAGGAAGAAGAAGGTGGCGCTGGTGCCGATCACGCGCTTGGCCTGCGCGGTGTCCCGGGCGCCCATCGCCTGCCCGACCAGGATCGTCGCGGCCATGCCGACGCCGAAGACCGCACCGATCAGGAAGAACATGATGTTGTTGGCGTTCGCGGTGGCGGTCAGCGCCTCCTCGCCGAGGAAGCGGCCGACCCAGATCGCGTTGACCGAGCCGTTGAGCGACTGCAGCACGTTGCCCGCCATGATCGGCAGCGCGAACACGAACAGCGTGCGCCCGATCGGGCCCTGGGTGAGGTCTCGCGTCTTGGCGCTCGGCATCGGCGCATCGTGCCAGAAGTCGGATGCAGCCCTTTTTCACGGCAACGCGCGCGGGGATTCGTGCAGACTTGCACCATGCGCAAGCGTGCAACCCCGTGACCATGGACACCACCAGGCTCGACATCTGGCTCTGGGCGGCGCGTTTCTACCGGACCCGCAGCCTGGCGAAGCAGGCCGTCGAGGGCGGCAAGGTCGACGTCGGTGGCCAGCGCGCCAAGGCCTCGCGCAGCGTGCGCGCAGGCGACGCGCTGCGGATCGTCCGCGGCGAGGAGATCTTCGAGGTCGAGGTCGTCGCGATCGGCGAGCAGCGCGGCCCGGCAACCGTGGCGCGGACGATGTACGCCGAATCCGAAACCTCGCGCGCTGCCCGCGAAGCCCGGCTCGCCGACCTGCGAGCGGCCCGCGCCGGATACCAGCCGCCGCAAGGCAAACCCGACAAGCGCGCGCGGCGGCTGATCCGGACATTGGGCGACATTGACGCGTTCTGAGCGTGACGAGGCAGTCGAAGGAGGCACGTTTGTAGGAGCGGCTTCAGCCGCGAGCTCTTTGCCGAGCCTGTGGTCTGGTTTCGAAGATCAGGAGCTCGCGGCTGAAGCCGCTCCTACAAGAGCACCCTGGCAAAATGCCGTCACGCGGCCCCCACGAGTCAGCGTCGGCCGCCCAGCAGCCCGCCGCCGATCTTCATCAGGTCTCCAATCCCCAGTTGCCCGTCGCCGTCCTGGTCGAGTACCGCGTCGAGCAGGCCGCCGCCGAGGCCGCCTTCCTGGCGGATTTCCTGCTGTTCCTGGCTCAGGATGCCGCTCAATGCGTCGGGACCGGTGTCTGCGGCGGCCCGGCCGTGGTCCTGGAACATGCGCTTGGCCAGATTGGCGAGGACGATCGGCGCGAGGATCTTCAGCAGCTGGCTGGCCTGCCCGCCCCGCAGTCCGGTGGCCTGGGCGACGGCGGCCTGCGCGCGCTCCTGCTGGCCGCCCAAGATGTGCCCGAGAATGCCCGCGCCGTCGGTCTGGCGACCCTGCGCACCGCCGAGCACCGCGCCCAGCACACTGCCCAGGTCGCCGCCGGCGTGATCCTTCTGCAATGCGCCGAACAGCGCCTGCGCGCCCTGCGGCTGGCTGGCGTTGCGGCCCAGCGCGCCCATCAGCAGCGGCAGGGCCGCGCTGACGGCGGAAAATGCCTGCGCCGGATCGATGCCCAGTTGCCGTGCCACCCGCTGGACCGGTTCGCCCTCCAGTTGCGAGGAGAGATCGTGGGTGAGGGTGGACATGGCATGTTCCCGGGATTCGGAAGCGCCATCCTACGACGGCCGCATGCCGGCGCGCGTTACCGTGTCGGCGGACCATCAATGCGGCGGCTCCAGTCCTCGACGGCGCACTGCTGCAGGCGATGTTCGAGCAGCTTGCGCCAGGACGGCACCAGCGGCAGTTCCAGCGCCGGCAACAGCGCCTCGCGCGCGAGCACGCGGTCGAACAGCAGCGCGCCCAGCCGCCGCAGCGACCAGTCCGGATGCGGGCGCGCTTCCAGGCGCAGCAATTCGCCTGCGGTCGCGCTGCCCGGCTGCAACACGCGGTAATACCAGCCGGTGCGACCGCTCGACTGCACGCGCCGGGCCATGTCGGGCACGCCGAAGCGGTCGTTGAGCTTCCAGCACGGCTGGCGGCCCTGGCTGACTTCGAGCAGCGCCGTGCCGAGGCGGAAGCGGTCGCCGAGGCACACGTTGCCTTCGTCGAGTCCGCGCGTGCTGACGTTCTCCCCGAACGCGCCCGGTCCGAGCAGCAGCGGCAGCGCCCCGAGTTCGCCGTGCCAGGCAGGGTAATGGTCGAATGGATAGTGGTGGATCGCCTTGTCCGGGCCGCCGTGGACCCGTGGATCGCCCTGTTCGTCGCCGGCCAGCCCCAGCTCCCGGATCGATACCGTGCCGGTCAACGCGCGCTTGTCGATCGCGCTGCGGCTGCCGGGACGGGTGTATGGCTTCGCGCCGCCCACCAGCAGCGCGTCGACGCGCACCTCCGTCACGACGCTCACGCCCGGGAGCTCATGTCAGGGACTTGAGCCGGTACAGCGCTTCCAGCGCCTGTTTTGGCGTCAGCTCGTCGGGGTCGAGGCCCGCCAGCGCATCAAGCGCGGCGGAGGCGGGCGCAAACAGGCCGATCTGACGCGGCGCGTCCAGGGTGGCCGGAGACAGCGGCGGGGCCGGGTCGCGCATGTGCCGCTCGAGCTGCGCCAGGCGACTGCGCGCCTGCGCGATCACCGGCTTGGGCAGGCCGGCCAGCGCGGCGACCTGCAGGCCGAAGCTGCGGTCAGCCGGACCGTCCTTCACCGCGTGCATGAACACCAGCGATTCGCTGCCGTCCTTCGCACGGTGCTCGACAGCGTCCAGGTGCACGTTGGCGATCCCGCTGCCCGGTTCGGCCAGCGTAGTCAGTTCGAAATAATGCGTCGCGAACAGCGTGTAGCTGCGGTTGACCGCCGCCAGGTGCCGCGCGCACGACTCGGCCAGCGCCAGGCCGTCGTAGGTCGAGGTGCCGCGGCCGATCTCGTCCATCAGCACCAGCGACTGCGCGGTGGCGTGGTGCAGGATGTAGCTGGTTTCGCTCATCTCGACCATGAAGGTCGACTGCCCGCGCGCCAGGTCGTCCCCGGCGCCGATGCGGGTGAGGATGCGATCGACCGGGCCGATCGTCGCGAGCGCCGCCGGCACGAAGCTGCCGATGTGCGCGAGCAGCACGATCAGCGCGTTCTGGCGCATGTAGGTGCTCTTGCCGCCCATGTTGGGGCCGGTGATCACCAGCATGCGCCGGTCGTCGTCGAGCACCAGGTCGTTGGGTTCGAACGGTTCGTCGCGCACCGCTTCCACCACCGGATGGCGGCCGCGTTCGATCCGCAGACAGGCATCCTCCACGAGACGCGGTCGCGACCAGTCCAGGGCCTGTGCGCGCTGCGCGAAACAGGCCAGCACGTCGAGTTCGCTCAGGGCCGCCGCGCACTGCTTGAGCGATTCGAGGTGCTCGTTGAGCGCATCCAGCAGCTGTTCGTAGAGCAGCCGTTCGCGCGCCAGCGAGCGCTCCCGCGCCGAGAGCACCTTGTCCTCGAAGGCCTTGAGCTCCTCGGTGATGTAGCGCTCGGCACCGGTGAGCGTCTGGCGCCGGGTGTAGTGCGTCGGGGCCTTCGCCGCGTGCGCCTTGCCGATTTCCAGGAAATAGCCGTGGACGCGGTTGTAGCCCACCTTCAGCGTCGGGATCCCGCTGGCGGCGCGTTCGCGCTGTTCGAGGTCGACCAGGAACTGGTCGGCGTGTGTCGACAGCAGGCGCAGTTCGGCGAGTTCCGCGTCGTGGGCGTCGGCGAACACACCACCATCGCGGGCCAGCGCCGGCGGCCGTTCCACCAGCGCCTGCGACAGCAGCGTCGCCTGCGCATCGTGTTCGCCCAGGCCCGCCACCAGCACCTGCAGCCGCGGCGAATCCAGTGGCGAGAGCAGCCCGCGCACCTGCGGCAGCATCCCCAGCGCGTCGCGCAGCGTGCCCAGGTCGCGCGGTCGCGCCGAACGCAGGGCGATGCGCGTGAGGATGCGCTCGACGTCGCCGAGCGCGCGGAAGGTCTCGCGCAGGTCGGCATCGCGGCCACTGTCGATCAGCGCGGCCACCGCATGGTGGCGCTGGCCGACGATGCCGCGGTCGCGCAGCGGGCGATGCAGCCAGCGCCGCAGCAGGCGTCCGCCCATGGGGGTGATGGTGCCGTCGAGCACGCCGAGCAGGGTGTGCTTCTGTTCGCCGTCGACGCGCGTGTCCAGTTCCAGGTGGCGCCGCGTGGCGGCGTTCATCGCGATTGCGCCGTCGCTCGATTCCATCGCGATCGAGGTCAGGTGCGGCAGGCGCTGCTTCTGGGTTTCCTCGACGTAGCCGAGCAGGGCGCCCGCGGCGGAGATCGCCAGCGGGCGTTCGTCGATGCCGAACGCGGACAGGTCGTGCAGGTTGAAGAACTGCAGCAGCTGGCGGCGCCCGCTGTCGGCGTCGAACAGCCACGGCGCACGGCGTCGCAAGCCGCCGCGCGTGGCGGTGAAGGGAGGCCAGCCGTCTTCGTCGGGAACCAGCAGTTCGGCAGGTTCCAGGCGCGCGAGTTCGGCCTCCAGCGCGTCATCACCGGCGACTTCGTTGACCAGGAACCGCCCGCCGGCCAGGTCCGCCCAGGCCAGGCCGTAGCCGTTCTTGCCCCGGGCAACCGCGAGCAGCAACGTGTCGCGGCGCTCGCTCAGCAGGGCCTCGTCGGTGACCGTGCCGGGGGTGACGATCCGCACCACCTTGCGCTCCACCAGGCCCTTGCCCGCGGCCGGGTCGCCGATCTGCTCGCAGATCGCGACGGACTCGCCCAGCGCCACCAGCCGCGCAAGATAGCCCTCGGCGGCGTGGTAGGGCACGCCCGCCATCGGGATCGGCTTGCCGGCCGACGCGCCGCGCTGGGTCAGGGTGATGTCGAGCAGCTTCGCGGCCTTGCGCGCGTCGTCGAAAAACAGCTCGTAGAAATCGCCCATGCGGAAAAACAGCAGCACGTCCGGGTGTTCGGCCTTGGCTGCGAAAAACTGACGCATCAAGGGGGTGTGCTGTTCGTGGGACATCGGATCCGGGGCTGGGCGGCGGGCAGAACCGTAGTGTGCCCGAAGCGTCCGCGCGACCCGAACCGGGGGATGCGCAAGCCGCGCGCGGGGCGATCGCCAAAGGGCGATGCGCCTGTGCTATACGTTGCCCGGTTCGGTTTTTCCGCGGCATTCCATCGCCGCGGCCGCTCGCGGCCTTTCCCCCACGATGGCCACGTGCGAACCCGGCAGGCGCGGCTTCCATGCCGCTGTCGCGCCGGGCCGGAAGTTGAGTGACCGCATCGCGCGGGACAGGGCACGCTCATCCAATCCAGACTCGGGGGAACACATGGCCAACCGCCAACCGCAACGCAAGACGCTCGCCGCCGCTGTGTTCGCGGCCTGCCTGACGATGTCGATCGCCGCGCAGGCGCAGGAGGCAGCGACTGCGGCAGCTCCGGCCGCGCAGGCTGCCGATGGCGACCAGCCGGTCACGCTCGCCACCATGACCGTCACCGCGCAGAAGCGCGAGGAAGTCATGCAGGACGTGCCGATCATGATCACGGCGCTGCCGGAACAGCTGCTGCGCGACACCGGCGTGACCGACATCAAGGACGTGCAGCTGCTGGTGCCGGGCCTGCACGTGAGTTCGACCACCAACGAATCCCAGACCACCGCGCGCATCCGCGGCGTCGGCACCAATGGCGACAATGCCGGGCTGGAGTCGGCGGTGGGCGTGGTGATTGACGGCGTCTACCGTCCGCGCACCGGCGTGGGCTTCGGCGACCTGGGCGAGATCGAGCGCATCGAGGTCATCAAGGGTCCGCAGGGCACGGTGTTCGGCAAGAACACCTCGGCCGGCGTCATCAACGTGATGACCCGGCGCCCGAGCTATGCGCAAGGCGCGGAGGGCGAGGTCACCGTCGGCAACTACGGTGAGGTTGGCGTGTCCGGCGCCTACAACGACGCGCTCGGCGACAACGCCGCCTTCCGCATCTACGCCGCCAAGCGCACCCGTGACGGCGTCACCGACGTCAACACGGGCAAGGGTCCGCGCACCGAGACCGTCGACAGCGACCGCAACTTCCACACCGTCCGCGGCCAGCTGCTGTTGGAGCCCACCGAAGACCTGTCGATCAATTTCATCGGCGACTTCACCAGCCGCGAGGAACACTGCTGCGTCGGCGTGACCACCTCAAGGAACGCCACCGGCGCCGGCCCCGCCGCGATCATCAACGCGCTCGCCGGCGGGCAGGGCGTCATCGGCACGCCAGACCCCGAGCGCAGACTGGCCTACAGCAACCGCAGCACCGAGCAGGACGTCAAGGACAAGGGCGTCTCGGCGCAGGTCGACTGGAATATCGGCGGGCCGGGCGATGCCACGCTGACCTCGATCACCGCCTTCCGCGACTGGAAGACGATCAACGCGCTGGACTTCGATTTCTCCGGGGCGGACCTGCTGTACCGACGCAACCAGTACGACGATTCCTCGACCGCGTTCGAGACCTTCAGCCAGGAACTGCGGCTGGCCGGGAGCACCGATCGCTGGGACTGGATGGTGGGGATGTTCTATGCCGACGAGGACCTCGAGCGGCACGACCAGTACGTCATTGGCGCCGACTACGAGCCCTACCTCTCGACCCTGGTGGGCAGCCGGGTCCTGGGCGGGCTGGCGGCGCAGCTCGCACCGCTGGGCGTCACCGTCGATACCAGCAACCCGGCGACGTTCTTTTCGCAGGTCAGCGGCGTGCCGTTCGGCACCAACTTCATCGGCGACGCGGCGCAGGACCTGTACCAGCAGAATTCCAGGAGCGCCGCGCTGTTCACCAACAACACGTTCCACGCCACGGAAAAACTCGATCTCACCTTCGGACTGCGCTACACGCACGACAAGAAGAACCTGACATCGATCTACGCCAATCCCAACGGCAGCGCGGGCTGCGGGATGCTGCTGTCGAACATGGGGCTGCGCGTGGGCTCCGCGCTCGCGGGGCGGATCCCGGCGTGGGGCTTCCTGTCGCCGGAACAGCAGGCCGCGCTGGTCGGCGCGGTGGCGCCCAACATCGCCGGCTACATGTGCCTGCCCTGGGCCAACGCGCTGCATGACGGGCGCGTCACCGACCAGCAGATGACCGAGAAGGAATGGTCCGGCACGGTCAAGGCCGCGTACCGCTGGAACGACGCGGTCATGACCTATGTGTCCGCCGCGCGCGGCTACAAGGGCGGCGGCTTCAACCTCGACCGGGTGCAGTCCAACACCGGTCTGTCGAGCGGCACGGCGGGGATCTTGCCGGTCGACGACACGTCGTTCCCCGGCGAATTCGTCGACAGCTACGAACTCGGCGCCAAGACCACCTGGATGGACGGCAACCTGCTGCTCAACGGCGCGCTGTTCTACCAGGAGTTCACCGACTTCCAGCTCAACAGCTTCCTGGGTACCAGCTACGTCGTGCGCTCGCTGCCGGAGGTGGTCTCCCAGGGCGCGGAGATCGAGTTGCTGTGGCAGACAGGATTCGAAGGCCTGAGCCTGCAGGGCGGCGTGACCTACGCCGACACCCGCTACGGCGACCAGGCCCCGTACCCGGATCTGCTGCCCGGCGGCGCGCTGGAAAACCTGCCTGGCAGCGCCATCAGCTTCGCGCCGCTGTGGTCGGCATCGGGATCGGCAACCTACGCTTGGACCATGGGCGGCGACCTGATGGGCCGCTTCACCATCGGCACCAAGTACCTGTCCAAGCACAACACCGGCTCGGACCTGGATCCGGAGAAGGTGCAGGAAGGCTACGCGCTGGTGAATGCCCGCGTGGGGATCGGTTCGCAGGATAAGCGCTGGATCGTCGAGTTCTGGGGCCAGAACCTCACCGACGAAACCTACAAGCAGGTCGGCTTCGACGCGCCGCTGCAGCCGGGTGCCTGGAACGCGTTCCTCGGCGCGCCACGAACCTACGGCGTGACGCTGCGCGTGCAGTACTGAGCGGGATTGAACGAATGCAGGCCCGCCAGCGATGGCGGGCCTTTTTTCTGGCCAGCGGACGCCTGTCCCGGTCGGCGCCCGCGGTGCCGGCCGCGTTGTCTCCCAGGTTGCGCATGCAGGTGCGGCGGCGGCTCGCGCATCCCGCGGCACGAAGCGCACAAGCCCACAGCCTGCAGCGCGACAGGCGCGGGGATTTGGGCTACAAGGAAGCCCCGTCGCCCCGCAAACCCCCATCGATGCCGACTCCCTCCGACGCCGAACTCCGGATGCTTGCCGACTCGCTCGGCACACGACTGCGCGCGTCGCGCGATCACCTCGTCACCGCGGAAAGCTGCACCGGTGGCTGGATCGCTAAGACCGTCACCGACATCGCCGGATCGTCTGACTGGTTCGACTGCGGCATGGTGGCTTATAGCTACGAAGCCAAGCAGGCGCTGCTCGGCGTCCGCGCCGAAACCTTGGAACTCCACGGGGCCGTCAGCCGCGAGACCGTGGTGGAAATGGTGTCCGGCGCGCTGGTCAATTCGGGCGCCAGCATCGCCGCGGCCGTGACCGGCATCGCCGGCCCCGGCGGCGGCAGCGACGACAAGCCGGTCGGCACCGTCTGGATCGGCTGGAAGCGCCGAGGCGGCTATGCCCGCGCCGAAGTCTTCCTATTCGACGGCGATCGCGACGCGGTGCGCCGGCAGACCGTGGCCGCTGCGCTGCGCGGGTTGGAGGACCTGTAGCAACGCGCGTCGGGTGAGATCGCGTTACCAGTCGCGGGCATCCGCCGGACCCGGCTGGTACGCCAGCAGGTCGCCCGGCTGGCATTCCAGCGCGTGGCAGATTGCCTCGAGCGTTCCGAACCGCACCCCCCGGACATGTCCCTGCTTGAGCAGCGACAGGTTGGTTTCGCTGATGCCGATGGTCGCGGCCAGATCCTTGGATTTCATCCTGCGCCGGGCCAGTACCACGTCGAGATTGACCACGATCGGCATCAGACGAACCCTTCGTTTTCCGCCTTCAGCTCGACCGCCGCGTGCAGGATGCGTGTGATGACCAGTACACAGACGCACAGCAGGCACACGGCATGGAACGCCATCCAGTTGAACTCCCAGTCGAGCGGCGGCACGCCGCCAGGCCGCGGGCCGAAGATGGGATCGAACTGCAGCAAGGTACCGAAGCCGCAAAGCAGGATCGACCATGCACAGCCACGCACCGCTTCCGCGACCTGCGGGCTGATCGGCGCATACCGCGACAGCGACACGCCGATCCGGCGGATGCATTCGAAAGCCCAGACGTAAAGAGCGACGCGCAGCCCGCCCCAGCCATTGACCATCGCGGACGCGGGATCGTCGAACAGGCGCGAAAGGAAGTCGATGAAGCCCGGATGCCAAGGACGGGCGATCCGGTACATCACGTGCACCACGGCCAGCATGCCTGCGATGGTCAGGACCTGGCCGAGGCGTGCAAGGACGACCAACCATCGGGCGGTGGCTTGGATTCGTTGCTGTGAAGGTGTCACGCGGAATCTCTATTTTCGTTTAACGTGAATTTATTCAACCTCTACCTGAAAAAAAGCTTGGCGAGCAACAAAAGGGGGGGAACTGTTGCGCGCCTCGGCCGTTAGTAGTATTACTACTAACCCATGGATCTGTCCGAAACCCAGCAAGCCATCCTCAGCCTGATCGCGGAGCGCCTCGAAGCCGAGGGCATGCCGCCTTCGCAGGCGGAAATCGCCCGCGCGTTCGGTTTCAGCGGGGTCCGCGCGGCGCAGTACCACCTCGATGCGCTCGAGGCCGCTGGCGCCATCGAGCGCGTCCCCGGGCGGGCGCGCGGCATCCGACTGCTGCGCGCGCCCGCGGCCGCCCAGCAGGAACTGGCGCTGCCCGCAGCCAACGGCGATGTGCTGCACCTGCCCGTGCTCGGGCAGGTCGCGGCCGGCCTGCCGATCGGCGCGGGCGCCGACGAGTTCGGGGCTGCCGACCAGATGGTGCTGATGGACCGTGCGTTCTTCTCGCCGGCGCCTGACTACCTGCTCAAGGTCAGGGGCGATTCGATGCGCGACGAAGGCATCTTCGACGGCGACCTGATCGGCGTGCACCGCACGGCGGACGCGCGTTCCGGACAGATCGTCATCGCCCGGGTCGGCGAAGAGATCACGGTCAAGCTGCTGAAGATCGGCAAGGACCGCATCCGCCTGCTGCCGCGCAATCCGGACTACTCGCCGATCGAGGTGATGCCGGACCAGGACTTCGCCATCGAAGGCCTGTATTGCGGCCTGGTGAGGCCCAACCGGTGAGTCGGGGATCCACGCCGGGACGCCGCGGCGTTTTCCGACGCGCACGCGGGATGTGCACCGATTCCCCCGGCCTGCCAGCCGAAGCCATCCTGTTTCCCGCCGCCCGGGTCGCAGCCCCTGCGACCGTGGCCGGCCAGACTGCCCCGAACGCCCCATACACACAATGACGAGGACCACCACGATGGACGAGAACAAGAAGCGCGCGCTGTCCGCCGCCCTGACCCAGATCGAGAAGCAGTACGGCAAGGGTTCGGTCATGCGCATGGGCGACCGCGTCGCCGAAGTGGTACCGGTGATCCCGACCGGTTCGCTGCTGCTCGACATCGCGCTGGGGATCGGCGGTCTGCCGCGCGGCCGCGTGATCGAGATCTACGGTCCGGAATCCTCGGGCAAGACCACGCTGACCCTGCAGACCGTCGCCGAATGCCAGAAGCTCGGCGGGGTGTGCGCCTTCATCGATGCCGAGCACGCACTCGACCCCACCTACGCCCAGAAGCTGGGCGTCAACGTCGAGGACCTGCTGGTCTCACAGCCCGACACCGGCGAGCAGGCGCTGGAAATCGCCGACATGCTGGTGCGTTCCAACGCGGTCGACATGGTGGTCATCGACTCGGTCGCAGCGCTCACCCCGCGCGCCGAGATCGAAGGTGAGATGGGCGACCAGCTGCCCGGCCTGCAGGCGCGATTGATGAGCCAGGCCCTGCGCAAGCTCACGGGCAACATCAAGCGCAGCAACTGCATGGTGTTCTTCATCAACCAGCTGCGACACAAGATCGGCATCATGATGCCGGGGCAGAGCCCGGAAACCACCACCGGTGGCAACGCGCTGAAGTTCTACGCCTCGGTGCGCCTGGACATCCGCCGCATCGGTTCGATCAAGAAGGGCGACGAGATCATCGGCAACCAGACCAAGATCAAGGTGGTCAAGAACAAGATGGCGCCCCCGTTCAAGCAGATCGTCACGGAGATCCTCTATGGCGAGGGCATCAGCCGCGAAGGCGAGCTGATCGACATGGGCGTCGAAGCCAAGCTGGTGGAGAAATCCGGCGCCTGGTACAGCTGCGATGGCGAACGCATCGGCCAGGGCAAGGAGAACGCACGCCAGTACCTGAAGGACAACCCGGCGGTGGCTGCCAAGATCGAAGCGGCGTTGCGGGCCGACATCCTGCCCGCGGCAGTGGAGCAGGCCGCGGAAGAAGACGCGGACGCCTGATCGGGCCGTGTCGTTCGCGAGGCCACCGGACCCGGCGGAACCCGCTGCGTCGAACGAAGACGGTCGGCGCAAGCGGCGCCGGCCCGAACCCACCCCGGCGCAACGCGCGCTGGGACTCCTGGTGCGGCGCGAGCACTCGCGCAAGGAGCTGGCGAACAAGCTGGCCGCGCGCGGTGTTTCCAGGGACGAAGCGGAAGCGGCCGTCGAGCGCATGGCGGCGGAGGGCTGGCAGGACGACACCCGCTTCGCCGCAAGCGTCGCGCGGTGGCGGGCAGGGGCGGGGCACGGTCCGTTGAGGATCCGCGCGGAACTGGGCACCCATGGCCTCGACGAGGCCGTGGTCCAGGCCGCTTTCGCCGCCCTGGCCGAGGCCGGCGAGGACGATTGGCCCCGGCGCGCTCATGAGCTCGCCTGTCGCCGCTTCGGTGACGGCTTCACCGCCGACCTGGCTCGCAGGCGGAAAGCCGCCGATTTCCTCCTGCGCCGCGGCTTCGATGGCGACACCATCCGCCGCGCGACCCGTGGCGATCCCGACTTCGATTGAACGCGGCAACCACGCGTCAAGACGAGGTCAGCCGTGGGCGGCGGCCTGCTAATCTAGACGGCTTGGGTTGTTCGCCCGGCTCCGTGCCCGCATCTTTGGGACATCGCGGCCCGGGCTGCGCCCGCCAGCCCACAGACGCCAGCATGTCCACGCCAAAGATCCCGACCACCGCAGATATCCGCCGAGATTTTCTCGAATTCTTCGCCAGCCGCGGCCACACCATCGTTCCGTCGGCGTCGCTGGTACCCGGCAACGATCCGACCCTGCTGTTCACCAACTCGGGCATGGTGCCGTTCAAGGACGTGTTCCTCGGCGCCGAGAAGCGCAGCTACGTGCGTGCGGCCGACGTGCAGAGGTGCCTGCGCGCGGGCGGCAAGCACAACGACCTCGACCAGGTGGGCTACACCGCGCGTCACCACACCTTCTTCGAAATGCTCGGCAACTGGTCGTTCGGCGACTACTTCAAGGGCGACGCGATCGCCTGGGCGTGGGAACTGCTGACCGGCGTGTGGAAAATCCCCGCAGCGCGCCTGCTGGTCACCGTCTACCACGACGACGACGAGGCCTACGGCATCTGGCGCGACGTGGTCGGCCTGCCGCCTGAGCGCATCATCCGCATCGGCGACAACAAGGGCGCGCCTTACGCCTCCGACAATTTCTGGCAGATGGCGGACACCGGCCCCTGCGGCCCGTGCACCGAGATCTTCTACGACCACGGCGCGCACATCGCCGGTGGCCCGCCCGGCTCCCCGGACGAGGACGGCGACCGGTTCATCGAAATCTGGAACCTGGTGTTCATGCAGTTCGACCGCCAGCCCGATGGCGCGTTGCTTCCATTGCCGGCGCCGTGCGTGGACACCGGCATGGGCCTGGAGCGACTGGCAGCCGTGCTGCAGCACGTTCACGGCAACTACGAGATCGACCTGTTCCAGGCACTGATCCGCAAGGCGGGCGAGTTCACCAACACCACCGACCTGGAAAACAAGTCGCTGCGCGTGATTGCCGATCACATCCGCGCCTGCAGCTTCCTGATCGTCGACGGCGTTCTGCCGTCCAACGAAGGACGCGGCTATGTGCTGCGCCGGATCATCCGTCGCGCGCTGCGCCACGGCTGGATGCTGGGGGTGCGCGAACCGTTCTTCCACAAGCTCGTCGGCACGCTGGACGAGCTGATGGGCGCCGCGTACCCGGAGCTCACACGCAACCGCGAACTGGTCGAGCGCGCGCTGAGGGCGGAGGAGGATCGCTTTGCCGAAACCCTGGATTCCGGCATGCGCATCTTCGACGAGATCGCTGCGCGCGCGGTCGGTTCCGCGTCGTCCAGCGCTGCTCCGGGTGACGCCTCGGCTCCGCACGCGACGATCGCCGGCGCCGACGCATTCCGCCTCTACGACACCTACGGCTTCCCGGTCGATCTCACCGCCGACATCGCGCGCGAGCGCGGCCTGTCGGTCGACATGGCGGGCTTCGACGCAGCCATGGCCCACCAGCGGGAAACCGCGCGCGCGGCGGGCAAGTTCTCGTCCGCCACCGGCCTGCCGGCCGATCTGGTCGCCAGGCTGCAGCCCACCGAATTCATCGGCTACGAAGCGCTCACCGCGGGCGGACTCGAAGTGGTGGCGCTGCTGCGCGACGGTCGCCCGGTCGATTCAATCGCCGCCGGCGATGAAGCGGTGGTGTTCCTCGACCGCACGCCGTTCTATGCCGAATCGGGCGGGCAGGTCGGCGACACCGGGGAGCTCGACGAGCAGGGCGTGCGCTTCCTGGTTTCGGACACGCAGAAGTACGCAGGCCAGTTCCACGGCCATGTCGGCAGCCTCGCGGCCGGCACGCTGCAAGTCGGCGACCACGTCGTTGCCGCTGCCGACGGCCTGCGTCGCGGCGCGACAATCCTCAACCACAGCGCCACCCACCTGCTGCACGCGGCGCTGCGCCAGGTGCTGGGCACGCACGTCACCCAGAAGGGCTCCCTGGTCGCACCGGACCGGCTGCGCTTTGACTTCTCGCACTTCCAGCCGGTGAGCGCGGCCGAACTGGCCGAGGTCGAACGCCGGGTCAACGCCGAGATCCGTGCCAACCACGCCGCCGAAGTCCAGCACATGGGCATGCAGGAAGCGCTGGATTCCGGCGCGATGGCGCTGTTCGGCGAGAAATACGGCGAACGCGTGCGCGTGCTGCGCATGGGCGAGGCATCGACCGAGCTGTGCGGCGGCACCCACGTCTCGCGCACCGGCGACATCGGCCTGTTCAAGATCGTGTCCGAAGGCGGCGTCTCGGCAGGCGTGCGCCGGATCGAGGCGGTGACCGGGCAGGGCGCACTGGACCACGTTGCCGCCGAAGAGCGGCGCCTGGGCGAAGCCGCGCACCTGCTGGGCGGCACGTCCGCGGAGGTCGCCGACAAGCTGCGCGGCTTGCTGGACAGGCAGAAGAAGCTCGAGCGTGAAATGGAAGCCATCAAGGCCAAGGCCGCGAGCGGCGCGACCGCCGATCTCGCGGGCGAAGCCATCGACGTCGAAGGCATCAAGGTGCTTGCCGCGCGTCTGGAGGGGTTTGACGCCAAGGCGCTGCGCGATGCGGTCGATCGCCTCAAGCAGCAACTCGGTAGTGCCGTCGTCGTCCTGGCGGGCACCGCGGGAGGGAAGGCCGCGCTGGTTGCCGGCGTCGGCGGCGAGGCGCTGCAGCAGGTCAAGGCGGGCGAACTGCTGGCCCACATCGCCGGTCAGATCGGGGGCAAGGGCGGCGGTCGCCCCGACCTTGCGCAGGGCGGCGGCGAGGATGGCCAGGCACTGGTCGCGGCGCTGCGCGGCGTTGCCGCATGGGTCGCTTCGCGACTGCATGAATGACGCCCCAAGCCATGACTTCAGGCGCTTGCTGCTGGCCGGTTCAAGCCCTTAACATCGTTCGCTTTTCCGACTTGTAAGCGTTTTTTCGGCAATCAGGCCGGAGACGTTCCGGACCGGCTCGCCCGGTCTGGCCCATGGAGACAGAGATAATGTTGATCCTCACCCGCCGCGTCGGCGAAACCCTGATGATTGGCGACTCGGTCACGGTGACCGTGCTCGGCGTCAAGGGCAACCAGGTGCGTATCGGTATCACGGCGCCCAAGGACGTGGCCGTTCATCGCGAAGAAATCTACGAGCGCATCCAGCGCGGCGATGAGGCTGAGCCGGGTGCGAAGCCCGCGACTTCGAAGGGAGATTTGCCGGACCAGGAATGACCCGGTATTCTTCGCGTCCTGTTCCGGCTCCGCGATTGCGGGATCGACAGGCCCGGAGACTTGCCCGAGTGGCCGAAGGGGCTCCCCTGCTAAGGGAGTATGGGGTCAAAAGCTCCATCGAGGGTTCGAATCCCTCAGTCTCCGCCAGTTCCAGAACAACGCCCGCGGAAGCTTTCGCGGGACCCCGCCCCGCCCATTCGGGCGACGGCAGGAAAATCGGTCGAATGGGTGCCGTCGATTGACGAAGCAGCCGGTAGTCCGGCAAAATTCCGCTTCTGTTTCATGTGCGCCCGTAGCTCAGCTGGATAGAGCACCAGGCTACGAACTTGGGGGTCGGGAGTTCGAATCTCTCCGGGCGCACCACCGTTGAACACATCAAGGCCAATCAGCATGCGCTGGTTGGCTTTTTTGTTGGCTTGAAGCGTTGCGGAACCGGCTCCGCCCCAGGGATCGGAACACTGGCTTGTCCGACAGAAAATGCGTGGCTCATCGACGTGCGGCCCGTAATGAAAAGAGCGCGAGGCGCGCTCCACGCATTCATGCAGCACCGGACCGGGACGGTTCAGCTTGCTGGCCGCTTCATGCGTCGCGTGGCGTTAGAGTAGACGCCCGTTTCTTCGCGGCCGGTCATACAGGGGGGTTGCTGCGCTTTCGATGGCGCACCAGGCCGCGACACGCCCTCGCCCCCGGAGTCCGTCATGTTTCGCAAGTCCCTCCTGCCCCTCGGCTGCCTGCTGGCGCTTTCCACGCCGACCACGGTGCTCGCGGCAACCTATACCGTCGGCCCCACCGGTCGCCAGTACACCCAGCTCTCGCAGCTGTTCGATGCACGCAACCTCGCCCCCGGCGACGTCGTGCTGGTGGATGGCAGTGCCGTCTACGACGGCGACATCGTGATGGGGGAAGACGACGGGGGAGCGGCCGGCAATCCGGTCGTCGTGCGCTGGAGCCGCGCTGCGGGCACCACCCGTCCGGTGCTGCAGGGCGGCACGCACACGTTCAAGTTCGAACGCGCCAACCATGTCGTGTTCGAAGGCTTCGAAGTGCGGGGAGGCAGCCGCACGTGCGTCTTCAGCGAGGCCGACGACATCACCGTGCGCGACAGCGTCATCCACGACTGCCCTTCGCACGGCATCCTGGGCGCCGACAACAACTCCGGATCGTTCACGCTCGAGTACAGCGAGCTCTACAACTCCGGCGCCGGCACCACCCGGCATACGATCTACATGCAGTCCGATGAGATCGCGTTTCCCAACGCGCTGTTCGTCATGCGCTACAACTACGTCCATGACGGCACCGGCGGCGTCCTGGTGCGCGTACGACACCAGCGCAGCCAGATCTATTACAACTGGATCGAGAATGCCGTCTACGGCGAGATGGAGCTGATCGGGCCGGACTGCGAAACCCAGCAGCCCGGCTGGACAGCCGATCTCAAGCGCGAGGATGCCGACGTCGTCGGCAACGTCATCATTCACCGCAACAGCTGGCGCAATGCGATCCGCGCCGGCGGCGACCTCAATGGCCGGAGCCAGGGGCGGGTGCGGCTGGTGAACAACACGATCGTGTTCGATCGAGGCGGCGCCGCGAACGCGGTGATGGTGCAGCTCGGGCTCGAGTCGCTGGAGATGCACAACAACGTCATCTACCAGACCGCCTCGGGGAGCACCCCGGCGATCGTTCGCGAGAACCCGGCGAGCGAAGTCGATACGCCGTACTGCGGCCCCATGGGCAAGGATCCATGGACGAGCGGGCGCAAGGTGTTCGGCACCAGCAACTGGGTGCAGAGCGGTGCCAGCCTGGTGCCGTACGAATGGACGGGCACGCTGAGCGGCAGCGATCCCCGCTTCACGGCGCTGGCGCAGTACAAGCTGCGGCCTGCGGCAGGCAGCCCGTTGCTGGACACGGGAAGCAACGCGCCTCCCGCGCCGCCGGCATTTCCCTATCCATCGCCGCTGTCGATCCCGCGTTTCGAACCGCCGCAGCGCGCGAAGATGGCGATGGGGGGCGCGGTCGCCCGCCCGATCAAGGGCAGCAGGATCGACATCGGTGCAATGGAAGGCGGGTCGTCGGCAAGCGCACCCATGCCCCTCAACGGCGCACAGCCGCTATTGCCGCCGCGCGCGCAGGGCACGGCCGGGGGCGGGACCGCCGCCGTCGCGCAGAGGCAGGGCGCCGATACGGACCGGGCCGCCCCTGCGGATCCACCGCAGGCGCAGGAGCTGTCATGGTGGCAGCGCATCTGGCGCTGGCTCGAACGGCTGCTCCAGTTGCAATAAGGGAATCCACACCCGCCGTCTGGCGAACGGAGACCGCGGCGCAAACGCGCGCTCATCGAGCGCTGGCTCATCCGGGGCTCGCGCCGAAGACGGGTCGCGCCTGGCCTGACCACAACAGCCCCACGATCCGCGTCGCCACGCCCCGCGTCGTCCCCGCTGGCCGGTCATTGCAGCAAGCCTCGTTCATAGGAGGAGCGAACAGACGGTAGAAGCAGGGGAACATGGATCTTCATATCAAGCACGACACGGCGGCCCCGGTCGCCAATGCCGGCGGTGGCCCGGCCGGACCGGTCCGTGACTGCGACAGGTCCTGTCGCGAGATGCCGGCCGGGGAGCCGCTGCCATGAAGCCGGGTTCCTCCAGCCGCATCATCCGGGCGATCCGCGTGCTCTGGGTCCTCGAATTCCTGCTCCTGATGCTCGCCGTGAGCGCCGCCGTGTGGCTGCGTTTCATGGACGATCCGGGCAGCCGCTCCGCGTTCATCGAAACCGCCCCGTTCCGGACGGCGCTGGTGGCGCTGTTCATCACCGGATCGATGACCGCGTTCGGGCTCTACCAGGCGCACGTGCGGTTCAACCGGACCGACTTCCTGCTGCGCCTGGTGTTGTCCTTCGCCTTTGGCGGCATCGCGCTGCTGGTGCTCTATTACGTGCTGCCGGTGACCTACATCGGTCGTGGCGTGCTGGCGATGTCGCTGCTGCTGGGGTTGCCGGCCGTGATGCTGGCGCGCGCACTGGTGCACCAGGTGTTCGGTGCCGACGTGTTCAAGCGACGCCTGCTGGTCTATGGCGCGGGCAGGCATGCCGACCTGATCAACAGCCGGTTGCGCAGGAGTTCCGATCGCAGGTCGTTCGTCGTGGTCGGATTTCTGCCGGTACCCGGCCATGAGGTCAGGGTCTCGGAGGATCTGCTCCTCACCAGCGACAAGACGTTGGTCGAGCTGGCCGATACGCTCAACATCCACGAGATCGTGATCGCGCCGGACGAGCGCCGCGGCGGGGTGCCGATGGAAGATCTGCTGGCCTGCGCGCAACGCGGCATCGGCGTGACCGATCTTGCCGCGTTCTTCGAGCGCGAGGCGGGCATGATCAAGCTCAACGTCGTCGATCCTTCCAACCTGGTCTTCTCGGGGGGCTTCGACCATTCGTTGCCGCGACAGCTGAGCAAGCGCTTCTTCGACCTGGTGGCGGCCTCGGCCCTGTTGCTGGTGACCTGGCCGCTGATGCTGCTGGTGGCGGCCTGCGTGTGGCTGGAATCGGGTGGTCCCGTGCTGTATCGGCAGACCCGCGTCGGCGAGAGCGGCCATGCCTTCGAGCTTGCCAAGTTCCGCAGCATGCGCACCGATGCGGAAAAGGACGGCGTCGCGCGCTGGGCGAGCACCAACGACGACCGCACCACGCGCGTCGGCCGCTTCATCCGCTCCACGCGCCTGGATGAACTGCCGCAGCTGTTCAACGTGCTGCGCGGTGACATGAGCTTCGTCGGACCGCGCCCGGAGCGGCCGCAGTTCGTCGACCAGCTGAACTCCGAGATCCGCTACTACAACGTGCGCCACTCGGTGAAGCCGGGCCTGACCGGCTGGGCGCAGCTACGCTATCCCTACGGCGCTTCGGTGCGCGATGCCGAGGAAAAGCTCAAGTTCGACCTCTTCTACGTCAAGAACCACGGCCTGGTCCTGGACCTGATGATCCTGCTGCAGACGGTGGAGGTGGTGCTGTTCCGGCGTGGGGCGCGTTGACTTCGGCCTGCCGCCGCGGCGGGGCGGCACGGCCCTGGTGCTGGTTGCCGGTCCGTCGAGGCGCCGGCTCAGTGCCGCTTGAGCACGTTGTGCACCAGGCGCCTGCCGGCAAACGCGAGTTGCGCGAACACCTGCCTGCGCACGCCCAAGTTCCCGCATCGCCACGCCTTGGCCAGCAGGCGCGCCGCTTCGCCCCAGCGCGATCCGAGCATCAAGCCCCGGGCGTTGCGGATGTAGGCCATCGCGAGCGCTTCGCGTCGTTCCGGATCGCTGACCACGCCGCGGGCCGCCTCCGCGGCGCGTTCGAAGACCAGCAGGTAGTCGTCGTACGTGCGGGCCTGCGCCGACAGGCCTTCATGCCCGCGCATCGTGCGGACCAGGGTTTCCTCGACCACGCCGATCTGCCAGCGTCGCGCGATGCGCAGGTGATAGTCGATGTCCTCCGCGGTCCGCAGGCTTTCGTCGAACCCGCCGATGTCCTCGTAGACTTCGCGCCGCATCAGCGTCGACGCGGGCGCGAGCGCCGGGTTCGCCAACGCCCAGCGCAGCGCCCAGCCGTCCTCGCGGATGACGTCGCGCCGGCGATAGATGCCGATGACCTGAAGCTCGCCGTCGACCATCTCGATGTCGCACACCACCATGCCGAAGCCGGGGCGCTGTTCGAGCCATGCATGCTGTCGCGCGGTCTTCTCGGGAAACCACTCGTCGTCGCTGTCCAGCAGCGCGATGTAGCGTCCGCGGGCCATCGACATGCCAAGGTTGCGCGCCGCCGACACGCCCGCGTTGGGCTGCCAGGCGTAGCGGATGCGCTGCCCGTAACGGTCCTGCAGCATCTGTCCGGTGCCATCGGTGGAACCGTCGTCGACCACGATGATTTCGTCGACGGGAAAGGTCTGCGCCAGCGCCGAGTCGATCGCGCGGCACACCAGTTCGCGCCGGTTGAACGTCGGTATGATCGCTGAAACCTGGACGATGTCTGCCATGCTCAAGGATCTTTCGAAGAAGGCGCTGTACGCCAGCGGACTGCTCGGCCTGTACCACCGGATCCGGAATGCCGACACGCTGACGGTGGTGATGTTCCACCGCATCCTGCCGCCCGACGATCCGCGTTTTGCAAGCTGCGATCCTGACTATACGTTGACGACCGAGGTATTCGGCCAGTGCCTGGCGTTCTTCGGCAGGCACTACAGCGTGGTGTCCGAGGCGGAGGTGCTGGCATCGCGCGCCGAGGGCCGGGCTCTGCCGCGCAACGCGCTGCTGGTCACCTTCGACGATGGCTGGTCCGACAACGCCGACCACGCCCTCCCGGTGATGCGCAAGTTCGGCTTTCCGGGGCTGCTGTTCGTCGTCTCGGATGTGATCGGCACGCGGCAGCCGTTCGTGCAGGAAGCCATCGTGGCCGCTTGGAGGCGCGGCGCGCTGACGGTGGCCGGGCTTTCGGCCGCCATCGATGCGATCGCCGGCTCGCCCGCACCGCGTGCCGCCGCCGGCGAGGAAAGCATCGACGCGCTGCGGGTCGAGATCGCGCGACTCGAGGCGCTCGACGCCGCGGGCTTTGCAGCCGTGGCGTCGCTGCTCGGCGACGTGCTGGACGATGGCCTGCGCCACATGGTGGACGTGGACGACCTGAGGCGCCTGCAGTCCGGGAACATCGCCCTGGGCCTGCACGGCAAGACCCATGCGCGCATGACCCGCGTGGACGACCTGGAGGCCGAACTCGGCGGTGCGCGGCAGGCGCTGGAGGCGCGCCTGGGCAGCGACCTGCCGGCTGCCAGATCCATGTCCTTCCCGCACGGCGCCCATGACGCTGCCATCGCGCGGCGCGCGCGCGATGCGGGCTACGAGCTGGTGTTCACCAGCCGGCGCCTGCTCAATCCCGTTGGCGATCGGCTCGGCTGGCTGCTTGGCCGGACCGGTTTCGAAACCGATACCGTGGTCGATGCGACGGGCAGGTTCCGTCCCGACCTGCTGGCGCTTGAACTGTTCCGCTGCGCGCGCGGACGGCTGGGCGATTGAAGCGCCAAAGTGGCGCCTACTCGTCCTCGTCCGCGGACGTGAACAGCAGGTCGAAACCTTCGTCCTCTCCCGGATCCAGGTCCGTCCGCCAGAAGGCGTAGATCGGACGCCGGGAGCGCTCCACGAATCCGCTCGCGCGCCAGTTCCCCAGCATGGCGTCGCGCGTGGCCAGCTCCACCGAGACTGCGGCCACGCCCACGCGGCGCGCTGCGGTGATCAGCGCGTCCAGCCAGTGCTTGCCGATGCCCGTGGCGGCATCGACCGACCAGAAATCGCGCACGTGCAGCACGTCGTCCACGACCTGGGTCGCGAACCACGCGTCGAGGCTGGCTCCATCGTCGGCCGAGAGCAGCAGGTAGCGGGTTGTCGCCAGCGGCGCTTCGTCGAAGCGCCAGCGAAGGCGCTCGGCATCGCGAACCGCAAGCAGACCGGGACCGTGTGGCGATCGCGCCCATAGGTCGTCCATGCGCGGATCGGCGCGGTCGCTCCAGCTCGCTTGCAGGCGGGGGGCGCCGATTCTGCGGATCGCATCGCGCGCCCGCAGCCCCAGGTCGAGCACCGCCCCCAGTGGCGCGGCCAGGTAGGCGGGGAGGCGACGTCGAAGATAGCTGCCCGGCCGCAGCACGCGGGCGTGGCGGACGATGTCGGCCAGCTTGCGCGCTCCAAGCCGTCGGAAGATTGCGGTCGCGCGCGCATTGGGAAAGCCGTAGACGAAGCCGACCTGTTCGAGGCTCGCCTGGATCAGGCCTTTCTGCATCGCCAGCGCCGGGCCCAGCGAGCGGTGTTCGGCGCGCACGGCGAGGTCCACCAGCACGCCCGCCTGCAGGTCCCCGCCGCGCCACACCATCCGGCGGCGTCCCGCGGCGCAGGTGCCGGCGATGTCGTCATCGGGCACGTGGCGCAGGAGCTGCAGGACCGGCGCGCCGAAAGGACAGCGCAGGTAGAACCATTCGTACTTGGCGCGCATGTGGGCCTGCTCGCCGAGGTTGCCGTGCCAGATCGAAAGCACGGTCTCGCGATCGGCCACCACGTCCCCGGCCTGCAAGGCGTAAGCGTCCACGGGAGCGGCGGTGACGTGCATGGATCAGTCCGGTTCGACCAGAAGGGGTCGCATGTGCAGGTAGCGCGTGGTGCGCCGCTTGTTGCCGATGTCGTCGTACACCGCCTGCGCGCGCGCGGGTTCCAGGCCAAGCACGCGGCCGAGATCGGCGACCGGAACCTCGTGGTTGAGCGCCCAGAGCGCGACGTCCATGTCGCGGTAGGGCAGGGCGAAATAGAACTCGTCCTGGCCCTGTTCCAGGCTGTACGTGTCGGTGGTGGGCTGCGCCTGGCACAGCCGGTCGGGCAGCCCGAGATGCCGCGCCATCGCGTAGACCTGGGTCTTGTACAGGTGCGCGATTGGCTTGACGTCGGCGGCGCCGTCGCCGTTCTTCACGAAGAAGCCCTGGTCGTACTCGAGCCGGTTCGGGGTGCCGACCACGGCGTAGTTGAGGCGATCGGCGTGGAAATATTCGATGGTCTTGCGGATGCGCTGCTTGTAGCTGGTCGCGGCAACGACGGTGAGGTATTCGTTGAGGCCCAGGTCGGCTTCGTGCCGCATCCCGTCGGGCGATTCGGCCACGATGCGGAAGCGGTTGATGGCGCCTTCCAGGCCGCCGACGATGACCAGCTTCATCTTCCAGTCGCTGGCGTAGCCGGGGATGACCTTGCGCACGGCGGCATCGCGCGCCGCGTAGCAGCCGATGGCGTCCAGGGTCGGGGCGATGTCCACGGTCTCCACGGCCACGCCGAGGTGGTCGACCAGCAGCTGCGCACGCGCGGCGCTGTCGGTGTCCGAATCGCGTTCGGGCAGGATCAGGCAGAACACCCGGCGAGCGCCGACCGCGCGCACGGCGAGCGCTGCGCAGACCGAACTGTCGATGCCGCCGGAGATCGCCACCACCAGTCCGCGGCGGTGCAGCTGGCCGGCGAGCGCCTCGCGCAACCGGGTGACGATCCTGAGCTCTTCTGCGGCGCAGTCGATGTCGAGGCAGTGGCGTCCAAACTCTTCCATAGCGTCCTTCCTGGGCTCAGGCGCGCGCGGCGATCACGCGCGTGGTTCCGGTTTCGTCAGCGACCTCGCGCACGTCCCGCCACTGGCGGGAGGCGCATACGCGCCGCGCCAGCGAGCTGCCTTGGCCCAGGCCGACTTCGAACGCCAGCCAGCCGCCGGGGCGCAGGAAGCGCGGGGCGTCCTGCAGCAGGCGCATCAGGATGCCGACACCCAGCGGGCCGCCGTCGAATGCCAGCACGGGTTCGTGCGCCGCGATTTCGGCATCCATCTGCGCGACCTTGCTGCTGCTGATGTAGGGCGGGTTGCAGGTCAGCAGATCGACCTGGCCGTGGAATTCGGATGTGTCCAGGGGGGCCAGCAGGTCGCCTGCGACGAACCGGACGCGATCCTGCAGCGCGAGGTGCCCGGCGTTGCGGCGCGCTAGCGCGAGGGCCTCCTCGGAAATGTCCGCGCCCACGACTTGCGCCCCCGGCAGCGCGTGGGCGATGGCCAGTGCAAGGTTGCCGCAGCCCGTGCAGGCATCGACTACGCGCAGTTGCCCGGCGTCGTCGCCATCCTCGTCGGCCATCGCCCGCGCCAGCGAGATGGCGGTGCGGCCGAGGAGCTCGGTTTCCCGCCGCGGAACGAGCGCTTCCGGTCCGGCGAGCAGTTCAAGACCGAGGAACGCCTGGCGGCCGGTCAGGTGCGCCAGCGGTGTCCCCGCGAGGCGCTGGTCGAGCAAGGCCTGCAGGCGTTGCTGTGCGGCGTCGTCCAGCGTCGGGAGCTGCGCACGCAGGGCAGCCGACGCGGATAGCGGCAGGCCTGCCGCCGCGTGCCACAGGGCACGCAGCGTGCTGTCGGTTGTTTCCTCGGGCTTGTCCGGCAACAGGTTCAGGCCCGCGGCCAGCTGCGTGGAAAAATCGGCGTAGAGATCGTTCATGCCGGGCTGGCTTCGGTGTCGGCCTGTGCCAGCAGCTTCCGGCTGACCTTGCCCGTCGTCGTCTTCGGCAGGTCCTCGCAGAACACCACGTCGCGCGGCACCATGAAGTTCTCCAGCCGCGCGCTGCAGTGCGCACGGACCTGGCGTTCGCTCAGCGTCACGCCCGGGTTGAGCACGACGTAGGCGCGGATCGCCTGGCCGAGCAGCTCGTCCGGAACACCGATGATCGCGGCCTCGCGCACGCCGGCAATGCCATGCAGCACGTTCTCCACCTCGGCAGGGCTGACCTTCTCGCCGCGGGTCTTGATGATGTCGTCGCTGCGGCCGACGAAGTAGAGGAAGCCTTCACTGTCCATGCGGAACAGGTCCTGCGTGCACAGGACGCGCTCGCCGGGCAGCTTGCCCGGCTTCAGCATGTGAGCGGTCAGGTCGGGCCGGTTCCAGTAGCCCAGCATCACGTGTGGTCCGCGCACGTACAGGATCCCGCTTTCGCCGGGCGCCACGGGCTCGCCCTGGGCCGAGAGCAGGTACAGCTCGGTGCCCGGGATTGCCTTGCCCACCGAGCCGGGTCGACTCTCGGCCAGTTCGGGTTCGAGATAGCTGACGCGCTTGCATTCGGTCAGGCCGTACATGCGGTAGATCAACGCGGCGGGAAACACCTCGCGCAGGCGGCTGCCGAAATCGTCGGGCAGGGCGGCGGCGGTGTTGGTGACCCGGCGCACATGCTCGAACAGCAGCGGCTCGCGCGAATGGAACGAGAGCAGCATCGCGAACATGGTCGGCACGGCCGGGAAGACCGTGACTTCGAACTCGCGCATCCTGGCGAAGACCTGCGCCGGATAGGTGAACGAGCGTTCGAGCACCAGCGTCGCCCCCAGGTGGACGCTCATCAGCAGCTGGTAGAGCCCGTAGTCGAACGCCAGCGGAAGCGCGCACAGGATGCGGTCGTCGGGATCCAGGCGCAGGTAGTCGACCAGGCTGCCGGTGGCGAACAGCATGGACTGGTGCGTCTGCATGACGCCCTTCGGGTTGCCCGTACTGCCCGACGTATAGATCAGGGCTGCGAGGTCAAGCGGAATCGTCGGAGTGGCCAGGGCCTGCAAAGGCGCTTGCGCCAGCATGTCGTCGAACGCCAACGCGGCAGGCAGCGCAGTCGCATCGCCGGAGCAGATCAGCACGGGCGGTGCGGGCAGCTGCGCGAGCGCGGCGTTGATCTCCACGGCCAGGTGGCCGTCGCTGAGCAGGATCCGCGCGCCGCTGTCCTCGAGGATGAAGGCGAGCTTGTCGGCCTTGGTCTGCGGGTTGACGACGAGGAACGCGCCGCCCGCCATCAGGATTGCGTAGATCGACACGACGCACGGCCAGGTGTTGTCCATGTACACCGCCACCCGGTCGCCACGCGCGACGCCCCGGGCCTGCAGCGCGCCACCCAGCCGCGTGGCGGCGTCGAGCAGCTGCGCGTAGCTGTAGGCCCTGCCCTCCACGATCACGGCCGGCTTGTCGCCGGCAGCAGCGGCGGCGCGCGGCAGGGCTTCGTGCAGCAGGCGTTGCGGGCGCATCGGCATCAGTTGGACTGCAGGCGCGACACGAAGCCGACGATGTTGTCGACCGAATCGAAATTCGCCGGCAGCATGTCGCTGTCCTTCACCTTCACCTGGAACTCCTCCTCCAGGTACAGGACGATCTCGAGCACGCCGGTTGAATCGATGATGCCCCGGTCGAGGAGCGAGGCGCCGTCGGCGAGGTCGCCGTCGTTGCTGCTGAACATCAGGTTTTCGAGGATATAGCCGCGGACCTTTTCGCGGGTCTGGATACCATCGGTGGACATGCGTCGCTCCGGAGTCGCGCTTGGTGGATGTTCGAGGCAGGGCGCGCTTGCCGTGCCACGGCAGTTCATCCGTGGCGATCCGGCGATGTCGCAATGCGTGCCCACCCGGTTGAATGAAACGTCGACCGGCCCGTTCTCCGGCCAGCGCAGCGCGCCCCGGCGGCCGCGGGCGGTAGTGGGGCGCGCGGGGCGCGGTGCTAGTATCCGCGGCACTTTCCGATCGCGCGGACGGACATGTCCCCGACCAGACGTTGCCCATGGTTGCTGGCGCTGGTACTCGCCGGCTGCGGCGGACAGCCGGCGCCGCCCGCGACCCGCCCCCACGTCGTCGACGCGACGCCGACGGTCTACGCCTCCGAACGCCTGCGGTATTCGGTGACCGAGCAGGTGGCCGGGCTGGTCCACCCCTGGTCGCTGGCCTTCCTTCCCGAAGGCGGCATGCTGGTGACCGAACGTCCGGGGAGATTGCGCCGCATCGGAGCCGACGGCACCGTGTCCGCCCCGATCGAAGGCTTGCCCGCGGTGTTCGTCGACGGCCAGGCGGGACTGTTCGACGTAGCGCTGTCACCGGGTTTCGCCGTCGACCACCTCGTCTATTTTTCGTACGCGGAAGCCAACTGGCGCGGGAACCTTGCCGGTGCGGCCGTCGCGCGCGGACGGCTGCAGGGAAACCGGCTGGACGACGTGCAGGTGATCTTCCGCCAGCTGCCCAAGCGATCCGCGGGCACCAACCTCGGGACGCGACTGGTTTTCGACCGCAAGGGCCACCTGTTCATCGGGCTGGGCGACGGGCGCGTTGCGGCCGAAGAGGCGCAGCAGCTCGACTCGCTGCAGGGCAAGCTCGTGCGCATCCGGCCCGACGGCAGCGTCCCGCCCGACAATCCTTTCGTCGGCAAGGCCGGCGCGCGCGCGGAAATCTGGTCGTACGGCCATCGCAATATCCAGGGCGCGGCGCTGGACCCGCGAACCGGGCAACTGTGGACCAGCGAGCACGGCCCGATGGGTGGCGACGAGCTCAACATTCCCCAGGCCGGGCGCAACTACGGCTGGCCGGTGATCACCTACGGGCTCGGCTATGACGGGCAACCGGTGCCCGGCTCGGTGGGCGCATCCGCGCCGGGGATGGAGCAGCCGTTGCACTACTGGAAGAAGTCCCCCGCCTTGAGCGGCTTGGCGTTCTATACCGGGCGGGCATTCGAGCCGTGGCAAGGCAACCTGTTCCTGGGCGCGCTGGCCGGAACCGCGCTGATCCGCCTGGAGCTGGACGGCAACCGCGTGGTGCACGAAGAACGCCTGCTGGCCGATCGCGGCCAGCGCATCCGCGACGTCAGGCAGGGGCCCGATGGCGCGCTCTACCTGCTGGTCGACGCCGACGACGGCAAGCTGCTGCGGCTGGCGCCGGTGGCGCCGCAAAGCGCGAAGTGATGCCGCGGCGCCCGTCGCACATCGCGACGTGCGGGGCTACATCGACGCCCAGGATCTCCCCTGGTCGTGCAGCAGCATCGTCGACAGCACGCCGACGAACGCCTGGTTGTCGGCAAAGCCGATCGCGCGGCCGCTGCGGCATTTCTCGAACAGCCGGCCGACGGCAGCAGCATTGAAATAGCCGGCCGAACGGATGCGCTCGGCGGACATCAGGTCGTCGACGTAGTCCAGCGGCTTGCCGTCGAAGAAGAAGCTCTGGCTGTCGGGCGCGCGATAGGGCTGCTTGGTGCGATGGAGGATGCTGTCGGGCAGCAGTCCGCCAAGCGCCAGGCGCAGGATGTGCTTCTCGGTCAGGCCGCGGATCTTGTAGCTGGGCGGCAGCCGGTTGGCGAACTCGATGACGCGATGGTCGAGGAACGGCACCCGTCCTTCGATCGAGCTGGCCATCGCCACGCGGTCGCCCTGCGAAGACAACAGGTAACCGGCGAGCAAGGACTTGGCTTCGACGTACTGGTCGCGCGCCAGCGGGCTCCAGCGCATGATCTCCGGCGGCAGCGTGCGCTCGTAGGCCGAAAGCGGTTCCCAGTCGCCCAGCCCCGCGCGCAGTTCGGGTGCCAGCATCGACAGCGCCCGCGAGGACGTGGTCCACCGCGGCAGGTGCGCGAACACCGGCCGGTCGATGTAGTCCATGCCCTGGCCGAAGAACGATTGCGCGAACGCCGGGTTGCCGACGGGCGAGTTCTTGAGATACCCGTACAGCCGCTGCAGCAGGCGCGGACGCATCGTCGAGCCGGGCTGCCTGGCCCAGAAGCGGCGCACCTTGGCTTCCTTGAACAGGTCGTAGCCGGCGAAGACCTCGTCGGCGCCTTCGCCGGTCAGCACCACCTTGTAACCGTGCTTGCGCGCGCATCCGGCCAGCAGCATCAGCGGCACCGGCGCGGTGCGCAGCACCGGCGTCTCCGCATGCCGGATCAGGCGGGGAAACGCTTCACCGATGTCACGGCGTGTGCAGCGCAGCGTCGTGTGGTCCGTTCCAAGGTGCCGGACCATTTCCTGCTGGTGCGGGCTTTCGTCGAACTCTCCATCGTCGAAGGCCACCGAGAAGGTGCGCACTGGCGTGCGGGTGAAGCCGCGTACCAGCGCCACGATGCCGGACGAATCCAGGCCGCCGCTGAGGTAGGCGCCCACCGGGACATCCGCGCGCAGCTGCAGGCGCACGGCGTCGATCAGCAGCTCTCGAAGCTCGGCGGCAGCCTGTTCCGGCGTGCGCGATTCGGCCAAGGGGCGGGTGTCGCCGGCGTCGGGGAAGGTCCAGTCCCAGTAGCGCGCCAGCGTGTGGCTGCCGTCGCGCTCGATCGCCATCAGGTGGCCCGGCGGCAGGCTCTCGATGCCCTGGTGGATCGTGCCCGGGTCCACGGCCGACCAGTACGTCAGCGCCTGCGCCAGAGCCATCGGGTCGAGCGCGCCGCACTGCGGCAGCACGCACAGCAGCGCCTTGGGTTCGGAGGCGAACCACAGCCTTCCGTGAGCGGCGGCATGGAACAGCGGGCGGATGCCGACGCGGTCGCGCGCCAGCACCAGGCGCTGGCGCTCGCCGTCCCACAGTGCGATGGCGAACTGGCCGTTGAGGTATTCGACGAAACGGTCGCCATAGCGGTCGTACAGGTGGACGATGACCTCGGTGTCCGAGCGCGTGTAGAACTGGTGGCCGGCGGCCTCCAATTCGGCCCGCAGTTCGACGTAATTGAAGATCTCGCCGTTGAAGACCGTCCACACGTTGCGCCGCGGGTTGTGGATCGGCTGCTCGCCCGTCGCCAGGTCGATGATCGACAGGCGCGCGTGCGCCAGGCCGACACCCGGTTCGGCATGGAAGCCGAATCCGTCGGGGCCGCGGTGCGCAAGCGTCCCGATCATGCGCCGCAACAGGGGCATCGCCGCATCGGGCGTGACATCCGGACCACTGAAACCTGCGATTCCACACACGCGATGTCTGATCCTTGTGTTGGAGGATGCGACCGCGATCGCATCCGGGTCCGGGGATGTCCCCGAAAATCAGCGCCGCACCGTGCAGTCAGGAATGGACGGAAGACACCCGATGCGCGGCTTCAGCCCCTTGGGCATCGGCTGCCCGGACATCGGCGTCGCGCACATCGGCCCGCAGCGCGCGGCGCGTTTCGCCAACCGCTTCCTTGCAGGCTTGCAGCGTATCGCTGGCCACGGCGTTCCAGTCGCGGGAGAAGCGACGCGACAGCGCCTTTTCGTCCCAGTCCCGATCCAGCGCACGGGTCAACGCGTGTGCCAGCGCCGCAGCATCGCGTGGCCGCACCAGGATGCCGCAGCCATCGTCGACCACTTCCGGGATGCCGCCCACGTCGGTCGCCACCACGGCGCGGCCGCAGGCGAGCGCCTCCACCAGCACGTTGGGGTGGCCCTCGGAGTAGCTCGGCAAGGTGACCAGGTTGGCCGCAGCCATCCACCGCGCGACCTCGGCCGGTGCTTGCGCGCCGGCCATGTGCACCCGCAGGCGGGGCTCGGCCTGCAGGCGTTCGGCGATCTCCGATCGCATCGGGCCGTCGCCGATCATCGCAAGCTCGAGCTGCGGGCAGGCGCCCGACAGCGACTGCACGGCGTCGAGCAGTTCGTTCAGGCCCTTCTCCGGCACGAGGCGGCCGACGTAGGCGATCAGCTGCGCCTCGGACGCGATCCCGAGTTCGCGGCGCGCCTCGGCGCGCGATGCGGGATGGAAGATGGAGGCGTCGCATCCATTCGGGATGACCCGGATGCGTTCGGGGTCCATGTCGTAACGCTCCACGGCGACGTTGCCCAGGTCGTCACTGACCACGAGCAGTCGCCTGGATGCAGACAGCACGGGGCGGGTGAGCAGACGGCTGACCTGGTCGCGGACCCGCAGGTCCGAGCCGCGTGCGCCACTGACCAGGGGAACCCCCGCGCGGCGCGCGGCCAGCATCGCCCCGTAGGCATCCGGATAGAGCCAGTAGGACAACATGACGTCGGGGGCGAACCCGGCAATCGCGCGGCCCACGGCGCGCCCGCAGAGCCAGCCGTTGAGCGGCCTGCTCAGGAGCGGGACCGCGGGGTACGGCGCGTACGTCACCTCGCAGCCATCGACCTGGCGGGTGGTGGCATCGGGTGCGCGGAACAGGTAGCTGTTCGGCCTTGCCCACGCCGGATACATCGCGACCGGGCTGACCACGCGCACGTCTGCCAGGCGCGACAGTGCGCTGATCGTCTGCAGCAGCGGCCGGCCGCGATTGGGCTCGCCGGCGATGGGGAACTGCGACGTGACGACGAGGATGCGCATTCGAAGGTCGGCCTGGTTGAGGGGTTGAACGCTGGCCGGCATGGCGTCTGATTTCCGTACGCTAGGGAAGGCAGGCGAATCGCCCGAGGCTCGTGGTGGAAAAGACCCTGTTGGATGGCGATTCAACGTCCCGCCAGCGCTTTGTCGAACTTGATGCATTGCGTGGACTGGCTGCCATGGCGGTCGTGCTCTACCACTACAGCACGCAATACGGAGACGAAATCGGCCATGCGAGCAGGCTGCCGTTCGGATTCCCCGAAGGCAACTATGGCGTGTATCTGTTCTTCATGATCAGCGGCTTCGTGATCCTGATGAGTCTCGAACGGTCGCACAGCGCCATGGATTTCGTCGTGTCGCGCGTGTCGCGGCTGTTTCCCGCGTACTGGTCCGCCGTGGCGCTGACCGCGGCCGTGGTCTGGGCTTGCGGCATGCCCTGGCAGCTGCTGCCCGCGCATGACCTGCTGCTCAACTTCACGATGGTCCAGCAGATCCTCGGTGGCCGCCACCTGGACGGCTCGTACTGGACGTTGCAGGTGGAGCTGTTCTTCTACGTGCAGATGCTGCTGTGGTTCATGGCCGGCCAGCTGGCGCGCATCCACTGGGTCATCGCGGCGTGGCTGCTGCTCGCGGTCTCGTACTCCCTGGCCGTCCGCTACCACATGCATTTTTCCTACACCGCGCGCGAAGTCTTGCTGCTGCGGCATATCGCATTCTTCGGGCTGGGTATCCTGTTCCATCGCATGCACGGCCATCCAGGAGAGAAAGTGCGCAATGTCTGCATGATCGGCCTGTGCCTGGGGACGATCGCGTTCGTCGGGCCGCCGGTCCTGCTGCTGGTGGCCGTGTTCGGCTGCATCGTCTTCTGGCTTGCCCTCGCCGGCGACCTGCAGTGGCTGCGGGCACGCCCGCTGGTGCTGCTCGGCGGGCTGTCGTACTCCCTGTACCTGCTCCACCAGGCGGTCGGGTTTGCCCTGATCCGCTTGCTGGAACAGCATGGACTGCCTGCCGGGGTGGCGGTCACGGTGGTCGTCTCCGCGATGCTGGTGCTGGCATTCGCCTTGCATCGCGGCGTGGAGCAGCCAGCCATGCGGATTCTGCGGGCGGCCTGGAAGCATCACCGGGAACTGCACGTTGCCGCACCCGGGCGTGCAACGGCGCTTTGAAGGGGAATGATGAAGAGCAAGATTGGAAAATCCGCGCGCCGAAGAGGCAGCGCATGATCGAACTGCATACCCGGGTCGTGTTCTGGCGGCCGGCACAGGCGCCCGACGCGGTGCAGCTGGCTGCCGGCGAGCGGTTGCTCGAACTGCGCCAAGACGCCGCCGGCGACATCGCGCAGTCCTATCGGCAGCACGGGATGCGCGGCGACATGGCGCGCATCGCGCGCCGGTTTGCGCTCGGCGCCAAGTTCTACGCGATCGAGGCGGAAGGCCAGGGGCTTGTCGCGTGGACCTGGGGGCTGGTGGGCGTGCCGCGCTACCTCGACGAGTTCGGCTGGCTGTTCGAACTCGAATCCGACCAGGCGTGGGGACGCGATGCGTTCGTGGTGCCGTCGCGCCGTGGCCACCGCATGCTGCTCGCGTTGATCAACGCCGCTTCGGTGGTGGAGGCGCGCCCGCTGCAGCTGTTCTCCGATGTCGATCCCGCCAACGTGGCGTCGATGCAGGCGCACCTGGCCATGGGCATGCGGCCCGTTGCGAAGATCCGCGCGCTGGCGATCGGCCGCCGGCTGCTGCTCCGGCAACGGCCGGTGCCGGCGTTGCCGCCGGTGGGCGCGGTGCAGCCGCGACGGCGCCTGCTGTGGCGGACCGGCCAGTCCCTCGAGTGGCACGAGGCGCACATCGCGTAAGCGCGGCTCAGGGATCCTTGTCCAGCCGATAGGCGAGCGGCCGGATCCAGCGGGCCGCTTCCAGCGCGCGCCGGGCCAGCCGCCCCAGCGGCAGGAACCCGGCGAGCATGTTCCGGCGATCGGGCAGCATGGCGCCGATGAACGAGTCTTCGCGCGAGTTGCTGTCGAACATGCGCACGTCGGGCAGCATCTCCGGCATTGCTTCGATCAGCGAGAGCACATTCGCCTTGCCGGGGCTGTTGCTCGCGAACTCGGGGTCGTGCCCGGTCTTGAACGCGTTGAGGATCCCGCCTGCGCGGAAGGTGCTGGCCGAGGCGATCACCCGGCCGTCCAGCAACGTTTCGCAGAACACCGCGCCACCGGTGCCGCGCAGCCTGTCGCACATGTCGTGGAAAAAAGCAGTTTCGGCCGCCGAGCTGCGCATCGAACTCCCCGCCTGTCCCTTCCATCCCAGGTGTTCGATGTCGAGGTGGCGCGTGACGACGTCGTCGGTCGCATGTCCATCTTGGAACAGCCGGAAAGACAGTTTGCCCATCGTCTCCAGCCGGCGGCGCTTGCGCGCGATGTCGCGGACCACGCGTCGCGGGATCCGCGAGGCGAAGCGGCCATCCGGGCCGCGATGCAGTACGGGGCGCGCCAGCGCGCGCAGCTGGTACCAGCCGTGCCCGGCGGCGGAGGCCCGCGCGCACAGCGCGTTGAACAGGGGGTCTTCAGCCGGGATGTTGCGCAGCGCGATCGCACCGGCGCCGCGCATCGCGCCCGTCGCGGCGTCGAGCAGCGCCTGTGCGACCTCATCCTCGGCGCCCGAAGCGCAGAGCATGCCGTCCTGGAACGTGTGCCGCGTCCGGTAGCAGCGCAGGTGCGGGAAAGGCGCGAACAGGGTGGGGCCGTGATGGGTGAAGCAGCCGATGCCGAGCAGCTCCGGACTTCCGCCCGAACGGCGCTCGACGACCGCGATCCGCGCCGGGTTGCGTGGCGTGAGCCAGCGTGAGGCAGGCAGCACGAACTGCGGCATCGCATAGAAGTCGGGTTGCGCGGCGTGCAGGCCCAACTGCGTCCACGCCTGGCACAGCCGCTCGTCGACGTCTGCGGCTGAGTGCCAACGCACGCTGATCACGCGGTCAGTCCCGTCGCCTGTTGAGCCGCCACCAGACGCGACGCAGGCGAGCGGCCAGGCCGATGCGGTCGATCGACGCCCAGGCCATCGAGCCGGCCTGCGCGCCAAGGCTGCGTTTGTACGGGGAGTCGCCTGCCATCAGTTCGAACCGGTTCGTGCCTTCCTCCAGGTGTCGTTCGATGACGCGCGACAGCAGCAGCAGGCCTGGGCTGCCATGGAATGCGCCCGCGGCGTAGTCGATCCCGGACTGGTAGAAATGCGCCGTTCCGTTGGCGACGATGTTGTAGGCATATCCGATCGGCGTGCTGCCGGCCGAGAGCCGCATCAGTTCGCCGCCGGCGGTCGAGGTGGATTGTTGCAGCAGGCGCTCGTGGAAGCGTACGAGCCGCGCGTCGCCGAATGCGCCGTCGCTGCCGTTCCTGCCGTGCCAGTAGCGCCGGTGTTGCGCAACCAGCGCATGGAAATATTCGAGCTTTTGCCCGGGACTGGTCGCGGTTTCGAGCCTGACCGGTCCCAAGGCATGTTCGAACCTGCGAGCGGTGCGGCGCACCGCTGCGCGGGTCTTGCTGCCCAGGGTGGGGAGGTACTCCAGCCCGCGATCGCGCAGGTCCTGGAGATCCACGAAAGGTGTGGGACGCAGATTCATGCGGATCTCGACCGGCATCTCCCGCAGCGCCGCCAGTGGAAGCGCGTCGACGTCGATGCCGGGCAGGAAGACCGTCAGCCAGCTCGGTTCGTGTTCGAGCAGGTGGCGCACCATCGCCGCCAGCGCATGCCCGTGGTGCCCCGTTTCGCTGAGCAGCCCGTTGTACTCGATGGTGAGGCTGTCGAGGTCCCGGCTCCCGGTTTCATGCAGGCGCAGGCTGGCCGGTGCGAAGCCGAAGAGGCGGCCGCGCCGCGTGAGGATGCCCATCGCCACCACGCGGCCGTCGTGGTGCACGCTCAGCAGGCGCGCCATTCGGGTCGGGCAGATCGTGTCCAGCCACGTGCCGATCCATTGCCACGACAGGAAGAAGCTGCTGTCGGAGCGCGCTTGCAGGGCCAGCCATGCGTCACGCAGCGTTTCGCGCGCCGGCAATCGCGCAAGCGTGACCTGGTAGCCGGGCGGACCGGCGCGTGCTGGCTGTTGCATCGTTGCTGCCTCCCCCCGGAGCAGTCCCACTCTCGGTCGGCGTTTAGCCGAATGTCAGTTCCATGCCACGTTCGACACCGATCTTCGGCGACCAGCCCAGCGTACCGCGGGCGGCGTTCGTGTCGAAGTTGGCCAAAGGCCTGAGCGAGCGCACCCGATAGCGCGTCAACGGTACTTCACGATGCAGGAGCTTGCCCAGCGTTTCCACGCCGTATCCAAGCAACAGGAACATCCACACGGGCACCCGGACGATCTTCAGTTCGTCGCCGAGCTTGGCCTTGCAGCGCTGCAGGTATTCCTGCTGGGGGATTTCATGCGGATCGACCACGTTGAACAGGCCCCCGGTGGCGGCCGGCGCGCTGCCCGCCAGCATCAGCGCGTCCACGAGATCGTCCAGGTAGACCAGCGGCAGCGTCTGCGTGCCGGGACCGACGGCCACCCAGCGGCCGGCCAGCGCGATGGTGCCGTTGGGCGTGACCTTTTCCGCGCCGGGACCGAAGATCTGTCCCGGCCGGATGATGACCGCCTGCAGGCCGCGCTCGGCGATCGCCGTGCTGACGATCCGCTCCGCGGTGAGCTTGGTCTGGGTGTAGGCGCCTCGCGATTGCGGCCTGGGTTCGAAGGCGGACGCCTCGTCGAGCCGGGCCGACGGATCGCGGCCGGCGTGGTCGAGCACGCTGAGCGAACTGACGTATACCAGGCGAGGCGTGCCGGCGGCAAGGCAGGCGTCGACGACGTTGCGCGTGCCCCAGGTCGTGCCCGCCTCGAAGTCGCGCAGGCTGCCACGCATCGCTGCGCCGACGTGGTAGACGGTGCGGACACCGTCGACGGCGTGCGCCACGATGCGCGGGTCGCCGAGGTCACCTACGACCACCTGGATGCCCGGATCGGCGTCATGTATGGCAAGTGGTTTTCGCACCAGCACCCGCACGCGCTTTCCTTCCGCGCGCAGGCGCCTGACGAGGGCACGGCCGACGAAACCGGCCGCACCGGTCACGAGCACATCGGCCGGCTCGATCGGACTGCGTCGCGCCGCCAGCATCTCCAGGCGTTCGCGGTCCGGTGCGACGCAGACCGGATCGAGCAGCCGCGCGATCCGCAGGGCATCCTGGCCGCTGAAGGGCGGCGCGGCGCGATCGCGCGCGGCATTGGCGAATTCGATCGCGCCACGCTGGATGCCCGGCGACGGCTTGAGCATGCCGGTGGCGAAGCGCAGCACGTTCCATGGGATCTGGACCAGGTCGGCGGCGGCGCGCGCCACCGCGTTGACGACGATGCCGATGAACTTCGGGCCCGGCAGCACCCGCTGGACGCGGCAGGTCTGCAGGAACCGGTCGACCTCGATGGTGCCGCGGGTGCCGCGGACGAACACGCGGTTCTCCATCGGGCGCGCGTTCCACGACAGCAGGAGGCGGCCGATGCCGCGTTCGGCCTGCGCCTGCGCCTGCCATTCGTCGAAGTGCAGGTTGGGGTCGGTTCCGCGCGACTGGTAGTCCACGCGCAATCCGGAAATCGTGCCGACAAACGCCTCGATCGTGTAGAGCCCATGGACGCCGAGGTCGCGGAACGGATAGCTGCCCTGGGTGACGCTGGACGGCAGCGGGCCTCCGGCGTAGGCCGGATACTCGGAATTGCGGATGATGTCGACCGACACCACGTCGCCGATGCGCCCGGCGCGAACCGCGTCCAGCGCGCGCAGGAGCACCGGGTCGAAGAGGTCCGAGTGGTTGACGCCCAGCAGCACGCCCTTGGCCTGCGAATGCGCGACCATGGCTTCGCAGTCGGCGACCGAGTCGGCCATCGGCTTTTCGACCAGCACGTGGCAGCCCATGTCCATCGCCTGCATCGCAAGCGCGGGATGCGAGGCGGGCGGGGTGAGGATGTAGGCCGCCTGCGGCGCGGCGTCGGCGAGGTCGGCAAGCGACGATGCGGTGCGCGGAATGCCGAAACGGCCCGCGATCGCCTGCGCGGCGGCGGGATTCGGGTCGCAGATGCCGACGATCTCGACGTGATCGAGCCGTTTCAAGGCCGCGGCGTGATGGCCGGCCACGTAGCCCGCGCCGACGATGGCGACGCGGAGTTTGCTGGAAGTCTGGTGGGTCATGGGGTCTGCGGGCTGATGCGGGAAAGAGGGGGCGCCATGCCGGATCTCGTCGCCAAGGCGTTCGAAACGACGGCAAGTATTTCGTCGACGCGGCTGTCCCACGACTGGTCGGACACGCTGGCCATGCGCTCCGCGGCCGCTGCCACCGGTTCGCCAGCGAGGACCTCGTCAAGCGCGGCAAGGAATGCCTCGCGGTCGTCGACGACGTGGACCCAGCGCGAGAACTTTTCGATCTCGGGATTGCGGGTGCTGACGATCGGCTTGCCGGTCGCCAGGTACTCGCGCAGCTTCAGCGGGTTGGCGTTGGCGACCTGCCGATTCTGGCGGTACGGAATGATCGCGACGTCGAACGCCCGGGCCCAGTTGGGCAGCGTCGCGTACGGCTGCGCCCCGACCAGGTGCACGTTCGGCAGCGCGCGGAGCGACGCGACGTCGGTGGCCGCGTGGCCGACGAGTAGGAAGTTCCAGGCGGGACGTTGGCGCGCCAGCCATTCCAGCAGCGGCACGTCGATCCATTCGTGGATCGAGCCGTGGAATCCGATCACCGGCGCAGCCAGGTCGCGGGCGGCGGGCGGGATGGGGGTCGTCGGGTCGGCAGCCAGGGCGAACAACTCGACGTCCACGCCGTGCGGCGAGAACACCACGTTCGGATTCAGCGCGCGCTTGCCCTCGAGCAGCGCCGGCGGGGCAACGAAGAGCAGATCGGCGCGGCTCGAGAGGTCGCGGTCGCGTTGCTCGATGAGCGCGACATCCACGCCCGGATGCGCGGCGTAGTCGTCGATGCAGTAGTAGACGCACAGTTCCTCGCGCAGGCGACCGGCGAGGAACCCGGGGTGGGGAACGACGAACCACGAGATGTTGCGCGAGATGCCGGCGTGGCGCATCGCCCGGCGCACGGCCCATCGGCCGAACAGACGGTTGCACAGGTCGACGCCGGGAATGCGCCGGAACGGGAGCTGCGGAACCGTGCAGTGCCACAGGCCTTCGGAGATCCGGCTCGGCGCGCGCAGGGACGCGGCAAGCTTGCGCACGGCGCGCTTGATGTCGCGTCCCGAGGCGTTGGGCGCGCGCATCCCGGGCGAATCGACGTACAGCAGCGGGACCGCCTTCGACAGGCGGGTCGCGATGTGATGGCTGCTTGTCCGGTTCTCCGCGTGCCAGTCGTTGCCGAAATACACGATGCCAAGGCCATGCGGCAAGGCGTGGTCACGCATCGCGCCACCACGCCGCCAGCCAGGCCGTCCTGCCATGGTGGAACCAGTCCTTGTGCAAACCGGGGATTGCATCCAAATGCGGCCCGAGCACGCCGCAGGCGGGAGCGAACAGGGTCACCAGCCCGCTGCGGCCGATCGCGCGCATGCGCGCGATGGTCGCGGCCGGGTCGCGCAGGTAGTAGAGCATCTCGCAGGCGGTGACGAGATCGAAGCGCTCGTCGTCGCGGTTCCAAGGCAGGTTGAAGATGTCGGTCGCGGCGAAGTGCGCTTGCGGCATGCGCAGGCGCGCCCGTTCGATCGCCTGCGGGCTGATGTCGACGCCGTATTGCGCCTGGCTGACGCGCGCCAGGTACTGGGTCTGGTGGCCTTCGCCGCAGCCGAGTTCCAGCAGCGAACCGACCCGGCCGAATGCCTGCACGATGATCTGGTTGGTGGCCTCGAAGCGAGCCTGCTCCAGCTCCGATTCCATGTTCCATGGGTCTTCGACGCGGTAAGCCAGGTCCAGGCGCGCGTGGTTGTCGTTGCCCGCGCCGCGCAGGGCGTACTTCATCCAGAGGCGACGCTGCACCTTCTTCGTAAACGCTGCAGCCTTGTTCAACATGCGACCTGCCTTGCCCGGATCAACAGCGCGCTTCCCCTGATTGCGCCGCGACGAGGTCGGCGGCGTCCGGTTCGGGCTTGCGCACGCGCAATGGATGGAGCGGCGAGCTGTACCAATCGCTTACCCTGCCGCATCGGAATTCGATCCACGACGGGCCGTAGCTCCAGTGCGCATCATCGTCATCATTGAACGGCGCCCCCTGCAATTGGCGCACCAGCGCGCGATCGGAACCCAACTTGAATATCGATACTCCCAGTACGTGGGCACCGGCCGGGTGGACTGATGCTGCCGTCTGCATTTCCGGCTCCGCCTGGTGACCGGGCGCGAGCCAGAGCAAGATGGCGCCCGCGAGTCCCGACAGCAGGAGATAACGCAACCAGGGGCGCGGAGCGGACACTTCGGATGGCGGCTGCGGTCGCGCGACGGCTTCGAAGGCCGCTGCATGCACCGGTGGGGTCGAAGCGGCGGCGCGGGGCAGGGCGCCGGGCAGTCGTCCGTACCGGCGCTGGAAATCCAGCGCCGCGGTGTACAAGCGGTTGAGCCGTTGCAGCTGTTCGACGCTGCCGCTCGCACCGGGCAAGTCGGGGTGCAGTTCGCGCACGCGGCGGCGATAGGCCTGTTTGAGGCTGGCCATCGGGCAATCCGCCGACAGCCCCAACTCCCCGTAGAGGGCTGCGAAATCGATGTCGTCCTGCATTGCCTTCCCCCGTGGACGGTTTCATTCGCAATTTGCGTTCAGTCAAGTGTGCATCGGGCAAGAGATGCTGTCACGAGCGGCAGCGAGAGCGCCAAGTGCAAGCCCCGCGGCGTGCGGGCGAAGAAGGGGAAGGAAAAGGATGGCGGATTCGGCAGGCTCCAGCATGGAAGCGCGCGCGCAGCGCGGCCGCCGGCAACGCCTCGCGAGCCTTTGCCAGCGTGCCGGGCTGATGCCGCTGGGCAGGGCGGTGCGGCAACTGCTGAGGCACGATGTGCGCATCCTCGCCTACCACCGGGTGCTGGAAAGCGCCGAGCCCGACGCGTTCGTGTTCGATCCCGAGCTGATCAGCGCCTCGGCCGGGATGTTCCGGAAACAGATGCAGCTGGTCAGGCGCCGCTTCCACCCGCTGCGTTTCGACGAGTTGCTCGACTGCATCGATCGCGGGCGCGCGCCGCCGCCGCGCTCGGTGCTGGTGACGTTCGACGACGGCTACGACGACAACTACCGGATCGCATGGCCGATCCTGCAAGAGGCCGGCCTGTCGGCGATGTTCTTCGTCTCGACCGGGCATATCGAGAGCGGTGCGCCCTATGCCTACGACTGGCTGGCGCACATGCTGACCGTGGCGCCGGAGGGTGAACTGGCGCTTCCGGAGATCGGACTGCAGGCGCGATTGCACGGGCCGCCCGCCGCGCGGCGCGAAGTGGTGGCCGAAGTGCTCGATCGGCTCAAGGCGCTCGATGCGCCTGCGCAGGAAGCCCTGATCGGCCGGCTGGAAGAGGTGCTGGCGATGCCCAGGGCGGGAGGGCATGACGATTGCCGGCCGATGAGCTGGGACCAGCTCCGGCGGATGCACGCGTCGGGCATGGAGATCGGCTCGCACGGCGTGAACCACCGGATGCTGGCCAAGCTGTCCCCCGCGCTGATCGAGGAGGAGCTGGCGGGTTCCCGCCAGGCCATCGGGCGCGAGATCGGCGTCCACGCGCAGGTGCTGTCGTATCCGGTCGGCGGCCGGGACGCCTACGACGGGACGGTCGTGGACATCGCGCGCGCTTGCGGTTACCGCCTGGCCTGCAGCTACATCAGCGGCACCAGCGGACTGGAACCGGCGAATCGATACGGGATGCCCCGGCTGCCGGTGGAACGCCACATGGATCTGGGATGGTTCGAGGCGATGCTTTCGTTGCCCGAAGTGTTCAGTCACACCTCGCGCAACCGCGGGCACTGAAGGACGCCGAACGCCGCATGTTCATTTTCATTGGCATTTACCTGGCGCTGGTGCTGCTCAGGCCGCAGGACTATCCGGTCTGGGCCGAGCAGATGGCCGGGATCCCCCTGTTGCCGATCAGCCTGGCGATGGCGGCGATGTTCTGGGCGCTGTCCCCGCAGAAATCCTTCGACGCTCCGCAGTACCTGCTGCTGCCGGTATTCATGGTGTTCGCGATGCTGACCAAGATCGCCAACGGCTGGGTCGGCGGCATCGTCCTGATCGTGGCGTACTTCGGGCCGGTGGTGATGGCGTTCTTCCTGATGGCCAACGCGCTCGATAGCCGGCGCCGCCTGGTGGCGATGATGGCCGTGTTCACCGTGTGTGCCGGGATCATGTCGCTGCACGGCATCGAGCAGGTGCAGCTGGGGGTGGGCTGGACCGGGATCGGGCTGTCCCAGGAAACCCGCATCCAGTACGTGGGCATCTTCAACGATCCCAATGACCTGGGCATGGTCTTCATCATGTGCCTGCCGATGGCGATGTTGCTGGCCGGCAGGGGCGGGCTGTTCGGCCTGCGGCGCCTGTTCTGGCTGACGGTGGCCGGGGTGCTGGTCTACGGCGTGTACCTGACCGATTCGCGCGGCACGCTGCTCGCGCTGGTGGTGATGCTGGGCGTGTACGCATGGCGCCGGTACGGGATGATGGCCGCGGGCGGATTGGGCGCCGTGGCGCTGGTGGGACTGATGGCGCTGCCTTCGCGGCTGCAGGAGCTCGAGGTCAGCGAAGACTCGGCGGCGGGCCGGGTCGACGCCTGGTACGAAGGCCTGCAGATGTTCTTCGCCGATCCCGTGTTCGGCATCGGTGCCGGCGGCTATTCGGACCTCGACCAGCTGACCGCGCACAACTCGTTCGTGCTGGTGTTGACCGAGACCGGGTTCATCGGATTCATGCTCTGGCTCGCTTTCATCGGCTACGGCGTCCGCATGCTGCTGGCCGTGCTGAATGCGCCGAGCGACATCGTCCTCACCGGATGGATTCCCGACGACATGCCCGACGGGGAGGTCGCGGAGCTGCAGCAGGCGTGGACGTTCGACCGCAAGCTGGGGCTGACCCTGTTCCTGTCGGTGTGCGGGTTCTTTGCGTGCGCGTTCTTCCTGAGCCGGGGCTACGTGGTCATCCTGTACCTGCAGGCGGCGATGATCGTCGCGTATTACACGCTGATGCGCCGCCGCTACCCCGGTCTGCCGGAGTTCAAGCTCGGCAATGACCTGCTCCGGTGGCCGATCTACGCCGTAATTGGCGTTGTTCTGCTCTTCATCATCGTCAAAGTCCTGCTTGCATTCGCATGAACATGCGCTCGAAGACCCTGCGCAATACCCTGTTCTCCTCGGCAGGGCTGTATACCGAGTACGTGCTGGGCATGCTGACGTCGATCATCATCGCCCGCCACCTGGGCCCGGACAGGTATGGCGTCTACAGCCTGGCGATCTGGCTGGTCGCGGTGGGGGTGGCCTTCACCAATTCGGGCACCGCCGGCGGTGCGATCAAGTTCGTGGCGGAACTGCGGGGCGCCGATCGCGATGAGCTGATTCCCTGCCTGCTGCGCTATCTGCGCCACGTGCAGCGCATCTTCCTGCTGGTCGTGCTCGTCGCTGGCGCGCTGCTGTTCGTCTTCGCGGGCGACAAGCTGATGCCCGGGCTGAACCACGCGATGCTGCTGGCGTTCCTGGTGGTCGCGGTGGCGATCCGCGCGTCGTACATGTTCAACATCGGGGTTGCCAAGGGCTTCGAGAATTTCCGCGCGACGGCAATCGTCGCCATGATCGCAACGCCGGCCAACCTGCTGATGGTGCTGGCGGTGATGTGGTTCGACGGCTCGATCGCCTGGCTGCTCGCGGTGTTCGTGCTTTCGGGGTTGGTGTTCTACGAAAGCTCGCGCCGGCAGATCAAGGGCTTGGTGCCCCCGGGCCTCCCCGGTGCCGCCATGGGGCCCGAGCTGGTTACGCGCGTGAAACGGCACATGAAGTTCACCGCCTGCATCGTGACCGTGGGTTTCTTCGCCGCCAGCGAGGTGGAGGTCCTGTTCCTCAACCTGTACGCGGAGCCTGCGGCGGCGGGGCAGTTCAAGGTCGCCTACCAGCTCGCCACCGGCGCATCGCTGCTGGTTCCGGGCGTGTTCGCCGCGCTCCTGTTGCCGATGATGGCCAACGCGCTGAGCCGCGGGCATGCCGTCGCGGGGCGCCGTTTCGTGGCTTCGACGGTCTACCTGACCTTCCTTGCCGCGCCACTGGTCGCGTTCGGGCTGGTGTTCTCCGATGCGGTGATCGGGCTGCTGTACGGACAGGCCTATGCGGCGGCCGGACCGGTCTTTGCCGCCTGCCTGGCCGTGGCCGGGCTGGTGATGACGACCCAGGGGGCATCGAGCCTGCTGATCAGCGCCGACCACCAAGGTCACGTACTGGTCATCTCGCTGGCGTGCGGCGTGCTGAAGATCGTGCTCGACGCGGTGCTGATCGCGCGTTACGGGCTGGACGGCGCGGTCATCGCATTCACCCTGGTCGCGGTGATCGGCGCGATCGCGATCATGTGGCAGGCGATCCGGGTCAGCCGCGTTGCTCCGAGCTGGAGCCGGCTGGCGCGGATCTGGTCGGCGGCCCTGCTTGCCGGCCTGCTCGTGCTGCCGATGCGCGGCCATCTTCCGTTCATCGCCCAGATCATCCTCGGCACGCTGGTGATTTCGCTGGTCTACGGCGGGCTGACGCTGCTGTTCGGCTGCTGGAGCCGCGACGACATCGGTTACCTGCAGCAGCTGCACGGGCGCCTGGCAGGGAACCGCCCGCGCGTGGGGGCGCGCATCCTGGCATGGGCACACGCGCGGGCGAGGCCGGAGCCCGCATGAGCGTCATGTACGAAAACCTGTTCCGCCGCCTGCTGTTCCCGCTGTACGAATCGGGCCTGCGGCGACGCCGGACCCTGCAGTACCTCGAGGAATACGAGCGCAACCAGTGGCTGGCCCCGGAGCAGGTCGCGGCCATGCAATGGGAGAAGCTGAAGAAGCTGTTGGACCACTGCTGGCGGCACGTTCCGTATTACCGGGAACGCTGGCAACAGGCCGGGGCGCAGCCGGGCGATATCCGGTCGCTGGCCGACTACGCGCTCCTTCCGACCCTGGGCAAGGCCGAGATCCGGGCCAACTTCGATCGACTGGTCGCCGATGGCTGGCGCAAGGACCTGCTGTACAAGACGACCGGCGGTTCGACGGGCGAACCGCTGCGCTTCGGCTATACCCGCGAAAGCTACGAACGCCGTGTCGCCGTCATGTTCCGCGGCTATGGCTGGGCGGGCGCGCGGATGGGACAGCGGACGCTGTACCTGTGGGGCCAGTCCGCGGGCAGGCGTTCGACAAAGGATTTCCTGCACCAGGTCGCATTCCACCGGCGGACCCTGAACGCGTTCACCATGAGCGAGGCGCTGATGCCGCGCTACGTGGCCGCGATCAATCGCTACAAGCCGGAAGTGATCGTGTCGTACGTCGCCCCGATCGTGAAGCTCGCCGAATGGGCCATGGCCAACGGCCACAGGCTGCACCGGCCGGCGCAGATACTCGCGGCGGCCGAAAGCCTGCACGAACCCCAGCGCGAAGTCATCGAAAAAGCGTTCGGATGCCCGGCGTACAACACCTATGGATGCCGGGAGTTCATGCTGGTGGCAGCGGAATGCGGGGAGCGCCGCGGCCTGCACGTCAACGCCGACCACCTGCTGGTCGAGCTCGGGGGCAACATGCCGCCTTCGGACGCGAACGAGGCTCGCGACGTGATCGTCACCGACCTGCACAACTACGGGATGCCGATGCTGCGCTATGCCAACGGCGACCTGGCAACCGCCGCGGACGAGACCTGCACCTGCGGCCGCGGCCTGCCGCTGCTGTCGAGGATCGACGGGCGCCGGCTGGATGCGCTGCGCACGCCCGACGGCAGGTTCCTTCCGGGCGAGTTCATCGTCTACGCTTTCCTCAAGGGTAATGGCATCGAGCGCTACCAGGTCGTTCAGCGGCAGCTGGACGCCCTCGATGTCAATGTCGTGCGCGGCGAGGGTTTCGACGAGCAGGCGATGGAGCAGATCACCTGCGAGCTGCGTTCGAAACTGGGGGAGCAATTGACGGTTCGCATCCACTACGTCGACCAGATCCCGTTGACACCCAGCGGGAAGCACCGTGTCACGATTTCGGAGCTGGCATGAAGGGCGCTATCGCATGAGGATCACGCATTTCGTCGAGAACCTGGCTTATGGCGGGCTTGAGCGGGTGGTGATCAACCTCGTCCAGGCCCAGCTGGAGGCCGGGCACGCGTGCGAGGTCATCTGCCTGTTCGAGGAAGGAGCGCTGGCGAGCGAATTGATCGATGCCGGCGTGGCGGTCACGGCCTGCGGCAAACGGCGCGGGCCGGACCTGCTCGCGCTGGCGCGTGCCCGCCGGGCGCTGGCGAAGAGCCGCTGCGATGTCCTGCACAGCCATAACGACCTGGCGCACTACTACGCTGTCGCCGCTGCGCTGGGGTTGGGCATCGGGCGCGTGGTGAACACCCGGCACGGCATGTCCGCGTCGGCGACCACCGGGCGCCGGGCCTGGCTTTACGGCAAATCGATGCGCTACACCGACACGGTGGTCGCGGTCGGCGACACCGTGCGCAGGTTCTTCGACGGCGCGGGCATCCGGCCGCGCAAGGGGATCGTGTCGATCCCCAACGGCATCCGCGTGCGGAAGTTCCGCCCCGCCAACGCCGCCGCGCACGCGCGGCTCACGTCCGAACTGGGGCTGCCGGAAGCGACCCGTCTGCTCGGCACCGTCGGCCGGCTCAATCCGGTCAAGGACCAGGCAGGCCTGGTCCGGGCTTTCGCGCTGCTGAAACGCCGGATGCCCGAGTCCGCGCTGGTCATCGTGGGTGATGGCCAGCTGCGCGATGAACTCGTGGCACTCGCCGCCGAACAGGGCGTCGCCGATGCGGTGTTCTTCCTCGGGATGCGCGACGATGTGGCGGACCTGCTCGAGGCGCTGGACGTGTTCGTCCTGTCATCGCTGAGCGAAGGCTATTCGATGGCCCTGCTCGAGGCGTGCGCCGCGGGGTTGCCGATCGTGGCCACCAACGTCGGCGGCAACGGCGAAATCGTGCAGCCGGGCATCAACGGCGTGATGGTGCCGCCCTCGGATCCCGACGTGCTGGCAGCGGCAATCGGCGAGCTGTTGCGTGACCCGGGGCGCGCCGCCGCGTTCGGCAGGGCCGGGCGCGAGTGGGTACTCGAGGAAGGCTCCTTCCAGACGATGGCCGAACGCTACGCACAGGTCTACGCGCAATGACGGCAATGCATCCGCTGACGCCGCGCCCCAAGCGGCTGCTGCTGCTGAGCCTGCTGCCTAATGCCTGGGTGGAAACCGTCGGCAGGCGCGGCGGGCAAAACCTGTACCTGAGCTTCGACGACGGCCCGCACCCCGCGCACACCGGGCCGCTGCTGGAGCTGCTCGCAGCCCACGGCGTGCTCGCGACCTTCTTCCTCGTCGGCGAGCAGGTGGAGCGCCATCCCGAAGTCGCCAGGCGGATCTTCGACGCCGGCCACACGCTGGGCAACCATTCGTATTCGCACCCGGTATTCGACTCGCTTTCGCTGGAGCGGCAGATCGAGGAGATCGATCGCACGGACGCGCTGCTTTGCGCCATCGACGGACGCCCGGTCCATCCGTTCCGCCCCCCGCGCGGCGTGCTGCCGCCCGCGATGGTGATGCACTTCCTGCGCCAGCGCCGCCGCATCGCCTACTGGTCGTACGACAGCCTCGATTACAGTCGCCGGCCGGCATCGGAGCTGATCGAAGTGGCGAAACGGCATCCGCCGCGCGCTGGCGACATCCTGCTGATGCATGACGACAGCGCGATTTCCATGCAGGTGCTGGAGGCGATGATCCCGCAGTGGAAGCGCGATGGATTCGGATTCGAGGCGCTGCCTGCGGAGTCGGTCCGCTAGGCGGGGCGACCGGCCGCGCACGTCGGGCGCTAGGTTGGCAAAGTGGTCGCGCACGCGCGTGTCTAGTTCGATCCTGCACCGCGCGGAATATCCAGGAGCCACGGGCGAACCTGCGCTGACAGGTCGGTGGCCTCGCGCGGGCCGGATTCGCGTTCATGAAGTAGGGGATTTACCCGTGTCATGCATCCATCGGAGCCGTACGTGAGCATCTGGGTCGTTGCTGGAGTTGCGCTTTTCCTGCTTGCCGCGGCCATGCTCGCGCTGTGGTTGCTGCTTCGCGCGCGCAACATGCAGAACTGGATCGGCAGCTACCTGTTCCGGTCGCGGCCGCCGAAGGTCGAAGGGCCGATCCACGTCATGTTCTGTTTCGTCGACCATTTCGAGCCCATGTGGCACGGCGCCGACCTGGCCACGCAGCGCTCGCGCGTCGATCGCTGGTGCAGCGAATATCGCGAGCTCGCCTCGCGCCACCATGATGCCGACGGTCGTCCGCCCCAGCACACGTTCTTCTACCCGGAGGAGGAGTACGCAGAGGAGCACCTGGACAAGATCGCGGCGCTTTGCGCCGATGGCTATGGCGAGATCGAGATCCACCTCCACCACGACAACGACACGGAGTCGAATTTCCGCGAGACGATTTCGCGCTTCTGCCGGATCCTGCACGAGCGCCATGGCGCGCTGCCGGTCGATCCGGCCAGCGGCGAGGTGCGATTCGGGTTCATCCACGGCAATTGGTGCCTCGACAACTCGCGTCCGGACGGTCGCTGGTGCGGGATCAACAACGAGTTGACCCTGCTGCGCGAGCTGGGCTGCTACGCCGATTTCACGCTGCCGTCGGCGCCGAGCGATACCCAGACCAGCACCATCAACAGCATCTATTACGCCACCGATGATCCGCTGGCGCCCAAGTCGCACGACAGGGGCGAACTGGTGCGCACCGGCGGGCGTGCCAGCGGCGATCTGATGATCGTGCAGGGGCCGCTGCGACTGAACTGGCGCGAGCGCAGGATGGGCGTGGTGCCGCGCATCGAGGCATCGGACGTGCGTCGCGGCTGCCCGCCCACGCCCGCGCGCGTCGATGCCTGGGTCGACACCGGCATCCACGTCCAGGGGCGCCCGGAATGGGTCTTCGTCAAGGTCCACACCCACGGCACCCAGGAACAGGACATGGATACGCTGCTGGGGTCAGCCGCCGACGCCATGCATTCCCACCTCGAGCAGGCCTACAACGATGGCAGCCGCCACGTGTTGCACTACGTGAGTTCGCGGGAGGTCTACAACATCATCAAGGCGGCCGAAGCCGGCAAGCGCGGCAACCCGAACGACTATCGCGACTTCGTGCTGCCGCCGCCGCCATCGTCCTGGGCGGGCGCGCGGATGCGCAAGGTGGCGTGACCATGGAGTCGGCAAGCTCGGGCACCGGCGTGCGTGTCAGCGTGGTCATGCCGGTCTACAACGCCGAGAACACCATGCGCCGATCGATCGAATCGGTGCTTGGGCAGTCGTTTGCCGATCTCGAACTGGTGGCGGTCGACGACGGATCGACCGACGCGTCTGTCGGGATCCTGCGCGAGTACGCAGCAGCCGACTCCCGGGTCCGGCTGATCCGGCAGGACCGCAACGCCGGCGTCGCCGCGGCGCGCAATGCGGGCCTGGCCGCGGCAAGCGGCAGCCACATTGCTTTCCTCGACAGCGACGACTGGTGGCATTGCCGGAAACTCGAGCTGCAACTGCAGCAGATGGATGCGGCAGGTGCCCTGGTCTCGTACGCGTCCTACCAGCGCATGGCGGAGGACGGGCGCGCGCTGTCGATCGTCCGCCCGCCGGCGGTTGTCGGTTACGCCGAGATGCTGCAGGGCAACCACATCGGCAACCTGACCGGCATCTACGATCGGCGCATGGGCGACGGCAGCTTCCGCAAGATCGGACACGAGGACTACGTGTTCTGGCTGGAGCGGGTGCGTCGGGCGGGGCGCGCGATCCGCGTGGAGCACGACGAGCCCTTGGCCTATTACCTGGTTCGCGAGGGGTCCGTATCGGCCAACAAGCTGCGCGCCGCCGCATGGCAGTGGCGCATCTACCGCGATGTGGAATCGCTCGGCCTGCTGCATGCTTCGTGGTGCTTCATGCACTACGCACGCAACGCGCTGTCGAAGCGTCGCTAGGCCTGCCCGTACCTCTGGCCGGCCACCCTGGCTCGCCGGTCGCGAGGCCAGGGTTGCGGAGTTGGCTCAGTTCTCGTAGAGCTCGACGACGTAGCCCGTGCTGCTGCCATTGACGTCGATGCGCCAGCCCTTGCTGTACTCGCCCGAATCGACGCTGTTCCAGTTGCGCACGCTGATGGTCGCGTTGCTGGGCTCGAGCACGCGCACGTGCAGGCGCCCGGCATTGGCCTCGCGGCCATTGACCGTGGGCTGGACG
>NZ_JBHRYF010000011.1:0-3281 GCF_042648885.1 Luteimonas notoginsengisoli | reverse complement strand
GCTTGTGCTGGACGCGATCTGGAGGGAGCAATGGCAAGCCCGTCCGTGAGCCAGCGGCTTGCGCCATGGGCTATCGAGGACAGACCGACTGCGATCGTGCCTGGAGTGACAGGCTTGCGCCGTGCACTGTCAGGCGCACCAAAACCGCACAGCCTTTGATGTGTCCCGAGCGGCCTAACACCTGAGTTAAGCCGCGCCGCGAAGCGGCGTCGGCTTGGACGAATTGTTAGCTGCCATGCCCGTACACCACGGAGGGGCTGCCTTTCATGGCCTCGGTCTCAGCGTAGAAGCGGGAGCCATCGCTGCCAACCACTAAGAGACCCTCTCCCAGACCAACGTGGCGCGGCAGCGCGGCCCAAGTGGTGGCGCGAAAGCCGCCGGCGCCCTCCAGCACGAGGCATGGGTCTTCGCTCGAGAACGGGGCAGCAGCTCCCGCCAGCGATGCCGGGAAGAGGTCGCCGATGCTGTGGCAGATGCGCGAGTGCAGCTTTTCGGGCCGCTTCAAGGCTTCATGAAGGAAGCGGTCGCGGAAATCTGCCACCACGTATCGCTGTGCGAATGCTTCAAGCGCCGATTTACTGTCCATGGCAGCTAACACCTTGAAATAAGCCGACCCGCGAAGCGGGTTCGGCTTGATTGAACTGTTTGGCCGCCGGCCGAAGAGATGACGCCCCACCGAGGCGAACTTTACGACAGATTTGGCCGAAGGACGCGCTTGCGCCGGACGCGCTCTGGAGGGAGCAATGGCAAGTGTGTCTGTGAGCCAGCGGCTTGCGCCATGGACTGTCGAGGCTCGGCGGACTGCGATCGTGCCTGGAGTGACAGGCTTGCGCCGTGAGCTGTCAGGCGCACGAAAACCGCACAGCCTTTGATGTGTCCCGAGCGGCCTAACACCTGGAGTTAAGCCGCACCGGAGCGCGCAGCGCGGAGGGAACGCCAATCGCGCAGCGATTGGGGTGTCGGCTTGAACGACTTGTTAGGGTGCAGCTGACCATGCGTGCGAGCCTGCGCGTATCCCATGCGGAAGAGCTGCAGAAGTCCAGCGTTGGATCAGCTGCACATCATCCGCGCCCACAACCTTCCCGAAAAGCGGTGAACGCCGGACCGCAAAGCACGCTTTGCGGCGCCTGCGTCGCACCGCTTTTCTAGCAGAAATTTCGAGTGCCGGGAAGTCGGTCGATGCCGCGGCGTCGTGTCAGAAACCCCTGATGCCACCCGGGCCTTTCTCACCGGTGGTGAAGCTGTTGGACGCTGCAGCCTAACACCTGAGTTAAGGGGTGCCGCGAAGCGGCATCCCCTTGAACGAATTGTTAGGGGGCTGCCTGGATCGCAGCCACCCCGCACAAAGACCCCACCGCGAAAGCAATGACGCTGCCGGCGCCGAGGACGATTGTTGCGGTAAGGAAGTTGTTGTGACGCCAGGGTCCTCGCTGTTCGTCGCCTAGTGCGGACTCCCCATACAAGCGCAGTTGCGTGAGGTAGGCGGTCAAGTGGGCAAGGCCGCCCAGAGTGACGCCGACAATGAACACGACCATCGCTGCTTTGACCGAGCTAATCGTGATCGCCGTCTGGTTTTCCTTGCCGATAAAGGCAAGCAACGCCACCGCCGCACCACCGTTCGCAAAGATGCCGAATCGAAGGCAACTCAGCGCAATTTGGATGAGACCTTTATAGGTTTCCTCCGCGTGCCATTGGGTGCCGCCACTCGGACCTTTCATAAAGCCCCCTAACGCTTGAGTTAAGCCGAGACACGAAGTGGCTTCGGCTTGAACGAATTGTTAGGCGCGATCATCGCGCGGAAGTGACTGCCCGACAAGCTGCTTGAACCGGAGACCGGACGATCGGGCGCACCTGGCGGAACTGTCGGCGGGGAACTGTCCGAAGTCGCACCCACTGGGCCGGCAATGTCTCCGCGTCCACGCGCCGCACGCGGCAACCGAAGCCGATGTGCGAAACGTTGAAATGTTGGAGTGCGCGTCCCGCAAAGTGACCGAAGCCGGCCGTCTGAAGCCTGCGACAATTGGGGTCGAATGGCCCCCTGATGCCACCGAAGCCGTGAACCGCTTTAGCTCTAGATTTGACGCGCCTAACACCTGAGTTAACCCGACCTGCGTAGTGGAACCAACAACATGGCAAGCGCTACCTGCCGTGTTGTTGGTGGAACGAAGCAGGTTCGGGTTGAACGAACTGTTAGGGCTCTGAGCCGGGAACCCCGTAGTAGAAGTACACCAGCTGAGCATCGTGGTGAATTCCTGTACCCGAGAGCGGCATGTTGCGGCTAGCCACGGACCCGTCAGGGAGCTCCACGACCTCGCTGCGCACGTACGCGACGTGTGAGGCCCACTCCTGTTTGGCCTTGAGGTCCTCGAGCAGCCCCGCCGCCGAGAACGGATGCTCCTCGAGCGAGAATGCCCCACCCATGCCCTCCGGGACCAAGAAGAACTCGTTGTCAGGATCCGTGTGGAAGCTGGCAGCGTACATAACGTCAATGTCACTGCCTGGGCCATGCGTGTAAGTAGCAACTCCTACTCGCCAAGTGGCCGCCGCCGGAAACTCATCCAACGTAGCTCTTAGATCTTCTATGACATCCGTGACAATCATTAAGAGCCCTAACACCTGAATTAAGCCGACCCGCAAAGCGGGTTCGGCTTGAATGAATTGTTAGCGGGCAAACACGCGCCAATGCAGCACACGCTGTCCGTCCTGACGCACCGCGACCGCCGCGATGATTGGCACCGAACCGTTGACACCGCTGGGGCAACTATAGAAGGTATAGCCGCTCTCAGTGTCCGGTAGCCAACTGCGGCTAAAAGCTGGCTCCGAGAACTCACCGGCATCTGCAGGACGACAAGGCGCTGGCGGCTTCCAGTGAAGTCCAGACGGAAGGCTGAAGAGCAAGGCGCTCTCACTTGTATCTACCTTGTGCACTTCCAGGAGTTCTGTGGCTTCTGCCGGGACCCAAGCGGGGATCCACCCGCGTTTGACGGCGCCAGCAGCTATGGCCTCGGCGCGAGTAGCGTAAGACGAGTCCAGAACGTCATTGGTGCAGGAGCTTGCGATCGCTGCTGCGACTACACCGACCACAAGGCGCGAAACTCTATCCATTGCCCGCTAACGCCTGAATTAAGCCGACGCCACTTGTGGCGTTCGGCTTGAATGATTTGTTAGGCCGCGTCCCGGTAAAGAGGTTCACGGAACATTCCGACGATCATAATCAGCACCGATCCAAAGACGGCACACCAAGGGATCCAAGTAGGCGTCAATGGATGAGCCGCATTGAG
>NZ_JBHRYF010000010.1:0-17291 GCF_042648885.1 Luteimonas notoginsengisoli | reverse complement strand
TGCGCTTCGCGATCCGCGAGGGTGGCCGCACGGTCGGCGCCGGCGTGGTGGCCAAGATCATCAAGTAAGCAAGCCGGCGGGCCGCCCGCCGGAATCGCGAACGGCGGGCCGCGGATTGTTGTCTGATCCGCGTCTCGCCTTCGCTATTTTCAAGAGTGCTTCGCAGTCGCGGCCATACCACGCGTCAGTAGCTCAACTGGCAGAGCAGCGGTCTCCAAAACCGCAGGTTGTAGGTTCGAGTCCTACCTGGCGCGCCATCCGCGGATCCTTTCCGCGGGACGCAACGCCTGCCGCGTGCGGGTCTTACCAACAGGGCAATTCGGGAATCTCGTGAATAGTCGAGTCGAACAAACCAAGGCAGCAACCCCGGCCGACGTCGCGATGTATGCGGTCGCCGTGCTGCTCGTGGTCGGCGGCGTGTTCGCCTTCTACTGGTTCGACGGCCAGTGGCCCAATGCGCTGCGGATCGCCGCGGTTGTCGGTGGGCTGGTGGCGGGACTGGTGGTGTTCATGCTGAGCCACAAGGGTCGCGAGACCCGTGGCTTCCTGTCGGAATCCCGCTTCGAGCTGCGCAAGGTGGTCTGGCCAACGCGGCAGGAAGCCACCCGGCTGACCTGGGTCGTGGCTGCGGTCGTGGTCGTGATCAGCCTGATCATGGCCGGCTTCGACGCAATCGTTCAATGGGGCATCAAGCTCCTGCTCGGGAACTAGGAGTCGCCAGGTCGATGGAAACGCAAGACAACACGCCCGAAGACAACAACAAGGCCGACGTCAACAGGCGCTGGTACGTGGTGCACGCCTACTCGGGTTTCGAGAAGTCCGTTGCCCAGGCCCTGCGCGACCGCATCGTGCGCACCGGCATGGAAGAGCGGTTCGGCGACGTGCTGGTGCCGACCGAGGAAGTGGTGGAAATGCGCTCCGGCCAGAAACGCCGTTCCGAGCGCAAGTTCTTCCCCGGCTACGTCCTGGTGCAGATCGCCACCCATGACGAGGGCGGCATCCCGCGCATCGACAGCGAGAGCTGGCACCTGATCAAGGAAACGCCGAAGGTCATGGGCTTCATTGGCGGAACCGCCGACAAGCCCCTGCCGATCCGCGACGAAGAGGCCGCCGCCATCCTCGACCGGGTCCAGGAAGGCGTCGAAAAGCCGCGCCCGAAGGTGCTGTTCGAGGCCGGCCAGATGGTGCGCGTCACCGACGGCCCGTTCAACGACTTCAATGGCGTGGTCGAGGAAGTCAATTACGAGAAGAGCCGCCTGCGCGTGGCGGTGCTGATTTTCGGCCGATCCACCCCGGTGGAGCTGGAGTTCGGGCAGGTCGAAAAGGCCTGATCCCCAGCCTCGTGCTGGAGACCCCGGGAGCTGCTATAGTATGCGGCTCCCTCCCGCCCCCTGGCGGGCAATCGCACTGGCCGCCGAATGGGCGGCCTTTCGCGCAGAGGACAACGCGAAGCCGGGACGCGTGATTTTCCCGGACCGATGGGGAGCCTGACCAGGCGCTTGCACCCGGAGAGAGAGTCGAAATGGCAAAGAAAGTCGTCGGTTACATCAAATTGCAGGTCAAGGCAGGCCAGGCGAATCCGTCGCCGCCGGTCGGTCCTGCGCTCGGCCAGCGCGGCCTGAACATCATGGAGTTCTGCAAGGCGTTCAATGCCGCCACGCAGAAGCTGGAGCCGGGTCTCCCGATTCCGACCGTGATCACCGCGTACTCGGACCGCACCTTCACCTTCATCACCAAGACGCCGCCCGCGACGATCCTGCTGAAGAAGGCCGTGGGCATCCAGTCCGGCTCCAAGCGCCCCAACACCGAGAAGGTGGGCAAGGTCACCCGCAAGCAGCTCGAGGAGATCGCCAAGGCGAAGGAACCCGACCTGACCGCGGCGGATCTGGATGCAGCAGTGCGCACCATCGCGGGCTCTGCCCGTTCGATGGGCCTGACGGTGGAGGGCTGAGACCATGGCACAGACCAAGCGACAGAAGAACATCCAGGCCGCCGTCGTCCCGGGCAAGAACTACCCGATCGACGAAGCGCTGAAGATCGTCAAGGACAACAGCAAGAGCAAGTTCGTCGAAGCCGTCGACGTGGCGGTGCGCCTTGGCGTGGACGCCAAGAAGTCGGACCAGCAGGTGCGCGGTTCCACCGTGCTGCCGGCCGGCACCGGCAAGAGCGTGCGCGTTGCCGTGTTCGCCCCGGCGGGCGCCAAGGCCGACGAGGCCCTGGCAGCCGGCGCCGATGCGGTCGGCATGGACGACCTCGCAGAGAAGATGCAGGGCGGCGACCTGAGCTATGACGTCGTGATCGCCACCCCGGACGCGATGCGCGTGGTCGGCAAGCTCGGCACGCTGCTCGGCCCGCGCGGCCTGATGCCCAACCCGAAGGTCGGCACCGTTTCGCCGAACCCGGGCGAGGCGGTCAAGAACGCCAAGGGCGGCCAGGTCCGCTACCGCACCGACAAGGCCGGCATCATCCACTGCACCATCGGCAAGGCCGATTTCGACGCCGACAAGCTGAAGGACAACCTGCAGGCGCTGCTCGTCGACCTGGTGAAGGCCAAGCCGGCCACCGCCAAGGGCGCCTACCTGCAGAAGATCTCGATCAGCTCGACGATGGGTCCCGGCGTCGCCGTCGACCAGTCGTCGCTGTCGTTGAAGTGACGATCGCCCGCCGCGCATGGCGCGGCGGTCATCGTCATCCGGGCGCAGCACGGGAAACGCTTGTGATTTGCCGATGATCTTGCAAGCCAAAGTCACCGGATCCCTGTTCTTGCAGGGATGAAGTTCGAAGATGCCGGGCTCGCGCCTGGCATCGAGCAGGAATATTTGAGGGCATCGCGCAGGGTTTCGACCTGGCGCGGGGCCGTCAAAGACCGCAGGCGCGGCCTGTGCGGTAGCGACGACGGGCAGGGAAGCTCGATTGGCATGGATTCGCCGTCGTTGCCAGCGCAGACCGCTTAATCCCGGACCGCGAACGCGGGAAAGGGCCTGCGCAGATGGTTGCCGACCCTCCAGGATCATCGTTGTACCGATCTTTTGGAAACGGCCACCACCCGGAACGCCACCTGGCGTTCCCCGCGTCGATGGATCGATGCGGCTCATGGCCCGTCTTCGAGCGGATGCGAGAAGACGGAAATGCAATACGGAGGAGTGCAATGGCTCTCAATCTGACCCAGAAGCAGGAAGTCGTTGCCGAACTGGCCGAGGTCGCGGGTTCCGCGCACTCGCTGGTCGCCGCGGAGTACGTGGGTTTGACGGTCGCCCAGCTGACCGACATGCGCAAGAAGGCGCGCCAGGAAGGCGTGTTCTTGAAAGTTGCCAAGAACACGCTCGTCTCGCGCGCAGTGGAGAACACCGATTACGCCGTCGTCAAGGACGCGCTGACCGGACCTTTGCTGTACGCCTTCTCGCAGGAAGACCCCGGTGCCGCCGGACGTCTGATCAAGGAGTTCGCCAAGGCGAACGACAAGCTGAAGCCGCGCCTCGTTTCGTTGGGCGGGCAGATGTACCCGGGCTCCCATGTGGATGTCCTGGCGTCGCTGCCGACCCGCGACCAGGCGTTGTCGATGCTGCTCAGCGTCATGGTCCAGCCCGCCACCATGCTGGTGCGCCTGCTCTCCGAGCCGGCCGTACAGGTTGCCCGCGTGACCAACGCGGTCGGCCAGCAGAAGGCAGCCTGACCCACGCAGGACAGCGCCTTCGGGCGCGATCCGCGATCAGTTCGGTTTACGAGTTTCCAATTCGATAGCTGTTTCCAACTTAGATAACAGAGGTAATTACGATGTCCCTTTCCAACGAGCAGATCATCGAAGCGATCAGCAGCAAGACCCTCGTCGAGGTGATGGAGCTGGTCAAGGCGATGGAAGAGAAGTTCGGCGTTTCCGCCGCCGCCCCGGTGGCCGTTGCCGCTGGCCCGGCTGCCGGCGCTGCCGCCCCGGCCGAAGAGCAGACCGAGTTCAACGTCACGCTGAAGTCGGCTGGCGACAAGAAGGTCGAGGTCATCAAGGTGGTCCGCGCGATCACCGGCCTGGGCCTGAAGGAAGCCAAGGACCTGACCGAAGCTGGTGGCACGATCAAGGAAGCCGTGTCGAAGGACGACGCCGCCAAGTTCAAGAAGGACCTGGAAGCCGCCGGCGCCACGGTCGAAGTCAAGTAAGCGTTGTCGCGTCGCCTGCGTTTCGAGGCGACCACCAGGGCCGGGGGCGAAAGCCCCCGGCCTTTGGCCGTTGTTGCGAAGGCCGTGATTGGTGATTCGTGATCGGTGGTTCGAGCGCGCGGAGCGGCCTGCTTCCACGCGCCACGGATTCCCAATCGCCAATCGCGGCGCCCAATCGAGTCGACAGTCGGAAGTAGCGGGAGAAGGCGTGCTGGTGCCGGCAATACCAGCGACTTCCCACTGGCGATTTTCCCCCGGACCGGCATTGCCGGTTCAACCAGGGCCGCGGACGCGCGGCCCGCAGATGACCACAGGTGGTTGCTCCCCATGACGACATCCTCGCACCAGTCGAACTATTCGTTCACCGAGAAGAAGCGCATCCGCAAGGACTTCGGCAAGCGCGGTTCCATCCTCGAAGTGCCGTTCCTTCTCGCCATCCAGGTCGACTCCTACCGCGAGTTCCTGCAGACCAATGTCGATCCGGCCAAGCGCGCCGATCGTGGCCTGCACGCCGCGCTCAAGTCGGTGTTCCCGATCGTCAGCTACAACGGCTACGCCGCCCTCGAATACGTCGGCTACAAGCTCGGCGACCCGGTGTTCGATGAGCGCGAGTGCCGCCAGCGCGGCATGAGCTACGGCGCCCCGCTGCGCGTGACCGTGCGCCTGGTGATCTACGACCGCGAGTCGTCGAGCAAGGCGATCAAGTACGTGAAGGAGCAGGAGGTCTACATGGGCGAGATCCCGCTCATGACCGAGAACGGCACCTTCATCGTCAACGGCACCGAGCGCGTCATCGTCTCGCAGCTGCATCGCTCGCCGGGCGTGTTCTTCGACCACGATCGCGGCAAGACCCATTCGTCGGGCAAGCTGCTGTACAGCGCCCGCATCATTCCGTATCGCGGCTCCTGGCTGGACTTCGAGTTCGACCCGAAGGACGCGCTGTTCACCCGCATCGACCGCCGCCGCAAGCTGCCGGTCAGCGTGCTGCTGCGCGCGCTGGGCTACAACAACGAAGAGATGTTGAACGAGTTCTTCGAGATCAACACCTTCCATATCGACCCGACCGAAGGCGTGCAGCTGGCGCTGGTGCCCGAGCGCCTGCGCGGCGAGACCCTGGACTTCGACCTGGCCGATGGTGACCACGTCATCGTCGAGGCCGGCAAGCGCGTCACCGCGCGCCACGTCAAGCAGCTCGCCGATTCGGGCATCGCCGCGCTGGCGGTGCCGGACAGCTACCTGATCGGCCGCATCCTGTCGCACGACGTGATCGAGGCCGAGACCGGCGAACTGCTGGCCACCGCCAACGACGAGATCACCGAGGAAACGCTGGAGAAGTTCCGCAAGGCGGGCATCGAGGGCATCGGCACGATCTGGGTCAACGACCTGGACCGCGGCGCCTACTTGTCCAACACCCTGCGCATCGACAGCACCAAGACCCAGCTCGAAGCGCTGGTCGAGATCTATCGCATGATGCGTCCCGGCGAGCCGCCGACCAAGGATGCCGCGCAGAACCTGTTCCACAACCTGTTCTTCACCTTCGAACGCTACGACCTGTCGACCGTCGGCCGGATGAAGTTCAACCGCCGCATCGGCCGCAAGGAAGTCACCGGCGCCCCGATCCTGTACGACGCGCGCTACTTCGCCGAGCGCAAGGACGAGGATTCGGCGCGGATGCGCGAGGAATACGGCGACATGTCCGACATCCTCGACGTGATCAAGGTGCTGACCGAGATCCGCAACGGCCGCGGCACCGTCGACGACATCGACCACCTCGGCAACCGCCGCGTGCGCAGCGTCGGCGAAATGGCCGAGAACGTGTTCCGCGTTGGCCTGGTGCGCGTCGAGCGCGCCGTGCGCGAGCGCCTGACCATGGCGGAGGCCGATGGCCTGACGCCGCAGGAACTCATCAACGCCAAGCCGGTCGCGGCGGCGGTGAAGGAGTTCTTCGGTTCGTCGCAGCTGTCGCAGTTCATGGACCAGAACAACCCGCTGTCGGAAGTCACCCACAAGCGCCGCGTCTCCGCGCTTGGCCCGGGCGGCCTGACCCGCGAGCGTGCCGGCTTCGAGGTGCGCGACGTGCATCCGACCCATTACGGCCGCGTCTGCACCATCGAGACGCCGGAAGGCCCGAACATCGGCCTGATCAACTCGCTGGCCGTGTTCGCGCGTACCAACGGCTACGGCTTCCTCGAGACCCCGTACCGCAAGGTCGTGGACAGCAAGGTCACCGACGAGATCGAGTACCTGTCGGCGATCGAGGAGAACGAGTACGTCATCGCCCAGGCCAACGCGCCGCAGGACGACAAGGGTGTCATGAACGCCCAGTTCGTCGACTGCCGCTACCAGGGCGAGTCGCTGCTCAAGCCGCCGTCTGAGGTGGACTTCATGGACGTCTCGCCGATGCAGACCGTGTCGGTCGCCGCGGCGCTGGTGCCGTTCCTGGAGCACGACGACGCCAACCGCGCGCTGATGGGCGCCAACATGCAACGCCAGGCCGTGCCGACGCTGCGTTCGCAGAAGCCGCTGGTCGGTACCGGCATCGAGCGCGCCGTGGCGCGCGACTCGGGCGTGACGGTGAACGCGCGCCGCGGCGGCGTGATCGAACAGATTGACGCCGGCCGCATCGTGGTCAAGGCCAACGAGGACGAGATCTCCGGCGAGCACGATGCCGGCGTCGACATCTACAACCTGATCAAGTACACGCGCTCCAACCAGAATACCTGCATCAACCAGACCCCGCTGGTCAACGTGGGCGACGTGGTCGCGCGCGGCGACGTGCTGGCCGACGGCCCGTCGACCGACATCGGCGAGCTGGCGCTGGGCCAGAACATGCTGGTCGCGTTCATGCCGTGGAACGGCTACAACTTCGAGGACTCGATCCTGCTCTCCGAGCGGGTGGTGATGGAGGATCGCTACACCACGATCCACATCGAGGAACTCACCGTCCAGGCGCGTGACACCAAGCTCGGGCCGGAGGAGATCTCGGCCGACATCCCGAACGTCTCGGAGCAGGCATTGAACCGCCTCGACGAGTCCGGCGTGGTGTACATCGGCGCCGAAGTGCGCGCCGGCGACATCCTGGTCGGCAAGGTCACGCCCAAGGGCGAGAGCCAGCTGACTCCGGAAGAGAAGCTGTTGCGCGCGATCTTCGGCGAGAAGGCGTCCGACGTGAAGGACAGCTCGCTGCGCGTGCCGCCCGGCATGGACGGCGTGGTCATCGACGTGCAGGTCTTCACCCGCGACGGCATCGAGAAGGACAAGCGCGCCAAGCAGATCGAAGAGAGCGAGATCAAGCACGTCAAGAAGGACTTCGACGACCAGTTCCGCATCCTCGAGAGCGCCATCTACGCGCGCCTGCGTTCGCAACTGCTGGGCAAGGTGGCCAATGGTGGCGCCGGCCTGAAGAAGGGCGAGACGGTCAGCAGCCTCGTGCTCGACGGCCTGCCGAAGAAGGAGTGGTTCAACCTGCGGATGAAGGACGAGGATGCGTCCGACGCGATCGAACGCGCCGCCAAGCAGATCGAGGCGCACCAGAAGGAGTTCGAGCGCCGCTTCCAGGACAAGCGCGGCAAGATCACCCAGGGCGACGACCTTGCCCCGGGCGTGTTGAAGATGGTGAAGGTGTACCTGGCGGTGAAGCGCCGCATCCAGCCGGGCGACAAGATGGCCGGCCGCCACGGCAACAAGGGCGTGGTGTCGACCATCGTGCCGGTGCAGGACATGCCGCACATGGCCAACGGCGAGACCGTGGACATCGTGCTCAACCCGCTGGGCGTGCCGAGCCGAATGAACATCGGCCAGATCCTCGAGGTGCACCTGGGCTGGGCCGCGAAGGGTCTGGGCCAGAAGATCGACCGCATGCTGCAGGCGCAGGCCAAGGTGGCCGAGCTGCGCGGCTTCCTCGACCAGATCTACAACCACGACAACAAGCTGCACGGCCAGCGCGTCGACCTGAAGCAGTTCTCGGACGAGGAGCTGCTGACGCTCGCGCACAACCTGACCGACGGCGTGCCGATGGCTACCCCGGTGTTCGACGGTGCGACCGAGCTCGAGATCAAGAAGATGCTCGAACTCGCCGAACTGCCGACCAGCGGCCAGACCCAGCTCTACGACGGCCGCACCGGCGAACCGTTCGAGCGCAAGGTCACGGTGGGCTACATGCACATGCTCAAGCTCAACCACCTGGTCGACGACAAGATGCATGCGCGTTCCACCGGCCCGTACTCGCTGGTCACCCAGCAGCCGTTGGGCGGCAAGGCGCAGTTCGGCGGCCAGCGCTTCGGCGAGATGGAAGTCTGGGCCCTGGAAGCCTACGGCGCGGCCTACACCCTGCAGGAAATGCTGACGGTGAAGTCCGACGACGTGCAGGGCCGCAACCAGATGTACAAGAACATCGTCGACGGCGAGCACGAAATGGTCGCGGGCATGCCCGAATCGTTCAACGTGCTGGTCAAGGAAATCCGCTCGCTGGCCATCAACATGGAGCTCGAGGAGAACTGAGGAACGAAGGAGGGGGATCCGGCATCGCCGGGTTCCCGCTGTAGCCAACCCCGAACCTCGTATCCCGAATCCCGGAGTCAAACATGAAAGACCTTCTGAACCTGTTCAACCAGCAGCGCCCGGCGCTCGACTTCGACGCGATCAAGATCGCGCTGGCCTCGCCGGACCTGATCCGTTCGTGGTCCTACGGCGAAGTGAAGAAGCCCGAGACCATCAACTACCGCACCTTCAAGCCCGAGCGCGACGGCCTGTTCTGCGCGGCGATCTTCGGTCCGATCAAGGACTACGAGTGCCTGTGCGGCAAGTACAAGCGCATGAAGCACCGTGGCGTCGTGTGCGAGAAGTGCGGCACCGAGGTCACACTGGCCAAGGTGCGCCGCGAGCGCATGGGCCACATCGACCTGGCCTCGCCGGTCGCGCACATCTGGTTCCTCAAGTCGCTGCCGTCGCGCATCGGCCTGATGCTGGACATGACCCTGCGCGACATCGAGCGGATCCTGTACTTCGAGGCGTTCGTCGTCACCGAGCCGGGCCTGACCCCGATGGAGCGCGGCCAGCTGCTCAACGAAGAGCAGTTCATGCAGATGCGCCAGGAACACGGCGACGACTTCGACGCCGCGATGGGCGCCGAGGCCGTGTTCGACCTGCTGCGCACGATCGACCTGCAGGCCGAGATGGTGCACCTGAGGGAAGAAATCGCCGCCACCGGCTCGGAGACCAAGCTCAAGCGGCTGACCAAGCGCATCAAGCTGGTCGAAGCCTTCCTCGAGTCGGGCAACCGCCCCGAGTGGATGGTCATGACCGTGCTGCCGGTGCTGCCGCCGGACCTGCGCCCGCTGGTGCCGCTGGACGGTGGCCGCTTCGCGACCTCCGACCTCAACGACCTGTACCGCCGCGTCATCAACCGCAACAACCGCCTGCGCCGCCTGCTCGAGCTCAACGCGCCGGACATCATCGTGCGCAATGAAAAGCGCATGCTGCAGGAGTCGGTGGACGCGCTGATGGACAACGGCCGCCGCGGCCGCGCCATCACCGGCACCAACAAGCGCCCGCTCAAGTCGCTGGCCGACATGATCAAGGGCAAGCAGGGCCGGTTCCGCCAGAACCTGCTCGGCAAGCGCGTCGACTACTCGGGCCGTTCGGTCATCGTGGTCGGTCCCACCCTGCGCCTGCACGAGTGCGGCCTGCCGAAGAAGATGGCGCTGGAGCTGTTCAAGCCCTTCATCTTCGCCAAGCTGCAGCGCCGCGGCCTGGCGACCACCATCAAGGCCGCCAAGAAGCTCGTCGAGCGCGAGGAAGCCGAAGTCTGGGACATCCTGGAAGAGGTCATCCGCGAACATCCGGTGCTGCTCAACCGCGCCCCGACCCTGCATCGCCTCGGCATCCAGGCGTTCGAGCCGGTGCTGATCGAGGGCAAGGCCATCCAGCTGCACCCGCTGGTCTGCACCGCGTTCAACGCCGACTTCGACGGTGACCAGATGGCCGTGCACGTGCCGCTGAGCCTCGAGGCCCAGCTGGAAGCGCGCGCGCTGATGATGGCGTCCAACAACATCCTGTCGCCGGCCAACGGCGAACCGATCATCGTGCCGTCGCAGGACGTCGTGCTGGGTCTGTACTACATGACCCGTGCGCTCGAGAACACCAACGGCGAAGGCATGGTGTTCGCCAACGTCGCCGAGGTGAAGCGCGCGTTCGACAACAAGGCCGCCGGCCTGCACGCCAAGGTCAAGGTGCGCATCACCGAGACCGTGACCGACGAAGACGGCAACAAGCAGAAGAAGACCTCGATCGTGGACACCACGGTCGGTCGCGCGCTGCTGGTCGAGATCCTGCCCGACGGCCTGCCGTTCGCGCTGGCCAATACCGAGCTGACCAAGAAGAACATCAGCCGCCTGATCAACTCCTGCTACCGCCTGCTGGGCCTGAAGGACACGGTCGTGTTCGCCGACCAGCTGATGTACACCGGCTTCGCGTACGCCACGCGCGCCGGCGTCTCGATCGGCATCGACGACATGATCATCCCCGACACCAAAAAGGGCATCCTCGACGAGGCCGAGGCCGAGGTCGTGGAGATCCAGCAGCAGTACCAATCGGGCCTGGTCACCGCCGGCGAGCGCTACAACAAGGTGGTCGACATCTGGTCGCGCACCAACGAGCGCGTGGCCCAGGAAATGATGAAGACCATCGGCACCGAGATGGTGACCAACGCCAAGGGCGAGCAGGTCGCGCAGAAGTCGATGAACTCGGTCTACATCATGGCCGACTCCGGCGCCCGTGGTTCGCAGGCGCAGATCCGCCAGCTGGCCGGCATGCGTGGCCTGATGGCGCGTCCGGACGGCTCGATCATCGAAACGCCGATCACCGCGAACTTCCGTGAAGGCCTCAACGTCCTGCAGTACTTCATCTCGACCCACGGCGCGCGAAAGGGCCTGGCCGATACCGCGTTGAAGACAGCGAACTCCGGCTACCTGACCCGTCGCCTGGTCGACGTGGCGCAGGACGTCGTGATCACCGGCGACGACTGCGGCACGCTCGCCGGCCTGACCATGGCCCCGATCGTCGAAGGCGGTGACGTGGTCGAGCCGCTGCGCGACCGCGTGCTGGGCCGCATGGTGGCCGAGGACGTGTTCGTGCCTGGCGAGGACGACGATCCGATCGTCACCCGCAACACGCTGCTCGACGAGGCCTGGGTGCGCAAGCTCGAGGACGCCGGCGTGCAGTCGATCAAGGTGCGTTCGACGATCACCTGCGAATCCTCGTTCGGCGTGTGCGCGTTCTGCTACGGCCGCGACCTGGGCCGTGGCCACATCGTCAACCACGGCGAAGCCGTGGGCGTGGTCGCCGCGCAGTCGATCGGCGAGCCGGGCACGCAGCTGACCATGCGTACGTTCCACATCGGTGGCGCGGCGTCGCGTGCGGCGGCCATCGACAACGTGACGGTCAAGACCACCGGTTCGATCAAGTTCAACAACCTCAAGACCGTCTCGCACGCCAACGGCCACTTGGTCGCGGTGTCGCGTTCGGGCGAACTGTCGGTGCTCGACGCCCACGGTCGCGAGCGCGAGCGCTACAAGCTGCCTTACGGTGCCACCATCGACGTCAAGGACGGCGACGCGGTCAAGGCCGGTCAGTCGGTCGCGCATTGGGATCCGCATAACCATCCGATCGTGTCGGAAGTCGCGGGCTTCATCCGGTTCGTCGACTTCATCGACGGCGTGACGGTGATCGAGAAGACCGACGAACTGACCGGTCTTGCTTCGCGCGAGATCACCGATCCCAAGCGTCGCGGCTCGCAGGGCAAGGATCTGCGCCCGATCGTGCGCATCGTCGACAAGAAGGGCGAGGATCTTTCCATCCCCGGGACCGACCTGCCGGCGCAGTACCTGCTGCCGCCGCGCTCGATCGTCAACCTGCAGGATGGTGCCCCGGTCGGCGTCGGCGACGTGGTCACCAAGGTGCCGCAGGAAGCCTCCAAGACCCGCGACATCACCGGCGGCCTGCCGCGCGTGGCCGACCTGTTCGAAGCCCGCAAGCCGAAGGACCAGGCGATCCTGGCCGAACGCTCCGGCGTGGTCAGCTTCGGCAAGGACACCAAGGGCAAGCAGCGGCTGATCATCAAGGGACCCGATGGCGAGGAACACGAGGAGCTGATCCCGAAGTACCGCCAGATCATCGTGTTCGAAGGCGAGCACGTGGAGAAGGGCGAGACCGTGGTGGACGGCGAACCGAGCCCGCAGGACATCCTGCGCCTGCTCGGCGTGGAGCCGCTGGCCGTGTACCTGACCAAGGAAATCCAGGACGTCTACCGCCTGCAGGGCGTGAAGATCAACGACAAGCACATCGAGGTGATCGTTCGCCAGATGCTGCGCAAGGTCGAGATCACCGACCAGGGCGACAGCCGCTTCCTGCACGGCGAGCAGGCCGAGCGCCAGCGCGTGCTGGAGGACAACGTCAAGCTCGAAGCCAAGGGCGAACTGCCGGCGAAGTTCGAGCCGGTCCTGCTGGGCATCACCAAGGCCTCGCTGGCGACCGAGTCGTTCATCTCCGCGGCATCGTTCCAGGAAACCACCCGCGTCCTGACCGAGGCCGCCGTGCGCGGTACCCGCGACGGCCTGCGCGGCCTGAAGGAGAACGTGATCGTCGGTCGCCTGATTCCCGCCGGCACCGGTCTGGCGTACCATACCCAGCGCCGCAAGAACGCCTCCGGCCTGACCGACTCCGAGATGGATGCACTGTCCGGCACGATCGCCGGCGAAGCGCCGACGGAAGTCGGCGAGGTCATGGCCGACGAAGCGACCGACAACACCTGATACACCGCTAGTGGCGACCCCCTACATGGGGTCGCCGGACCCTCCGGGGTCCGCCAGATCACGAAATGAGGCGCCACGGACGCGCCTCGTGTTCGGCCCAGGAAGGGCGGGATCTTCGACGCAGGCCCAGGCCGCCATCCCTCCGGATGGATGGCCCGGGCCGGTCCGGCTTGCGTTGACGCTAGGCGTCCGCGCCAGCTATACTTTTCCGTCTGGCAGGCTGGGTCACTCCGCCTGCCTTCGTTTTCACGACAGGGCTGCGGCCCGTACACAGACCCGAGACCGATGGCAACGATCAACCAGCTGGTGCGCAAGGCGCGCAATCCCGAGACCTACAAGAGCAATTCGCCCGCGCTGGCGAACTGCCCGCAGCGTCGCGGGGTTTGCACCCGCGTTTACACCACGACCCCGAAGAAGCCGAACTCGGCCCTGCGCAAGGTCGCCAAGGTGCGCCTGACCAACGGTTACGAGGTCATCTCGTACATCGGTGGCGAAGGCCACAACCTGCAGGAGCACTCCGTGGTGCTGATCCGCGGCGGTCGCGTCAAGGACCTGCCCGGCGTGCGCTACCACACCGTTCGCGGCTCGCTCGACGCCGCCGGCGTGACCAAGCGTCGCAAGAGCCGCTCCAAGTACGGCGCCAAGCGTCCGAAGAGCTGATCCGTCCGGGCAATCCGGAAAGGCTAGGGCGGCCACCATGGCCGCACTTTCAACCAAAGCATTTGAGATAGGCGAACACAGCTATGTCGCGTAAAGGAAATACCCCGCAGCGTTCGGTGCTGCCCGACCCGAAGCACGGCAGCGAAACCATTGCCCGCTTCATCAACATGGTCATGTACAGCGGCAAGAAGTCGGTGGCCGAGAAGATCGTCTACGGCGCCATGGACGTGATCGGCGAGAAGAACCCGAATCCGCTCGAGGTCGTCGAGAAGGCGCTGGGCAACATCTCCCCGTCGGTCGAGGTGAAGTCCCGCCGCGTCGGCGGTGCCACGTACCAGGTGCCGGTCGAAGTGCGCCAGTCGCGCCGCATGGCGCTGGCCATGCGCTGGCTGATCGATTCCGCCCGCAAGCGCGGCGAAAACACGATGCCGCGCAAGCTGGCCGCCGAACTGATCGATGCCTCCGAGAACCGCGGCGGCGCCATCAAGAAGCGCGAAGAAACCCACCGCATGGCGGAAGCGAACAAGGCGTTCGCGCACTACCGCTGGTGAGATAGCTGAAGGCGGCGCACGGAGTGTGCCGCTGGGTGCCGGCAACGGCGCCTGCTCCGGCGCCCGCTGCGCATCGCGCGCGGACGCCGATCCGCGATCCGGTACCGCTCCGGTTCGCACGACGAATCCGGAAGCCGCCGCAAGGCGGCGTCCGGCCATTTCCGGCCCTGGTTCAACGGGCAATCATTACGAGAATCGCCGTGGCGCGCACCACTCCCATCGACCGTTATCGCAACTTCGGCATCATGGCCCACATCGATGCCGGCAAGACCACCACGTCCGAGCGCATCCTGTTCTACACCGGCGTCAGCCACAAGATCGGTGAAGTGCACGATGGCGCCGCCACCATGGACTGGATGGAGCAGGAGCAGGAGCGTGGCATCACGATCACGTCCGCCGCGACCACCGCGTTCTGGACCGGCATGGACAAGTCGATGCCGCAGCATCGCTTCAACATCATCGACACCCCCGGGCACGTCGACTTCACGATCGAGGTCGAGCGCTCCTTGCGCGTGCTCGACGGCGCCGTGTTCGTGCTGTGCGCGGTCGGCGGCGTGCAGCCGCAGTCCGAGACCGTGTGGCGCCAGGCCAACAAGTACAAAGTGCCGCGCATGGCGTTCGTCAACAAAATGGACCGCACCGGCGCCAACTTCGACAAGGTCGTGGAACAGCTGAAGTCGCGCCTGGGCGCGTACGCCGTGCCGATGCAGGTGCCGGTGGGCGCCGAAGACGGTTTTGACGGCGTCATCGACCTGGTCAAGATGAAGCGCATCCACTGGGACACCGCGTCCCAGGGCACCGTGTTCGAATATGGCGAGATCCCGGCCGAGCTGCTGGAAAAGGCGACGGCTGCGCGCTCGTTCATGGTCGAGGCCGCAGCCGAAGCCAACGAAGCGCTGATGGACAAGTACCTGGAAGGCGGCGAGCTGACCGAGGACGAGATCCTGGCCGGCCTGCGCGAGCGCACGCTGAAAGTCGAGATCGTGCCGGTCTTCTGCGGCACCGCGTTCAAGAACAAGGGCGTGCAGGCCATGCTCGACGGCGTGGTGCACCTGCTGCCGTCGCCGACCGATCGTCCGCCGGTGCAGGGCATCGACGACGACGAGAAGGAAGACAGCCGCAAGGCCCTGGACACCGAGCCGTTCTCGGCGCTCGCGTTCAAGATCATGACCGACCCGTTCGTGGGGTCGCTGACCTTCTTCCGCGTCTACTCGGGCGTGCTCAACTCCGGCGACCAGGTGTACAACCCGGTCAAGTCGAAGAAGGAACGCGTGGGCCGCATCCTGCAGATGCACTCCAACGACCGCAACGAGATCAAGGAAGTGCGCGCGGGCGACATCGCCGCGGCGGTGGGCCTGAAGGACGTGACCACCGGCGACACGCTGTGCGCGCAGGACCACATCATCACGCTCGAGCGGATGACCTTCCCGGAGCCCGTCATCTCGATGGCGGTCGAGCCGAAGACCAAGTCCGACCAGGAGAAGATGGGCATCGCGCTCGGTCGCCTGGCGCAGGAGGATCCGTCCTTCCGCGTGCGCACCGACGAGGAATCGGGCCAGACCATCATCGCCGGCATGGGCGAGCTGCACCTGGACATCCTGGTCGACCGCATGAAGCGCGAGTTCAACGTCGAAGCCAACGTCGGCAAGCCGCAGGTCGCCTATCGCGAAACCATCCGCAAGACGGTCAAGTCGGAAGGCAAGTTCGTGCGGCAGTCGGGCGGCAAGGGCCAGTTCGGCCACGTCTGGCTGGAGATCTCGCCGAACGAGCAGGGCAAGGGCTACGAGTTCGAGAACGCGATCGTTGGTGGCGTCGTGCCGAAGGAATACATCCCGGCGGTCGACAAGGGCATCCAGGAAGCGGTTGCCAACGGCATCCTCGCGGGCTACCCGATCGTCGACGTCAAGGTGAAGCTGTACGACGGTTCGTACCACGAGGTCGACTCGTCGGAAATGGCGTTCAAGATCGCCGGCTCGATGGGTTTCAAGGAAGGCTTCGGCAAGGCCAGCCCGGTGCTGCTCGAGCCGATCATGAAGGTCGAGATCGTCACCCCCGAGGATTATCTCGGCGACGTGATGGGCGATGTCAGCCGTCGTCGCGGCATCCTGCAGGGTCAGGACGACAGCCCGTCGGGCAAGATCATCAATGCGATGCTGCCGCTGGGCGAGATGTTCGGGTACGCAACCAGCCTGCGCTCCATGTCGCAGGGCCGCGCCACGTTCACGATGGAATTCGACCACTACGCGGAAGCCCCGGCCAACATCGCCGAGACGGTCACCAAGAAAGGTTGATCCAAGGTTCGGGATTCGCGCCTGGCAGGTGCGAATCCCGTTTCCGGTGAACCACCAACCACCAATTACGAATCACGGAGTTCAGACCAATGGCCAAGGGTAAGTTCGAGCGCACCAAGCCCCACGTGAACGTGGGCACGATCGGTCACGTGGACCACGGGAAGACGACGCTGACGGCGGCGCTGACGAAGATTGGCGCGGAACGGTTTGGCGGCGAGTTCAAGGCCTATGACGCGATCGACGCGGCGCCGGAAGAGCGGGCGCGCGGCATCACGATTTCGACGGCGCACGTGGAATACGAGAGCCCGAACCGCCACTACGCGCACGTCGACTGCCCGGGGCACGCCGACTACGTGAAGAACATGATCACCGGTGCGGCGCAGATGGACGGCGCGATCCTGGTGTGCTCGGCGGCCGACGGCCCGATGCCGCAGACGCGCGAGCACATCCTGCTGGCGCGCCAGGTCGGCGTGCCGTACATCGTGGTCTACCTGAACAAGGCGGACATGGTGGACGACGCCGAGCTGATGGAGCTGGTGGAGATGGAAGTGCGCGAGCTTCTGTCGAAGTACGAGTTCCCGGGCGACGACACGCCGATCATCAAGGGTTCGGCGCTCAAGGCGCTGGAAGGCGACCAGTCGGAGATCGGCGTGCCGTCGATCGTGCAGCTGGTGGAAGCGCTGGACACGTGGATCCCGGAGCCGGAGCGCGACATCGACAAGCCGTTCCTGATGCCGGTCGAGGACGTGTTCTCGATCTCGGGTCGCGGCACGGTGGTGACCGGGCGCATCGAGCGCGGGATCATCAAGGTGGGCGACGAAATCGAGATC
>NZ_JBHRYF010000009.1:0-345357 GCF_042648885.1 Luteimonas notoginsengisoli | reverse complement strand
TACGGCGGGCCGGCCACCGCCGGCAATGGCCGCTTCCGCGTCCACGACCTGCTCTTCCACCATGGCGATCGCGAGGTCGCAATATTTGTCGGCCGGCTTGAGGCGGTACATCAGGGCGGCGTCCATGGCGGAGAACGCGTAGCCCGGTTCGCCGGAAACAGCCCGATCGACCCAATCGCGGAACCGTGCGTACGCGGCCGACCTGCGATCCACGAACGCGAGATCCGGTTCGAGGCTGCCAGGTGCAAGAGAAGGGGCGGTCGGCGTCGCAACCGGCTCCACGGCTGCCCGCGAGGTGGGAGCGGGTGCTACGAGCGTTTGCGCCCTGGTTCCATCAGTCGGTGCTGCATCTCCGGTCCAATGACCGATCGCGGCGGCCACGAACGCGAAGCCGAGCAGCGCGATTCCCGGCCACGCCCGTCGCCTGACCGGAGGTCGGGGTTGGCGGGCGGGCTGCATGGTCCGGGCCTCAGCGGTTGCTGTAGATGATGCTGAGGTAGACGGTGTTCTGGGCGACGTTCTGTAGCGCCAGCGACGAAGTCCGCTCGTAGCGGACCCATTCCAGGCGCGCACTCCAGTGTCGCGAGAACTCCCGCTGCGCATAGGCGCTGGCGCGCATCACCTTGTCCTCGCGGTCGAGGACGCGGTAATCGTGGACGTCGTAGTTGCCCAGCAGGCCGATGGTCGTGCGCGGCTGCAGCAGCCAGCTGAGGTCGAACCGGCCGCCGTCGACGTCCTCGTCGTACATGTCCGCGTCGATGTACCGCCGTGTTTCGACATACGGGCCGAGCTGGAACTGCAGCCGGGGCCCGGTGTAGATGTAGTCCAGGGCGAGACGCCGCGTGCGGAACGCCGAGGCGTTGATCACCGTGTCGCCGACGGGCACGAATTCCGGGACCGTGGCGTTGGGCGGGATGCCGGTCAGGGCATCGGTCGCGGTGTCGGAGAACTGGTTGATCGCGACCAGTTCGAACTCGCTGCGCTGGGTCGGGCGCCAGCCGAGGTTGAGGCGGAGCAGCGGATCCTGGCGGGTGCTGGTGCGGTAGTGGATCCACGAGTAGCCGGCGTCGACGCCGAGGTCGAACCTCGTCAAGGTCCTGGCGTAACGCGCATAGAGGTTGATCCGACGGTAATCGGGTGAAGCTTCCTCATCGAAATCGACGTCCTGGAACTGGGAGTTGAGCGACACCCTCGAGGTCGGGTCGAGCTGCTTGACGCCGCGCAGCGAAAGCTCGTAGCGGCGCGAATTGAACTCCTCGGTCACCTCGGCCCGGCTGTCGATATAGCGCAGATCGGCCTGGCCGCTGACCGTCTGCGACCACTGGAACAGCATCGTCGGACCCACGGACAGCACGTTGACCTGCTGACGGTTGCCCGGGGCATTGGGGACCAGCGCGTCCACTGGCTGGACGGTCAGGCTGTCCTCGGCGGTGAAGTGGAGGCGGCTGGGAATTGCGACCCAGTTCAGGCGTCCGGTCATGGTGCCGTCGAGCGTGTCCGAGAACACGTCGTCGCGATAGTTGCGATACTCCGCGCGGCCGTCGAGGCTGAGCTGGAACATCGACGAGTCCTGGCGCACACCGAAGCCGAAGCCCGCGCGCAGGAAGCGCTGTTCGATCGGGTCGACAGGACTCAGGGTGACGTTGTCGTCCTGTTGGATGCCGGCGTCGACGGTGTAGTCGATCTGCACCGCGCCCGCGGTGGAAGACACCGCTGCGAGCAGGCCCGCCGCCACTCCAGTAAACCTTTGCCTTGCCTGATCCGCGCGCCTGGTCGCCATGCTTCGCCTTCCTATGGGGTGTTGTTGAACACCACGCCGACCAGCTTTTCCGGCTCGAAGTTCGCCGCCGCCTGGTTGATCTGCTCGGTGGTCACGCGGCCGTATCCAGCGACCAGCACGACATGGTCGGCCAATGCCGACAGGATCCGTGCGTCCGGCGAACCCTGCACCGGCGGGCCGTCGATGATGAGCTGCGCGTCGTCGAAGCGGCTGCGCAGCGAATCGATCATCGTGCGCATCCGGAACGAGGTGAAGCGCTCGCCCGTGGTCTCGCGGACCCGGCCACTGGGCACGAGCCTCAGCCGCGGGATGCCGGTGGCGTAGACGATCCGCGAAATGTCCATCGCCGGATCGTCGATGTAGTCCATCAGGCCGCCGCCGGTGGCCTCGACATCCAGAGCGGCGTGCTGGGCGGGGTGGCGCGAGTCGCAGTCGACCAGCAGCGCCGAGCGCGTTTCATCGAACGCGAAGGCGACCGAGAGGTTGCGGGCCACGAAACTGCCGCCGCATCCATGCGCGACCGGCGCCACGAGGATCACGGAGTTGCGGTTGTCGCCGGCTGCCAGGAGCTTGGTGCGCAGTTCGCGGAACGCGTCCGCATGCTGCCGCACGGAATCATTGCGGTGGATCAACCTGCGTTCTTCGAGTCCGCGCGCGCTCAGCGCCGTCGAATCGACGGCACGGGCGATGGACCGGCGGGAATGATCGGTGGCGGCAGTCGCTTCGGATCCGTCGAGCGTCGTCGAAACCGCTGCGCCGAGGTGGTCGTCTCGATTCATGTCATGCATCTCAGGCGTGCAGCTGTTTGTAGCCGTAAATGGCGGCATACGCGGCCACGACGATCGTCACGATGGCGGCGCTGGTCATGACGCGCATGAGCCGGACGCGGCGATCATGCCGGGTGTTGTAGACCGGCACCACGGTCAGCAGCGGGATGTCGATCTGCCTTTCCAGGGTGCGCGGCGAGCGGATGCGCGGATCGAACCTGGCGAGCAGGAACAGCAGGCCGAGCGGCACCGCGATTGCGAGCAGCAGGCCGGCCAGGGCGATGTGCATGAAGCGCAGGCCGGTCGGGCGCAGCGGCATGACCGCGGGATCCTGCACGCGGAGGGTCAGGCCGCGCTTTTCACGGTCCAGCTCCATCGAGACGCGCGCGTTCTCGCGCCGGCGCAGCAGGTCCTGGTACAGGTCGCGGTTGACTTCATAGTCACGCGTCAGCTCGGCGAGCACGCTCTCCGATGCGGCCACGCGGCGGCTGCGATCGAGTTCGCCGTCGAGCATGGACTGCGAAATGCCCATGCGCGACTGGGTCGCCGCCACGTCGCGCTGCGCCTGCGCAAGCTGGCTGCGCAATTCCTGGTAGTGGGGGTTGAGCTGGGTGTCCTCGAACGCGCCGGCCGCCTGCGGAATATTGGTCCTGAGCTGCTTCTCGTTCTCCATCGATCGACGGATATCGGCCATCTGGTGGCGGATGCGCACCACGTCGGGATACTGGTCGGTGTAGGTCAGCAGCAGGGTGTCGAGCTGTGTCTGCAGCTCCATCAGCTGCGAACGGTACAGTGTGTCGCGGGTCTGCACCGCGGTGACCGCGGACTCGCCGGCGAGCTGCGAGGACAGCGATTGCTGCCGCGACTGCTGTTCGAGCAGCGTCATGCGGGTCTGCTCGACCTGCGTGCGCAGCGAACTGATGCGGGTGTTGACGTCGGTCGCGGTGCCGGGCTGCGCATCGGCGTTCTGGCCGCGGTAGGCCTGCAGGTTGCTCTCCGCGTCGGTCAGCTTCTTGTGGTAATCCTCGACCTGCTTGTTGATGAACTCGTAGGCGTCCCGGCTTTCACGTTCCTTCGTCGCCAGCGACTCCTTGATGAACAGCTCGGCCAGGCGGTCGGTCACCTCGAAGGTGCGGCGCGCATCGGAGTCGCGATAGGAAATCTCGACCAGGTTGACCCGGGGGGCGGTGATGCGGATCCGGCTCTGGATTTCCTCCATGAGGCGGTCGCGTTGCAGCGGGGTCGGGTTCTCGTCGAGCCAGCCCCCGGTCTTGAGGATGTCTTCCATGACGCGCCGGCTGTAGATCACCTGGCGGGCGATGCCGGCGCGGTCGATCACCCCGGTCGCCACCGCGCGGCCTTCGAGCAGCGGCTGGATGATGTCGCTTTCCTGGGCGAGGATCGTCGTCGACGCGCTGTAGCTCTGCGGCACGAGCAGCCCGATCAGCAGCGTGAGCAGGGCGATGCCGGCGAAGATCGCCACCATCGGCACGATGCGGCGGCGGCCCTCGCTCACCAGGACCGGAATCAGCTCGTTGGGCGGCAAGGTGTTGGCGGCCGCGGCGGCCAGCGCGGGTCGCCGCTGCGGAAGTGCGATCTGTCCCATCAAAGCACGCGTTCCGGGATGGTGATGACGTCGCCCGGCGACACCGGGTAGTTGGTGGACAGGTCACCCTTGCCGAGGATGCGGTCGAGCCGCACGGAGTAGGCCGACGCCGAGTCCTCGAGCTTGCGGTGCAGTTCCGAGCGGTCCGGGGCTGCGAACTCGGTGACCCCGCCTGCTGCGAGCACGGCGTCGAGCACCGTCATGCCCGGCCGGTAGGGGATCGAGACCGGCTGGCGCACCGCGCCGGTGACCCGCACACGGGAGAGGTATTCATGGCTGCGCAGGTCGGTGAGGATCACCGCCACCTGCGGATCGCGGACGTAGGCGGCCAGCTTTTCCTGGATGTCCTGCGCCACCTCGGCGGGTGGCTTGCCGGCGGCGGCGACGTCGCCCACCAGGGGCACCGAGATCATGCCGTCCGGTCGGACCGGCACGGTGATGCCCAGGTCGGGGTTGCGCCAGACCGTCACCTGGACGATGTCGTCGACGCCGATCATGTAGGAATCGACCGCCTTGATGGCGGCGGCGGGTGGCGGGCCCGATGTCGTCTTCCCCGCGCCGGCGCATGCGCCCAGCAGCAGCGACAGACAAGAGACAAGCATCGTTCCGTGTAGATGGCGCATCGGTCTTACTCCCTGGAGCCTGTCTGTAGGAACGCGAATCGCGATCCGGTGCGGCCACCATCGGGCAGAGCGCGATGCGCGGGACTCCAGGGTTGCCCTCAGGCCGGGTAGAACTCCCGATACCAATCCACGAACCGCGCTACCCCGGTTTCGATCGGAGTCGACGGCGAATAGCCGGTGTCGCGCTGCAGGGCGACCACGTCGGCATAGGTGTCGGGCACGTCGCCAGGCTGCAGCGGGAGCAGCCGCTTCTCGGCCTTGCGCCCGAGGCAATGCTCCAGCACTTCGATGTAGCGCAGCAGTTCCACCGGCTGGTTGTTGCCGATGTTGTACACGCGGTACGGGGCGCTCGACGTGGCTGGCGATGGCGCCAGCGGGTCGTAGTCGGCATCGGGCCCGGGCACGTGGTCCAGCGTGCGGATCACGCCCTCGACGATGTCGTCTACATAGGTGAAGTCGCGCGTGTGGCGGCCATGGTTGAACACGTCGATCGGTTCGCCGGCAAGGATCTTGCGGGTGAACAGGAACAGCGCCATGTCGGGCCGTCCCCAGGGGCCGTACACGGTGAAGAAGCGCAGCCCGGTGGTCGGCAACCCGAACAGGTGGCTGTAGGTATGCGCCATCAGTTCATTGGCCTTCTTGGTGGCCGCATACATGCTGACGGGGTGGTCGACGCTGTCCTCCACCGCGAACGGCAGCTTGCGGTTGTTGCCGTAGACCGAACTCGACGAGGCATAGACGAGGTGGCCGACGTCGTTGTGGCGGCAGGCCTCGAGGATGTTCATGAAGCCGACGATGTTGCTCTCGACGTAGGCGTGCGGGTTCTCTAGCGAATAGCGCACGCCGGCCTGCGCGGCGAGGTTGACCACGCGCTGCGGTTTGAAGTCGGCGAAGGCGGCGTCGAGCGTCGCGCGGTCCTCCAGCGATGCGCGCAGGAACGAAAAGCCGGGCAGGGGCGTCAGCCGCGCCAGCCGGGCTTCCTTGAGCCGCGGGTCGTAATAATCGTTGAGGTTGTCGTAGCCGAGCACCTCATCGCCGCGCGCGAGCAGGCGCTCGCTGAGCCTGGAACCGATGAATCCGGCCGCGCCGGTGACGAGGATGCGCATGGTGGTGTCTGGTATCCGAGAGTGCAGAAGAATAGACGGTAACAGGCGGTGGCATGGAGGCGGGGCGGCGCTGCGCGCCGCTTGCGTTCGCGGGTTTCAGACTTCGCGACATTGCCTGGCCAGCGTTTTTGCGGGCCAGCGTCGGCACCAGCGCGCACGTCAACCGCGCGCTCGAAACGTGCGCCCCAGGCTGATCCCACAGAATGCCTGAGGCGCCGGCCGCCGTACCCTGATCGCGGAACGGGTTCAGAGGCAGCCGTCGACGCTCGCCCGCGGCAGCGCGCGCTTGACGTCGAACAGCACCGCGCCTGGTTTGGCGAACGCGCGCACGCCCTCGGCGCCGAGCGCGACGAACCGGTCGTGCGCCACCGCCAGGACCACGGCGTCGTAGCTGCCCGGCGCGGGTTCTTCGATCAGCGACAGTCCGTATTCGGCTTCGGCATGCGCGGACGCGACCCACGGATCGTGCACGTCGACCTCGGCGTTGTAGCTCTTGAGTTCGCGGATGATGTCCACCACGCGCGTGTTGCGCAGGTCCGGGCAGTTCTCCTTGAACGCCAGTCCCAGCACCAGCACCCTGGCGCCCGCGGTCTGGAAGCCGCGCTGCTGCATCAGCTTCACCACGCGTTCGGAGACGTGGCTGCCCATCGAGTCGTTGATCCGGCGCCCGGCGAGGATCACGTCGGGGTGGTAGCCGATCTGCTGCGCCTTGTGGGTCAGGTAGTAGGGATCGACGCCGATGCAATGGCCGCCGACCAGCCCGGGACGGAACGGCAGGAAGTTCCACTTGGTACCGGCTGCCTCGAGCACTTCGTGGGTGTCGATGCCGAGCCGGTGGAAGATCAGCGACAGTTCGTTGATCAGGGCGATGTTCACGTCGCGCTGGGTGTTCTCGATGACCTTCGCGGCTTCGGCGACGCGGATGCTCGACGTCCTGTGGGTGCCGGCGGTGATGATGCTGGCGTACAGCGCGTCCACGAATTCGGCCGCTTCCGGCGTCGAGCCGGAGGTGACCTTGAGGATGGTTTCGAGCCGGTGCTCGCGATCGCCCGGGTTGATGCGCTCGGGGCTGTAGCCGGCGAAGAAGTCCTCGTTGAACTTCAACCCCGACTCGGCCTCGATGATCGGCACGCACACTTCCTCGGTGGCGCCGGGATAGACGGTCGATTCGTAGATCGCCACGCCACCGCGACCGATCGCGCGGCCCACGGTGCGGCTGGCCGATTCGAGCGGGCGCAGGTCGGGACGCTTGTAGTCGTCGATCGGCGTCGGCACGGTGATGATGAAGACGTTGCAGCCGGCCAGCGCCTGCGGGTCGCTGCTGAACTCGAGCTTGTCGGCGGCCCGCAATTCGTCGCCGGACATTTCCAGCGTGTGGTCGTGGTGCTGGCGCAACTCGGCGATGCGGGCGGCATCGATGTCGAAGCCCAGGGTGCGATAGCGGCGGCCGAAGGTGGCTGCCAGCGGCAGGCCCACGTAGCCCAACCCGATCACGGCGATACGGATGTCATCTGGAGAAGGAAGCGCCGCGGTCATGTGAGTGAAATCATCGAAGGGCCCTGTGGGTCGATCGGCGCAGTCTATCGGACCGGCTGCTCGACGAAAGAGTGGATGGATGGTGACTGGCTAAACGCATTCACCGCCGCTGCGAGGCCATCCGGGGGGATTGTTGCCGGAATCGCCTGCTTCCCGCGTTTGTCGGAACAGTGCACTCGTGGGGAAGTGGAAGATGCGGATCCTGGTCTGCGGCGGCGCCGGCTACATCGGCAGCCACGCCTGCGTGGTACTCGCCGGGCGCGGGCACGACCTGCTGGTGGCCGACAACTTCGCCAACAGTTCGCCGCGCGTGCTGGATCGGCTGCGGCGCATCATCGGTGCCCCGGTCGCATTCCGCCAGGCCGACCTGCGGGTCCGGGCCGAGGTGGACGCGCTGTTCGAAGGCGCGGGCTTCGACGCCGTCGTGCACTTCGCCGCGCTCAAGGCCGTGGGCGACTCCTGCCGACGGCCGCTGGCGTACTTCGACAACAACATCAGCGGCACCATCCAGCTGCTGCAGGCGATGGAGGCGGCGGGCGTGAAGCGGCTGGTGTTCAGCTCGTCGGCAACCGTATACGGCGATCCGGAGCGCGTGCCCGTGCGCGAGGACGCCGCGCTTCGGACCACCAACCCGTACGGCCGCACCAAGCTGGTGATGGAGCAGCTGATCGGCGACCTGTGCCAATCCGATCCGGCGTTCCGGGCGGCCAACCTGCGCTACTTCAACCCGGTCGGCGCGCATCCGTCGGGACTGATCGGCGAGGATCCGGGCGGCGTGCCCGACAACCTGATGCCCTACATCAGCCAGGTGGCGGTGGGGCGTCGCGCGCGGCTGCAGGTGTTCGGCGGCGACTGGCCGACCATCGACGGCACCGGCGTGCGCGACTACCTCCACGTCATGGACCTGGCGCGCGCGCATGCCGATGCCCTCGACTACCTCGTGGGCGAGGACCGCAGCCTGACCGTCAATCTCGGCACCGGCCGCGGGGTGAGCGTGCTCGAACTGGCCCGCGCATTCGCCGGTGCGTCGGGATGCGATGTCCCCTACGAGATCGTGGCCCGCCGCGACGGCGACGTGGCCGAGGTGTACGCCGATCCCTCGCTGGCGCAGCGCCTGCTGGGATGGCGCGCCGAGCTCGGCGTCGATGCGATGTGTCGCGATGCCTGGCGCTGGCAGTCGATGAATCCCGACGGCTACCGCGGCGACGCGGCCGAGGTCGGCGAGGCCGCTGCGTCGCAACGCGATGCACGGGAGGCGCTCGCCGTCGGTTGAGCGCGGCGTTGCGCGATCCGTCCCCGCGGCAGCGGTAGGCGCGACGCGGCTACGATCCGGCCAGGAATGCGGCCACTGCTTCGGGCTCGCGCATCCACGCGAAATGGTCGGCGCGGGCCCGGAGCAAGTCGGCGTCGAGGCCGGCCACCTGCACCGGAGAGCGCGGCAGCTTGGACAACAGGAAGCGCAGCGAGGATTCCGGCGCCAGCCAATCCTCGCGAAGCACCGTCGCGCGCACGGGTACCTCGATCCCGGCCAGGCGCGCTTCGAGATCCTGGTCAAGTCCTTCGGCCGCGTAGCGGCCGCTGAGCGCGCTGCGCGCCCAGTCGCGGATCAGGCCGCGCGCCTCGTTGCCGCCGAAGCCGATGCGACGCCCGGGCAGGGCGCCGCGCATATCGGCCAACCATGGCAGGAAGCGGTATGCCAGCGGCAAGGCCCACCGCAGCGGCGGCGGAAACGCCCGCCAGTACGGTGCGCCGCTGGCGACGAGCCACAGCGACCGTGCCGACCGGGGATCGAGCGCCAGGCGGCAGCACGCCAGCTGGCCGCCGAGACTGTGACCACCGAGCACGCGCGCGGCCGCGGGTAAGGCCGCGGAAATCGCCGCATCGCTTGCGGGCAGGTCGCACTGCAGAAGTTCGCGATATCCCCAATCGCAGCCGCGCCCCGCGCGCAGCGAACTGCTGCCGTTGCCGCGCCACTCGTGCACGAACACCGCGACGCCGCGTCGCGCCAGCGCATCGGCCAGCGGCAGGTAGTGCCTGGCCGCCACCCCCAGCGCGGGCAGCCACAGCAGCGCTCGTTCGGCGCGGTCGGGAATCCGTGCGAGCAGCGCGAAGCGATGTCCGTCAGCGGCGACCAAGGGGATGTCGCGCGAAATGCCATGCGCGGATTCGCCGCTGTCTGCCGCAGGTGTTCGAGTCACGGCCGACGCGCGCCGAAATGGTCGAGCACGCGCACGCTGCCACGCCCCGGCGCATATCCGCGCCGGATGGCGTCGTGCACGTAGTCGGTAGCGGCGCGGCAGGCCTCGGGCAGGCCGATCCCCAAGCACAGGTTGGCGGCGATGGCCGAGGCCAGGGTGCAGCCGGTGCCGTGGCCGTCGACGTCCATGCGCCGATGGCGGTAGCGGGACCGGGTGGCAGCATCGGCGTAGCGATCGATCACCTCGTCGCCCTCGTCAAGGTGCCCGCCCTTGAGCAGCACCGCCTCCGCGCCGAGTGCACGCAGCGCCGGCACCGCGGCGTCGGCCGCGGCGCTGTCGGCGATTCGCGCGTCGAGCAGCAGTTCGGCCTCGGGGATGTTCGGTGTCAGCACGGTGGCCAGCGGCAGCAGGCGACCGCGCAGTGCGTCGAGGGCGTCGGCCTCCAGCAGTCGCGCGCCGGACGTCGCCACCATCACCGGGTCAAGCACCACGTGCGGCGGCCGATACGCTTCCAGCGCGTCGGCCACCGCATGGATCACCTCGGCCGAGGCCAGCATCCCCAGCTTCACCGCGCCGATCTCGAAGTCGTCGAAGCAGGCATCGATCTGTGCGCGCAGGAATGGGACCGGCGGCACGTGCACCGCGGTCACCCCGCGGGTGTGCTGCGCGGTCAGCGCGGTGATCGCCGACAGCCCGTGCACGCCATGGGCGGCAAAGGTCTTGAGATCGGCCTGGATCCCGGCGCCACCGCCGGAGTCGGAGCCGGCGATGGTCAGGGCGCAGGGCGGACGCGAACCGGGAAGGGTGATCATGCCCGCATTGTCGCGTAATCCGCGCCGGACATCCTTGGGCGGTTCCGGCTAGGCCGAAGCGTTCCGGTGCAGTTGCCGGTACAGGACGTAGCCCACCCCGGCGGCTCCGGTGAGCACCGCGGGGAAGTACAGCGCGCCATAGCCCGTGCGCGCGAACAGCCACGCGCCCAACACGCCGCCGGCGAAGAAGAAGCTGATGATCAGCACGCACAGCGCGAGTCGCCGACGTGCCAGCGGCATCCCGCGCAAGGCGTGGCCGAGCATGATCCCCAGGTCGGTGAACATGCCGCTCAGGTGGGTGGTGCGCACCACCGCGCCGCTGTAGCTCGTGGCCATGGCGTTCTGCAGTCCGCAGGCCATCGCGGCGAGCAGCGGGCCGGCCAGGTGCTGCTGGCGGAACAGCGGGATCGCCGCGAACAGCATTAGCGATTCGATCGACAGCGCGACGCCGTAGCGTCGCCCGAGCCGCAGCGCGCTGTCCTGGACGATCAGCCCGCCAAGGGCCGCGCCCGCGACGAAGGCGCCCAGCATCACCGCCAGGTGGAGCGTCGCGGGCCCGTCGCCGCCGACCAGCGCCGCGCCCAGCAACGACGTGTTGCCCGTCAGGTGGGTGATGGCCTGGTGCTGGTAGCCGAGAAAGCCCACCACGTTGACGATGCCGCCGACACAGGCGAGCGCGGCGCCGCCGACCCACACCCAGCCCGCAAGCCGTTCGGCCATCTACAGCACTTCAGACGCGTAGTCGGCCAGTCGCGAACGCTCGCCGCGGCGCAGCGTGATGTGCGCGCTGTGCGCCCAGTCCTTGAAGCGGTCCACGGCGTAGGTCAGGCCCGACGTGGTCTCGGTGAGGTAGGGCGTGTCGATCTGCTCGACGTTGCCCAGGCACACGATCTTGGTGCCGGGCCCCGCTCGCGTGATCAGGGTCTTCATCTGCTTGGGCGTCAGGTTCTGCGCCTCGTCCAGGATCAGCCAGCGGCTCAGGAACGTGCGCCCGCGCATGAAGTTCAGCGAGCGGATCTTGATCCGCGAGGCGAGCAGGTCGTTGGTCGCAGCCCGCCCCCAGCTGCCGCCTTCCTGGTTGTGGGTGAGCACTTCGAGGTTGTCGGTCAGCGCGCCCATCCACGGCGTCATCTTTTCCTCTTCGGTGCCGGGCAGGAAGCCGATGTCCTCGCCGACGCTCACCGTGGCGCGGGTCATGATGATCTCGCGGTAGCGCTGCTGGTCCATCGTCTGCGCCAGGCCCGCGGCGAGCGCCAGCAGGGTCTTGCCGGTTCCGGCGGTGCCCAGCAGGGTGACGAAGTCGACCTCCGGGTCCATCAGCGCATTGAGCGCGAAGTTCTGCTCGCGGTTGCGCGCGCTGATGCCCCACACCGAATGCGAACTGTTGCGGTAGTCGTCGACCACCTGGAGGGTCGCGCGCCCATCCACGACCCTGGTCACGCGCAGCTCGGTCTGCTCGTCGCCCGGCAGATAGAGGAACTGGTTCGGATACCAGTCCTCGTCCTCGGCCAGCGCCATCTCGTAGAAGGTGCGGCCTTTCTCGGTCCAGGACTTTAGGTCCTTGCCGTGGCGCTGCCAGAAGTCCTCGGGCAGCGGGTTGGCGCCGGTGTAGAGCAGGCTGAAATCGTCCAGCGCGCGGTCGTTCTCGTAGTCCTCGCTGGCGATGCCGGCGATCGCGGCCTTGATCCGCAGGTTGATGTCCTTGGACACGAACACCACCGGCGTGCCGGGCTCGGACTGCCGCAGCGCGAGAATCGAATCGATGATGTCGTTGTCGGCCTTGTCGCCGCCGCGCTTGCGCGATTCCAGCGCGCCGAGCTGGAACTGCAGCCGGCCGATGCTGTCGGCCCCGCGCAGCTGCAGGCCGTTCGGGCGCCGGAGCGGCAGGCCGGTCGCGATCTTGTCCGCGCCCTCGGCTTCGATCAACTCGTTGATGAAGCGGCTGACCTGGCGCGCGTTGCGGCTGGCTTCCGACGTGCCCTTCTTGCCGTTGTCGAGTTCCTCGATGACCTGCATCGGCAGGAACACATCGTGCTCCTCGAACTTGAACAGCGCGGTCGGATCGTGCATCAGCACGTTGGTGTCGAGCACGTAGATGCGCTTGCCTTTGGTCATCGGGGCATCCTGGCGGAAGGAGCGTGGGTGGACGGACAGCGGCGGGCCACCGCGACCCGCGGGGCGGGGCAGTGGGATCGTGCGGGCAACAGGGGCGTCACTGCGCCCGGGCTTCCTTGAGCGCGTCGAGCACGGCCTGGGCGTGGCCTGGCACCCGGACCTTTCGCCAGGCGGCATGGATGCGTCCCTGCGGATCGATCAGGAACGTGCTGCGCTCGATGCCCACGACCTTGCGGCCGTACATGTTCTTCTCGTGGATCACGTCGAAGGCGCGGCACAGCGTCTCGTCTGGGTCGCTGACCAGCGCGAAGTCGAAGCCCTGTTTCGCGCAGAAATTCTGGTGGCTTTTCAGCGAGTCGCGCGAGACGCCCAGCACGGTCGCGCCGAGCTTGCGGAACGCGGGCAGCAGCGCGTTGAAGTCGAGTCCTTCCGTGGTGCAGCCGGGCGCCGAATCCTTGGGATAGAAGTACAGCACCAGCCATTGGCCGCTGCCGTCGCCGGACGCGTAGTCGCCGAGCTTCGCGGTTTCGCCGTTCGACAATGCCAGCGGCAGTTTCGCCGGAACCTTGTCGCCGGGATTGAGCGCGTAGGCGTCGGGCATCAGAACTTCATCGGATCCATGATGGCGTCGAGGTTCAGGTGGTCGCAGAACTCGAGGAAATCGTCGCGCAGCGCGGCGATGTGCATGTCGGCCGGCACGCCGATGGTGACCTGCGCAGAGAACATGTCGGCGCCGGTCTGCATCGCCCGGTAGCGCGAGCAATGCAGGCTCTCGATGGTGATGGTCTGCCGGTCGAAGAAATCGGCCAGCTGGAACAGGATGCCCGGCTTGTCCGATGCCACCACTTCGACGATGTACGGCAGCAGGTTGGACTGGACCGGCTTGGGCCCGGTGCGGTACCAGACCAGCTTCAGGCCTTCCTCGCGTTCGAGCCGGGTCAGCATCGCCTCGAGCTTGGCCACCGCATCCCACGAGCCGGTCGCCAGCGCGGTGACCGACACGTCGCGGCCGACCGTGGACAGGCGCGTGTCGACCAGGTTGCAACCGCTGTCGGAGATGCGCCGGGTGACCGCGAGCAACGGCGACTGCGGATGCGTCGTGTAGGCGTTGATCAGCAGGTAGTTCTCGTTCGGCGCGGGGCGTGCAGCGGTGTCTGGATCGGTCAAGGCGGCGTCCGGGGCGAGAAAGTCGTCAACGGCGGCCCGGCGTGGCCGGGATGCTGCCGCCAGCATACTTGCCCGCGCTTTCGCGCCGCAAGTAAGATCAGCGGCAAGATCACCGGCATCCGCCAGCCGATCGAGCGTCCGCGCGCAAGCGTGCGAACCCCCATGAATTCAAGCCCGGCGGAACACAGCGTGCGACTTTCCGGAAGCATCACCGCGCTCGCGACCCCGTTCACGGCCGCCGGCGAACTCGATCTCGACGCCTGGCGCCGCCTGCTGCAGGCGCAGCGCCAGGCCCGCACGCAGGCGGTCGTGGTCGCCGGTTCGACCGGCGAGGCCGCGGCCCTGTTCGACGCCGAGTACGACGCCCTGCTCCGCGCAGCGGTGGAGGAGCTTGGCGGCCACCTGCCGGTGCTCGCCGGTACCGGCCTGTCCAACACGGCCAGGACCATCGAACAGACCCGCCGCGCCGCCGCGCTCGGCGCCGACGCCGCTCTGGTGGTCACGCCGCCCTACGTGCGCCCGACGCAGGCGGGACTGATCGCCCATTTCCGCGCCGTGGCCGACGACGCCGCAGTGCCCGTGGTGCTCTACAACGTGCCCGGGCGCACCGGTTGCGACATGCTGCCCGACACGGTCGCCGAACTGGCAGCCCACGAGCAGGTCGTCGGCATCAAGGAGGCGCGCAACGAGCCCGAGCGGATGCAGGCGCTGCTGGCGCTGCGCGGGGAAGGTTTCGCGGTCCTTGGCGGCGACGATTCGACCGCGATGCGGGCCATGCTCGCCGGCGCCGATGGTGTCGTGTCGGTGGCATCGAACGTGGTGCCATGCGCGTTCCGCAGACTGTGCGACCTGGCGCGCGCGGGCGACGAGGCCGAGGCCGCCGCGCTCGATGCCCGCCTGCACGCGCTTTACGACTTCCTGGGCGTCGAATCCAACCCGATTCCGCTCAAGGCGCTGCTCGCCCGCCAAGGTTTCGGCCGGGCGCTGCGGCTGCCGCTGACCGAGCTGTCGCCGGCGCACGCCGGCCTGGCCGAACGAATGGCGGACGTCGTCGCCCGGATCGAGGGCGAGTTCGCCGGTAACGGCAACGCCAGCTGACGCAGCCTCGCCGGGCCGCGTCCCTGGCCCGAATCAAGTGAACAGCCCACTCCGGCCGCGATACACTCGCGACCTGACCCGCAGGAGATCCAGATGCGTCATTCCGCCCCCTCGCTCCGCTTCCTTGCCGTTGCCGCGCTGGCCGTGGCCGTCCTCGCCGCTTCCGGCTGCAGCTGGTTCCGCAAGGGCAACGACCTGTACGCGCAAAGCCCGGAAAGCCGTCCGCTGGAAGTGCCGCCGGACCTGAACCTGCCGGACACCGCCGGTGCGATGAAGCTGCCCGGCGACGCGACCCAGTCGGTCAGCCGCTCCTCGATGACGCCCGCCGCGTCCCCGGCGCCCGACAACACCGGCTTCACCGTGCAGGGCGATCGCGATGCGGTGTTCGACAAGATCGGCGAAGTGCTGGCCTCGACCGAGGGCGTCACCATCGCCAGCAAGGCCCAGATCCTGGGCACCTACGATGTCGACTACGAAGGCAGCAAGTTCCTGCTGCGGGTGACCAAGGTGCAGGCGGGTGCCTACGTCTCGGCGGTGGATCCGCGCGGCCTGCCCGCGACGGGCGCGGCCCCGACCAAGCTGGTTTCCGCGCTGAAGGCGGCGCTGGGCGCGGGCTGATTCCCGGACGGCGATGACCGCCCGCTCCCTTGTGTTGCAACGCGGCCCGGTGACGGGCCGCATTGCGTTCATGGCCACGGCGCTGGCGCTGGTCGTGGGCGGGTGCCATGGCGACACCGACTTGCGGCCCGAGCCCGTGGTCTTTCCGGCGCCCGCGGACGGCGGGGCGTTCACCGTCACCGAGAGCATGCTCGACACCTGGAACACGATTGGCAAGATCCTGGTCGCGCTCGATGGCGTCCAGTACGAAGGGCGCGCCCAGATGCTGGGCCTGTACGACGTCCGCTACCGCGGCGAGCATTTCCTGGTCCGCACGCGCGCGCTGGTGATCGAGACGCCCGGCCAGGGCTTGCGCACCCGGGTCGACGCGCTGGGGCCGCAGGGGCAGGCGATCCAGAGCGCAGCGGCCGCCGACCTGCTGCAGGTGCTGGCACGGCGCGTGCCGGCGGAAGTCGCGCTTTACCGGCAGCCGGTAAAGCTGCCCACGACGGGCAAGCGCGGATCCAAAGCCAGGCCGCGCAAGTGATGTCGCCGGTACCGCGCAGGAGGCGCTTCAGCCGCGAGCTTCAGCTTCCTGTCCTGCTAACCTGGCGAAGCTTGGGCAAGGGTGTGCTTTCAGCATTGGGCGCAACGGTGGGCCCTTCGGCCTTGTCCCCATTCGTTGTAAGCGGCAGACCACACACTCGCGGCTGAAGCCGCTCCCACGAAGCCTGGGGTGCGTCAAAGCTACGGACCCGCCCGCGCCTAGCGCTCAAGCAGCGACAGCTTGTCGGGCTTGCCTTCCCATTCCTTGGCATCCGGCAGGCCGTCCTTGCGGGCGGTGATGACCGGCCAGGCCTTGGCCAGCTCCGCGTTGAGCGCCACGAACTGCTCCTGACCGGCTGGCACGTCGTCTTCGGGATAGATCGCATTGATCGGGCACTCGGGTTCGCACAGGGTGCAGTCGATGCACTCGTCGGGATCGATCACCAGGAAGTTCGGCCCTTCGTGGAAGCAGTCGACCGGGCACACCTCGACGCAGTCGGTGTACTTGCATTTGATGCAGTTCTCGGTGACGACGAAGGGCATGGATTGGAACTCTGGTTCGGTGGCGGGGCCATTTTAACGGCTTGTGCGGATGCGGCGCGCACAGCCCGGGCAGGAACGGCTCAGTCGCGAGTCCTTGGACCTTTACGTCACGACATGAGGGCGCGGCGGAAGCCGCGCCCGCAAGGCCGAAGTGGCCGGCGTGGAATGTGGGCACGCGCGCTGCTCCGCGTCGCTGTTCCGCTGCCCGGCGCCGTGCAGCGCGGCGGTCGCTCGGCCATTAGCCCTGCAGTGCCGTACAAGGTCGAGCGTCCATCCCCGTGGGCGGGGATGGACGATCATGCCGGGCAGGTCGTCTCCGATTACACGGTCGCGGCGCTGCGCGGGCCGGTATCGGAACCGACGGATATATGGCGCTCCCTACGGGATTCGAACCCGTGTTTTAGCCTTGAGAGGGCCACGTCCTGGGCCTCTAGACGAAGGGAGCGGGGTGTCGCCTGGGCGACTCCGGCTGGACGGCCGGCCTGCATGGCATCCGTCTGGTGCCGTGCAGCTTGCTAGTATAGCAACGATACGGATGCCGCCAAGCGGCAGCCCAACCCGGAGATCCACTGGCTGCCCGATGCCGAACCAGACCCCATCTGCTTCCGTGACCCTGCGTGTCGTTCCGCGGGACCAACACCCGATTTCCCGCAAGGACATCAGCCCCAACGCGCTGCGCGTGCTGTACCGGCTGCGCGAGGGCGGCCACCAGGCGTTCCTGGTCGGCGGCGCCGTGCGCGACCTGATGGTCGGCGGGCATCCCAAGGACTACGACGTCGCCACCAGCGCCACGCCGGACGAGGTCAAGCACCTGTTCCGCAACTGCCGCCTGATCGGCCGCCGTTTCCGCCTGGCGCACGTGGTGTTCGGGCGCGAGATCATCGAGGTCGCCACCTTCCGAGCCAACGTCGACGACGGCAGCGGCGACCGCCAGGTGCATGACGACGGCCGCCTGTTGCGCGACAACGTCTACGGCACGATCGAGGACGACGCGGTGCGGCGGGACTTCACCGCCAACGCGCTGTACTACACGGTCGACGACTTCTCGGTGCACGACTACGTCGGTGGCTTCGAGGACGTGCAGAACCGGATACTCAAGCTGATCGGCGACCCGGAGACCCGCTACCACGAGGATCCGGTGCGGATGCTGCGCGTGGTGCGCTTCGCGGCCAAGCTCGGATTCAGCATCGACGACGCGACCGCCGCGCCGATCCCGGCGCTGGCGCCGCTGCTGGGCGATGCCGCGCCGGCCAGATTGTTCGAAGAGTGCCTGAAGCTGTTTCTGTCCGGCTACGCGGAAGAAAGCTTCCTGGGCCTGGAACGTTTCGGCCTGCTTGCCGCGCTGTTCCCGGAATCGGCCTCGGCGCTCAAGGCCAATCGCAGCGGCGCCCTGCGGCGCGTGGTCATCGAGGGCCTGCGCGGCACCGATGCGCGGGTGCGCGCGGACGAGCCGGTATCGCCGGCCTTCCTGTTCGCGCTGCTGCTGTGGCCGGCTTACTGCCGCGCGCTGATCGCGCTGCAGGCGCAGGGCGTGCAGGCGGTCGAGGCCCAGCGCCGCGCCGCCGACCGGGTCACGGTCCACCAGCTGACCACCATCGCGCTGCCGCGTCGCTTTTCGCTGCCGATGCAGGAAATCTGGCTGCTGCAATCGCGGCTGTCGTCGACCCAGTCCGGGCAGCGCCAGCGCAAGCGCGTGATGCGCACGCTCGCGCATCCGCGATTCCGCGCTGCGTTCGACTTCCTGGCGTTGCGCCAGGTGGCATCCGACGAGCACACCGACGACATCGCCTTCTGGCGCGACGCACAGAACGATCCGGACAACGCGATCGCGCTGCATCCGGAACCGGAAAGCGAGGGCGACGACACGGCCGCCGCGCCGCGCCGGCGTCGGCGCCGCCGCAGGCCCGCCGCGTCCGCCGAATGAAGGCGGCAACGATCGCGCTGGTCGGGCTTGGCGGCAACGTCGGGGACGCCGCCACGACCCTGCGCGAGGCGCTGTCCGCGCTCGACCGCCTGCCGGAGACGCGCCTGCTGCGTGCCTCGCCGCTGTACCGGACCCCGGCGTGGGGCCCGGTCGCGCAGTCTGATTTCATCAACGCCGCGGCCCGGCTGGAAACCCGGCTCGACGCTCGCGCGCTGCTCGACGCGCTGCTCGAGGTCGAACGCCAGTTCGGCCGCGAACGCCACGACGGCGAGGCGCGCTGGGGCCCGCGCACGCTCGACCTGGACCTGCTGCTGTTCGGCGCCGACATGATCGACGAGCCCGGCCTGCGCGTACCGCACCCGCACCTGCACGAACGCGCATTCGCGCTGGTGCCGCTGGCGGCGATCGCGCCGGAAGCGAGCATCCCCGGGCATGGAACGGTGCGTTCGGCGCTCGCAGGCATGGCCGTGGACGGGATCGAGGCGTTACCCTGACGGCCCAATGCGCCGCGCCTCGCATCCCGGACCTTCTTCATGTACACGCCCGATGACCGCAAGCCCCTGACCGTGCCGGCGCTGTCCGAGGCCAGGCGCGGCGGACACAAGCTGGCGATGCTGACCGTCTACGACGCCGGTTTCGCCCGCGTGTTCGACGACAACGGCATCGACCTGCTGCTGGTCGGCGATTCGCTGGGGATGGTGGTGCAGGGGCACGATTCCACCCTGCCGGTCACCGTCGACGACATCGCTTACCACACCACCTGCGCGGCGCGTGGGGTGACGCGCGCGCTGCTGGTGGCGGACTTGCCGTTCCAGGCCGATGCGACGCCCGAGCGCGCGCTCGACGCCGCGACGCGCCTGCTCCAGGCCGGCGCGGGCATGGTCAAGCTCGAAGGGGCGGGCCACAAGCTCGACGTCATTCGTTTCCTGGCCGAGCGCGAGATCCCGGTCTGCGCGCACCTGGGCCTGACGCCGCAATCGGTGCTGCGCCTGGGCGGCTATCAGGTGCAGGGGCGCGAAGACGAGGCTGCGCGCGGGCTGCGCGCGGACGCTGCGGCCGTCGCCGACGCAGGCGCGACCCTGCTGGTGCTCGAATGCGTCCCGTCGTCGCTGGCGCAGGCGATCACCGCGGAGAGCTCGATCCCGACCATCGGCATCGGCGCCGGCCCGCACTGCGACGGCCAGGTGCTGGTGCTGCACGATGTCCTCGGCCTGCATGGCAGTCATCGGCGGCCGAAGTTCGTCAAGGATTTCCTCGCCGAAGGCGGGTCGGTGGCTGGCGCGGTGCAGGCCTTCGTCGCCGCGGTGCGCGACGGCAGTTTTCCCGATGAAGCGCATTCCTACGCCTGAGGTGCTTTCAGCGCCGGGGCACGGATCACGTGGATCGAGGGCGAAGCGATGGATGTTGCGACGAGTCGTCGATCCCCTCGGGAGCGCTGCAGCGGCGCCGGCAGGAAGTGCCAAGGGCGCGTTGCGGCCCAACGCTTCACGGTGATGACCCGGTTCCATTCCCGCACTGACCACGCTGTTTTTAGCTTCCGCTTTCATCCACCTATCCGTGGCCACGAATAATTTCGCATGATCGAAACCGTTACCGAACTGACAGCACTGCGCGCGCGCGTCACCGCCTGGAAGCGCGCCGGCCTGCGCGTTGGTTTCGTGCCGACGATGGGTAACCTGCACGCCGGACACTTCTCGCTGGTGGAGCTGGCGCGCCGGCATGCGGACCGCGTCGTGGCGAGCGTGTTCGTCAACCCCACCCAGTTCGGTCCGGACGAGGACTTCGAACGCTACCCGCGGACGGCGCAAGCCGACGTCGCCGGGCTCCAGGCCGCCGGCTGCGACCTGGCCTGGCTGCCTTCGGTCGGACAGATGTATCCATTCGGCGCCGCCAACGCCGTGCGCATGCGCGTGCCCGGGATCACCGACGTGCTCGACGGCGCGCACCGCCCCGGGCATTTCGACGGCGTGGTGACCGTGGTGTCGCGGCTGTTCAACCAGGTGCAGCCGGACGTGGCGGCGTTTGGACGCAAGGATTACCAGCAGCTGGCGGTGATCCGCTACCTCGTCCGTGACCTGGCATTCCCGGTGGAACTGCTGCCGGCGGACATCGTGCGGGAACCGGACGGGCTGGCAATGAGCTCGCGCAACCAGTACCTGTCGCCCGAGGAGCGTGCGGTGGCGCCGACGATCCGCCGCGCCCTGCTCGGCATGCGTGCGTCGGCCGAGGCCGGCACGCCGCGCGCGGCCGTGGAAGCCCAGGCCAGGGTGATGCTCGAGGCCGCGGGATTCGCGGTCGACTACGCCGTGGTGCGCGATCGCCTGCTGGCGGAACCGGACGACGCTTCGGGCGAGCGCGTCGCACTCGTCGCCGCCCGGCTGGGGCCCACGCGCCTGATCGACAACCTCGAGTTCACCGCGTAGCACGACTCCGGATTCCGTAGGAGCGGCTTCAGCCGCGAGCTCCTTGCGTCTTTCCCGGAGGGCGCCCGAAGCTCCCGCCGCCGTCGAGGGTTGCACGGACACCGGCCCTTGTCCGCGGCCGCTCCAGTCCCATCCTGTAAAATCCCCGTCTTGCCCGCCTCCCCACGGCCCGACCCCCATGCAACTGACCCTGCTCAAAGCCAAGATCCACCGCGCCACGATCACCCATGCCGAGCTGCACTACGAGGGCTCGTGCGCGATCGACGGGCGCCTGCTGGACATCTCCGGCATCCGCGAGTACGAGCGCATCGAGATCTACAACGTCAACAACGGCCAGCGCTTCGCGACCTATGCGATCCGGGCCGAGGAAGGCAGCGGCATCATTTCGGTCAACGGCGCCGCCGCGCATCGTGCGCAGCCCGGGGACCTGGTGATCATCTGCGCGTATGGCGCCTGCGACGAGGCCGAGGCGGCAAAGTTCAAGCCGACCCTGGTTTATGTCGATCGCCAGAACGCGCTGACGCACACCAACGAATCGATTCCCGCGCAGGCGGCGTAGCTCAGCCTCGGCCGGGCAGGCTGGCTCCCTCGGGCGGCGCGCTGATATTACGGAATGTCGCTGCAAGTGTTCGTGGGTGCGCCGGTTGCGGGGCCGGCAGAAGCACGCCGGATGACGGCTCCGGAATTCCGCACAGGAGCGGCTTCCGCGGGCTTTGCCCACGGATAACAGAAACATCAAGGCCGTCGTGTGGTCGCAAGCGCGATCCGGCGACCCGGACGACAGCCTTGCGAAAGCTCCCGCGCCGCGCCTTGCATGGCCTAAGGATGCGCGGCGTCTACGCCACCCCGTGCCGCGCCAGCGCCCACGCGACATGTTCGCGCACCACCGGATCGGCCTCGTCGCGGCGCGACTGCAACGCTGCCACGACGTCCGGCGTGGTTGGTGCATTGCCCAGTGCGACGGCGATGTTGCGCAACCAGCGCGCGTGGCCGCTGCGGCGGATCGCCGAGCCTTCGGTGCGCTGCAGGAATTCCGCTTCGGTCCACGCAAAAAGTTCCGCCAGGGTGGCGCGGTCGAGGTCGTTGCGTGCGCGAAAGTCCGGTTCGTCGGTGGTCTTCGCAAATTTGTTCCAAGGGCAGACGAGCTGGCAGTCGTCGCAGCCGAAGATGCGGTTGCCGATCAGCGGCCGCAGCGCCTCGTCGATGCTGCCCTCGTGCTCGATGGTGAGATAGGAAATGCAGCGGCGCGCGTCCAGCCGGTGCGGCGCGACGATGGCGCCGGTCGGGCAGACGTCGATGCAGCGCGTGCAGCTGCCGCAGTGGAACGTGGCCGGCGGATCGACCGGCAGCGGCAGGTCGACGTAGATCTCGCCAAGGAAGAACCAGGAGCCGCCATGCTTGTCGATCAGGCAGGTGTGCTTGCCGATGAAGCCCAATCCGGCGTTGCGCGCAAGCGCACGCTCAAGTACCGGCGCCGAATCGACGAACACGCGATGGCCAAACGCGCCGACCTCTTCGCCGATGCGCTCGGACAGCTTCTGCAGGCGGCCGCGCATGAGCTTGTGGTAGTCGCGACCCAGCGCGTAGCGGGCGACGTAGGCGCGTTCGCCATCGGCGATGGTGTCCCAGGCGCTGTCGTCGTCGTTGCGGCCATAGTCCAGTCCCACCGAAATCACCCGCAGCGTGCCGGGGATCAGTTCCGCCGGACGCGAGCGCTTCTCGCCGTGCCGCGCCATCCACTCCATCGATCCGTACAGGCCGTTGGCCAGCCAGTCGCGCAGGTGCTGTTCGTCTTCGCCCAGTTCGATGCCGGCGATGCCGCAGCGCTGGAAGCCGGCCTCGCGCGCGAGCAGGCGGATCCGCGCGGCGAGTGCGGGATAGTCGGGGGCAGGAGCGTTGGCGATGGGCAGGGACACGGCGTGGCAAGTATAGAATCGCGGCGATGAGCGGCTCCTTTCCCCTGTACGACAACGCCGCCCTGCGCGAGGCCGAGAAACGTGCCGCATCGCGATCGGGGGACGATTTCGTCCTGATGCAGCGTGCCGGACAGGCTGCCTGGCACTGCGTGCTGGCGCACTGGTCGCAGGCCCGGCGCACGGTGGTGGTCTGCGGCCCGGGCAACAACGGCGGCGACGGCTACGCGATGGCCCGGCATGCGCGCGAGGCCGGATGCGAGGTGCGCGTCGTGCGCCTGCCGACACACCTGCCGCGCAGCGCGGTGGCCAGGCGCGCGGAGCACGAATACCGCGAAGCGGGCGGGCAGGTGGTCGATTTCACCGGCCGGATCGAGGACGCCGAACTCGTCGTCGACGCGCTGTTCGGGATCGGTCTGGCGCGTGAGCCCGACATTGCGACCGCGACGCTGATCGAGGCAATGAACGCGGCCGGCGTGCCAGTGCTCGCTCTGGATGTGCCCAGCGGCGTGGACGCCGGGACCGGCGGTGTCCCTGGCGTGGCCGTTCGCGCCACGCGCACCTTGCAATTCCTCGGTGCGCACGTCGGGCTCGCGACCGGCGCCGCGCTCGACCATGTGGGCGTGCGCGAACTCGCCGCGCTCGGCGTGGACGGCGACATCCTGCCCACGCAAGCGGCCGTCGCCGAGGCCATCCACCCGCGCAGCCTGTCGCGCTTCCTGCCACCTCGCCGTCGCAACTCGCACAAGGGCGAGTCCGGCCGCGTGCTGTGCGTCGGCGGCGACCACGGCAAGGGCGGGGCGGTGATGCTGTGCGTCGAAGCAGCGCTGCGCAGCGGTGCCGGACTGGTCGACGTCGCCACGCGCGCCGTGCACGTGCAGCCCCTGCTGTCGCAGCGGCCGGAGGCGATGGCGCATGCGGTCGAAGTGGCGGATGAAGTCGATGGCCTGGCCTGCGCCGCGGACGTGATCGCGGTCGGTCCGGGCCTGGGCCAGGACGCGTGGGGGCGGGCGCTGCTTTCGCGCCTGATCGACTGCGGCAAGGCGCTTGTCATCGATGCCGATGCATTGAACCTGCTCGCGGCCAGCCCGCGTCCGTTGCGGGCCGATAGCGTATTGACCCCGCATCCCGGGGAAGCAGCGCGCCTGCTCGGCAACGCCACCCACGAGGTGCAGGCCGACCGTCGCGCGAGTGCGCAAGCGCTGTGCGAACGCTATCGCTGCAAGATCGTGCTCAAGGGTGCCGGCACGGTGGTGGCCTCGCCAGGACGCATGCCGGTGATCATCGACGCAGGCAATCCCGGCATGGCGGTCGGCGGCATGGGCGACGTGCTGACCGGCGTGATCGCGGCGTTGCGCGCGCAGGGACTCGAGGCGTTCGATGCCGCATGCTGCGGCGCGCTGCTGCACGGCGCCGCGGGCGATGTCGCCGCACGCGACGGCGGCGAACGCGGTCTCCTGCCCTCCGACCTGCTGTTGCCGCTGCGACGGCTGGCCAATCCATGAGCAGGCCGAGTCTCGAACGCTTCCTGCCGGACACCGAGGCGACCGACGCGCTCGGCCGGGCACTGGCCGCGACCCAGCCGCCGCAGGCGGTGGTGTACCTGCATGGCGACCTCGGCGCGGGCAAATCCACGCTGGCGCGCGCGTGGCTGCGTGCCCTGGGCGTCGGGGGACCGATCCGCAGTCCGACCTACACGCTGGTCGAGCGCTACCCGATTCCGGGCGGCGAAGCCGTCCACCTGGACCTGTACCGCATCGGCGGCGCCGGGGAGCTGGAATTCCTGGGGCTCGACGAGGCCGGCGCGGCGTTGTGGCTGGTGGAATGGCCCGAGCGCGGGGCCGGGGCGCTCCCTGCGGTCGACCTGCAGGTCGAGCTGGCCGTGCGTGGCGCCGGCAGGACGTTGCGCCTGCTCGGAATGAGCGCCGCAGGGCAGGAATGGGTTAAGCGGATGGAAAATCAGGACGACTTGCGGCCGCTTGCTGAATAGAACCCGTAGCAAAGGTCGCCAGGCTACGGATTCATAAGGGAAAACTTGTTGCAAATTTTTCAGCTTGGTGCTTGACTAGCCCGCATGCGAGCGAAGGGGATCCCCGTCCAACAAGTCATTCTCGGCCTGGCGCTGATCGCGGCGCTGTGCTGGAACCTTGCGCATGCCTCTGAAATCAACAACTTGCAGGTGTCAGTCGGCGCGACCGGCACCCGGGCCGAGATTGCCCTGGATGCACAGGTCGAATACCGGATCCTGACCCTGTCCAATCCGGATCGGCTGGTGGTCGACCTGCCGGGCGCCGATCCGGTGCGTGGCCTCAAGCTGCCGCCGGCCGCCGGCCTGGTGAAGGACGTGCGTACCGGGCACCCGATCCCGGGCACCACGCGCATCGTGTTCGATCTGCACGCGCCGGTGGTGGCATTGAAGCCGCATTTCGAAGCTGCCGGCGGCGGGACGCGCCTGGTGCTGGAATGGCCGGGCGACAGTGCCGGTGACCCGATCGCGCGCATCGCCGCGGCAACCGCTTCGGTTCCCGTCGCCACCCCGCGCGTTGCGTCGCCGACAAATGCGCCAGCGGGAAACTCGGCCCAGCCGGCTTCGCCACCGCAGCCCGATCCGGCCGTCGCCTCAGCCGCCGCGACCTCGCGGCTGGTGGCCGCTACCACCGCGCCTGCAGGGCCTCCGACACAGCCGTCCGCTCCCATCGCCGCGACGCCGTCCAGCGCAGTGCCCGTCGCCACACCGGCGGTGCAGCAGGCGCCCGGCACCGTTGCCACCGGCGTGCCGACCCGGATCGCGACCGGCGTGCCGACGCGAGTCGCTGGCGCGCAGGTGCCGGCCGACGCGCCCGGCGTCGCCCCGCCGCCGCCGCTCGCCCGTCGCAGCGGCATGCGACCGCTGGTGGTGGCGATCGATCCCGGCCACGGCGGCCAGGATCCTGGAGCGATCGGCAAGAACGGCCGCCGCGAGAAGGACGTCACCCTCGCCGTCGGCCGCGAACTGGCGCGACAGATCAACGCCACGCCCGGTCTGACGGCCTACATGACGCGGGACAAGGACGTGTTCATTCCGCTCAACCGGCGCGCCCAGCTGGCACGCGCGGCCAAGGCCGACATCTTCGTCTCGATTCACGCCGACGCTGCCGAGAACCGGAGCGCGTCGGGGGCATCGGTTTACGTGCTGTCGCTCAAGGGCGCGTCCTCGCAGCGCGCGCGCTGGCTGGCGGACAAGGAAAACGCCGCCGACCTGATTGGCGGGCGCATGCCGCAGTCCGGCAACACGCTGGCTTCGGTGCTGCTCGACCTGACCCAGAGCGGGCACATGAAGGCGTCCGAAGACGCCGCCCGCCACGTGCTCGACAGCCTCGGCGACGTTGGCAACACGCGCCGCGTCGAGCGGGCGAACTTCGCGGTGCTGCGCACCTCGGACATGCCGTCGATGCTGGTCGAGACGGCCTACATCTCCAATCCGACCGAAGAGCGCCTGCTCACCGATCCGGCCCACCAGCGCAAGCTGGCGACCGCGATCCTGCGCGGCGTGGATACCTACTTCCTGCGCCAGCCGCCACCGGGCACGCTGTACGCGGCACGCGCGTCCGCCCAGGCCGATTCCGGCGCCGGCGGCAGTCCGTAGCCGGTCCTTTGATCGAGAGCGGCGCAGGTTAAGAGCGTCGTAGTGCTCCAGGTGTCGCGGTTACCGTCGCACCTGCATGCGCATGCCAGCGGCCGCTATCATGGCGCCGGTGACCATCCAGCAGCTTCCCGACACCCTCATCAACCAGATCGCCGCCGGCGAGGTCGTCGAGCGACCCGCGTCCGTGGTCAAGGAACTGGTCGAGAACGCGCTCGACGCCGGCGCGCGCCGGGTCGACATCGATCTCGAGGAAGGCGGCATTCGCCTGATCCGCATCCGCGACGACGGCGACGGCATCGCGCCCGACGAACTGCCGCTCGCGGTGTCGCGGCATGCGACCAGCAAGATCGCGTCCCTAGACGACCTCGAAGCGGTCTCCACGCTGGGTTTCCGCGGCGAGGCATTGCCATCGATCGCCTCGGTCAGCCGCTTCGTGCTGTCGTCGCGCCGCGAGGTCGACGCGCACGGCGCCAGCTTGCAGGTGGACGGAGGCAACGTCGGTGCCGTGGCCCCGAAGTCGCATCCGCGCGGCACCACGGTCGAGGTGCGCGACCTGTTCTACAACGTTCCGGCACGGCGCAAGTTCCTGCGCGCCGAGCGCACCGAACTGGGCCACGTCGAGGAATGGCTGCGCTCGCTGGCGCTGGCGCGCCCCGACGTCGAATTGCGCGTCTCCCACAACGGCAGGCCATCGCGTCGCTACAAGGGCGACCGGCAGCTGGAGTTTTCGGATACGTCGGCGGGCGAGCGCCTCGGCGAGACGCTGGGCGAGGAGTTCGCAAAGCACGCGCTGCGCATCGACCACACGGGCGCGGGCCTGCGCCTGCATGGCTGGATCGCGCAGCCGGTGTATTCGCGCGCCAGTGCCGACCAGCAGTACCTGTACGTCAACGGCCGCAGCATCCGCGATCGCAGCGTTGCGCACGCGGTGAAGCAGGCCTACGCCGACGTGCTGTTCCACGGGCGCCAGCCGGCCTATGTGCTGTTCCTTGAAGTCGACCCCACCCGGGTCGACGTCAACGTGCATCCGGCCAAGCACGAGGTACGGTTCCGCGATGCGCGCCTGGTGCACGATTTCGTCTATCGGACGCTGCAGGGCGCGCTGGCGCAGACGCGCGCGGGCGCGGGTGTGGCGGTATCGACCGGCGCTTCCCATCCGGCGGGCGCCGACACCGGGTTGGACGGTTCGCTGCCGCCGTGGGCCATGCGCGCACCACAGCCCGACCTCTCGCTGCGCGTCGACGAGGCGCGTTCGGCGTACGCTCAGCTGTATTCGACGCCGGCCACCGCGCTTTCCCAGGCGCAAGGCGGCCCGGAGCCGATGCTGCCGCCGGTCGAGGACGAGCGCATCCCGCCGCTGGGTTACGCCGTTGCCCAGCTGCACGGGATCTACGTGCTGGCGGAGACCGGCGACGGGCTGATCGTGGTCGACATGCACGCCGCGCATGAGCGCATCGGCTACGAAAAGCTCAAGTCAGCGCACGATGGCGCCGGCCTGCGCACCCAGCCCCTGCTGGTGCCGCAGGCGGTGGCGGTCAGCGAGCGCGAAGCCGATGTCGCCGAGCGCGAATCCGCCACGCTTGCCGATCTGGGCTTCGAAATCTCGCGTACCGGTCCGCAGTCGCTGCTGCTGCGCAGCGTGCCGGCGCTGCTCGCCCACGGCGACACCGAGGCGTTGCTGCGGGACGTGCTGGCCGACCTGCGCGAACACGGCGAGAACACCTCCGCCGGAGCCGACCGCATCCTCGCCGCGCGCGACGAACTGCTGTCGACCATGGCCTGCCACGGCGCCGTGCGCGCCAACCGGCGCCTGACGATCCCGGAAATGAACGCGCTGCTGCGCGAGATGGAAGCCACCGAGCGTTCGGGCCAGTGCAACCACGGCCGGCCGACCTGGGCGCGCTTCAGCCTGCCCGAGATCGACCGCTGGTTCCTGCGAGGACGTTGACGATGCGCGAGCAACTGAACTGGAGGCTGGCGCTTGCCGGCTGCGTACTGACCATTGCCGGTTGCAGCGGATCGCCGCAGTCGCCGGCCGGAGACGACACGATGCGACCCGATGCGAGCTTCATCGCCGAAGAGAACGCCTGGCGCGCCCGCCGCGACGAAAGCCTGCGCAAGCCCGATGGCTGGACCAGCCTGATCGGCCTGCACTGGATCGAACTCAAGGCCCACTTCATCGGCAGCGACGCCAGCAGCGGCATCCGCCTGGCCAAGGGGCCGCCCAAGCTCGGCATGCTGCAACGCGAAGGCGAGCGGGTCTTCTTCACCCCCGAGCAGGGCGTGGCGCTGACACTCGACGGCGAACCGGTGACCGGCCGCGTCGAGCTGCACGACGACATGTCACAAACGCCCAGCGTCATCGGCTTCGACGACGGCAAGGGCCTGATCACCCTGATCAAGCGCGATGGCCGCCATGCCTTGCGGGTCAAGCATGCCGAGGCCGAAACGCGCACCGGGTTCGCCGGACTCGATTACTGGCCGGCCGATCCGTCCTGGAAGGTCGCCGCGAAGTTCGTTGCCAATCCCCCGGGCAAGACCATTGCGGTGGCCGACATCATCGGCTCGATCAACGAGGAGCCGAGCCCGGGCGCGGTGGAGTTCCAGCGCGAAGGCAAGACCTGGCGGATCGATGCGCTGGACGAAGGCGACGGGCGGCTGTTCCTGGTGTTCGCCGATCGCACCAACGGCCACGGGAGCTATGGCGCCGGGCGCTTCGTGTACGCCGACAAGCCCGATGCCGACGGCAACGTGGTGGTCGACTTCAACCAGGCCTACAACCCGCCGTGCGCGTTCACCGCGTTCGCCACCTGCCCGCTGCCTCCACCGGAAAACCGTCTAGACCTGGCGGTCACCGCCGGCGAGAAGCAGTACGCCGGGGCAGGGCATTGAGCCTGTCTGCGGAGCATCGAAAGCAAGCCGGGATGCCGTCGTCGCGCGTGTTTCCCGCATGGGCCAAGCTTGCCGCCGTGCTTGTCGTCGCGTCGGGCCTCGCGTCCGCGCAGGCGCCGCCCGGCGATGCGCCGGCGCCGGCGGTCGAGCCGGAGGTCGTGTTCGTTCCGCCGGGGGATCCGCCGCTCCCGCTGCTGTGGCAGGTGTCCGATGCCGACAACACCGTCTACCTGCTGGGTTCCTTCCACCTGCTCAAGGCCGGCGACTACCCGCTGTCCGGTGAGGTCAACAACGCGTTCGCGGATGCCGAAGCGGTGTTCTTCGAGCTGCCGCCGGAAGAGATGAACTCCCCGCAGCTGCCGGTACAGATGATGCAGGCTGCGGTGCGCACCGATGGCACCCAGCTCGATCGCGACCTTCCGCCGGCAACCGCTTCGCGCCTGCAGGCTTGGCAGGCCGCCAACGCCGCCGTGCTGCAGGCATCGGGACTGACGCCGGCGCGCATGCAGATGTTCGAGCCCTGGTTCGTCGGCCTCATGATCAGCCTGACCGAGATGGGCAAGCAGGGACTGGATCCGAAGCTTGGCCTCGACCAGCACTTCATCGCAGCCGCCGGCTTCGCCGGAAAACGCACCGGAGGCTTCGAAACCGCCGCGCAGCAGATCGCGCTGCTCGACGGCATGGACGCGGATGAGCAGCTGCAGTTCATCGACGAGGCCCTGTCGCAGGCCGCCAACGACGATCTGCAGACGCTGCACGGCTACTGGCGTGCCGGCGATGCCGAGGCGATCTGGAGCGAGATGGGCGCGGACATGCGCAGCCGCTATCCGAAGCTCTATCGCCACATCAACGTCGAACGCAACGACGCCTGGATCCCGAAAATCGAGCAGCTGCTGGCTGCGCCCGGGACCGACGACGTGCTGGTGGTGGTCGGTGCGCTGCACCTGCTCGGCGAGGACGGCGTGGTGAAAAAGCTGCGCGCGAGGGGCCACGCCGTCGAAAGGATCTGCCAGGCCTGCGCGCCTGGCGGCGAGGAGTCCACCGGGGGCGGCGAGCGCGATGACTGAGGATCCGAGGCAGCGTTACCAGCGCGCCATCGAAGCGCTCAATCGCAGCGACTGGAAAACGGCGCAATCCCTGGCGATGGACCTGGTTCGCGACGTGCCGCCGCACGCCGGGGTGTACTTCGTGGCCGGCGTTGCCGCGCGGGAGCTGCTGCAGATCCCGCTCGCGATCCAATGTCTCGAGAAATCGGTGCAGCTCAATCCTGCGCGCCCCGATTACATGGCGCATCTCGCGCGCGCCTGGGCGCAGGCCAGCGAGCCTCGCCGCGCGGTGGAACTGGCGGATCGCGCGGCGGCGATGCCCAGCGACGATCCGGTGACGCTGGACGCGCTTGCGCTCGTCTACACGCAGGCCCACGCCTACGACAAGGCGGCGGCGATGTTCGGCCGGGTAGCCGAGCTGGTGCCGCATTCGGCGCGCAGCCAGTTCAACTACGCCACGGCGATGATCCACAGCGGCGAGATCGGCGTGGCCGAGCAGGCGCTGGAGGCTTGCCTCCGCGCCGATCCTCGCTACTGGAAGGCGTACCTGTCGCGCGCGCAGCTGCGCAAGTACCCGAAGCAGGACAATCACGTCGAAGCAATGGAATCGCTGCGCGAGGGCGCGGGCGATGATGCGACGGCCCAGATGTGCCTCAACCTGGCGCTGTCCAAGGAATACGAGGACATCGGCGAGCATCCCAAAGCTTTCGAGCGCCTCGTCGCCGGCAAATCGTGGGGAGGTCGAGGTCGCAACTACACCACGCAGCGCGATGAAGCGCTGTTCGATGCGATCATCGAAGGCTGCCCGGATGTCGGCAAACAGTCCGGGTTCGACAGCGAGCAACCGATCTTCATCATCGGCCTTCCGCGAACCGGGACCACGCTGGTCGAACGGATCATTTCGAGCCATTCGGAGGTGCATTCGGCGGGTGAACTGCAGAATTTCGGCGTTGCCCTGAAGCGAGCGACCGGGAGCACCACGCCGTCGATGCTGGACATGGATGCCGTGATGCGTTCCCGGGGACTCGACTGGAAGGCCCTGGGCAGGCAGTACATCGAAAGCACCCGACCCGCGACCGCTTCACTTCCACGTTTCATCGACAAGCTGCCACACAACTTCCTGTATGCGGGTTACATCGCGGCGGCGCTCCCGAATGCGCGCATCATCTGCCTCCGGCGCAATCCGATGGACAGCTGCCTGAGCAACTTCCGCCAGCTGTTCGCGCTCAGTTCCTCCTACTACGACTATTCGTTCGACCTCATGGACACGGCGCGTTACTGCATCCTGTTCGATCGCATGATGCGCGCCTGGCACGCACGCATGCCGGGGCGCATCCTCGAGGTCGGCTATGAATCCGTGGTGGACGACCTCGACTCGTGGGCCCGGCGCCTGATCGCGTTCTGCGGGCTCGAATGGGAGGACGCTTGCCTGCGCTTCGAGGAGAACGCGGCGCCGGTGGCGACAGCGAGCGCGGTCCAGGTGCGTTCCCGCGTCTATCGCTCGGCGATCGACCGCTGGAAGCGCTATGCATCGCAGATGCAGCCGGTGCGCGAACTGTTCGAAGCGGAAGGCATTGCCGTGGACGACGGTTGTGATGAGCAGGATTTGCCTGGCCCGGAACGCGGCACCTGATCGCAGGCCCTTCCGAACAGCGTGTCGGACAATCCAGCCGGCGTGCGGCTGCGACGCCTGCCTGGGGCGCCACTGAACAAGCGTCTTCCTTTTCGCCAGAGCGGGACCTGCACGTTACCCGTGTCGGGTGAGAAGGTTGCTGGATGACCAAGGCTCGAGTCGAATGCCTCGCGCAGGAATGACGAGCCAGCGTAACTAGATCGGCGTGGTCTCCGGCAGCATCGAACCACGAAGTGCTTTACGCCTACCGCTCAGTCTCCAGCATCTCGATGCAGTCCACCGGGCACGCCGGCACGCAGAGCTCGCAACCGGTGCAAAGGTCTTCGATCACCACGTGCATCTGCCTGGACGCGCCGATGATGGCGTCGACCGGGCAGGCCTGGATGCACTTGGTACAGCCGATGCAGTCCGGTTCGATGACCAGCGCGACCATCATGGGCTTGTGCGTGCCGCGGTTGCGATCGTAGGGCTTGGGCTGTACGCCGAGCGCGCGCGCAAGCGTCCGCGCACCGGCATCGCCGCCAGGGGGGCACCGATCGATGTCCGCCCCGCCAGAGGCGATCGCCTCGGCATACGGTCGGCAGCCGGGGTAGCCGCACTGGCCGCACTGGGTTTGCGGCAGCAGGCGGTCGATGCGTTCGGTCAGGTCGGTGGTCATGCTCGTACGGCGGGCGGTCGCCGATCTGGTGAGCCTGGTCGCCGGTCAATCCGGGAGACGACTACCGGACCGGCATCCCGGGCTGGGCGCCGTCATCGACGGCCAGCAGCGCCAGCTGCCCGGCGTCGAAGCCCGCCGACAGGATCATGCCTTCGCTCATGCCGAATCGCATCTTGCGTGGCGCGAGGTTGGCGATGAACACGACGTTGCGGCCGACCAGCGCCTCCGGTTCGCCGTAGCTGGCGCGGATGCCGGAGAAGATCTGTCGCTTGCCCAGTTCGCCGGCGTCGAGATCGAAGCGCAGCAGCTTGTCGGAGCCTTCGACGAATTCGCAGGCCAGGACCTTGCCGACGCGCAGGTCGAGCTTGGCGAAGTCGTCGATGCCGATGGCGGCGGGCGTCGATCCGGGTTTCGCAGGAGCGGCGGGAGCCGCGACGGCAGCGGCGGCGGCAATGCCGGTCGCGGCTTCCGTTGCCCCTGCACCAGCGGTCGTGGCTGCAGTCGGCTTCAGGTCTTCCTTGCTGTCTTCGGTCATGGCGGCAATCTGCTTCGGGTCGATGCGGGTGAACAGGGGGGAGTAGGGGCGGATGGGGCGATCGAGCAATGGCGCGTCGAGATCGCGCCAGGTGGCGAGCGGCGCGTCCAGGAACTCCTCGATGCTGCGCGTCATGGCCGGGAGCACGGGCCGCAGCGCGCCGGCGAGCACGCGGAACAGGTTCAGCCCCTGCGTGCACACCGCCTGGAGCTCGGCATCGGCGCCGTCCTGCTTTGCCAGCACCCACGGCTTGCGCTCGTCGATGTAGCGGTTGGCCTCGTCGGCCAACGCCATCGCCATGCGCAGGACGGTCGCGGGTTCGTTGCGCTCGTAGGCGTCTCGGATCGGGTCGAGCCCGGCCACGAAGCGCGCGTACATGTCCGCATCCGGCAGCGTCGGAGCGAGCCGGCCGTCGAAGCGCTTTTCGATGAAGCCGGCGCAGCGGCTGGCGAGGTTGACGAACTTGCCGACGACGTCTGAGTTCACCCGCGCCACGAAATCCGACAGGTTGAGGTCGAGGTCGTCGACACCACCCGAGGACTTAGCCGCGTAGTAGTAGCGCAGCGCCTCCCCCGGCAGGCCGCTGTCGAGCCAGGTGCGGGCCATCACGAACGTGCCGCGCGACTTCGACATCTTGGCGCCGTCGACGGTCAGGTAGCCGTTGACATGCAGGCGCGTCGGCGCGCGCATGCCCGCGCCGCGCAGCACCGCCGGCCAGAACAGGCCGTGGAAATTCACTATGTCCTTGCCCAGGAAATGGTGGAGCTCCGCTTCGCTGCCGGGCGCCATGTATTCGAAGAAGTCCGCGCCGTTGCGCGCGCACAGTGCCCGGAAACTGCTGAGGTAGCCGATCGGCGCGTCCAGCCAGACATACAGGAACTTGCCCGGATGGCCGGGGATCTCGAAACCGAAGTACGGCGCGTCGCGGGAAATGTCCCAGGCGCGCAGCCCGCCTTCGCCGTCCAGCCACTCCTGCAGCTTGGCCTTGACGCCGGGCACGGCCACGTCGCCGGCCAGCCATTCGCGCAGGAAGCCCTCGAACTGGCCGACCTCGAAGAAGAAGTGTTCCGATTCGCGCAGCTCGGGCGTCGCGCCGCTGACGACGGAGTAGGGCGACTTGAGCTCTGTCGGCGAATAGGTCGCGCCGCAATGCTCGCAGTTGTCGCCGTACTGGTCCGGCGTGCCGCAGCTGGGACAGATGCCCTTGACGTAACGGTCGGGCAGGAACATGCCGCGGACCGGATCGTAAAGCTGCGCCACCGAGCGCCGCGAAATGTGGCCGTTGTTGTGGAGCTTGCCGTAGATCGCCTCGGTCAGCGCGCGATTGCCGGCCGAATGGGTGGAATCGTAGTGGTCGAACGCGACGCCAAAGGCGGCGAAATCGCGTTCGTGCGATGCCTGCACGGCGGCGATGAACTGTTCCGGCGTGGTGCCGGCCTTCTCCGCCGCCAGCATGATCGGCGTGCCGTGGGTGTCGTCGGCGCAGACGAAATGCGCGGTTCCCCCGGCCATCCTCCGCGCGCGCACCCAGATGTCGGCCTGGATGTAGCCCACCAGGTGGCCAAGGTGCAGCGGGCCGTTGGCGTAGGGCAGGGCGCTGGTGACGAGGGCGTTGCGGGGCATGGCAGGCGTGGTCGCTGGCGGCCCACGATTATCGCATGGGGTGCGCGATCGCCGCCGCGGCTGGTCATTGTAGGAGCGGCTTCAGCCGCGAGCTCTTGGTACCCTCCTCTGCGAAGGCTGGGGAGGGTTGGGATGGGTGCCTCGGGATCAGTTTGATCCGTGGGGACCCCTCAACCTCCCCTGACTTCGCAGGGGCAAAGCAGACGCTCGCGGCTGAGGCCGCACCTGCAAAAGCAAACGCCTCGGCCAAGGCCGGGGCGCGCGGATGTAGCAGCAAACAATCGGCGCTATTCGCGCACCCAGACCTGCTGCCGGCAGATGAAGGCGACGCAGCCAGACATGCCGAGCTTTTTCCCGCCGTCGAGCATTTCGATCTTCGACTTGTAGGTCTTGCCCTTCGCGGGGTCGAGCACGGTGCCGCCATTCCACTCGTCGCCGTCCTTCTTCAGGCCCCACAGGATCGTCATGCCCTTCACCGGCTTGTCCTTGTTGGCGCCCTTGCACTTGTCGCAGGTCGGGTTCGGGCCGCGATCGGACTGCAGGATCTCGACGACCTTGCCCTGCAGCGCGCCGTTGGCGGCCTGGGTGATCTCGACGATCGACTTCACCTTGCCGGTCTCGTCGTCGATGGTCTTCCAGCGGCCGGTGGGCGAGTTCTGGGCGGATGCCGCCATGGCCAGCACCATCAGGGGCAGGGCGAACGCGGTCGCCAGCAGTTGTTTGCGCATGTATCCCCTCCCAGGGAGTTGTGAGTCGGCCGTCGGAAAGCGCGGCCCATGTCGTTATACCGCCATTCGCGAGCGCATGGAATCGTGTCGGCGGTACCAGCGGGGCGCGGTACAGCCTGGTCGCTTTGAGCCGCGCAGCCGCATGCGCCGAGGCAAAAAAAAGCCCCGTCCGAAGACGGGGCTTGTGCAGCTGCAGGTGGAAGATTACTCGGCGCCGAACGAGTACCTTGCTTCCAGATACATCGCGCGACCATACACGTCGAAGTTGCCGCCGTTGTACGGCGCGCCGCTGGTGCCCGGATAGCTCCAGTCCATGGGCGGCATCTTGTTGAACAGGTTGTTCACCAGGAACGACAGCTTCAGGTTCTCCAGCGGGCTGTAGCCCAGGCTGAGGTTCCAGGAGATGTGCGAGGGCAGCTTGCCGGCGCGGTTGCCCGCATAGCCCCTGTCGGTGATCTGGGCCGCGTAGTTCGGCGTGGCGTCGAACCAGTTGGCGTACAGGGTCGTGTTGAAATCCGACTTGTTCCAGCCGATCGAGAAATCCGCCTTGCGCTTCGGATCCGAACTCCAGTACGGATCTTCGAGCAGGTTGATCATCGGATCCTCGGCGTACTGCTGGTACTCGTGCTTCAGGTTCTCGGTGAACGAGCCGCGAAGCATGAAGGCACCGAAATTGCCTGCATCCCAAGTGTAGTTCGCCGCCACCGTCACCGCATTGAGCGTCTCGCGGGACACGTTGATCTTGGGCGTGTAGATTTCCGTGATCGCACCAGCGGCATTGCGGGTGACCTGCGCCAAGGCGGCCTGGCAGACCGCCGAATTGATGTCGTCGATCCCGGTGCGGCAGCGATAGTCCTGCAGCGACAGGGCATTGGCGCTCTGCTGGGTGACCTCGTCCTCGATGTCCCAATGCAGGTAGTCGACGTTGATCGACAGCCGCTCGACCGGCGACCACACCGCGCCGACGCTCCAGACCTTGGCGTTGATCGGATCGAGTTCCGTGTTGCCCGACTGGGTGCCGAAGAACTGGCGGTTCGAGTACTGGTTGGGGCAGTCCTCGATTGCATCCGGGCCGTAGCCGGCCAGCGAGCAGTTGTAGTAGTCGATGACCGACGAGTAGTAGCCACTGGGGCCCATGAACATGTCGGAAAGCGTCGGTGCCTTGAACGCGGTGCCGTACTTGCCACGGAACAACAGGGTCTCCATCGGGCGGAATTCCAGGCCGATGCTATACGTCGGCTTGTCGACGGTGCTGTGGCTGGTCTTGAACGAGTCATAGCGACCCGAGGCAGTGACCGTCAGCATGTCCCAAACCGGCAGGCGCAGTTCGGCGGTTGCCGCGTAGCGGGTGCGGGCGCCGCCGCCGGCGACCGCCGTCGTGCCCCACACATCGCCGTTGAGGTAGCCGGGATCGGGGGTGTAATCCCACGACTGGCGACCGCCCTCGACCGCCACGGCCAGACCGGCGTCGCCGCCAGGCAGGGTGAACAGCGCGCTGTTGGTGACCTGGCCGCGCAACATGTTGTCGGAAGTTTCGCTCTTCGAGGTCGCATAGCCGGTCATGGCGGCGAAGTCTTCGGGCGAGATCGGGGTGTAGAACGCGGCGTAGTCGGGCTGGAAGACCGGGTAGGCGCCGAACAGCGGGTCGAGGCCAAGCTGCGGGCCAAGGACGTGCTCTTGGAAATAGTCGTTCATCGGGCCTGCCCAGCGCACGAAGCCGATCTCGTCGAGCTTGTAATGGGTACGGGTGAATCCGAGGTCGTAATCCCAGTTCGAGCCGCCGAAGGTGCCGTTGGCGCCGAAGGTGACCGAATAGGCCTCGCTCTCGTTCTTTTCCATCGTATTGGCGAAGCCGCCCGGGCCCATCTCTTCCGGCGAGAAAGCTCGCTGCAGGCTGAGCAGGGAGCCCGGGGGCAGGCCGGCAAGGCAGGCCGGATCGGGGTCGGCGCCGCAGAAGTATTCGCCGTAGGCGGCAGCGATGTCATTGCCGACGCGGGGATCCCAGAAATACCCCCACCCGGGTCCGGTGCCCCACCAGGTGTAATTGGAACCGACGTGGTACTTCACCTTCTCCTTGCTGAAGAGCACGTCCGCATAGAGTTCGGTGTTTTCGTTGAGATCGAAGGTCCCGTGCGTATAGACCTGGGTGCTCTTCTTCTCGTTCATGAGCGTGCGGTAGCCCGGCGTGTAAAACGAGCCGCAGTAGTTCTCGTCGCCGAAACCCGGACGCGTCTGCAGCCCCACGGTGCCGCCGAACTGATCGGTCAGGTTGCCGCAATTGGCCGGATCCAGGAACTTGTAGCTGGTGAAATAGCTGGTGACCAGGTAATCACGGCTCGCGGTCGCCGGGCTGTAACCGTTGACGTTGAACTGCTTGGTCCGGTCGCGCTGATAGCCCCAGATCGGGTCGCGCTCTTCGTGCTGGAGGCCGACGAGGACATTGAGGCGATCGTCCGCACTGTTGAAACCATGCGAAAGGCTGACGCGTGCGCTGTCACCGCCGCCTTCGGAATACCAGCCGCCGCGCACGTTCAGCACCGTGCCGTCCATGCGCTTCTTGAGGATGATGTTGACCACGCCGGCGATCGCGTCCGAACCGTACAGCGAGGACTGGCCGCCGGGCAGGATCTCGATGCGGTCGACCATGTCGACCGGAATGCCGCTGATGTTGTTGAACGTCGAGCTGCCGTTGTACAGCGCCGGATAGTTCGCCATCGGCCGGCCGTCGATCAGGTACTTCACATAGCCGGGGTCGAGGCCGAACAGGCTCATCGTCTCCGCGCCCTGGGTGAACGAGGCCGAAGTCTGTGCGCCCTGGATGCCGCCGGTCGCGAACGAGCTCTTCTGGAGGACCTCGGTCACGCTGTTGAAGCCACGGGCCTGGATGTCCTCGGCCGTGATCGTCATGACGGGGGTTGCCGTCTCGAGCTGCGAGGTCGGGATCAGCGAGCCCGTGACGACGACCTTGTCGAGTGTCTTGGCTTCGGTTTCGGTTGTGGCTGCTTGCGCATCCGCGTCCTGCGCGAACGCGACGCCGGCGGCGGGAAGCACCATGGCGGCGAAAAGCGCAGCACTCAAGCGACTGCGGACCAACGAAGGCTTGCGTATCGACATCTGTAATCCCCCAATCATGAAGAATAGAAACCTGCCCGCGGACGGACGTGGTGTTGCGTTATTTACCTAGACTGAACCTGGCGGTTGTCTAGCCCGAAAGTAACACGTTCTTAACGGCCGTGGTATAGGCCCGCTGCGGGCGATCCCCAGAAACAAAAGGGTGGAAATGGCCAATCGTGTGTCCCGGTTAAACTGGGGCACTTCCCAGCCTGCCTGTACCCCTTGAACACGACTCCCCGCATCAGCGCCCACGCCGTCCAGCCCAACCTCAGCCCCCTGCCGCGGGTCCGCAACATCATCGCCATCGGATCTGGCAAAGGCGGGGTCGGCAAATCGACCACGGCCGTGAATCTGGCCCTGGCGCTGGCCGCCGAGGGGGCACGGGTCGGGGTCCTGGATGCGGATGTGTATGGTCCGAGCATTCCGACGATGCTCGGCCTCTCCGGTCGCCCGGACAGCCCCGACGGCAAGACGATCGAGCCCATGCGGGCGCATGGCATCGAGGCGATGTCGATCGGCCTGCTGGTCGAGCAGGACACGCCGATGATCTGGCGCGGGCCGATGGCGACGTCGGCGCTGACCCAGTTGCTGGGCGAAACCCGATGGGGCGGCCAGGATGGCGGGCTGGATTACCTGGTCATCGACCTGCCGCCGGGCACCGGCGACATCCAGTTGACCCTGGCGCAGAAAATCCCGGTGGCCGGTGCGGTGATCGTGACCACGCCGCAGGACGTGGCCACGCTGGATGCGAAAAAGGCGCTGAAAATGTTCGAGAAAGTGCAGGTGCCGGTACTGGGCCTGGTGGAGAACATGGCCGTGCACGTGTGCACGAGCTGCGGCCACGCCGAGCACATCTTCGGCCAGGGCGGCGGCGAACGAATGGCGGCGACGTACGGCGTGCCGCTGCTGGGCTCGTTGCCGCTGGAGATCGGCATCCGCGAGCAGGGCGATGCGGGAACCCCGATCGTCGCGGCCGCGCCGGCTTCGACCGCGGCCGTGGCCTACCGCGAGCTCGCCCGCAATGTCATCGCCGAGCTGGACAAGCGACCGCGGGCGGCGATGCCGATTTCGGCCTCGTTGCTGTAAGAGCGCCCGACGCTATCAGCCGACGGCAGCGGGTATGGGTGGGGCAGCCGGCGTGGGCGGCCAAGGCAGGGATGGCTACCGGGCGGCTCGCCGAGACGGCTGCTGCCACCGAGGCGGTCCGTGGGTCTCCCCGGAAAGTCGCCGGCATCGGGCCGGCTGCGCGCGGTTCCCTGCGGCGGTCTTGGCCGAACGCCGCGAAATCGGCCGGAAACTCCGCCATGACTGCGCCCGGGGGCCAGACTCGGTGCGGGGCAGCCTCTACAATGCGCGGCTTCGGCCGCTGGCCGCCATTTCGATGGAAACCAACGCATGGGCAACGACGCATGAGCATCAAGAGCGACCGCTGGATCCGGCGCATGGCCGAACAGCACGGCATGGTCGAGCCCTTCGAACCGGGCCAGGTCAAGCACGCCGCCGACGGCCACCGCATCGTCAGCTACGGCACCTCCAGCTACGGCTACGACGTGCGCTGCTCTCGCGAATTCAAGATCTTCACCAACATCAATTCCACCATCGTCGATCCGAAAGCGTTCGACCCGGGCAGCTTCGTCGACATCGAGTCCGACGTGTGCATCATCCCGCCCAATTCCTTCGCGCTGGCGCGCACGGTGGAGTTCTTCCGCATCCCGCGCGACGTGCTGGTGGTGTGCCTGGGCAAGAGCACCTACGCCCGCTGCGGGATCATCGTCAACGTGACCCCGCTCGAGCCCGAATGGGAGGGCCACGTGACCCTGGAGTTCTCGAACACCACGCCGCTGCCGGCGAAGATCTATGCGGGAGAGGGCGTGGCGCAGATGCTGTTCTTCCAGTCCGACGAGGTGTGCGAAACTTCCTACAAGGACCGCGGCGGCAAGTACCAGGGGCAGACAGGGGTGACGCTGCCGCGCACCTGAGCACGCAATCCAACAACCAGGCAGAGGGGAAACAGATGAACGAGCAGAATCCGTATCGCGGGCCGGACGCGGCAGTAGCCGAATTTTCTTCCGGGGATGAACTGGCGGGGCGCGGCGCGCGGCTGGGCGCGGCGATCATCGACGGCATCATCATGCTGGTGGTCGTGCTGCCGGTGATGTACATGGGCGGCTACATGCAGGCCGCGACCGCCGCGGCGCAGGCGGGGCAGCAGATGCCGATCGGCACCACGCTGATGTGGGCGGCGATCGGTTTCGTGATCTTCGCGGTGATCCAGGGTTTTCCGCTCAATGCGACCGGCCAGACCTGGGGCAAGAAGGCGCTGAAGATCAAGATCGTGGATCTCGCCGGCGACAAGCCACCGCTGGGTCGCCTGCTGGGCCTGCGCTATCTGCCCATCCAGGTGGTGAGCAACGTGCCGCTGATCGGGCCGGTGCTGGCGATCGTCGACGTGCTGTTGATCTTCCGCAACGATCGTCGCTGCGGCCACGATCTGATTGCCGGTACCCGCGTGGTGCACGTCGACTGAGCCGACGCTCGGTTAGCTCGCATTGCACGCAATGAAGCCCCGGGAGTGGATCCCGGGGCTTCATTGTTTTTGGTGCGGGGCTCGTTGGTTGGGGGCTCAGCCCGCGAGGCCACGTTCCACATTGCTTTGGCGCGATGAGCTTCACCCACTCGACTTTCCAGAAACGCAAGAGAGCATCGCGCATCCGACGAAAGGGCTCGCGGCTGAACCCGCTCCGATAGGACTCGATGGAAGCGGCTACTTCGCCGCCGCTGCCGGAACCGCCTGCCACAGCTTGGCCTCCGGCTCGCCGCCCATCATCCGCGCCCGCACCAGCGGCACCGGCGGGCCGCCGTGGTCGAGGAATTCATCGTGGAAGGCCTTCCACGCACTGCGGCCCCCGCGCGACGCCGTCCAGTCCTCGCGCAGCTGCATGATCATCAGCTTGCCAAGGGTGTAGTTGAGATAGGCCGGGTCATAGGTGCCGCGCGCGGCCTGCTGGCGCGCGTTGCCCGGATCCTGGAACGCCTTCTCGCGGAACATCTGCTCCGACTGCGCCACCGTCATGCCACCGGTGTGCAGCCCGATCGCGGACAGGAAGCGCACGTCGCGCAGCAGCGCGTTGCTGAGCTGGCCGATATGGACTTGCGGGGTGGCGCCTTCGAGGCCGGCATCGAACATCATCTCCTCGACGTAATGCGCCCAGCCCTCGGCGAAGGCGTAGCCGACGAACAGCTGGCCGAACTTCCAGTCCGCCCGGTTCGAATGCAGGAACTGCAGGAAATGCCCCGGCCACACTTCGTGCGCGGACGTGAACAGCAGGTCGCTCTTGCCCGGCACGTAGGCGTCCTGTTCGGCCTTCGGCCAGCTCGGATCGGGCGGGGCGATGTAGTACACCGACGGCAGGTTCTTCTCGTACGGGCCGGGGATCTCGATGTAGGCGAAGTTCCAGCGGTTGAACGGGGGCGCCTCTGCGACCTGTGCCTGCTCGGTGCCCGGAATGCTGACCAGGTCCTTGTCGAGGATGAACTGGCGCAGGCCGGCCAGCTGCTTGCGCGCGCCTTCCACCGCGCCGCCCTCGGGCTTGTCGGCGTTGGCCTTGTCCACGCAGGCCTGCAGCGATTGCCCCGCGGCAAAACTGTCGCAGGCGGACTTGAGCGACGCCAGATTGCGCGCCAGGTCCGCTTCACCGATCGACTTCAGTCGCTCCAGCGGGATGTCGACCCGCTCGGTGGCCGACAGCATCCGAGCAAACTTCTCGGCGCCCAGCGCGAAGTCCTGCGTCGCGGCCGGCTTCTGCGCGGCGAACCAGTCCGCCATCTCGCCTGCCGCCTTGGCGGCGGCGGCGTTGCTTGCCTTGAATCGCGCCTGCAGCGCGGCGTCGTCCACGCCGGCGAAGATCGCCGGCACCGAATCGCGGAAGAAATCCGCGTAGCCGCGGAAGGTGTTGGTCCCGAGTTCGACGTAGGACGCCGCCAGCGGCGGCTTCAGGTTGCCGCGGATCTGTTCGAACGCCGTCGGCAGCGCCTCCTGGTACTGCACGAACGCCGCCATCCGCTGCGGCAGCGGCGCGTAGTCGCGGGTGAGGTACATGCTGGGCGACAGGTCGCCGGTGTACAGCACCGGGTTGGAGTGCGCGAAGCCGGATTCCTCGAGCCAGAACAGCTGCCCATCGATCACCGAGAGGACGTAGTCGCGCTGGAACTGCTGCGTTTCATCAAGCCCCGCCTTGCCCGGCGCGGCATCGGCGAAGGCGGCGAGCGTGTCGCGCTGCGCATGGAGCCAGCCGATCGTGGCCTGCATCGACGCGGGGCTGTAGTCGGGCAGCCGGCCGTCGTATTCGTGCTTGCCGGCGTTGGCGGCGAACACCGGGAAGAATTCGAAGTACTGCTCCACGAAGCCGTCGACCGCCGGCTGCCAGGCCGCGTCGCCAGCGGTGGGGGCTGGGGCTGCGGCCTCCTGCGCGGGTGGCGGCGACGATGCCACCGGCTGCGGCGACGGCTGGCGATCGCAACCCCCAAACAGTGCAGCCGCAAGGGCCGCGGACAGGGCGAGGATCGGGAATTGGCGCATGGCGACTCCGAAGGCGGATGGATGAGGATGGGACGTTGCCGCTGCGCCCGACGGGCGCTCAGGCGCGCAGGTATTCGTTGAGCGTGTTGATGCGTTCGACCAGCGCCTCGGGAGAATACGGGCGCGCCGCGACCCGGCCCCAGACCGGCGCCGGCCAGGCCGGATCGCCTTCGAAGCGCGCGATCACGTGCACGTGCAGCTGCGGCACCAGGTTGCCGAGCGCCGCGACGTTGAGCTTGAAGGGGGCGAACGCGTCGCGCAGCAGGCGAGAAGCCCGGTCGATCTCGTCGCCGAGCTGGTGGCGCTGGCCGGCATCGAGGTCGACGAGTTCGCGCGCGTCGATCGCGCGCGGCACGAGCACCAGCCACGGGTAGTTGCTGTCGTCCATCAGCCGCAACTCGCTGAGCGCAAACGACGCGACCGGGTGGGTGTCGGCCGCGAGCTGCGGATGCAACTCGTAGCGATCGTGGTGGACGGGCTTGCGTGGCATGGCGACCTCCGTTGCGCGTCTAGTGCAGCGCGTCCTGGAACAGCTGCAGGGTACGCTGGTGCGCGAGCTGCGCGCTGGCTGGTTCGTATGCGCTGGGATCGACGTCGCGGTTGAACGCGTGGCCGGCATCGGGATAGACGAAAACCGCCGCGTCGGGATGCCGCTCGCGATGACGGGCGACGACCTCCGGACCGATGCTGCCGTCCTTGCCGCCGAAGTGGAACATCATCGGCGCGCGCAGGGCCTCGTCGAGGTACTGCGCGTTGCGCGCGCCGTAATAGCTCACCGCCGGCAGTCCGAAACGGGTATTGGCCAGGTAGGCAAGGGTGCCGCCCCAGCAGAAGCCGACGGCCCCCACGCGCGACGAATCGCCGGCGCCCCGGCTTCCGTCGCGATCGAGTGCGCCGCGCAGCCAGCCTGCAGCTGCATCGACGATCGCCAGCGCCCGATCCACCCCCAGTTCGCCCACCAGCTCGCGGCCGCGGCGGAAGCCCTCCTCGTCGTAGGCGAGCTCCACGTCGCGCTCGACCGGATCGAAGAACGCCGGCGCCAGCGCGAGGTAACCATCGGCGGCGTAGCCCTCGGCCACGCTGCGCATGTGCGCGTTCACCCCGAAGATCTCCTGGATCACCACCAGGGCCCCGCGGGGCGCGCCCTGCGGGCGCGCGGCCCAGCCGCCGACGCGGCCGGTGCCGGGGACCTCGATCTCGATTCGTTCGCCCACGCTGCGGCCTCCATCGGGGTTGCCGGTTCAGGGGCCGATTCTAGCCCCACCGCTATAATCGCCGGCCTTCACGCCCCGCAGTGCCGCATGTCCACGCCAGCTCTCCCCGCCAGCAATCCGCGCGTCGGCTTCGTCAGCCTTGGCTGCCCCAAGGCCCTGGTCGATTCCGAACGCATCCTCACCCAGCTCAGGGTCGAGGGCTACGACATCGTGCAGACCTACGACGATGCCGACGTGGTGGTGGTCAACACCTGCGGTTTCATCGACTCGGCGGTGGCCGAATCGCTCGACGCGATCGGCGAAGCGATGGCCGAGAACGGCAAGGTCATCGTCACCGGCTGCCTCGGCAAGCGCGAGGAGGTGATCCGCCAGGCGCATCCGGGCGTGCTGTCCATCAGCGGCCCGCAGGACTACGCCAGCGTGATGGGCGCGGTGCACGGCGCTGTGCCGCCGAAACACGACCCGTTCATCGATCTTGTCCCGCGGCGCGTGCTGGACGACGACATCGGCATCAAGCTCACGCCGCACCACTATGCGTACCTGAAGATTTCCGAGGGCTGCAACCATCGCTGCAGCTTCTGCATCATCCCGTCGATGCGCGGCGACCTCGTTTCGCGCCCAGTCGACGAGGTGCTGCGCGAAGCCGAGAAACTGGTGCGCGGCGGCGTGCGCGAGCTGCTGGTGATTTCGCAGGACACGTCGGCCTACGGCGTCGACGTGCGCTACGCCGAGCGTGAGTGGCGCGGCAAGACCTACCAGGCCCGGATGAAGGCCTTGTGCGAGGGACTGTCCGAGCTGGGCGTGTGGACGCGCCTGCATTACGTCTACCCGTATCCGCACGTCGACGACATCATCCCGCTGATGGCGCAGCGCAACGCCGAAGGCGTGCCGGCCCTGTTGCCGTATCTCGACATCCCGTTCCAGCACGCCAGCCCGCGCGTGCTCAAGCTGATGAAGCGGCCCGGGGCGGTCGACAAGACCCTCGAGCGCATCCAGCGCTGGCGCGCGATCTGCCCGGACATCACCATCCGCTCCACCTTCATCGTCGGCTTCCCCGGCGAGACCGAGGCCGAGTTCGAAAGCCTGCTCGACTTCCTCGACGAGGCGCAGCTCGATCGCGTCGGCGCGTTCGCGTACTCGCCGGTGGAGGGCGCGAAGGCCAACGACCTGCCGGACCCGGTCGACGAGGACGTGAAACAGGAGCGCCTCGCGCGCTTCATGCAGCGCCAGGCGGATATTTCCACCGCGAAGCTCGAAGCGAAGGTCGGCAGCGTGCAGCGCTGCATCGTCGATGCGATCGACGGCGAACTGGCCATCGCGCGCTCGATGGCGGACGCGCCGGAGATCGATGGCCTGGTGCAGGTCCAGGACGGCCGCGACGCAGGCCTGCGGCCGGGCGAGTTCGTCGACGTGCGCATCATGGGCAGCGACGAGCACGACCTGTACGGCGAAGTGGACTACAACGCATGATCCGTCGCGCGGCGCTCGCCTGCACGGTGCTGCTGTCGATGGCCGCCGCGGGCCCGGCGCTTGCCGCGGACCTTCTCAGCGGCAGCTACCGACCCGCCCGCGAGCAGGCTGCGCCCGACGCTCCCGCGCCGCTGCGCGTGCAGGCGGCCGGCGATGGCTGGATCGCGTGGTTCGAAGGCCAGCCGCAGGTGATGCAGCCGATGGGCGAAGCCGGTCTCGCGAAGCTGTTTCCCGGCATTGCCGCTGGTGCCGACATCCAGTGCGCCGCCACGCCGGCCCTGGTGCTCTGTCACGTCACGCCCGGCACGCCGCTGCCGGAATCGGACGCGGTGTCGGCTACCGGTTACTTCACCGCCGATGCGAACGGCGGCGTGTACGAGCTGGAGCGCCTGCCCTGACACGCGGCGGCGCGGTGTCGCCGCGCTGGATGGCGATGGATTCCGCGGCGCCCGATCCATCCGCATGAACTTGCGGGCGCGGTTTCGGACGCGCGCTGTTGGTTGGCGATCGCCCCGAGGATCACTGAAGACCTGTCCGTGGAGACTCCAAGTCGCTCGTCTTGGGCAGAGGCCTTGCCGCGGGCATGGCGTGCGGCACCTACGCCTCGCCGTACTCCACCCCGACAACGATGAACCGCCGCATGCCTCCCGGCAGCTGAGCCTCGAACTCGTCGTCGATGCGCTTCTTGAGCATCGCGCGGGCCAGCGGCGAATCGATGCTGATCCACCCGAGCTTCGCGTCGGTCTCGTCGGGGCCGACGATGCGGTGGCGCGAGAGCTCGCCGCTCGCGGCGTCCTCCACGTCCACCGTCGCGCCGAAAAACACCGCTTCGCGATCCGCGGGCACGGTGTCCACCACGCGCAGCGTCTCCAGCCGCTTGGAGAGGTAGCGAACGCGGCGGTCGATCTCCCCGAGCTGCTTCTTGCGGTAGGTGTATTCGGCGTTCTCGGAGCGATCGCCTTCGGCCGCCGCGGCGGCGAGCGCGCGGACCACTTCGGGGCGCCGCACGCGCCACAGGTCGTCGAGCTCGGCTTTCAGCCGCGCATGCCCGCCCGGCGTGACCAGCGCGGTGCTCTTTTCCGCGGGTGGTCGCCAGCGCCCCACTACCTGGCCGGCATCACGCGCCGGAGGCCGTAGTCCAGGCCGCTCTCGATCGCCTTGCCGTCGCCGTCGAGCATCCGCAGCTCGTCGTTGGACACCACCTCGTACAGGCGATCCTGCTCGTCCTTGCTGTTGGGATCCAGGCGGATGCGCTTGCCGGCTTGCTCCACCGTCCAGGTGCCCGTGGTGTCGGAGCGGGCGCCACGTTCGCGGTAGACGTCGTGCACCGCGTAGCTGCCGTCGCCCTTGAGTTCGACCGTGCTGTCGATGCCGGGGCAGTCGGCGCAGGGCAGGGTGCCGCTGAAGCTGCCGGCGAACGCGCGCACGTCCAGGCCTTCCGGCGCGGGACTGTTGTCCACTTCCCTCAGCACATCGGTGGGAGCGGCGTCGCCCTGAGCCGGCGCGACCGCGGTCTCGGCCGGTGCCGTGTCCGCGGGAGCAGCGTCGCTGCCGGATGGCTTGCAGCCGGCCAGCGCAAGCGCGAGGGCGCAGAGGGTGGCGGTGATCAGGGTGCGGTGGGTCATCGGATACTCCATCGGGGGAAATGTGTCCTGGAAGAAGGCGGGCTCAGCGCTTGCCGCCGAAAATGCCGCCCAGCAGTCCACGCAGGATCTTGCGGCCGACCTGGCTGCCCACGGTGCGCGCGGTCTGCTTGGCCATCGTCTCGATCATGCCCTGGCGGCGCGTGGTGCCGAACAGCGCGTCCTTGACCACGTCGCCCATGCCACGCTCGGCATCGCCGGCCTGCGCGGTGCGGGCGGGCCTGGCCTTGCCGCTGACCTCGGCCGCGGGTTCGGCTCGCCGCGCGGCGAGCATTTCCGTCGCCGACACGCGGTTGACCGGGGCGTCGTACTTGGTGCCCACCGGGCTGCCGGCGCGCACTGCGGCGCGTTCGGTGTCGGTGATCGCACCCATGCGGCAGCGCGGCGGCGCGACCAGCGTCTTCTCGACCGGCATCGGAATGCCTTTGTCCTGCAGCGTCGACACCAGCGCTTCGCCGGTACCGAGCTGGCCGATGGCCTTGGCCACGTCGAGGTCCGGGTTTGAAACGAACGTTTCGGCCGCGGTCTTCACTGCCTTCTGGTCGCGTGGGGTGAACGCGCGCAGCGCGTGCTGCACGCGGTTGCCGAGCTGGCCGAGGATCTCGTCGGGCACGTCGTCGGGAAACTGCGAGCAGAAGTACACGCCCACTCCCTTGGAGCGGATCAGCCGCACCACCTGTTCGATGCGCTGTTGTAGTGCGGGCGGCGCATCGTCGAACAGCAGGTGCGCCTCGTCGAACACGAACACCAGCTTGGGCTTGTCCAGGTCGCCGACTTCCGGCAGCTGCTCGAACAGCTCAGACAGCAGCCACAGCAGGAAGCTCGAGTACAGCCGCGGCTTCATGATCAGCTGGTCGGCGGCAAGGATCCCGATCACGCCGCGGCCGTCGGGCGTGGTGCGCATGAGGTCGGTCAGTTCCAGCGCCGGCTCGCCGAAGAACAGGGCGCCGCCTTGCTGTTCGATCTGCAGGATCGCGCGCTGGATCGCGCCGACCGACTGCGTGCTGATCAGGCCGTACTGGGCGGAGATTTCCTTGCGCGTCTCGCTGGCGTGGGCAAGCAGGGCGCGCAGGTCGTCGAGGTCGAGCAGCAGCCAGCCGTTGTCGTCGGCGAGCTTGAACACGATCTCGAGCACGCCCGACTGGGTGTCGTTGAGCTCCAGCATCCGCGCCAGCAGGGTCGGGCCGATCTCGCTGACCGTGGTGCGTACCGGATGGCCGAGCTTGCCGTACAGGTCCCAGAAGACCACCGGGCTGGCTTCGGACGTGTAGCCGTCGATGCCGATCTCGTCGATCCGCGCCTGCAGCCGTTCGTTGAGCGTGCCCGCCACCGCGAGACCGGCCACGTCGCCCTTCACGTCGGCCATGAACACCGGCACGCCGATCCGCGAAAACCCCTCGGCGATGGTGGTCAGCGTCACGGTCTTGCCGGTGCCGGTCGCGCCCGCCACCAGGCCATGGCGATTGCCGAATTTCGGCTGCAGCCAGACCTTGCCCTGGCTTGCGGGCAGCGAGGTGGGCGTTGTGACGGCCTTGCCGACGAGAATGGGGTCCATCGCGTTGCCTCGGCCGAAGATGCCGCGATTCTAGCGAAATGCGCGGTTGCCGCGCTTCATGCCGCAACGCTACCCTGCGCGTTGCCCTTCGCCGGAACACCTTGCAACTCATGCCCGTCCTTGCCGTCCCTTTCGCCCGCTGGGCGCCGCTTGTCGCCATCCTCCTGTCCATCCCGTCCTTCGATGCCGCCGCGTTGTCCAAGCGCGACACGGCCGCGGTCGAGGCCCTCGACCAGCGCATGGCCGCCGCCGAACAGCGCTACCGCGAGGCGCTCGTCAAGGCCGGCAACGCCGAGCCGGGGGCGATCGAGCAGAGCAACGCCGCGATCGAGGACATGGAGGACGTGGTCGCGGCCTGCATGAAGCAGAAGGGCTGCCAGGTGAACGACCAGATGGCGGCATTCAAGCGCCTGCTCAAGCTCAATACCGACGCCGAGGCGGCGGGGGAGGAAGCGTGGGACGAAGGCGATCCGATGGACGCCGACCCCGATCACGCCGGCGACGTCGCCCTGTCGGCTGACGTGCCCGAAGCCGCGCGCGCTGCGGCCCTGCTCGACGACCGCAGCCACCGTTTCGACAAGATGGTGCAGTACAACCCCGCGGTGCAGGCCGGGATCCGCCGCTGGCTGACCGACATGCGCCCGTCGCTGATGGACAGCTACGAGAACTACGAGTACCTGCGCCAGGTCATGTGGCCCTCGTTCGAACGCGCGGGACTGCCCGAGGCGCTGCTGTTCGGAATCATGGCCAAGGAATCCAACGGCAAGGTCCACGCCACCTCGCGAGCCGGCGCTGCCGGCCCGATGCAGTTCATGTACGCGACCGGCAAGCGCTTCGGGCTCGGCGACGACGGCACCGGCTTCGACACCCGCTACGACCCGCGCGCCGCGGCCGAGGCCAGCGCCTCCTACCTCAACCAGCGCCTGGAGCAGCTCAACCACAGCATCGAGCTGTCGCTGGCGGCCTACAACGGCGGCGAGGGCAGGGCGCTGCGCGTCTACCGCGACAGCAGCGGCCGCGGGTTCTGGGACGCCGATGTCTACAACCAGTTTCCCGCCGAGACCCGCGACTACGTGCCGATGGTGATCGCCGCGGCGTGGCTGTTCCTGCACCCGAAGCAGTACGGCCTGCACTTCCCCCGCGCGCGCACCCGCCCGGCGCAGTTGAAGCTGGAAAAGCCCGCGTCGATCTACGAGCTGACCATCTGCCTGGGCAATGGCGGGACCCGTGACGGCTTCATGCGTGCGCTACGCAACCTCAATCCGCGCTACCAGGCCGACAGCTGGCTGCCGGCCGGTACCACCCTGCGCGCCACCGCTCAGATCGCCGGTCTCTACGACCGCCATTGCGTCCGCGGCGCCCGCGCCGAACTCGCGCAGCAGCTGGTGATGAGCGATCCGGCCGCGGCCGTGGTCCACGTCGGCAGCGCCACGCCGGTCACCGGCACGCCGACCGTCACCCCGATGGTTCCGGGGCCGACCACCATCGCCACCGGCGTCGCGACCCCGGCCGCTGGGCCACGCGAACACCGCGTCGCCCGCGGCGACACCCTGGTTTCGATCTCGCGGCGCTACTCGTGCGACACCAAGATCCTGGCCAAGGCGAACGACCTGAAAGGCCCGCGCTACGCCATCCACCAGGGGCAGCGGTTGAAGCTGGACGAGTGCACGAAGTAGGAGCAGGACTGCTGCCCGGGGAGGCGGCAGTGGCCGCGAGCTGCTCGCGGTCATGGCGATTCGGTCGCGGCTGACGCCGCTCCCGCCAGGTTTCCCTCGGCTTGCGGTGAGCTTCAAACTGCCTTGATCGCCACTGGCGCACGATGAAGGCCGGCACAAGCGCTGGGCATCCGGTGGCCAATTCCGCACAGCATTGCGAGGGCAGGGCGCTAATCGGCATCTCCGGCTGGCGCTACGCTCCCTGGCGGGGCGTGTTCTACCCGGAGGACCTGCCGCAGCGGCGCGAACTCGAGTACGCCGCGGACATGTTCGCCAGCATCGAGATCAACGGCACGTTCTATTCGCTGCAGCGTCCCGAAAGCTTCCGCGCCTGGCACGACGCCACGCCGGACGGCTTCGTGTTCGCGATCAAGGGCAGCCGCTACATCACCCACATGCGCAAGCTGCGCGAGGTCGAGACGCCGCTGGCCACGTTCTTCGCCCAGGGGCTGTTCGCGCTCGGCCCCAAGCTCGGCCCGATCCTGTGGCAGCTGCCGCCGTTCATCCCGTTCGACGCGCAGCGGCTGCGCGCGTTCTTCCGGCTGCTGCCACGCGACACCGGCCAGGCGCTGCGGCTGGCGCGGCGGCGCGAGGTGGACCTGATGAAAGGCCGATGCGTGCTGAAGATCGACGCCGAGCGCCCGCTGCGCCATGCGCTCGAAGTCCGATACGAGAGCTTTCGCACGCCGGAACTGCTCGACCTGCTGCGCGAGGAAGGCATCGCGCTGGTGGTCGCCGACACCGCCGGTCGCTGGCCGCTGCTGGAGGAGGTGACCACGGATTTCATGTACCTGCGCCTGCACGGCGACCAGGAACTGTATGCCAGTGGGTACGGCGACGCTGCGCTCGACGACTGGGCGCGGCGCATCCGCGCGTGGCTGCGCGGGACGCAGCCCACCGGGGCCCGCCGCATCGGCAGCGGCCGCCCGTCGCGCCAGCCGCGCGATGTGTACTGCTATTTCGACAACGACAGCAAGGTCCACGCGCCCTTCGATGCGCAGGCGCTGGCGCGGCGCCTTGGGCAAAAAGCTCACCGCTGAAGCCGCTGCTGCAGGCAAAGCGCGGCGGGGAGCTCGCCGCTGAAGCCGCTCCCGCAAGAGCGGGAATGGCGGCATCAAGGAAAAAAGCCGCCCGGCTTGCACCGGGCGGCCTCGTGTCCAGGAACGCGGCGGCGCTGTCAGCCGTCGCTGCCCACGTCCGCCGGGGTCGTGGCCGGCGCGTCGGCCGGCGGACCGCCGTCCTGCGGGGCTTCCATCAGCCCACGCTTGATCAGCAGCGGCTTGATGTCCGGCCCATGGCCGGTGAAGTCGACGAACAGCTGCGAGGCGTCCTTGCTGCCGCCGCGCGAGAGCAGGGTGTTGCGGAAGCGGTCGCCGTTCTCGCGCTTCAGGCCGCCGTTCTGCTCGATCCACTGGGTGGTGTTCGCATCCAGGACCTCGGACCAGATGTAGGCGTAGTAGCCCGCCGCATAGCCGCCCATGATGTGGCTGAAGTAGGGCGTGCGATAGCGCGGCGGCACCGGCGCGTAGTCGATGCCGTCCTTGGCCAGCGCCTTGGCCTCGAACGCCATGATCCCTGCGGCATCCGGGATCTTGTCCGCCGGCAGCTGGTGGTAGCTCTGGTCCAGCATCGCCGCGCCCAGGTATTCGGTGGTGGCGAAGCCCTGGTTGAACTTCTGGCTCGCCATCACCTTGTCCAGCAGCGCCTGCGGCATCGGCTCGCCGGTCTGGTAGTGCTTGGCGTAGTTGGCCAGCACGCTGGGCCAGTCGGCCCACATCTCGTTGACCTGCGACGGGAATTCGACGAAGTCGCGCGGCACGCTGGTGCCGCTGAAATACGGATATTCCACGTCCGAGAACATGCCGTGCAGCGCATGGCCGAACTCGTGGAACATCGTGGTCACCTCATCCCAGGTCAGCAGCGTGGGCTTGCCGTCGGCGGGCTTGGGGATATTGAGGTGGTTGGCCACCACCGGCTTGGTGTCCATCAGCCCGGACTGGCTGACGTAGCTGTTCATCCAAGCGCCGCCGCGCTTGGAGGCGCGCGCATAGGGGTCGAAGATGAAGATCGCCAGCTGCGAGCCGTCCTTGTCCATCACGTCGTAGGTCCACGTGTCGGGGTGGTACTTCGGCAGGTCGGTGCGCTCCTTGAAGCTGATCCCGTACAGCTGATTGGCGGCGAAGAACACGCCGTTCTCCAGCACGTTCTTCATCTCCAGGTACGGTTTGAGCTGCGACTCGTCGAAGTCGTACTTCGCCTTGCGCACCTTCTCGGTGTAGAACGCCCAGTCCCACGGTTCAAGCTTGAACGTCGGCTCGCCCTTGGCCTTCTGCTCGGTGTCGATCATCGCCTGCAGGTCGGCCGCTTCCTTCTTCGCGTTGGCCACCGCGGCCGGCGCCAGCTGGCCGAGCATCTTGTTGACCGCCTCGGGCGTCTTCGCGGTTTCGTCGTCGAGCACGTACGCGGCATAGGTGTCGAAGCCGAGCATCTTCGCCTTCTCGGCGCGCAGCTTGAGCACCTGCGAGACGATGGCGGTGTTGTCGTACTGGTTGCCGCGGCTGTTGCGCGCCACGGATGCCTTGTGGATGCGCTCGCGCAGGGCGCGGTTGGTGAGCTGCGACAGCGGCGGCTGGCCGGTGGTGTTGAGCAGGGTGATGACGTACTTGCCGTCGAGCTTGCGCTTCTTGGCTTCCTCCGCGGCGGTGGCGATCTGTTCGTCGGTCAGGCCGTCGAGCTGCGCCTTGTCGTCGACCACCACTGCCGAATCATTGACCTCGGCCAGCACGTTCTGACTGAACTGCGTGCCCAGCTTCGCCAGCTGACCGTTGATGTCCTTCAGCCGCGTCTTGTCGGCATCGCCCAGGTTGGCGCCGCCGCGGACGAAGTCGGTGTAGTAGCGCTCAACCAGCCGCTGGCCCTGCGCATCCAGGCCCAGCGAGGCGCGCTGGTCGTACAGCGACTTGATGCGCGCGAACAGCTTCGGGTCGAGCCGGATCGCATCCCCGTGCGCGGAGAATTTCGGCGCGTAGTCGGCACGCAGCTTCTCGCGCGCGGGATTGGTATCGGTGCCGACGAGGTTGAAGAACACCGACGTGGCGCGGTCGAGCTCGCGGCCGGATTTCTCCAGCGCCAGGATCGTGTTCTCGAACGTCGCCGGTTCGGCGTTGTTCGCGATCGCCCGGACTTCTTCCAGCTGCTCGGCCATGCCGCGGTCGAACGCCGGTGCGAAATCGCTGTCGTCGATCTTGTCGAACTGGGGATAGTGCAGCGGCAGCGGGCTGTCGGCGGCGAACGGGTCGGCCTGGCCGGCAACGGCGGCCTTGTCGGGCGTGGCGGCGCTGTTCATGGGGCTGTCCTGTGCGAAAGCGGGCGCGGCAACGGCCATGGCGACGGCCAGCGCGGCGGCGAGTGGATGCTTCATCGGGAGGAGTCCTCGTCGGATCGGACTCTGAAGACTACACGGCCCGGCGCTGGGCCCGGTCCATGACCAACGGCACTGGGGGACCGTCGGAAAGACAAGTCGCACGCCCCCGCGGGTCTCCGTCGAAGGGTGATGGACTGGCGTACGGTCCAACCGCCCGGGTGGGGCGGCGGCATCGCCCGATGGCGTGAGGCGCGCCGCGGCGCCGCGAGCGGGCTTGCCAGTGCGCCCGTGGAGTTGTCTGATAGCGGGGCAGCAGGAGGACCGTATCGCCATGACCACCGCTTACGATTTTTCCGCCGTCGACATCGAGGGTCGCGACAAATCCCTGTCCGACTACGCCGGCAAGGTGCTGCTCGTGGTCAACGTGGCATCGAAGTGCGGCTTCACGCCGCAGTACGCGGGTCTCGAGCAGCTGTGGCGCGACTATCGCGAGCGCGGATTGGTGGTGCTGGGATTCCCCTGCGACCAGTTCGGGCACCAAGAGCCGGGCAACGAAGCGGAGATCAGGGACTTCTGCTCGCTGACCTACGAGGTGGACTTCCCGATGTTCTCCAAGGTCGACGTCAATGGCGACGGCGCCCATCCGCTGTGGAAGTGGCTGAAGCAGGAAAAGGGCGGCTTCCTCGGGTTGGACGGGATCAAGTGGAACTTCACCAAGTTCCTCATCGGCCGCGACGGACGGGTGATCGCGCGCTATGCGCCGACCGAGAAGCCCGAAGCGCTGGTCGACGACATCGTGGCAGCGTTGGGCTGACCGTGGCCACGGGCGGTTACCGCATCGAGATCACGCCGCACGGCGGCGGCCTGCGGGCGTATGTGGTTGGCGAGTCGGACCTCGAAGGGACGCGGAGGTATTGGCGCGAGATCGCGAAGGCCGCGCGCGAACGGGGCGCGGATTCGCTGCTGCTGGTGGACGAGCTGACCGGCCGGCCACTGGACGAATCGGACTGGCTGGACGTGGTGACCAGCCTGCAGGGGGAGGGCCTGCACAAGCTGCGCATTGCCCACGTCAAGCCGCAGGGGCTGCAGCAGGTGGAGTTCTGCGAGATCTTCGCCCGCGACGCCGGCATCGAGGCGCGCGTCTTCGAGAACGAGACGCTGGCCGATATCTGGCTGCGGTTCGGCGAGCGGTAGTTGCCGTCAGGCGCCGTGGGTGGCCGGCGCGCGCGGAGTCACGAATTGCGCGGGTTTCTTGCGGTCGTCCCGGGTATACGCAGGCTTGGCCAGCGCCTCCGGCGGCAGCAGTTCCAGCATTTCCTGGATGAAGCCGTCGATCATCTCTTCCGAATAGCCGCGATGGACGTGGGCGACCCTGCCGTCGACGCCGATGATGAACATGTTCGGCAGCGTGCGGACGCCATAGGTGTCGCTGGTGTGGCCGTAGCTGTCGCGGATGAAGTTCAGCGGGATGTCGCGATTGGCGCGGACGACGCTGTTGAAGTCGCGCCGGTCTTCCTTGAAGTTGACCGCGATGACCTCCAGGTGCTCGCGCCCCACCACCGACTGCACCTTGCCCAGCATCGGCAGCTCGCGCCGGCACGGCCCGCACCACGAGGCCCAGAAGGTGACGATGACGACCTTGCCACGGTGCTGGCTGACAGTGACCGGGTTGCCGTCGCGGTCGTTGCCCAGCGCATCGGGTGGAACGTCGCCTTTGCGTGGTTGCGCCGGGAGTTCGCGCTGGCCGGCGCCGGCCTGCGAAGCCGGCCACAGGCACAACAGGGCCGCCATGCAGGCCGCGATCAGGATCGTGTTCATTTCCATCCCCCCTTGGATGGCGGGAGCATAGCCGGACGGGGAATGGCGTGCCAGATAGCCCGGGGACGCGCGTTAGCGATGGGCGGGGAACGTGGCGCCTGGTGCGAAAGTTGCCCGCGGTCGGCCCGGCGCTGGCGGTTTTCTTTCGCCCGCTGTCCTCGCGGTTTGCGTCGGTGCTGCAAGACGCATGTGGTGCGGCGTCGCGCCCGCCGGCCGATTTCTCGACCAGGGCGCGCCCGAAGCGCGGGCCTACTTCTCGACGAAGGCGCGCTCGAACACGTAGTGGCCCGGAACGCCGATGCGCGGAGCGGCGGTGAAGCCGCGGGCGTCGAGCAGGGTGCGGAAGTCGGCCAGCATCTGCGGGCTGCCGCAGATCATGGCGCGGTCATGCTCGGCATCGAGCGGGGGCAGGCCCAGGTCGCCAGCCACGCGGCCGCTGTCGAGCAGGGTGGTCAGGCGGCCGCGCTGGTCGCGCCCGTCGAAGGCGAAGTCCTGGCGCGAGACTGCCGGGTAGTACAGCAGCTTGCGCGCGATCTGTTCGCCCAGGAATTCGTGCCGCGGCAGCTCGTTGACGATGTAGTCGCGGTAGGCGAGGTCCCCGGCGCTGCGCACGCCGTGGCATAGCACGACGTGCTCGAAGCGCTCGTACGTCTCCGGGTCCTTGATGATCGCCAGCCACGGCGCGAGGCCGGTGCCGGTACCGAGCAGGTAAAGGTTGCGGCCGGGGCGCAGGTCATGGATCAGCAGGGTACCCGTTGGTTTGCGGCCGACCAGCACGCTGTCGCCGGGGCGGATGTCCTTCAGTCGCGAGGTCAGCGGACCGTCGGGCACCTTGATGCTGAAGAATTCCAGCTGTTCTTCCCAGTTGGCGCTGGCGATCGAGTACGCGCGCAGCAGCGGCCGCGACGGGCCGTCCGGCTGCGGGACTTCCAGCCCGATCATCACGAACTGGCCGTTGTCGAAGCGGAACCCGTCGTCGCGGGTGGTGGTGAAGCTGAAGTAGTCGTCCGTCCAGTGACGGACATCCAGCACCATCTCGGTGCCAAATGCGGAGGACATGCGGGGAGGGGAGTGGACTGCGAGGGGAGCATTTTAGCCGATTGGCCAAGGCGCCGATGAAGTCGCGATTCCGCGACGCGGACCGCCTGCGGCCGTGGCTCTCCAGCGGCGGAGCGAGGAATGCCCGATCAGCTCCCGCAGGAGCGGCGGAAGCTGCGAACTCCGGTTGCGTTCGGACGGAACGATCTCAGCCGACGCTTGCGCCGCTCCTGCCAGGAAGTGCTACCTGCGGTGCCACGAGCCAGACATTTCCGCCAGAACAATGGACGCCCTGGAGAGCTCGCGGCCCAAGCCGCTCCTGCAGGGGCGTCGTTGCGCCTCCCGAACTCGGCTGGCGACGCGCGCAACTTCCACGAGACCGCCACAGCGCGACGCCATACTGTGGGCCGTTGGCTTCGCGGAGATCACATGAGCGACTGGTGCCGGCCCGGATGGGCGCGAACGGTAGGGATAGTGTCGGTGGCGTTGATGGGTGCGCCCATGTCCGCGTTGGCGGCGCCGGCGGCAAGCGACGGGGTCACCGCGACCGAACTCGACCGCGTGGTCGTCACCGCCACGCGACAGCCGGACGACGCGTTGCTGGTGCCGGCGGCGGTGGACGTGGTCGACGCCGCTGACCTGCATCGCGCGCTGCCCGGATTGAGCCTGTCCGAGTCGCTGCAGCGGGTGCCGGGGGTGGTCGCGCGCGACCGCCAGAACCAGGCGCAGGGGCTGCAGGTGTCGATCCGCGGCTTCGGCGCGCGCTCCACGTTCGGCATTCGCGGCGTCCGGCTTTACACCGATGGCATTCCGGCGACGATGCCGGACGGCCAGGGCCAGGTTTCGCATTTCATGCTCGCCTCGGCCGGCCGCATCGAGGTGTTGCGCGGGCCGTTCTCCGCCCTGTACGGCAATTCGTCCGGCGGGGTGATCTCGATGTTCAGCGCCGATCCGCCGGCGGCCGCGGAGTTTTCGCTGGGTGCCGATGCGGGCGCCAACGGGCTGCGGCGTGGCACGCTGTCCTGGCACGCGCCGTGGAGCGATCGCGACGGTGGCGTGCTGCTGGACGGCGAGTACGTGGACGACGACGGTTTCCGCGACCACAGCGCGTCGCGGCAGGTGACGGGCCAGGCGGTGTTGACGGGAGGATTCGGCGAGGGTGGCCGCTATTCCGTGCTGCTCAATTCGCACGACCTGCGTGCGGAAGATCCGCAGGGCCTCAGCGCGGCGCAGTTGCGCGGCGACCGCCGCGCAGCCAGCCTGGGCGCGCTGAACTTCGACACCCGCAAGACCGTGCACCAGGACCAGGCCGGCGTGCGCCTCGAGCATCCGCTGTCGGCGCACCACGCCTTGTCGCTGACCGCGTTCGGCGGCACCCGCGACACCGCCCAGATGCTGTCGATTCCAGCGTTCGTGCAGGCCGACCCGCTGCAGGGCGGCGGCGCGATCGACCTCGACCGTCAGTACGGCGGTGTCGACCTGCGCTGGCGCTGGAGCGCGCAGCTGCTGGACCGCCCGTTCTCGCTGGTGGCCGGCCTCGAGTACAGCACGTCGGACGAGCGCCGTCGCGGCTACGAGAACTTCGTCGACGACCGGCTGGGCGTGGTCGGCGCGCTGCGACGCGACGAGGACAACCGTGTCAGCGGCCGCGACGCCTACGCGCAGGCCGACTGGCAGCCGGGTGATCGCTGGCGCATCAACCTCGGCGTGCGCCATAGCGAGGTGCGGTTCGCCTCCGACGACAGCTACGTCACCGCTGCCAACCCCGATGACAGCGGCCGCCTGCGGTACTCGCGCAGCTCGCCCGTGGCCGGCGTGCTGTTCCGGGTCACGCCAACGACGAGCGTGTATGCGAATGCCGGGCGCGGATTCGAAACACCGACCTTCTCCGAGCTGGCGTATCGCGCCGACGGCGCCAGCGGCCTCAACGACCTGGACGCTGCGCGCAGCCGCAATGCCGAGGTCGGGGTGCGCGGGCGTGGCCGGGGGATCGAATACTCCGCGGCGCTGTTCGACAGCCGCACGCGCGGCGAGCTGGTGGTGGTGGCCAACGCGGGCGGGCGCAGCACCTACGCCAATGCCGGCGTCACCCGCCGTCGCGGCGCCGAGCTGTCGCTGGCCGGCTCGCTGTCGCCGCGCTGGCGCTATGCGGCGGCATACACCTATCTCGACGCGCGCTACGACGGCGATTTCGCCGCGTGCAGCGCGCCGCCGTGTGACGAGGACGACCTGCTGATCGCGGATGGCCGCCGCATTCCCGGCCTGTCGCGCCACGCGGCCTGGGCCGAGCTGCGCTGGAGCTTCGACGCGGACACCGATCTCATCCTCGATGGCCGCTTCACCGACCGCGTGTATGTCGATGACGGCAGCGACGAGAGCGCGCCGGCGTACGCAGTGTTCGATCTTGCCGCCGAGCGCCGCTTCGATGCGTTCGGACTGCAGTGGCGGGGCTATGCACGCATCGAGAACCTGTTCGATCGCGACTACGTGGGCTCGGTGATCGTCAACGATGGCAATGGTCGCTACTACGAGCCGGCACCGGGACGGGGCTGGGTGATCGGGCTGAAAGCGCGCAAGACCTTCGATTGACCCGCAACGCTTCCGCGCCCGCGAAGCGATCGCCAATCGACTCCACCGCCGCTCCTGTCTGTCGACTGCGCCCTTGTGCGGTCGCGCATGGCGCACGTAGAAGTACCTGCTCGTGAAGGCTGCGTCACCTGCCGCGCGCGCAGCACGGAGTAGCATCCGGCGACATGTCATCCACCCGATCGGCGCAATGCCGGCACGCATGGGAGCCCGTACATGTCGACCCATTTCAATGACGGCCATCGGCGCGGTCGCGGTTGGCCATTGCTGGTCCTCGGGACGATCACGCTGCTGCTGGGACTGGTGCTCGCCGCCGGTGGCGCATGGCTTGCGAGCCTTGGCGGCTCCTGGTACTACCTGCTGGCCGGCGTCGGGCTGGTGCTGGCCGGCGTGCAACTGGCACGTCGGCGAGTTTCCGGCGCCTGGTGGTTCGCGACGGTGTTCGTGGGCACGCTGGCGTGGACGGCGTGGGAATCGGGGCTGTCGTATTGGCGCTGGATCCCGCGCTTCGGGCTGATGGTGGTGCTCGGCTTCTTCGTTGCGCTGCTGGCGCCGCGCCTGATCGGCTGGCGTTCGCGCGGATGGTCGCGTGGACTGGCGACGCTGATGGCGGTGGTGTTCGTGGCCGCGTTCGCGCTGGCGTTCGTGCCGCACGGGGTGGTGATCGCGGATGACGCCCCCGCCACCGTGGCGAGCGGATCCTCGGACGTCCGGGCAACGCCCGTGGCGGCTTCGCAGCCGGCGGAGACCCCGGCTGCCACCGACTGGCCGGCATATGGGCGCAGCAACGCCGCGCAGCGCTACACGCCGCTCGATGCCATCAACCGCGACAACGTCAACCAGCTCGAGCGCGCCTGGACCTACCGTACGGGCGACCTGCCGGAAAAGCGCTGGGGCGCGGAAACCACGCCGCTGAAGATCGGCGACACCCTGTATCTGTGCTCCGCGCGCAACGTGCTGATCGCGCTGGACGCGGTGACCGGCAAGCAGCGCTGGCGCTTCGATCCCAAGGTGCCGAACGAGGCGATTCCGTACACGGCGGCCTGTCGAGGGGTGAGCTATTTCGATGCGCGCATCGCCTCGACGCCGGCGTCGGCGGCGTCCCCCGCCGCGACACCCGGCGCGCTGGAAGGCGCGGAGCCAGCGCCGACCGCCGGCGATCCGGCCAGCGCCGGCCCCGCGGGTCCGGCCACGGCCGGTGTGGAAGCTGCCGAGGCCCGTGTGGACATCGGCCGCGGCGACGTCGCGGCGACGCGCGCCGAAACGACCGACGCTGCGGCCACGGCTGACGCCCCCGATGCGATGGTGACTGCCGCGCCGACGGTGCCCCTTGCCGCCGACGCGCCGTGCGCGACCCGCATCATCGAGGGCACCCTCGACGCGCGGCTGATCGCGGTGGATGCGCGCACCGGCAATCCCTGCGCGGATTTCGGCGACAGCGGCCAGGTCGACATCACTGTCGGCATGGGCGAGGTGTCGCCGGGCATGGTCTCGATCACCTCGGCGCCGGTCATCGTGCGCGGCGTGGTCGTGACCGGCCACCAGGTGCTCGACGGGCAGCGCCGCTGGGCACCGTCGGGCGTGATCCAGGGCTTCGATGCGATCACCGGCGAGCTGCGCTGGGCCTGGGACATGATGCGGCCGGACCGCACCGGGCTTCCGCCGGCGGGCGAGACGTTCACCCGCGGCACGCCCAACATGTGGACCACGGCCTCGGGCGACGAGCAGCTTGGCCTGGTCTACCTGCCGATGGGCAATTCCGCCGCCGACTACTGGAGCGGGCTACGGCGGCCAGTGGAGAACGAGTACGCGACCTCGCTGGTGGCGCTGGATGTCACCACCGGCAAGCCGGCCTGGCATTTCCAGACCGTGCGCAAGGACGTGTGGGACTACGACCTGGGCTCGACGGCGACGCTGGTCGATTTCCCGACCGCGGGCGGCAAGGTTCCGGCGCTGGTGCTGCCGAGCAAGCAGGGCGACATCTACGTGCTGGATCGCCGCACCGGCAAGCCGCTGACCGAAGTCGGCGAACTCAAGGTGCCGGGCGGCGGCGTGGAACCGCAGGAACGTTCGCCAACCCAGCCGTATTCGCTGTACCACACGCTGCGGCGCAAGGACGACCTGACCGAACGTGACATGTGGGGCGTCACGCCGATCGACCAGATGGCCTGCCGCATCCAGTTCCGCAAGGCGAGTTACCAGGGCTTCTACACGCCGCCCACCGCGGACCGGCATTCGATCGAATACCCCGGCTACAACGGCGGCTCGGACTGGGGCGGGGTCGCGGTGGATCCGCAGCGCGGGATCATCATCGCCAACTACAACGACATGCCCAACTACAACATCCTGGTGCCGCGCGCGGAAGCCGACCGCCTCGGCTGGGCGCCGCGCGACGAGTTGCGTGGCGACCAGGGCGGCGCGGAAGGCGCCGGCGATCCGCAGCAGGGCACGCCGTACGCGATCAACGTCAATGCCGGCTGGCGCATGCCGACCGGCCTGCTGTGCAAGCAGCCGCCCTACGGCGGCATCCGCGCGATCGACCTGGCGAGCGGAAAGATGCTGTGGGATCGCCCGTTAGGCACGGCGCGCGCGAACGGGCCTTTTGGCATTCCTTCGCACCTGCCGATCGTGATCGGCACGCCCAACAACGGCGGTTCGGTGATCACCGCTGGCGGCCTGGTGTTCATCGCTGCGGCAACCGACGACCTGATCCGCGCGATCGACATCGATACCGGCGAAACCGTGTGGCAGGACGTGCTGCCCGCGGGCGGGCAGGCCAATCCGATGGTCTACGAGGCCGGCGGCCGCGAGTACCTGGTGATCATGGCCGGCGGCCACCACTTCATGGAGACCCCGGAAGGCGACTACGTGATCGCGTACGCGCTGCCACGCTAGCAATCGGCACCCGCGCGGCGATGCATCGTCGCGCCTCGTGATCAGCGTTCGCGGGAGCGGCGATGCCCGCTCCCACGGACTGACGCAGACATTGCGTGCACCGACGCTGGCCACAATAGCGGCATGAACGACGCGACCGGCACGCTCTGGACCATCGGCCACTCCACCCGCGAGTGGGCGCTGTTCACCGGGATGTTGGGCGAGGCGCGTATCGAGGTGCTGGCCGACGTGCGCCGTTTTGCCGGATCGCGACGTAATCCGCAGTTCTCGCCGCTGGCCATGGCACCGGCGCTGGCCGAAGCCGGAATCGACTACGTGCCCATGCCGGAGTTCGGCGGCCGTCGCAAGCCATCGACGGATTCACCCAATGGCGCGTGGCGGGTTGCGGCGTTCCGCGCATACGCCGACTACATGGCCGAGCCGGAATTCGCACTCGCGCGCGAACGCCTGATGCGGATGGCCGGTGAGCGGCGGGTCTCGGTGATGTGCGCCGAGGCGGTGTGGTGGCGCTGCCATCGCCGGCTGATCTCCGACGACTTCACCGCGCGCGGCTGGCAGGTATGCCACCTGATGGCGCCCGGCAAGCAGACGCTGCATGAACTCAATCCCGACGCGCGCATGGTCGACGGCGTGCTGCGCTATCCCGCCCCGGGCGACGGGCAGGGAAGCCTGTTCGGAGCGGCTTCGGGCGCCGCCACCTGACGCCAAGGACTGGCACGCGCAGCAGCATGTTCGGCCGTACGTACCCGAAAGCGGGCGTACGCTGGTCGCTGCGGCGCCGGCAGGCAGCTTCGAGCCGCAGGAGCCTTCAGCGAACGATGGTCACCGGCACCTTGGACAGCGCCAGCACCCGGCTGGCCACCGAGCCCAGCAGCAGGTTCTTGAGGCCGGTCTGCCCGCGCGATCCCATCACGATGAGCGTCGCGCCCTGCTTGTCGGCCAGGCGCACGATTTCCTCGGCGGCGTCGCCAACCGGGAAGGCCTCGTCGAACGCGAGGTGGGCGCGGCCCAGGACGCGGCGCGCCTTGCGCACGGCGTATTCGGCCCCGCTGGTGTAGTACTCCGCGGTGGCCTTGCGGCCGAGCTTGCGCGCAGCGGCCGGCAGCAGCGGGGCGCATACGTTGACCACGGTCATCGCCGGCGGCTCGGCGAGCTTCTTCGCGAGTTGCACGCAATGCTTCGCGGCGCGATCGCTGGCGTCGCTGCCGTCGATGGCAAGCAGGATGTTCATGGCGTTCTCCGATGCGGTGGGTCGACCTGGAAACCGGTGGCCTGCCTGTACGCTGGCCCACAACCGCGGACGAGCGTGGTCCGGCTTTCGCACAGTGTGGACCGGCGGAGGCGGGCTGCCTTGATCCGGGTCAAAACAGCCGACGGGCGAAAGGCGAAGGGTCTCGACCTCGCAATGCCGGGCTGCCGCGAGCCGCGCGGACTGGAGACGCGCGAGGCTCTGCCTCAGCGAGGCCCGCGTTCCTCGCGCGGGCGCGCCTTGCGATCACCGAACAGCGCGCTGGCCACGATGGAAATCCCCAGCCCGGCGCCGATGATGAACAGCACCAGCGCGATGGCGGGATAGCCGAACAGGCGGGAGTCCGTGTCGACCTGCATCATCATCGCCGAGGCCACGATCAGCGCGGCGGTGACCAGCGCCGCGCTGACCCGGTTGGCGATCTTCTGCAGGTTTTCCATCAGGTGCGATTCTTCCAGACCGGTCATGCGCACCTGCATCCGGTTCTCGGCCAGCAGCGAGAGTACGTCGGAGACCTTGCGCGGGGCTTCGCGCAGCAGCGCCTGCACGTCGATCAGTTCGCTGGCCAGGTTCGAAGGCGACAGCGCCTTCTTCAGCCGCTCGCGCATGACGTGCTCGAGGTGGCGCTCGATCACGGCCTTGACGTCGAGGTCCGGGTCGAGCGCGTGGGACACCTGTTCCAGGTTGAGCAGGGTCTTGCCCAGCAGGCTCATTTCCGGGGGCGTGCGCAAGCCGCACATGGTGGAGCGACCGACCAGGTCGATCATCAGCCGGCCTTCCGACAGCGATCCCGCACCGGAGCGGGCGGCATACGTGGCGACCATCTGGCCGACCTCGCGCAGGAAGCGCGCCTCGTCGAAATCCTCCAGCCGGGTGCCCATCGCGATCGCCTCGGCGGCGACTTCCTCTCCGCGGCCGTCGACGGCCGCGAACAGCAGCTTCAGCAGGCGCTCCCGACGCTTCGGCGGCACGTGCGCGACCATGCCGAGGTCGAACAGCGCCAGCCGGCCGTCGTTGGTCACCAGCAGGTTGCCCGGATGCGGGTCGGCGTGGATCTCGCCGTGCACGAACACCTGGTCCAGGTAGCCGCGCATCAGCGCCGAGGCCAGCCCGGACATGTCGTGCTCGGTGCGGCGCAGGCCGGAGATCTCGGTGACCTTGGTGCCCTGCACGAGCTCCATCGTCAGCACGCGCCTGGCGGTCAGGTCCCACACCGGTGCCGGCACCAGCAGTTCCGGATAGCCCTGCAGGTGCTGGCCGAAGCGCTCGAGGTTCTCCGCTTCGGCCTGGTAGTCGAGTTCGGCCAGCAGGGTGCGACGGAACTCCTGCACCCAGTCGGCGAAGCGCAAGCGCCGACCGATGTCGGTCATGCGGTCCGCGCCGCCGGCGAGGTGGGCGAGGGCGTCGAGGTCGGCGCGCATGATGTCGACGATGCCGGGCCGCTGCACCTTCACCGCCACCAGCCGGCCGTCGCGCAGCGTCGCGCGGTGCACCTGCGCCAGCGACGCGCAGCCCAGCGGCTGTTCGTCGAACTGCGCGAATGCCTTGCTGATGCGCACGCCCAGCTCGGACTCGACGACCTCGCGGACCTGTTCGAAGGGAATCGGCGCGACGTCGTCCTGCATTCGCTCCAGCGCGACCAAGAACGGCGGCGGCACCATGTCGGGACGCGTGGAGAGCGCCTGGCCGATCTTGATGAAGGTCGGGCCAAGCGCCTCGAGGTCATCGACGAACTCCTCGGGCTTGCCTTCGGTCGCGGGCGTTTCGCCGTCGGCCGCGCCGTCGGCATCCAGGTCCAGGCCGGAGAACACGCCGGCGCTGCGGTACTTGACCAGGAAACGCAGGATCTGCGTGGTGCGGGCGATGCCCCGCGGCTGGTGGGCCACGGTGTCGTTGTCGTGCGCGGATTCGCTCGTGTTCATGGGCGCAGCCTAGCCCGTGCTGCGTCAAGGGCCCTTTCATCCGTCGGGCCAGCCCGGCCGCCCCCGGAATGCCGGCAAAACCCGTGGGGGCGGCCTGAGCCGCGAGCTCTTGGAGGCGTCCGATTTCCCGGCCAGGGACTCGCGACTCGAGCCACTCGAACGAGGTCGGTGCGTGGCACCACTCAGCGGTACCCGGCCGCCTGCAGCTCGAACAGCTCGGCGTAGCGCTCGCCCTGCGCCATCAGCTGCTCGTGGGTGCCGCTGGCCTCGATCCGGCCCTGTTCGAGCACCAGGATGCGGTCGGCCATGCGCACGCTGGAGAAGCGGTGCGAGATCAGCACGGCGGTCTTGCCCTCGGACAGCTCCTTGAAGCGCTGGAACACCTCGAACTCGCTGCGCGCGTCGAGCGCGGCGGTGGGTTCGTCCAGGATCAGCAGCTGCGCGTCGCGCATGTAGGCGCGGGCGATGGCGATCTTCTGCCACTCGCCGCCCGACAGGTCCACGCCTTCCTTGAACAGCTTACCGAGCATCTGGTCGTAGCCGCCGGGCAGGCGCGCGATCACTTCATCGGCCATCGAGCGATGCGCGGCTTCGGCGATGCGGGCATGGTCGTCGCGGGCTTCGATCCGGCCCACCGCGATGTTGTCCGAAGCGCTCATGAAGTAGCGCACGAAGTCCTGGAAGATCACGCCGGTGTTGGCGCGCAGCTCGTCGAGGTCGTATTCGGCCAGCGGATGGCCGTCCAGAAGGATGCGACCCTCGTCCGGGTCGTACAGGCGCGAGAGCAGCTTCACCAGCGTGGTCTTGCCGGCGCCGTTCTCTCCGACCAGCGCGAGCACTTCGCCGGCGTGCAGGGTGAAATCGAGATGGCGGACCGCCCAGCGCTCGGCGCCGGGATAGCGGAAGCCCACGTCCTCGAACACGAAACCCTCCCGAATCGGCTTCGGGAACGGCCGCGGGTTGGCGGGCGAGAGGATTTCCGGCTGGATCTGGAAGAACGAGAACAGGTCGTCGAGGTAGAGTGCCTGCCCGGCGACCTGCGAGAAACTCGACAGCAGGCCTTCGAGCAGGTTGCGCAGGCGCCGGAACGAGGCCGACAGGAAGGTCAGGTCGCCGATGCTGAATTCGCCATGCACCGTGCGCCACGCGATGTAGGCGTAGGCCGCGTAGTAGCCCAGCGTGCCGATGGTGGTGAACAATCCGCCCCAGCCGGCGCGGCCGATGGCGATGCGGCGGTTGGCCAGGTAGATCGACCAGGCAAGCGTGCGGTAGCGCTCGATCAGGAAGGCGTTGAGCCCGAAGCTTTTGATCTCCTTGGCCGAGCTGGCGCTGGCGCCGGTCTGGCGCACGTAGTCGAGTTCGCGCCGCTCCGGCGTGGCGCGGAAGTTGACCGCGTAGCTCTTGGCGTTGAAGTGCATCTCGCCGACGAACGCGGGCACCAGCGCGACCAGCAGCAGCACGATCAGCCACGGCGCATAGACCAGCAGGCCGATGGCGAAGCTGATGATGGTGACGATGTCCTGCGCCTGGCCGAGCAGCTGCGACATCAGCGAGCTGCGCCCGGACACCTGGCGCCGGGCGCGATCGAGGCGGTCCTGCAGGTCGGCGTCCTCGAAGTCCTCCAGGTCGAGCGAGGCCGCATGTTCCATCAGCCGCACGCTCGTGGCGTTGGAATACAGCTCCGACAGCAGCGAGTCCACCAGGCCGACGATGCGCCCGAGGATGTCCGAGGCCACGGCCAGCACGAACTCGATCGCCAGCAGGCCAAGCAGGTGGTGCAGCACGCCCGACTGCCACACCGCGGCGAAGCCCGGCGCGCCGGTGCCCAGCCCGACCAGCCGCACCGCTTCGTCGACGATCAGCTTGCCGACGTACAGCGTGGCGATCGGCAGCAGTGCGCGCGCCAGCCGCAGCAGCAGGCTGGACAGGGCGAGCAGGGGACTGGTGCGCCAGATGTCGCGGAGGAACGGAGGCAGGTTGCGCAGCGCGGCGAAGCGCTCGCGCAGGTTCATCGCCGGGGCCTCGTGGCGGCGTCCGGACCAGACAGGTGTCGACATTCGCGTGCGTGTCTCGGGCAGACCGGCAGCAAGAATGCCACGCCCGCATCGGCGCGGGCGTGGAGATGCGGGTCATCCGCCGCGCGTGGTGGCGCCTGCGTTACTGCAGCAGCAGCTCGACCGATCCCGAGAAGGTTTCGAGCTGGATGTCGCCGCTGCCGGCGCCGTAGCGGTGCTCGAAGCTCGAGCCCGGACCGAACTGCGGCTTGTCGATCTTCGCGCCAGGCGCGCGCAGGTGGCCGCTGAAGCTTTCGCCCTTCACCTCGGCCGACAGCGACTTCGGCGCGACGACCTTGATGTTGCCGCTCACCGACTCGGAGTCGATGCTGCCGCCATCGGCAAGCGCGGCCTGCAGGGTGGCGTTGCCCGAGACGCTGTTGCTGGACAGCTTGCGCAGGCGTTCGCCGCGGGTGTCGACGGTGATGTTGCCCGAGACGGTCTCGACCGAGACCTCGCCGTCGAGGCGGCCGCGCAGGGTGACGCTTCCGCTGACGCTCTGCGCCGAGACATCGGCCGAATTCAGGGTCAGCCGCAGGTCGCCGCTGACGCTCTCGATGTCGGCCTGCCGCGGCGCGCCCGCGACGCTGACGTTGCCGCTGACGCTGTTGATTTCCAGGCTGCGGCCCGCGGTTCCGGTGACGCTGATCTCGACCGCGACGCCGTCGATGTCGAGGCTGGCGAGCGTGGGCACATCAACCACGAGGTCCGTGGGCTCGCTGTTGTTGTCGCTGGTGCGGCGCGGGTAGCGCACCTTGATCTCGAGCTCGCTCCCGCCGGGGCCGATTTCGAGCTTTTCCACGCCGCGCCCGAGGCTGCCGCGGATGCGCACCTGCGGCTGGTCCCAGGCGCGCACCTGGATGCGTCCCTTGAGGTTGGAGATCTCGACCTTGCCGTCGGCGTCGAGCGGTCGCGTTTCGTTGATCGGGGTGGACGCCAGCGCGGCCACCGGCAGGGACGCGAGGAGCAGCGACAGCAGGAATCGGATGGACATGGGATTGCTCCGGTCAGATGGGTCGGTCAGGTGGAGACGGCGTCGGGAATCGTGGCCAGGCGCCGCGACAGGTCGAGCCGCAGCGCGTACAGGCTCTGCAGGCGCTCGAACAGGTAGCGCGCCTCCGGGTCCTGGTGCAACGCGGCGCGCACCTGCGCCGCGTTGCGGTCGATTTCGTGCAGGGCGCTGGTGTCGATGCCGGCAGGGCGCCGCGCGTCGAACGCGCGCCAGGCGGTGCGATATTCGCGGGTCATGCGCGCGGCTTCGCGCAGGATCGGTGCGGACGCGACGGCGGTCGTGCTGGGCGCCGGCGCGTGCATCGAGGGCGCGAACGCGGCCCAGCCGATGGCCAGCACGGCGGCCAGCGAGGCGGCCGTCGCGAGCCCCGCGAACCGGCGCGAGCGCTGGCTGCGCCAGGGTCGCGATGCCGGCGTGCGCAACGCAGCCACGGGCGAGATCGGCAACGGCTGGAAGGACGGCGGCACGTCCGTTGGCGGGGTCGGCGCGTCCTGTCGGCTGGCGGCGATGCGTGCGCTGATGGCCGGCCACAGGTCGGCGGCCGGCATGTCGTCGCGGCGCAAGGCGCGCAGCGAGCGGCGCAGTCCGTCCGGCAGGGGCGTGTCGTGGTCGTTGTCGTGTTCGATGTTCATGCGTGTTCTTCCAGCCGCGCGCGCAGCAGGCCGCGCGCGCGATGCAGTTGCGCCTTGGAAGTGCCGACGGCCATCTCCAGTTCGCCGGCGATTTCCTCGTGGGTCCATCCTTCCACGTCGTACAGCACCAGCACCGCGCGGGCGCGCGGCGGCAGGGTGGCGACGGCGCGGTCCAGGTCCATCGCCAGCGCGGTGGTGTGGCCGGCCGAATCGGGATGGCCGACGCGTTCGAGGTGGTCCTCGTCGTCCAGGGCGGGGTCGCCGCGGCGCGAGCGCAGCTCCATCAGCGCGGTGTTGGCGGCCAGCCGGTACAACCAGGTGCCGAAGGCGCTTTCGAAGCGGTAGGACCCGAGCGCCTGCCAAGCGCGGACGAAGGCCTCCTGGGTCAGGTCCTCGGCGCGCTGGCGATGGCGCCCCAGCAAGCGGGAGATCACCCCGTGCACGCGGCCGACATGGCGCCGGTACAGGGCCTCGAACGCGGCGGTGTCGCCAGCCAGCGATGCGCGGACGAGCGCGTGGTCGTCGTCCACGGCCGGTGCGGTGGCGGGCATCAGTGCGGTCACGATGGTGGTCAGCATAGTCCTTGGGATGCGGCGTGGCCGGCAGGGGTTTAAGGAGGGCGGGCGTCGGTGCCAACCCATCGCAATCGATTCGTACGTGGAGGCCGCGGGGGGCGGTCCGGCGCTGCGCCGGATGTGTTAGCGTCGGCGCGCACCACAGGGGGATCGCAGATGAAGGGAAGGATCGTGCTGGCGCTGGTCGCCGGCTGGATGGCGTTGGCCGCGGCGCCCGTGTGGGCGCAGGTCCCCGCGGTATCGAAGCAGGCGCGTACTGCGGCCGCCGATGCCGGCCACGTACGCGTGATGGTCGCGCTGCGGCCGCGGGCCGCCTTCTTCCGGGCGGGCCCATCACCGGTGAAGGCGCTGCGCATGGCCCAGGTCGAGGCCGTGGCCGATTCGGTACTAAATGCCCTGCCGTCGGGAAGCCGTGCGCTGCGGCGTCGCTTCGCCCTGGTGCCGGCGCTGGCGTTGGAGGTGGATGCGCGTGACCTGGCGGTGCTGGAAAGACATCCGGACGTGATGGCGGTCGATGTCGACCGCGGCGGATCGGCAGGCGGTGCAGTCGCGCCCGACCAGGCCAGTCGGGTCAATCGGGTCGCAGGCCTGGATGCGCTCGGCCTGGGCGGCAAGGGCCGCAAGGTGGCGGTGATCGACAGCGGCGTGGACGTCGACCATGCCGACTTGGTCGGGCGCCTCGTCGACGAAGCGTGCTTCTGCAGTCCAATGGACGGCGGCGGTGGATGCTGCCCCAACATGACAGCGACGCAGACCGGCCCGGGGGCGGCAGTCGACGACCAGGGCCATGGCAGCAACGTGGCCGGGATCATCGTCGGAGAGGGCGGCATCGCCCCGCGCGGCGCGGTGCCTGACGCGCAGTTGGTGGCGGTGAAGGTGATCAGCGCCGACGGCCGCTACTGCTGCGCCTCCGACGTGGTCGCGGCAATGGACTGGGTCGCGACCCATCATCCCGACGTGGCGGCCGTGAACCTGAGCCTCGGCAGCGATGACACTTTCCCGGGCCACTGCGACGCGAGTACGGCGTGGACGCAGAGCCTGGCGGTAGCCGTCGATGCGCTGGTGGCCAACGGCGCGGTGGTCACTGTGTCGACCGGCAACCAGGGCAACGCGCAGCAGATCCAGGCGCCTGCCTGTGTCCACAATGCACTATCGGTGGCGGCAACCTGGGATTCGGACGTGGGCGCTGTGGACGATTTCCTGGGTTGCAGCGAGGCGACCACGGCAGCGCGCAAGCCTGCCTGCTTCTCCAACCGCAGCCCCACGACCGATCTTTTCGCCGCCGGTGCGTTCGTCACTTCCACCGGCGGCACCGGGGGCACGTCGGAGTACGGCGGCACCTCGCAGGCCGCGCCGATGGCGGCCGCCTGCGCGGTGGCACTGGCGCAGGCTGCACCGACGGCGACCGTGGCCCAGCGCATGGACGCGATGACGCTTTCGACCACCCGCATCAACGACCCCGCGTCCGGGCGGGCCTATCCTTTCCTCGACTGCCGCGACGCGGTGGCGCTGCTCAATCCCGACGCCATCCGTGCGCTGCCGGTCAACGGCGGGCAGCCGCTGCTGCCTCCCCGTTCCGGGCCGGCGGCGACGTCGCAGCCGGGGCTGCCCTCGGTCGCGCGGCGGGCCCATGCGGGTCCCGACACAGGGGCGGCGGAAGGCAGTGTTGCACGCACGCAGCCGCGACGAACGGTTTCCAGACAACGCTGACCGGGACCAAGGTCGAGCGGTGGGCTAAAATCGGCGGCTGTTTCGCCAGCCTCCGCGAGCCCGCAGTGACCACCAGTCGTCCGGTTTCGATCCAGCAGGAACACCTGATCCAGAGCGTCGCCGACGCCCTGCAGTACATCAGCTACTACCATCCGGTCGATTACATCCGCAGCCTGTCCGCGGCGTACGACCGGGAGGAAAGCCCGGCTGCGAAGGACGCGATCGCGCAGATCCTGATCAACTCGCGGATGTGCGCCGAGGGCCACAGGCCGATCTGCCAGGACACCGGCATCGTCACCGTCTTCCTGCAGATCGGCATGGACGTGCGCTGGGACGACGCCACCATGGGCGTGGAGGACATGGCCAACGAGGGCGTGCGCCGCGCGTACCTGCATCCCGACAACAAGCTGCGCGCCAGCGTCTTGGCCGATCCGGCCGGGCGTCGCCGCAACACCGGCGACAACACGCCGGCGGTGGTCAACGTCAAGGTGGTCCCGGGCAACACGGTCGACGTGATCGTCGCGGCGAAGGGCGGCGGGTCGGAGGCGAAATCCAAGTTCGCGATGCTCAACCCGTCCGATTCGATCGTCGACTGGGTGCTCAAGACCGTGCCGACCATGGGCGCAGGCTGGTGCCCGCCGGGCATGCTCGGCATCGGCATCGGCGGCACCGCGGAGAAGGCGATGCTGCTGGCCAAGGAGTCGCTGATGGAGCCGATCGACATCGTCGACCTCAAGGCGCGCGGGCCGGCCAACCGGCTCGAGGAACTGCGACTGGAGATCTTCGACAAGGTCAATGCGCTGGGCATCGGTGCGCAGGGCCTCGGGGGCCTGACCACCGTGCTCGACATCAAGATCAAGGACTACCCGACCCACGCGGCGAACCTCCCGGTGGCGATGATCCCCAACTGCGCCGCCACGCGGCACGCGCACTTCACCCTGGATGGCAGCGGCCCGGTGGCGCTGGATCCGCCGTCGCTGGAAGACTGGCCCAAGCTGACCTACAACCCCGCCAACGCGCGCCGGGTGGACCTGGATACGATCAGCCGCGAGGAAGTCGCCAGCTTCCGGCCGGGCGAGGTGCTGCTGCTCAACGGCAGGCTGCTGACCGGGCGCGATGCGGCGCACAAGCGCATGGTGGACATGTTGAACCGGGGCGAGCCGCTGCCGGTGGATTTCAACGGCCGCTTCATCTACTACGTCGGCCCGGTCGACCCGGTGCGCGACGAGGCGGTGGGCCCCGCGGGCCCGACCACGGCCACGCGCATGGACAAGTTCACCGACCAGGTGCTGTCGCAGACCGGCCTGCTCGGCATGGTCGGCAAGGCCGAGCGCGGCGACGTCGCCATCGAGGCGATCAGGAAGCACCGATCCGTGTACCTGATGGCGGTCGGTGGCGCCGCTTACCTGGTGTCGAAGGCGATCAAGTCCGCGTGCGTGGTGGCGTTCGAGGACCTCGGCATGGAGGCGATCTACGAGTTCACGGTGCAGGACATGCCGGTGACCGTGGCGGTGGATTCGACCGGCGAATCGGTGCACCGCACGGGACCGCGCGAGTGGCAGTCGCGGATCGGACGCATTCCGGTCGTGATGGAATCCTGAGCTTCGGCGGAGTTTTCCAGCCGAGAGGTCTCCACTCCTGCCCGGGAAGGCAGGAGAGGGATACTTCACCAGCACCTCGCGCCTTGCGTTCGCGAAGCTTTTTCCTTCCGATCGCGGCGGGAGTGGCTAAGGGGGACGTTCGTCCCGGACCGCTCGACAGGTTCCAGACCGATGCGTGCCGACGCTTGCAACCCGCCGGGCTCGCTACCAAGTCGATGCGACACTCTCGGAAACATCGCATGGCCGGCAGCCTGATCCAGGACCACATCGCCTTCGACCGTCTGCTGCCGCGGCTGCGCCGCATCGCCGTGCTTGGGATCAAGCCCGAATCGCGCGCCGACCGCCCGGCTCACATCGTCTCGGCCTATCTGCACCGCGCCGGGTACGAACTGGAGCCGGTGCCGGTCTACTACCCCGACGTGTCCGAGATCCTCGGCCGACAGGTCTACCGCAAGGTGGCGGACATTCCCGGGCGGGTGGACGTGGTCAATGTGTTCCGCAAGCCCGCCGACCTGATGCCCCACCTGGACGATCTCGTCGCCGCGCGCCCCAGGCTGGTGTGGCTGCAGACCGGCATTCGCGACGACGACTTCGCCGCGCAGCTGCTGGCCGCCGGCATCGACGTGGTGCAGGACCAATGCCTGATGGTGGAACACCGGCGCTGGCGCAGTTCGCGCTGACGCGATGACGCCTGCGCTGCAGCGCGAAAGCTGCGAGGCCCTGGCGTTCGCGCTGTCGATCTAGGCCAAGCGACCCGGCGGAGAGGCGCGCCGATTGCGGGCGCGGCCTTGGCCGCTCACGCAAGCGACGTCAGAACCATTCGAGCAGCGAAATCCCCAGTCCCACGTACGTCGACCGATGGTTATAGTCGATCAGGCTTTCGCCATAGCCGTCGAACACCTGGACGTGGCCGCGCAGGGAGTTGTGGATCGGGAAGCCCCAGTCGAATCCGACCGCACCATGCGAGCGATCGCCGCCGCGCAGCGAGTGCCGCGCCATCAGCGACAGCTCGTGGCCGCCGATGGTGTGCACGATGGTGACGTCGCCGCGACCCATGTAGTCCTCGATGTCCGGATTGTCATCGTCGTGCCCGTCGGCAATGCGGACCCACGGGCGGAAGGTCACCGCCCAGTTCTCGCGATCCAGTCCGACGTTGAACATCACCCGGTTCCAGCTGCGCGAGAGCGGATCGGGACGGCCGTTGGACTGGTGGTTGATGCCCACCGCCGCCATGCGGCCCTTCCAGCCCAGCAGGCTGTAGTTGTTGCGGAACACCAGCAGCACTTCGGGTTCGTAGTTGGTCTCGCGGAAGGGTCGCGACGCCTCGCCGTTGTAGACCTGCCAGCGCGAGCTCTGGGTGTACCCCATCCAGATGTCGCCGTTGTCGCCGAACAGGTTTTCCCACGCCTTGGTCTTGAAGCTGATCTGGAACTTGGTTTCGATCGCATCCAGCGACTGCGCTTCGGAGACGGTGTTCCGCGGGTTGGGCGACGACGGCAGCTCGTTCTGGTCGCTGCTCCAGAACACGGGCAGCAGGTAGACCGGCTTGTAGGCGCGGAAGTTGAACGTGCCGAGCTTCGAGTCCTTGGCCAGCTCCCAGCGACTGTCGAGCAGCGAGCCCTTGCCGGCGTTGGCGATGGCGTCGTCGGGCTCGGAAGCGAACAGGTCGTTGGCCGCGCCGCGCGCACGCCCGACCGGGGTAGCCGCGGCGGCCTCGGCTTCGCTTGCCGCTTCGCGGTTCTGGCGCGCGAGCGCCGCGGCGGCGTCGGCCTGCGCCGGGTCCAGGGTCCGGCGTCCGGCGACGCGGTCGTAGCAGGCCAGGCGGTCGGCATCGATCTCGACCAGGGCGCAGGCATTCACGCTGGCATGTTCCGGCGCGTCCTCCGGCGATTGCGCAAGCGCCGGCGCGGTTGCGGCCAGGCCGAGGGAGAGCAGCGCGATCGTGTGGGGTGAGGGTGTCATGGCTTGCCCTTGTCGTGGTCGAGCATGTTGCCAGTGGCGGCCGCGTCAGCGCGTTGCGCTTCGGCGAGCTGGTCGTCGATGTCGCGGTTGACCGAGGTGTCGACGCTGGCGCCCTGCGTGGGTTCAGGTCGTGCCTCCGGCGTGGCCTGCGCAGGGGTCTCGCGCGACAGCACGACATGCTGGACGGAGCGCGGCGCCTGGATGCCAGCGCGTGCGAAGGCGGCCTTGACCAGGCGGATCGCTTCGCTGCGCACCTTGCCCAGGTCGCTGCTGCGCTGGTCGACCCAGCCGAAGAACTGCAGTTCGATTCCGCCCGGTGCGTTCTGCACCACCGTCCAGGACGGCGCCGGGTCGTCGAGCACGCCGTCGATGCCCGAATAGGCTTCCAGCGCCAGGGTCTGCGCCTGGCGGATCGAGTGCGACGGGTCCATGGTGGTCCTGAAGTCGAAGCGCCGCTTGGGGTTCTGCGAATAGTTGAGCAGCACCGACTTGAACACCAGCGCGTTGGGAAGCTGCAGCTGGTTGCCGTCCATCGTCATCAGGATGGTCGCGCGCGAGGTCAGCGCCACGACCTTGCCCTCATACGCGTCGACGCGGATCTGTTCGCCCGGCGAGAACGGCTTGCGCACGCTCAACAGCACGCCGGCGATGTAGTTCTCGGCGATGTCCTTGAATGCGAAACCCAGCGCCAGCCCAACCACGCCGGCCGATCCGAGCACCGCCCCTACCATGGTCGACAGGTCGAGCAGGTTGAGCGCCAGCAGCACGCCGAGCAGCGTCACGATGACGCGGACCGAACGCCTGATCAGGCCGTCCATGTACGGGTTGTCGATGCGCAGCCGGAGCATGCGCAGGTTGCGCGAAAGCAGGCGCCCCGCCCATGCGAAGACCAGCACGATCGCGATCGCGACCAGCAGCAGTGGGGCGCGCGCCACCAGGGTGGCCAGCTTGCGGGTCGTCCCGCGATACGCGGCGTGGACGTGCGAGCGCAGGCTGGTGTCGACCTCGACGTTGTTGACCACCGTGGCCACGCCCGGCGTTTCCGTGGCGATCTTGGTCGCTTCCAGCTTGTGCATCGGCTGCAGCACGCTGCCATCGAGTTCCGCGACGCCATCGTCGACGCTGGCGGTCACTTCCTTGAGGTCGTCGTCGGTGGTCAGCTTGGCCCGCAGTTGCCTGGCCACGGCCTCCTCGCCGGCGGCCGGCGCTTCCCCCGTGGGTGCGGCATCCGCGCTGACGGGCGCTGACGCGTCGGTATCGGCTCCGGTGGCGGACTGCGGTGCGGCGAAAGCGGGCGACAGGGCCAGCAGCAGCGCGGAAACGGCGGCGAGGTGGAGCAGGGTACGGGTCACGGGCGGGCGTGTTCGCGGCAAGTGGCGGAGGATGGAGCGCGCGTTCGAGGGACGCGCGCCTTGTTCATTCGCAAAGACAACGATCTTGGCGTGCCGCAGTGTACGTTGCCGCCGCTGATGCGCGTGTTGCCACAATGCCGCGCGGCTCCGCTTCACGGCGTGAAACCTTCAGGCGTACCACGCCCATGCGAACAGGACGAACATCGTGCACGCCAGGCCGAGCTTGAGCACGATGCCGAACAGGATGCCCATCCATGTCCCGAAGCCGACCTTGGTCGCCTGGCCGACGCGGGCGCCGTCGATTCCGCGACCGTGCCAGAGTTCGCCAAGCAGTGCGCCGACGAATGGACCGGCGAACAGGCCGATGGGACCGAAGAACAGGCCGACGACGGTGCCCACCACCGCGCCGACGATGGCCTTGCGGCTTGCCCCCACGCGCTTGGCGCCGGCCGCGGTTGCCCAGAAATCGATTGCCATCGACAGCGCCGTCAGCGCGCCGAGGATCAGCAGCCACCACCATTCCACGCGTTCGAAACCGTCGGTCCAGGCCGCCAGCAGCATGCCGGCGAAGACCAGGGGGAGGCCGGGGATCGCCGGCAGGAGGATGCCGGCCAGGCCGACGACGACCATCAGCGCGGCGAGGACGTACCACAGGGCATGCAGGTCCATCGGGATTCCTTGGGCGGTGCGGAGGAGGGCAGGGCTTCCGGCGCACGGAGGTTCGCGTGCGACGCATTCTCACAAATGCCGCGGCGGTTTGCAGTCGTGCGCTGAACTGGCGTTGATGTCGCGCGCCCGTGACGCACAGACCAGTGGAGGGTGCCAGTCGGCGTGGCCCACCGGCTTCATGGCTGCGTGGGATGGTCTCGCCGCATTGGCTGGCGGGACGCAGGAAGGAACGCTTACGAGGACTGCGGATCAAAAAAAGACCCGCCGAATGGCGGGCCTTTTCATGGCGCTTGCCGGATGCTCAACGCAGCACGGCGCGCCCACCATTGATGCGGACGTACGAACCTTCGCGGATCCCCGCCAGGTCGGTCTGCTGGACGGTACGCAGGTTGCCATCCTCCATGCGCACGGTGACGCGATACGTCGTGCCCTGCTGGACCTTGTTCTGAATGGCATTGCCCGCCACGGCGCCGCCGACGGCGCCAGCGACGGTGGCGATGTTCTGGTTGCCCTTGCTGCCGCCGGTCTTGTCGGAGATCTCGTGGCCGGCAACCGCGCCGACGATGCCGCCGAGCACCGCACCGGTCGCATTGGGGACGTTCTGGCCACGGGCGACGGCTTCGATGCGCGTCACGGTGCCACAGTCGGTGCACACGCTGCTGCCATAGGAGGGTGCGGTGCTGTAGCCGCTTCCGCCGTAGCCGGGGGAGGTGGCGCAGCCTGCGGTGGCGAGCGCGGCGATGAGGGTAGTGGCGCCGAGCAAACGGATGTTCATGCCGATCTCCTGTGTGGGGGACGAAGCCAGGCTCCGTGGCCACGAACAGTAGGCAGCGCGCCGTGAACGCATGATCAACCATCGCGCGTCGAAGCCTTCGCGCGGGGCTGGCGTCATAGGGGGTTCATGTCCGCGGCGAAGCGCGCGTCGCGGGTGAAGTCACGCCGCAGGCATGCGAGCAAGCGGCGGCGCTATCAGCCGCGGAAGTCCTGGTGGCAGGCCTTGCAGGCTTCGCCGACCTTGCCGATGGCGGCGCTCACGCCCGCGCAGTTCAACGGCGGCGCCGCGAGGGTCGAGTCGAGGGTGGCGCGTAGGCCGCTGGCGTGCTTGCGGAAGCGCGCGTCCTCGCGCAGGTCGCCGAACGCCGGTTCGAGGTCGTTGGCCAGCGTGCGCAGTGCCTGCAGGTGCGGCAGGGTGTCGGTGGCGCTGCAGCGGTTGGCTTCGGTGCTGGCCTTGATCTGGGCGACGTGGGCCTGGAACAGGTCCATGGCGGCGACTGGATAGCGATCTTCCCAGGTCTTCCGGGCCTCGAGCGTCCGCAGGATCATCACCACGGCGATGGCGCCGATCACCAGGCCCACGAGGAACACAAACAGGTAGCGGCTGGCGGCGGAAGGCGGGCCCGGCTTCGCAGGACTGGCTTCGGGTGTGGTCGACATGACGGGCTCCTCGTTGGCTGCCGGGACGATAGCATGCAGCCGGCGCCGGTAAACTGCGCCGATGGATGCATCGTGGCAGGACCGTTTCTCGGGCATTGACCGTCTTTACGGCCGGGGTGCACTCGCGCAGCTGTCCGTGTCGCGGGTGGCGGTCATCGGTCTAGGCGGCGTCGGGTCGTGGGCCGTCGAGGCGCTGGCGCGCAGCGGCGTCGGCGCGCTCACCCTGGTCGATGCGGACGATCTGTGCGTGTCCAACACCAATCGCCAGCTGCCCGCGCTGGAAGGACACTACGGTCGCGGCAAGGCCGATGCCATGGCCGAACGCTGCCGCGCCATCAATCCGCAGGCCGACGTGCGCGCGGTCCCCAGCTTCCTCACTCCGTCGAACATGGAATCGCTGCTGGGCGAGGGCTTCGACGTGGTCCTGGATGCGTGCGACAGCTTCCGTAGCAAGGTCGAGATGATCGCCTGGTGCCGGCGCCGGAAGCAGCCGATCGTGACGGTGGGTTCCGCGGGCGGCCGGATCGATCCCACCCTGGTGCGCGTGCGCGACCTGTCGAAGACCGAACACGACGCGATGCTGGCGCTGATCCGGCGCAAGCTGCGCACCGAGTTCCGGTTCCCGAGCGGACCGAAGCGCTACTTCAGCGTGCCGGCCGTGTACTCGCTGGAGAACGTGCGCTACCCGCAGGCCGATGGCAGCGTCTGCGGCTTGCGTCCGCAGCTCGGCGCTGAAGCCGCACTCAAGCTCGACTGCGGGGCTGGACTGGGCGCCGCGACCCACATCACCGGCGCGTTCGCGTTCGCCGCCGTGGGCAAGGTGCTCGAACTGTTGCTGCGGCCGAAGGCGGTCGGGCAGGCCTCCCCCACGTAGGAGCGGCGGAAGCCGCGAAGCTGTTGCTCTTCCTTAATGTGGGAGCGCTTCAGCCCCTGGCTGGCGCATCAGTCAGTGCGTGCCCGAAGCCGCTATTACGAGGTCTCCCGACTCAAGCGGAAGCCGGCGGCAGGCCGAACAGCCTTTCGGCATTCGCGGTGGTCGCCCTGGCGATTTCCTCCGGCGCCACGCCGCGCAGCTGCGCGATCGTTTCGCACACGATCCGTAGGCGCGCGGGCTCGTTGCGCTGGCCGCGGATGTCGCTGTCCGGCTGGTCGGGGGCATCGGTTTCCAGCAGCAGGCATTCAAGCGGCATGTCGGCCACCAGCGCGCGCAGGCGCTGCGCGCGCTCGTAGGTGACCGGTCCGCCAACGCCCAGCACGAAACCCAGGTCCCACAATTGCCCGGCCTGCTGGTGGCTGCCCGACCAGCTGTGCACCACGCCGCGCAGTCCCTCGAAGCGGCGGATCGACGCGATCACCGCATCCACCGCGCGACGCGCGTGCACGATCACCGGCAGGTCGTGTTCGCGGGCCAGCGCCAGCTGGCCGTCGAAGTAGTACTGCTGCGCGTCGCGGTCGAGGCCTTCGATGAAGTAGTCCAGCCCGCATTCACCCACCGCGAGCGGACGCTCGCGCTCGATCCATTCGCCCAGTTGGATCAGATGCCCGGGCTTGTGGTCGTCCAGGAATATCGGGTGCAAACCGTAGGCCGGGAACAGTCCGTCCGTCGCGGCGCACACCTCTTGCAGCCTGCGCCAGCCGGCGGCGTCGATCGCCGGCACGATCTGGCGGGTCACGCCAGCGGCCCGCGCACGCGCGATCACGTCGCCGCGGTCGCGATCGAACTCCGCGACGTCAAGGTGGCAGTGGCTGTCCACCAGCATGGGGTCAGCGCCGCTTGCCGCGCCCGCCATCGACTGCCTCGCCGTGCCCGGGCCTGGCGCGCTTCCAGTTCGCAAGCAGCAGCGTGCCCAGTCCGAGCAGCAGTTCATCGACCAGGGGGATTACGTCCGGCACCAGCATGTCACCGACGAACAGGATCGCCGTCAGCAGGAACAGCTTCGGATAGCTCAGGCGGCCGAACCAGCGCAGCAGCGGGGCAAGCAGGAGATTGGGCATGGGATTCCCGGGTCGGAAAGGAGGCTGCCGGTCACGCTATCACCGGCGCCAGCCGCCGGGTTCATCGCGCTGTCAGCTTCGGCGCGCGGGGAAGAAGTCCTGTTCAGGTTGTGGATGCTGAAATCGTCGCGCACACAAGAGCGGGACATCCGCCATCAGGAGAGCCTCATGAACAAGAACACGATCGCCATTGCCATCGCCGCACTTCTGGTCGGAGGCGTTTCCGTGGCGGCATTCCAGAATGCGCGCACGCCGGCGGACGCCGATGGGATCGTCGCGCCCGCCGCACTGGCTGCCCATGACTCGGCGCTCGATGACGCGGCAGCGTTCGACAACAGCATCCCCGACGGCGGTCGCGTCGCCTACGCCGACGTGGTGGACGTGGAGCCGATCACCGAGAAGGAGAAGCTCTACGCCTCCGTCATCGGCACCGATCCGGTGCGCGAAACCTCGACCAACTCGACTCCGCGCGAAGTCTGCAACGATGTCGTGGTCCAGGAGCGCCTGCCCGAACGCGACGGCAACGTCGGCGGCACCGTGGCCGGCGCCGTCATCGGCGGCCTGCTCGGCAACCAGGTGGGCGGGGGCAACGGCAAGAAGGCCGCGACTGCGGCTGGCGCCGTGGCGGGCGGCTTCGTGGGCAACCGCGTGGACCGGCGGCACGTCGGCGGCAGGGTGGTCAATCGCACCGAGCGCCAGTGCCACACCGTCACCGATACCTCCGAATCCAGCCATGTCGTCGGCTACGACGTGACCTATCGCAACCCGGACGGCACGACCGACACCATGCGCATGGGCAGCAAGCCCGGCAGCCGGATCTCGCTCGGGACCCAGGACAAGACCGTCGGCTACGACGTGACCTACCGCTACGAGGGCGAGGAACGCACCATCCGCATGGACCAGAAGCCCGGCGAGCGCCTGCCGGTGATCAACGGCCAGGTGGTGACGCAGACCGCCGCCGCTGGGGACAACCCCGATCGCGGGTGAACCCGCGGGGCGATCCGCGACAGCAACCCGAAGGGCCGGAGCGATCCGGCCCTTTTTTGTGCCCAGCGCATCGGCGCGGGCCCATTCCTGGCCGGACAACGGGCTAAAATGACGGTTTTACCGGACGAAGAACCCGCCATGGCCCTGCACCCCTACGACCTTTACGACGTTCGCTCCCTGCTCAGCGAGGAGGAGCGCGCGGTCCAGGACACCGTGGCCCGGTTCACAGACGAACGCGTGCTGCCGATCATCGGCGAGTGCTTCGACCAGGGGCGCTTCCCGACCGAACTGATCCCGGAAATCGCGGGCCTCGGCCTGCTCGGCGCCACGCTGCCGGAAGAATACGGCGGCGCTGGGCTCAACGCGGTCAGCTACGGCCTGATCTGCCAGGAACTCGAGCGTGGCGACAGCGGCCTGCGCAGCTTCGCCAGCGTGCAGTCATCGCTGTGCATGTATCCGATCTACGCCTATGGCACCGAGGAGCAGAAACAGCGCTGGCTGCCCGACATGGCCGCCGGCAAGGTGATCGGCTGCTTCGGCCTGACCGAGCCGCACGGTGGTTCCGACCCGGCCAACATGAAGACCAATGCCAGGCGCGACGGCGGCGACTGGGTGATCAACGGCGGCAAGATGTGGATCACCAACGGCAACCTGGCCGACATCGCCATCGTCTGGGCGCAGACCGAGGACGGCATCCAGGGCTTCGTCGTCGAAAAGGGCTTCGCCGGCTTCAGCGCGCAGGAGGTCAAGCACAAGATGAGTCTGCGCGCGTCGGTGACGTCCGCGCTGTTCTTCGACAACGTGCGCGTGCCCGAGGCCAACCGCCTGCCCAACGTCAAGGGCCTCAAGGGTCCGCTCGGCTGCCTGACCCAGGCCCGCTACGGCATCACCTGGGGGCCGATCGGCGCGGCCATCGCCTGCCTTGACGAAGCGCTGAACTACTCGAAGGAACGCATCCTGTTCGACCGCCCGGTGGCCGCGACCCAGAGCGCGCAGCTGAAGATGGCTGACTGGGCGCGCCGCATCACCTCGGCGCAGCTGTTGTCGCTGCAGCTCGGCCGCCTGAAGGACGCCGGCAGGATGGCGCCCACGCAGGTTTCGCTGGCGAAGTGGAACAACTGCCGCATGGCGATCGACATCGCGCGCGAGGCGCGCGACCTGCTCGGCGCCGCCGGCATCACCACCGAGCACTGCCCGATCCGCCACGGCCTGAACATGGAGTCGGTGATCACCTACGAGGGCACCGAGACCGTGCACCAGCTGGTCGTGGGGCGCGAACTGACCGGCATCAACGCGTTCTGATCCCCCGCTTTGGCGGAGCGGCTTCAGCCGCGAGCCCTTGCTTCCTCTCCTGGGAGGCAGGGACGCTTGGGGAAAAGCTTGAGCAGCAGCGCGAACCGTGGGCACACCTCCCGCCTGCCCCTGACTGGCAGGCAGGAGCAAGGAAAGGGCCGGCGGTTCTCACCGTGCTACACCGCTTCGGGAGTCGCAAATGAGCTTGACCGACATCCGCATCGAGACCGAACGACTGGTGCTGCGCGCGCCGCGCATCGAGGATTTCGATGGCTACGCCGAACTTCACGGCGACGAGGAAGCCGCGCGCTACATCGGCGGACACATGCCGCGAGCGGCTGCCTGGCGCAAGTTCCTGCAGCAACCCGGCGCCTGGCTGGTGCAGGGCTTCGGCATGTTCTCGGTGCTCGACAGGTCCAGCGGCGAGTGGCTCGGCCAGCTTGGCCCGTGGCGGCCGGAAGGCTGGCCGGGCAACGAAGTGGGCTGGTCGTTCCGGCGCGCCGCGTGGGGCAGGGGATTCGCCACCGAAGCGGCGGTCGTCGCGATCGACTGGGCGTTCGACAACCTCGGCTGGGATGACGTGATCCACTGCATCGATCCGGCGAACGCGCCTTCCCAGGCGCTGGCCCGGCGACTGGGTTCGACCAACAAGGGGCCGGGAAAGTTGCCCCCGCCGCTCGAAAACCATCCGATCGAGGTCTGGGGACAGACGCGGGAACAGTGGCGCGCGCGCCGTGCCGGGGCGTCGGCGTGATCGACGTCTACGGCTTCTCCTCCTCCGGGAACTGCCACAAGGTGCGGCTGCTGCTGGAACAGCTCGGACGCCGGTTCGATCGCGATTACCGCTGGATCGAAACGGACAGCAGCCGCGGACAGACGCGCACGCCGCAGTACCTGGCGAAGTTTCCCAATGGCCGCGTGCCCGTGATCGAGCTGGACGACGGCCGCACGCTCGCCGAATCCAACGCGATCCTGTGCTGGCTTGCCGAGGGCAGTCCCTTCCTGCCGGGTGACGCTTGGGACCGCGCGCAGGCCCTGGGCTGGATGTTCTTCGAGCAGTACAGCCACGAGCCCTACGTTGCGGTCGCACGCTTCATCCGTGGCTGGACGCCCATGGATTCGCCGCGACGCGGCGCCGAGCTGGCGCGCTGCCTCGAACGCGGGCACGCCGCCCTTGCGTTGATGGAGCGCCACCTGTCCGTCCATCCATGGTTCACCGGGGCCGGTTACGGCGTCGCCGACATCGCCCTGTTCGCCTACACCGACGTTGCCGCCGACGGCGGCTTCGACCTTGCTGCCTATCCGGCGGTCCACGCCTGGCTGGCGCGCGTGCGCGCGACACCGAGCTTCGTTTCGATGCCGGAACCTGCCGCGGAAGCGGCAGCGTTGCTGGCAAGTTCCAATTGACCAAGACCTTCCACCCCCACATGCCTGTCACTCCGAGTGCAATCGCGTCCGTGCCCGCCACGGGCCGCGCGCGGTACTCGGCGTGACCTCCGGACAAGAGTGAAATGACCAGCATCCAGTCTCCGATTCCCGCCCGCATGCGCGGCCTCAACCGCGCCGAGATCTGCGACGTCAACTTCAGCGAATTCGTGCGCGGCTGGAACGGGCGCAGCGACGCGAAGCCCGCCCCGGACGACGCCATCCTCGACGGCAGCACGCTCGACGCGCGCGGCTTCCGCGAGCTGTTCGAATCGCAGCTCGTCAGCCGCCACCTCGACCTGATGGCGCGCGTCCTGCGGGTGCAGAACAAGGTCTTCTACACCATCGGTTCCAGCGGCCACGAGGGCAACGCGATGGTGGCGCGGGCAACCCGGCACACCGATCCGGCGTTCCTGCACTACCGCTCCGGCGGCTTCATGGCCGAGCGCTTCCGCAAGCTTCCCGGCATGGACCCGGTGATGGATTCGGCGCTGTCGTTCGCCGCGTCGAAGGACGACCCCGCGTCCGGCGGCCGCCACAAGGTCTGGGGCAGCAAGCCGCTGTGGGTGCTGCCGCAGACGTCCACGATCGCCTCGCACCTGCCCAAGGCCTTCGGCACCGCGGTGGCGATCGAGCAGGGCAAGCGCATCGGGCACCAGCTTCCGATCCCCGGCGACAGCATCGCGATCTGCTCGTTCGGCGACGCGTCGAGCAACCACGCCACCGCGCAGACCGCGTTCAACGCAGCGGCCTGGACCGCCTACCAGAAGCTGCCGGCACCGGTGCTGTTCGTGTGCGAGGACAACGGCATCGGCATTTCGGTCAAGACCCCGGACGGCTGGGTGGCGCGCAATTTCGCCAGCCGACCGGACCTGGACTACTTCGCCGCCGATGGCCTTGACCTGGCCAACGGCTACGGTGACGTGCAGAAGGCGGTGGAACACTGCCGCCGCAGCCGCCGCCCCACCTTCCTGCACCTGCGCACCACCCGGATCATGGGCCACGCGGGCACCGACTTCGAGATCGAATGGCGTTCGCTGGAGGAGCTGTGCGCGGTGGAAGCGACCGACCCGCTGCTGCGTTCGGCCGCGATCGCGCTCGAGTCCGGCCTGATGTCGAAGGACGAGGTGCTCGCGCTGTACGAGCAAACGCGCGCCAAGTGCTTTGCCGCGGCAGAGGACGCCGATCGTCGGCCGCGCCTGTCGTCGCTGCAGGAAGTGATGGCGCCGCTGGCACCGTACTCGCCCGCGGCGGTCGCGAAGGAAGCCGCCCGCGCCGACTACGACAAGCGCCGCGAGGAGGTCTTCGGCGGCACGGGCAAACTGCCCGAGAAGCAGGCGCCGCGCCACATGGCGATCCAGATCAACAACGCGCTGCACGACCTGTTCGCCAAGTACCCCGAGACGCTGCTGTTCGGCGAGGACGTGGCGCAGAAGGGCGGCGTCTACACCGTCACCAAAGGCCTGCAGAAGACCTTTGGCGCGCGCCGCGTGTTCAACACCCTGCTCGACGAGACCGTGATCCTCGGCCTGGCGCAGGGCTACGCCAACATGGGGATGCTGCCGCTGCCGGAGATCCAGTACCTGGCGTACTTCCACAATGCCGCCGACCAGATCCGCGGCGAAGCGGCCAGCCTGCAGTTCTTCAGCAACGACCAGTACCGCAACCCGATGGTGGTGCGGATCGCATCGCTGGGCTACCAGCGCGGCTTCGGCGGCCACTTCCACAACGACAACTCGATCACCGCACTGCGAGACATCCCGGGCCTCGTGGTCGGCTGCCCGAGCCGCGGCGACGACGCGGCAACCATGCTCCGCACGCTGGCGGCGCTGGCCAAGGTCGACGGCCGCGTGTGCGCGCTGCTCGAGCCGATCGCGCTGTACATGGCCAAGGACCTGCACGAAGCCGGCGACGGCGGCTGGCTGACGGAGTATCCGGCGCCGGACCAGGCGATGACGCTGGGCGAGGGCCGCGTCTATGGAGAAGAGCACGAAGACCTGGTCGTGTTCACCTTCGGCAACGGCGTGCCGATGAGCCTGCGCGCGGCGCGCATGATCGAGGCGAAGCATGGCTGGAAGGTGCGGGTGGTCGACCTGCGCTGGCTGGTGCCGCTCAACGACGCGTTCATCCGCGAACAGGGCGCGGGCGCGAAGCGCATCCTGGTCGTCGATGAGGGGCGGCGCAGCGCGGGCGTGGGCGAGGGCATCATCACGGCCCTGGCGGAGGGCGGACTGCTGAACGATGCGGCCGGCGCGCGCCCGTTCCGGCGCGTGGTCGGCGCGGACACCTTCACGCCGCTGGCCGGCGCAGCCTTCCTGGTGATTCCCTCCGAGGAGGAAATCATCGCGGCCGCCGACTCGCTGGCCTGACCGCGGGGCGGGCCCCGGGACCGTCTTTCCAGCAGGGGCGGAACTCCAGTGGGCCTGCGCCTTCGCAGACTTCGAAGCGCGAAGCCGCAGGATTCCGGCATGCCCCTGCGTTCGGCAGTCGAAAGCCGCGGGAATGACGATGTTCCGATGAGGGACGATGCCCCCTGGAGCACCATCACCAGCGGAACGATCCCTTCCGCCCTTGACGCCTCGGTTACGGACCCGCGCGGATAGTCTGGGAATCCCTTCCTCCGGATGGAGCAGTTCCCATGATCAAGACCAGGGTCGCGCTGTTTGTCGGCAGCCTGCGCAAGGATTCGTTCAATCGCAAGCTGGCCAAGGCGGTCGAGAAACTCGCGCCCGAAGATTTCGAGTTCGCGCACGTGCGCATCGACGACCTGCCGCTCTACAACCAGGATTTCGACGCCGACTATCCCGCGGAAGCGACGCGACTGAAGAAGGACATCGAGTCGGCCGACGCGGTGCTGTTTGTCACGCCCGAATACAACCGCGCGATCCCGGGCGTGCTGAAGAACGCGATCGACATCGCCTCGCGTCCGTGGGGGACCAACTCGTTCGCCGGCAAACCGGCAGCGGTGCTCGGGATCTCGGTTGGGGCCATCGGCACTGCGCTTGCGCAGCAACACCTGCGCAACGTGCTGGCCTACCTCGACGCGCCCACGCTGGGACAGCCGGAAGTCTTCATGCAGATGAAGGACGGGCTGATCGACGACGACGGCAACATCGGCAACGACGACACCCGCAAGTTCCTGCAGGACTTTGTCGACCGCTACGTGGCGTGGGTGAAGAAGCACGCCTGAGCCGCGCCGCTTCGCTTGTGCAGGAGCGGCGGAAGCCGCGAGCTTCGAGGCCGATCCCGGCCAAAGTCACTGGATCCCCGCCTTCGCGAGGATGACGATGTGAGGGAGACGTTTTGGACTCGAGAAACCGTTCTCGTGGGAGCGTCTTCAGCCGCGAGCTTTTCCACCCCGACGCCCGACGTCAACCTACACGGGGACGATAGTGAGACTCTAGGGCGGCGCACCGAGGAACGGTTTTGGTAGGAGCGGCTTCAGCCGCGAGCTTTCCGCCCGGCCGCGCCGAAGTCACTGGGTCCCCGCTTTCGCGGGGATGACGCGTGGGGGTTCGCTCGCTACCTGCGAATGCTGGTAAGGGCTGGGAGGGTGCCTTTTGAGATCGATCAGGCCCGCAGGGTGGGTAGAGCGCAGCGGCTTTCAACAGCTGGTCAACCCACCATGGCGCGATCCATGGCTATGCGGCGCCGCGATGGGTTTCGCCTTTGGCTCTACCCATCCTACGAATTAGCTCACGGCGTCCGCCGCTCCTGCAAGGAGCCAGACCGGTCGCGGACGACCAGCACCGCGACGTCGCGTTCGCCCCGGCGTTCCACGCGCACCAGGCCGGGTCCGGGCTCGCCGCCGATCGGCGTGTCGTCCAGCCACGCCAGTTCGCGCATCAGCACGCTCATGCGCAGGCCCAGGCGCTTGCACAGGCGCGGCAGCGAGATGCCGTCGGGCTCGCTCGCCAGCGCCGCGAGCAGCGCCTCAGTCGTGGATGGCGAGGGGGATGTCACGCGGCGTCTCGCCGGGCGCGGCGGCGCTTTCGTCGTGCGCGGACACCAGCACCGGAATCGATTTCGAAGTCGGCGTGCGTGCGTGGTCGGCGAAGCTCGACAGCGGCACCAGCGCGTTGGTTTCGGGATAGTAGGCCGCCAGGCAGCCGGCTGGGATGTCGTAGGGCACCAGCAGGAAGCGCCGCGCGCGACGCCGGACGCCGTCGTCGCACACGCTCTCCAGGTCGACCCGGGTACCGGCCTGCATCCCGAGCTTGCCGATGTCGTCGGCATTGGCGAACACGACGCGCCGCTCGCCGAACACGCCGCGGTATCGGTCGTCGAGGCCGTAGATCGTGGTGTTGTACTGGTCGTGCGAACGCACCGTGGTCAGGTTGAATACCGGCCGGGCGTGCGCGGCGCGGGCGCGATGCACCGGCAGGTTGGTGGGGACGGCATGGGCGATGAATGCCGCCTTGCCGCTGGCCGTGTTCCAGCGCCGTTCGCCGGCGGTGTTGGTGAGGCGGAAGCCGCCGGGCACGTGCACGCGGGCGTTGAAGTCGTGGAAGTCGTCGAACACCTCGGCGATGCGGTCGCGGATGCGATCGTAGTCGGCAACCAGCCAGCGCCACGGCACCTGGCTGCGCTGGCCCAGCGTGGCCTGCGCGAGGCGCGCGACGATCGCCGGCTCCGACAGCAGGTCGTTCGAGGCCGGCGCGTTGATGCCGGCCGACAGGTGCACCATGCTCATCGAATCCTCCACGCTGACCGACTGCGGCCCGGCGTCCTGGATATCGATCTCGGTGCGTCCGAGGCAGGGCAGGATCAACGCCTCGCGCCCGTGCACCAGATGGCTGCGGTTGAGCTTGGTGGCGACGTGCACGGTCAGGTCGCAGTTGCGCAGCGCGCGATGCGTGGCCTCGGTGTCTGGCGTGGCGGTGGCGAAATTGCCGCCCATCGCGAAGAACACCTTGCCGCGACCGTCGAGCATCGCCTCGATCGCGCCGACGGTGTCGAAGCCGTGTTCGCGCGGCGGCTCGAAGCCGAATACCTGGGCCAATCGATCCAGGAAGGCCGGCGCGGGCTTTTCATGAATGCCCATCGTGCGGTCGCCCTGGACGTTGCTGTGGCCGCGCACCGGGCAGGCACCCGCGCCGGGCCTTCCAAGATTGCCGCGCAGCAACAGCAGGTTGACCAGCATCTGCACGGTTGCCACCGAGTGCTTGTGCTGGGTGATGCCCATGCCCCAGCAGCAGATCACGCTGCCGGCGGCCATGTAGATGTCGCCCGCGCGCCGCAGCTGTTCCTGCGACAGGCCGGATTCGGCGGCGATCGTATCCCAGGACTCGCCTGCCACGTCGGCCGCGAACTCCGCGAAACCGGTGGTATGGCGGGTGATGAAGTCGACGTCGACCACGCGCGCGGCGCCGTCGCGCCGCGCCTGCTCATCGGCCTCCAGCACGTGCTTGGCGATGCCCTTGACCGCGGCCAGGTCGCCGCCGATGCGCAATTGGAAGTAATCCGACGAGATGCGGGTCGAACCGCCGTGCAGCATCTCGAGCGTGTCCTGCGGGTCGGCGAAGCGCTCCAGCCCGCGTTCGCGTAGCGGGTTGAACGAGAGGATCGCGGCGCCGCGCTTCGATGCCCGGCGCAATTCGCCGAGCATGCGCGGATGGTTGGTGCCCGGGTTCTGGCCGAAGATGAAGATCGCCTCGGCCAACTCGAAATCGTGCAGCGACACGGTGCCTTTGCCGACGCCAATCTGCGGCGTCATGCCCGTGCCGGATGGCTCGTGGCACATGTTGGAACAGTCGGGAAAGTTGTTGGTGCCGAACTCGCGCACGAACAGCTGGTACAGGAACGCCGCCTCGTTGCTGGTGCGGCCGGAGGTATAGAAGATCGCTTCGTTCGGCGATGCCAGCGCGTTGAGGTGCGCTGCGACCAGCGCGAACGCATCGTCCCAGGACACGGGCCGATAGTGGCCACTCGCGGCGTCGTACCGCATCGGCTGTGTCAGCCGGCCCTGGTCCTCGAGCCAGTGGTCGCTGTAGCGGGCGAGCTCGGCGACCGAATGCTGCGCGAACAGGGCCGGCGTGGCGCGATGCTTCGTGGCTTCCGCGGCGACGGCCTTGGCGCCGTTCTCGCAGAACTCGAAGGTGGACGCGTGGTCGCGGTCCGGCCACGCGCATCCCGGACAGTCGAAACCGTCGGGCTGGTTCGTCGACAGCAGCGTCCTGGCACCGTGCACCGGCACGTCCTGCTCGAGCAGGTGCTTGGCGACGTTGCGCAGCGCGTCCCAGCCGCCCGCGGGGCGGTCGTAGCGGCGGATGGTTTTCTGCTTGCTCACGCCGCGACGCCCCGTGCGTTCCCGCGCAGCCGTCCAGGGTGCGCATACACCACGTGCCCGTGCTCGCGGGCGAAACCGACCAGGGTCAGGCCGGCCGTGTCCGCCAGTGCGATCGCCAGCGCCGTCGGCGCGGAAATGGCGGCGAGCATCGGAATTGCCGCCTGCGCAGCTTTCATCACCATTTCGAAGCTGGCGCGGCTGGTGACGACCGCGAAGCCGTCTTGCGGATCGACGCCGGCGCGCGCCATCGCGCCGATCAACTTGTCGAGCGCGTTGTGGCGGCCGACGTCCTCGCGCACCAGCGCAACGCCGCCCTCGGCATCCGCCCAGCCGGCGGCGTGGGTGGCCCCGGTGAGCGCATTGAGCGGCTGCCCATCCCGCAGCTCGCGCAGGGCGCGATCGAGGGCTTCGACGGAAATGATCCTGCCTGCACCGACCACGGGCGGCGGGCGCAGCACGGCGTCGAGCTGGGCCGTGCCGCAGATGCCGCAGCCGCTGCGACCTTCAAGACTGCGTTGGCGGCCTGCCAGCGCAGCGGCGCGGGAGGGTGGAATCGACAGCGCGATCGACACGCCTTCCAGCGACGTTGCGATCGATTCGACGGCGACTTCGCCCGCGTGGGCGACCAGGCCTTCGCCGAGCGCGAAGCCGATCGCGAAGTCTTCCAAGTCGCCGGGGGTGGCCATCATCACCGCGAACGGCTCGCCGTTGCAGGCGAAGGCGACCGGGATCTCCTCGGCCACCAGGTCCCGGGCCTGGGCCAAGCGGCCGCGATGGCGGCGCAGCACGGGTTTTTCGACCGCGCCGGGCATGGATTCGCGTTGGGGATCCAGCTTCGTCATCGCATGGCGAGAGTACCGCGAACGCTCAGCGGTTGCGCCGCCGTTGCGGCTGCAGGAGGGGTTTCCGCTGGGCCTTCTGTCTTCGGTGCGGAAGACCGGAAGCTCGTGGCCGAAGCCGCTCCCGCGAGGCTGCGAAGGCCGAGCGGACTGCGCCTAGCGCGCGGGAACCACGCGGATCTCCACACGCCGGTTCGGCGCCAGGCAGGCGATCAGCGCATTGCGGTCCCGGTCCTCGCATTCGACGATCGGTTCCACGCTGCCGCGGCCGACCGCGGTGATGCGCGCCGCCGGGACGCCTTTCTGGACCAGGTAGTCGCGCACACTCTCGGCGCGGCGGTTGGACAGTTGCAGGTTCGCCTTGTCGTTGCCGATGCGATCGCTGTGGCCGATGACGTGGACGATCTCGTACGGCGCCCCACCCAGCAGGGTTGCGGCAAAGGCATCGAGCTGGGTGCGGCCCGCATCGCTGAGATCATCGAGGCTGGCCTTGCCGAACGCGAACAGGCCGTCGGCGGAGAGCTTCTGGCTCTGCGCGACCGGGGGCGGCGGTGCCGGCTCCGGGGCAGGTGCCTGGGTCTTGCATGCGGCCAGCAGCACGCCAGCGGCCAGCGTCGCAGCAACCGCGAAGTTCTTCGTGTTCATTTGTCGTTTCCCCCGAGCCTTCATTCGATGACTCCCATCGCGCTGGCGCAGCTGGCGCCGCACCTTCCCTCTGCCGAGATTAGCAGCGCGCCGTGACGGGAATGCGACGCCGGTCGCGCTTGCAACATCGGCCTCCGGACGGACGCCCGGGTCAGCGCGCCAGGCCGTCCAGCAGGGGAATCGGGCGCAATCCCAGGCCGTCGACGGAAGCCGCGTCGGTGCGCGCTTCCAGCGGCAGGACGGCAAGGGCAAGGTGGCGCGTGCCGTCTCCCGCGGTGCTGGCGATCGTGCCGAGCGGGCGTTCTGCATCCATTACCTGCTGGCCTGCCGCAACCAGCCCCTCGCATTCGAACAGCGCCAGCCCGCGCTTGGCCTGGCCCAGGAAGTGCGTGCGCGCCACGATTTCCTGGCCGGGATAGCAGCCCTTCTTGACGCTGTACGCCTGCAAGCGTTCGAGCGACAGCTGCTGCGGCGTCCACTGTCCCGACTGCGGCTCCGACAGGCGCGGCAGCCCGTGGGCGAGGTCGAACATGGCCCAGCGGGCGACTGCCGCGGCGTCTTCGCCGGCGTCTTCGTTCTGTGTGACGAACAGGGTGCGCGCGCCGCCGGCCCCGCCGAGGTCGAAGGCGATCCCGTCGCCGTCCGATGCCACCAGCGCGTCGATGGCCGCGGGATGGGCGTCGAAGCGCCCGCCCACGTGCAGCCCTGCGCCGGTTTCGATCTCCAGCTTGCTGCGGAACACGAAACGCCGAAGCTGTGCGGCGAATTCGGCCGGATCGCGGTCCTGCAGCACGAGATGCACGGTTTCGGCGGCGTTCTTCAGCAATGCGAACAGCGCCACCACGCGACCTTTCGGCGTCAGCCAGCCGCTCCAATGCCAGTGTCCGGCGGCGAGCGCGGCGACGTCGCTCATGAACTGCGCCTGCGCGAAAGCCACCGCGTCGCGGCCGCGCAGGGTGACAACGTGGTGGTCGGGCAGGGCGAACATGGGCGGATCCAGGAGCGTTGGCCGGTGTGGCAACCTTGTCCAAACGAAGGCCGGGACTTAGACTGCACGGGTTGCGAGGCCACAGAATGATAGGCGAAACCACCCAGCCACCCGTTCCCGAACAGACCGAACAGTCTGTCCCGGAAACGATTCCCGCCCCGGAATACGGCGGCCGCGAAGGCCCCGATCCGACGCGCTACGGTGACTGGGAGAAAAACGGACGCTGCATCGATTTCTGAGGCCCTGCATCGTAGACCGGGTGGAGCGCAGCGAAGCCCGCAGGTCTGCCACGTCGAATGCGTGCCCGGTTCCGGACGACGCGAACGCCGATGGCGGGACGTCAGCCACGCGGCCAATGCCGCCCAGCGAGAGAACGAGGCACGATGGCCAATCGCGAACGTCCCCTGTCACCGCACCTGCAGGTCTACCGGTGGCAGATCACGATGACGATGTCGATCCTGCACCGTGGCAGCGGCATCGTCCTGGTCGCGGGCGCCTTCGCGCTGGCGTGGTGGCTGCTTGCGGTCGCCGCCGGCGGTGAGGCGTATGCCAGCGCCGCGGCGTGCGTGGCGTCGCCGTTCGGGCAGCTCGCGCTGTTCGGCTTCTCGCTGGCGCTGGTCTACCACCTGCTCAACGGCATCCGCCACTTGTTATGGGACATCGGCTGGGGCTTCGACATCCCCGAGGTGTATCGCTCGGGCTACACGGTGGCCGGCCTGACGGTGGTGCTGACCGCGCTGATCTGGTTCTTCGCATTGCGGGGTGGGGCATGAGCGATCCGTCGAAAGCGGCCAGGGGCGCGAACCCCGACTTCCGCACGCCGATCGGCCGCGCCCGCGGGCTGGGTTCGGCCAAATCGGGCACCGCGCATTTCTGGTGGCAGCGCGTCACCTCCGTCGTGCTCGCACTGCTCGTGCCGTGGCTCGTGGGCACGCTGGTGTCGTTCATCGGTGCCGACCTGGTATCCGTGCAGGCCACGCTGGCCGTCCCGCTCAACGCGATCCTGCTGGCGGCTTTCGTGCTGGCCCTGTTCTGGCACGCCAAGCTGGGCATGCAGGTGGTGATCGAGGACTACGTGCATACCCGCGCGGTCGAGGTCACCCTGCAGATCCTGTTGACGTTCGCATGCGCTGCCGGCGCGCTGGCGTGCATTTATTCGATCGCGAAGATTGCCTTGCTGCCATGAGTCGCAGGCGAGTGCATCGAAGCGATTTCCGAGCGGTATCGACGACGCTTCTCCCCTCGGCTGCAGAACGGCACGCCCGCGTGTCCGCCGCCGGAGCCGGCTCCACCGGCAATGCCCTTACACCGACCGCTCTCCCGCGTAATGGAGAGGGGCTGCAGGACGCCAAATGACCAACTCCTACAAGATCACCGAACACAAGTACGACATGCTCGTCGTCGGCGCCGGCGGCGCCGGCCTGCGCGCCACGTTCGGCCTGGCCCAGAAGGGTCTGCGCACGGCCTGCATCACCAAGGTGTTCCCGACCCGCTCGCATACCGTCGCCGCGCAGGGCGGCATCTCGGCCGCGCTGGGCAACATGGGCCCGGACGACTGGCGCTACCACTACTACGACACCATCAAGGGCTCGGACTGGCTGGGCGACCAGGACGCGATCGAGTACATGTGCCGCGAGGCGATCCCGGCGATCATCGAGCTCGAGCACCAGGGCGTGCCGTTCTCGCGCACCGAGGAAGGCAAGATCTACCAGCGCCCGTTCGGCGGCATGACCACCGAATACGGCAAGGGCACCGCGCAGCGCACCTGCGCCGCCGCCGACCGCACCGGCCACGCGATCCTGCACACGCTGTACCAGCAGTCGCTGGCGCACAAGGCCGAGTTCTTCATCGAGTACTTCGCGCTCGACCTGATCATGGACGCCGACGGCGCCTGTCGCGGCGTGCTGGCGCTGGACATGGCCGAGGGCACGCTGCACCTGTTCCGCGGCCACGGCACGGTGCTGGCCACCGGCGGCTACGGTCGCGCCTACTTCTCCGCGACCTCGGCCCACACCTGCACCGGCGACGGCGGCGGCATGGCGCTGCGGGCGGGGCTGGGCCTGCAGGACATGGAGTTCGTGCAGTTCCATCCCACCGGCATCTACGGCGCCGGCTGCCTGATCACCGAGGGCGTGCGCGGCGAAGGCGGCATCCTGCGCAATGCCAGCGGCGAGCGCTTCATGGAGCGCTACGCGCCCAACGCCAAGGACCTGGCCTCGCGCGACGTGGTCAGCCGTGCGATGACGCTGGAGATCCGCGAGGGTCGCGGCGTCGGCGAGCACAAGGACCACATCCATCTCGACCTGACCCACCTCAACCCGGCCGACATCCACGAGAAGCTGCCGGGTATCGCCGAGAGCGCGCGGATCTTCGCCGGCGTCGACGTCGAGAAGCAGCCGATCCCGGTGATCCCGACCGTGCACTACAACATGGGCGGCATCCCGACCAACTACCACGGCGAAGTCGTGCAGCTGAAGGATGGCAACCCGGACCACGTGGTGCCGGGCCTGTATGCGATCGGCGAGGCCGCCTGCGTCTCGGTGCATGGCGCCAACCGCCTGGGTTCCAACTCGCTGCTCGACCTGGTCGTGTTCGGCCGCGCCGTGGCCAACCGCTGCGGCGAGACCATCAAGCCGGGGCAGGCGCACCGCAACCTGCCGGCCGACGCCTGCGACAGGTCGCTGGCCAACCTCGACCGCCTGCGCCACGCCAACGGCGACACCCCGACGGCGGTGATCCGCGACCGCATGCAGCGCACCATGCAGGCCGACGCGGCGGTGTTCCGCACCGGCGAGACGCTAGCCGAAGGCGTGGAGAAGATCCGCCAGATCCGCGCCTCGTTCTCCGACGTCAGGGTCAGCGATCGCTCGCTGGTCTGGAACTCGGACCTGGTCGAGACATTCGAGTTGCAGAACCTGCTCGGCCAGGCGCTGGCGACCATCGTTGCCGCCGAGAACCGCCAGGAGTCGCGCGGCGCACACGCGCGCGAGGACTTCCCCGAGCGCGACGACGCGCAGTGGCAGAAGCACTCGCTGTGCTGGGTCGGCGACGAAGGCGAAACCCGGATCGACTACCGCCCCGTGCACATGTACACGCTCGACGACGAGGTCGAGGTCGTGCCGCCGAAGAAGCGGGTCTATTGATCTTGCAGGAGCGGCTCGAGCCGCGAGCCTTTTGTAACCGTCGCACCATCGTTGAAAGCTCGCGGCTGAGGCCGCTCCTACGCAAAACGTTGCAGGAATAGCGAAATGGCCGAATTCACCCTCCCCAGGAACTCGAAGATCCACAAGGGCAAGCGCTTCGCCGCGCCCGCGGGAGCGACGCGCGTGCGCGAGTTCAAGGTCTATCGCTGGAGCCCGGACGATAACGAGAACCCGCGCACCGACACCTACGAGATCGACCTCGACAAGTGCGGTCCGATGGTCCTGGACGCGCTGATCAAGATCAAGAACGAGATCGACCCGACGCTGACGTTCCGTCGTTCCTGCCGCGAGGGCATCTGCGGGTCGTGCGCGATGAACATCGACGGCACCAACACGCTCGCCTGCACCCGGGCGATCGACGATTGCGCCGGCGGCAAGGGCGAGGTCCCGATCTACCCGCTGCCGCACATGGAAGTGGTCAAGGACCTGGTCCCCGACCTTACCCATTTCTACGCGCAGTACGCGTCGATCCAGCCCTGGATCCGCACCCAGAGTTCGCCGCCGCCGGATCGCGAGCGCCTGCAGTCGAAGGAAGACCGGGCCAAGCTCGACGGTCTCTACGAATGCATCCTGTGCGCGTGCTGCAGCACCGCCTGCCCGAGCTACTGGTGGAACGGCGACCGTTACCTCGGCCCCGCGATCCTGCTGCAGGCCTACCGCTGGATCGTCGACAGCCGCGACGAGGACACCGGCGCGCGCCTGGACGACCTCGAGGATCCGTTCAAGCTCTATCGCTGCCACACGATCATGAACTGCACGCGCACCTGCCCGAAGGGCCTGAACCCGGCCAAGGCGATCGGTGAGATCAAGCAGCTGATGCTGGCGCGCCAGCAGTAGCGTCCCGCGCCGTTCGAGCGCGGTGGACACGCGGAGCGGCCATCCCCGCTCCCACCAAGTACGGGGTTCCCGATGCCGCGCGCCATCTTCCTTCCCGCCTTCGCCATGGTGTTGCTGACGTTCGTCGTCTGGCTGCGCATGTACATCATGCGGATCGCGCAGATGAAGCGCGAACGCATCCACCCGCAGTCGGTCGCCACTTCCGCGCAGTCGGCGGCCCGCCTTACCGACAGCCGGGCCGCGGACAACTTCCGCAACCTGTTCGAACTACCGGTGCTGTTCTATCTGGCGCTGGTGATCGCCGCGATCTCCGGGCTGGCCAGCGACGTCACGCTGGCGCTGGCCTGGCTGTTCGTCGCGTTGCGCGTGGTGCACAGCGCGATCCACTGCACGTACAACAAGGTCATGCACCGGTTCAAGGCGTATTTCGCCGGCGGGGTGGTGCTGTGGGTGCTGTGGGCATGGCTGGGCTACCAGCTGTTCGCGCGATGAGTGCGGCGTCGCCCGGGGACGAGGCCGAACTGCGGCGCCTGCGCTGGAGGTGCCGGCGCGGGATGCGCGAGCTCGACCAGTTGCTCAACCGCTGGCTCGATCGGCAATGGCCGGCCTCGTCCGAGGCCGAACGCGGGGTTTTCCTACGGCTGCTGGCCTGCGAGGACGATAAGCTCTGGCGCTGGTTCCTTGGCCACGAGAACGCCCCCGATGCCGCACTCGATTCGCTCGTCCAGCGCATCCGCACCCTGTCGCCTTGAACGACGCGCATCGCCGTTGCTGGTCGCGGCGCTGATGTCGCTCGCCGTCGGCGCGGCGTTCGCGGTGTTCGTTTCGGAAATGCCGCGCGTCGCCTCGTGGCCGCTGGCGGTAGCTGCGCTTGTGCATGGGGTATGGCTGGCATGGCGTGAAGCCCACGCCAGGCCGGTCGAGCTGGTGATCCCGCACGCGCCCGCCCGGGCAACGGTCGATGGCCAGGCCGTGGATGAGCTGGCCGTGCGCTGGCGCGGACCGATCGCGTTCGTGCAATGGCGCGTTGGCGGCGGTCGCTGGCGCCGGCACGCCTTCTTCCCAGATACGTTGCCGGCCGCAAGGCGCCGTGAACTGCGGCTGGCCGCACCGCCACCCGCGCCTGCGCGCCGGGCGGTATCAGTGGCACCATAGCGCCTAGTGTCCAGACTCCTTCCAACCAGGTCGATGCCATCCATGGCGCAACTTTCCAGATTCCGGATCGCCCAGCCCGGCCATCCATGGCCGTGCGTTCGGGAACGCAGCAGACGCCTTGTCGGCGTCCGCTAGCACGCGCCCTCTCCCATGTTCAAACCCATTCCTGTCGCCATCGGCCTGCGGTACCTGCGCGCCAAGCGCCGCAACGGCTTCATTTCCTTCATCTCGCTGGCCTCGATCCTTGGCATCGCCATCGGCGTGGCCGCGCTGATCACCACCCTGGCGGTGATGAGCGGATTCCAGCGCGAGATTCGCGACCGCATGCTGCAGATGGCGGCGCACGCCACGGTCACCGCCAGCGGCGAGGCGATGGAGAACTGGCAGCAGGCCATCTCCGAGGCCCGGCAGGACCCGCGCGTGGCAGGAGCGGCGCCCTATATCGAAACCCAGGCGCTGCTGTCCGCCTCGCGGAAGCAGGGCGCGCTGATCCGCGGCGTCGACCCGGTCGAGGAGGGCAAGGTGTCGGTGCTGGCCGGGAAGATGGTGCAGGGCAAGCTGGAAGACCTCGCCCCGGGCAGCTTCAACATCGTGCTTGGGCGCGAGCTCGCGCTGTGGATCGGGGCCGGCGTGGGCGACAAGGTTTTGGTGCTCACCGATGTGCGCGCCACGCCGATGGGCGCGGTCAAGCAGATGAAGCGGTTCACGGTCAGCGGCATCTTCGAGGCCGGCTACCAGGAATACGACAAGGGCCTGGCGGTGGTGAACCTGCAGGACGCGCAGCGCCTGATGCGCATGGGCGACGGAGTCACCGGCGTCCGCCTGCGGATGCACGACATGGACCTGGCATGGGAAGTCGCGCGCGACCTCGCACTGCGGCTCAAGGGTCCGTACCTGGTCAGCGACTGGACCCGCGACAACGCCAACATGTTCCGCGCGCTGAAACTCGAGAAGACGATGATGGCGATCCTGCTGTCGCTGATCATCGCCATGGGCGCGTTCAACCTGGTGTCCTCGCAGGTGATGCTGGTGACCGACAAGCAGGCGGACATCGCGATCCTGCGCACGCTCGGCCTGACGCCGCGCGGGGTGATGCAGGTGTTCATGGTGCAGGGTTCGCTGATCGGCCTGATCGGCACGCTGTCGGGCGTGATCGGCGGCGTCGTGCTCACCCTCAACCTCGAACACATCCTGCGCGCGATCGAACGCGTGTTCGACGTGCAGCTGATGCCCGAGGACGTCTACTACATCACCGGCTTGCCGACCCAGCTGGAGGCCAGCGACATCACCATCATCGCGATCATCGCCCTGGCGATGGCGTTCCTGGCAACGCTGTATCCGGCATGGCGCGCAGCGCGCACCGCGCCGGCGGAGGCGCTGCGTTATGAGTGAGAACGGGAACATGGGATCGCGGAGCAGCGGATCTGCCGGGCAACAACAACCAGCCGTGCACGACGGCGAAGTGATCCGCGCCGACGGGCTGGCGAAGACGTATGCGGAAGGCTCGCTGCGCACTCCGGTATTCGACGGGCTGGACCTGGCCGTGCATGCGGGCGAAACGGTGGCCATCGTCGGTGCGTCCGGCGCCGGCAAGAGCACCCTGCTGCACCTGCTGGGCGGCCTGGACACGCCGACCGCGGGCGAGGTGTTCGTCGCCGGGCAGCGGATGAGCGCGCTGTCGGACGCGGAACGCGGCCGCCTGCGCAACCATGCGCTGGGTTTCGTGTACCAGTTCCACCACCTGCTGCCGGAATTCACCGCGCTCGAGAACGTGATGCTGCCGGTACTGCTGGGCGGCACCGCTGTCGCCGAGGCCGCGAACACCGCGCGCGCGCTGCTGGAATCGGTCGGCCTCGGCCATCGTCTGGAGCACAAGCCGGGCGAACTGTCGGGCGGCGAGCGCCAGCGCGCGGCCGTTGCGCGCGCGCTGGTGAACCGGCCCGGCTGCGTGCTCGGCGACGAGCCCACCGGCAACCTCGACGAGAAGACCGCAGCCACCGTGTTCGACCTGATGCTGGAACTCAATCGCGCCCACCGCACCAGCCTGGTGCTGGTGACCCACGACCGCCGCCTCGCGCGCCGGCTCGACCGGGTGCTGGAACTGTACGAAGGCAGGCTCAGGGAGTTGCCCGCCACCGAGGTGTAAGGAGACACCATGGACACGACGGCAAGGACGCCGCCATTCGGAATCGCCACTGCGGTGGCGCTGCTGCTCGGAATCACCGCCTGCCTGTCATTGCCGGCGCTGCCGCCCTGGTGGGCGTTCGCATTGCCGCTGGTACCGGCGGCGTGGTGGTGGTCGCGCGCGGGCTGGAAGCGCCTCGTCGGCGCGAGCCTATTCGGTTTCGCGCTGTGCGGCCTGCACGTCGTCCATGCGCTGTCGCAGCAGCTGCCAGTGTCGCTGGAACGGCAGGATGTCGTGGTCAGCGGACAACTGGTGGACCTGCCGGTCGACGAGGCCCGGCGGACGCGCTTCAAGCTGCGGGTGGACGACGTACAAGGCATGCCTGCGGCCTTGCGCGGCCAGCTGCTGCAGCTGTCGTGGTACGACGGCTACAAGCAAACCGGTCCCTCGCGGCGCTTCGGGCTCCGCGCCGGCAGCCGCTGGCAATTCGAGCTGCGCCTGCGTGCGCCGCGTGGGCTGCGCAATCCGGGCGCGTTCGACAGCGAGAAATCAGCGCTGGTCGGGCGCGTGGCGGCGACCGGCTACGTGCGCCATCCTGACACCGCGAAGGAACTGGCCGATGCCGCCGGCATCGACGCTTGGCGCGGCGCGATGTCGGCGCGCATCGCGGCGGCCGTGCCGTCGACCTCGTCGCGCTACGTACGGGCGCTTGCCCTGGGCGACACGCGCGGCCTGGACGACATCGACTGGGAAACCCTGCGCGCCACGGGACTGACCCACCTGATCGCGATCTCCGGCTTCCATGTCGGCATGGTCGCGGCGCTGTTCGCATTGCTGGCATCGGCGCTGTGGCGCGTGTGGCCGGGGCTGGCCCGGCGAGTGCCACGCCCCCAGGCCGCGGCGCTGGCAGCCTTGGCCGGAGCCGCGGGCTATGCGGTGGTGGCGGGCTTCGCGCTGCCGACAGTGCGCACGGTGCTGATGATCGCGATGGTGGTCGCGGCGCGCGGCCTGCGCCGACCGGTGCGGGTGGGCGATGCGCTGGCAATGGCGGCGCTGGCGATGCTGCTGTTCGATCCGCTGGCGGCACTGACCCCTGGCTTCTGGCTCAGCTTCGCGGGCGTCGCGTGGCTGGCCTGGTGCCTGCCCGAAGCCGGCCATCGCATCGTCGGCGACTTCCTGTCGGCGCAAGGCGTGGCCACCCTTGGATTGCTACCACTGACAGCGGTGCTGTTCGGGCAGGCGTCGTTGGCCGGGCCGCTCGCCAACCTGGTCGCGATCCCGTGGTGGAGCCTGGTGGTGGTGCCGTTGTCGCTGCTGGGCACCGCGCTGGATGCCTTGGCCCCCGGCGCCGGCCACTGGGCTTGGCACGCGGCAGCGTGGTGCTTCGACCTGTCGTGGCCGCTGGTGCAGTGGCTGGCGGGAAGTGATTTCGCGCTGTGGTGGCTGCCCGAGGCGCACTGGTTCGCCCTGCCGCTGGCCCTGTTCGGCGCGTTCTGGTGCCTGCTGCCGCGCGGCGTGCCGGGCAGGGCGCTGGCGCTGCTGCTATGGCTCCCGCTGCTGTGGCCGTCGCGCGGACTGCCGCCGCAGGGCGACGCGGAACTCGTGGTGCTGGACGTCGGCCAGGGCCTGTCGGTGCTGGTGCGCACGGCCCGGCACAGCCTGCTTTACGACATGGGGCCGGCGCAGCCGGAAGGCTTCGACGCCGGCGAGCGCGTCGGCGTGCCCTCGCTGCGCGCGCTGGGGGTGCGGCGGCTGGACGCTGCCGTGGTGAGCCACGGCGACAATGACCACGCCGGCGGCTTCCCGGCCGTACGGCGGGCGTACCCGGTGCCGGCCGCGTGGTCGTCCGAAGGATCCGGGGTGCCAGCGACGCGCGCCTGCCGCGCCGGTGTGCAATGGCAGTGGGATGGCGTGCGCTTCCGCTTCCTGCATCCGCCCGAGTACTTCCCGTACCTGGCCAACGAATCGAGCTGCGTGCTGCGGATCGAAACCGCGCATGGCGCGGCCCTGCTCACCGGCGACATCGGCGAAGTGGTCGAACGCGACCTGCTGCGCCGCGACGCCGCCGCGCTGCGGTCCGAGGTGGTGCTGGTGGCGCACCACGGAAGCGGCGAATCGTCCGATCCGGGCTTCGTCGCAGCCACCGGTGCGCGCCATGCGCTGGTCTCGAGCGGCTACGGCAACCGCTTCGATCATCCGCGGCCCGAGGTGGTGGAGCGCTGGCGCGCGGCCGGCGCCCGGGTCCACGACACCCAGGACGGCGGGGCGCTGCGCGTGCGGCTGCGAGCCGGCGGCGCCACCGTGGAACCGCGACGGCAGTCGCATCCGCAGCCCTGGGATGCGGTCCTGCGCCGGCAACGATTGGCCGGCGGGGGCACGGGGGAAGCGGCCCTTGTATCCTATCGGCCGGAATGAAACGGCCGTTGGCCGGGGGATCGAGCGTGCTGGAACTGGTGAAAGCGGGTGGCTGGCCGATGCTGCCGTTGCTGCTGTTGTCGGCGATCGCGCTGGCGATCATCGTCGAACGATTCTGGGCGCTGCGGCGCAAGACCGTGCTGCCCCCGGGCCTGGGCGGCGAAGTCCGCGCCTGGGCCGCGCGTGGCAGCCTCGACCCGATCCACATCGACTCGCTGCGCCGCAACTCGCCGCTGGGCGCGTTGCTGGCCGCGGCGCTGGACGTGCGCAGCCGCCCGCGCGAGGAGATCCGCGAACGCGTCGAAGACGTCGGCAGGCATCTCGCCCACCGCATGGAGCGCTACCTCAACGCCCTGGGCACGATCGCCGCGGCCGGCCCGCTGCTGGGCCTGTTCGGGACGGTGGTCGGCATGATCCAGATGTTCCTCGGGATCATGGACTACGGCGTCGGTGACGTGAACCAGCTCGCCGGCGGCATCGGCAAGGCGCTGGTGTGCACCGCCGCCGGCATGATCGTCGCGGTACCGGCGCTGATGTTCCATCGCTACTTCCGCGCCCGGGTCGACAGCTACCTGGTGGACATGGAACACGAGGCGATCCAGCTCATGGATGCCATCGACCCGCGCGCCCGGCGCGTGGCCGTCGCGCCGGCGTCCGCCGCCGCGGCAACTGCGCAGGACTGATCGCGCATGCGCATCCGCGACCGCCGCGCCGAGGACAACCCGGACATCAACCTGGTGCCGATGATCGACGTGATCCTGTGCCTGATCATCTTCTTCGTGATCACCACCACGTTCGACGCGCGCTCGGTGCTCAAGCTCGAGTTGCCGCGCGCCGACGGGGAACGCAGCGAGAGCAAGACCACGCAGCTGAGCCTGCTGATCAATGCCGAGGGCCGCTATTTCGTCGATGACCGTGAGGCGCTGCGCACCGACGTCGAATCGCTCAAGCGCACGATCGTGGAAGTGGCCGGCGACGACCGCGAGCGCACCGTGCTGATCCGGGCCGACGCGCGCACGCCGTGGCAGGCGGTGATCACCGCCTACGATGCGCTGGGCCAGCTGGGTTTCCGCCGCATCGCCAACGCCACCGCGCCCGAACCGCGGCCCGCGGCGGCGACCGCGGAGCCGGGCAGGTGAGCCAGCCCAAGCCCGCTGCGGCGTGGCCGATCTACAGAAGGCTGACCACGTTCGCGACCGGTTACCGCGGACTGCTGCTGCTGGCGCTGGTGGGCATGGTGGTCGAGGCCGCCGCCGGTGGCGCGTTCACCAAGCTGATGGAACCGGTCGTCAACGAGACGTTCGTGGTCAAGGACGCCAGGAACAGCGCCTGGCTGCCGCTGGCGATCGTGGGCCTGTTCGTGCTGCGCGGCGTGGCCGGCTACCTGACCGACTACAACATGGCACGTTCGGGCCGCGGCATCGCCCGCGACATGCGGGTGCAGGTGCTGGGCAAGTACCTGCGCTTGCCGGGCCCGCGCTTCGATACCGAGTCCGTGCCATCGATGCTGGTGCGGCTGGGCTCGGACAGCGACCAAGTCGCGCAGGCCACCATCGACGCGGCCAAGGTGATGCTGCAGCAGTCGTTCCAGATCATCGCCGCGCTGGTGGTGATGTTCTGGACCAGCTGGCAGGTGACGCTGGCGGTGCTGGTGCTGGCACCGCCGCTGGCGTGGGTGATGGACAAGGTCGGCAAGCGCTACCGGCGGGTCAGCCATCGCATCCAGGAAAGTTCCGCGGACCTGATGCAGTCGGCCGACCAGTCGCTGAGCAACCACCAGGAAGTGAAGATCTACGGCGCGCGCCAGGCGGAGTTTGACCGCTACTCCGCGCTTGCCGACAGGCACATGAAGCTGTCGCTCAAGGTCGAGGCCACGCGCAGCATCTCCTCGGCGATGGTGCAGCTGATGGGCTCGGTCGGGCTGGCGCTGTTGCTGTTCGTGGCCGGTCGCGAGGCCATGGCCGGGCGCCTGAGCGCCGGCGGTTTCGTGGCGCTGATGCTGGCGATGATGGCGATCATCCCCGCGCTCAAGCAGCTGACCAACGTGCAGAACATGCTGCAGCGGGGCGTGGCCTCGGCCGAACGCCTGTTCGGCGTACTCGATGCGCCGGACGAGGTCGACGCCGGCACCTTGCCGCTGCCGCGCGCCAAGGGGCTGATCGAGTTCCGCGACGTCGGAGCGCGCTATGCCGGCCAGGCCGAACCCGCGCTGCAGGGCGTCAGCTTCGATGCGCGCCCGGGCACCGTCACCGCCATCGTGGGTCGCTCGGGCAGCGGCAAGTCGACGCTGGTGAAGCTGATCCCGCGCTTCTACGACATCGAGTCCGGGCAGATCCTGCTCGATGGTCACCCGCTTGACCAATACCGGCTGGCCGACCTGCGCCGCCAGATCGCGCTGGTGGGGCAGCAGGTGATGCTGTTCGACGGCAGCATCGCCGACAACGTCGCCTACGGCGAGATGGCCGCGGCGGATCCGCAGTCGCTGGAGCGCGCGGTGCGCGGCGCGAACGCGATGGAGTTCGTCGAGCGCCTGCCCGAAGGATTGCAGAGCGCGATCGGCGCCAACGGCGGCCGCCTGTCGGGCGGGCAGCGCCAGCGCGTCGCGATCGCGCGGGCGATGCTCAAGGACGCGCCGATCCTGATCCTCGACGAGGCCACCGCCGCGCTCGACACCGAATCCGAGCGCCTGGTGCAGGATGCGCTCGAGAAGCTCATGCCCGACCGCACCACGCTGGTCATCGCCCACCGGCTGTCGACCATCGAACACGCCGACCAGGTGCTGGTGCTCGACCACGGCCGGTTGGTGGAGCAGGGTACCCACGCGGAACTCCTGGCGCGCGGCGGCCTGTACGCCCACCTGCACCAGATGCAGTTCCGCGAACCGGCGGGCGCATGACCTGCCTGCAGGTGCTCGCCTGCGGGCGCATGCCGCGGGATGCAGGCCGATGAGCGCGCCCGCCCGGCCACCGCGTTACTGGTACGAAGGCCAGGTGCCCTGGCATGCGCGGCTGCTGTCGGAGCTCTACGGCGGTGCGATCGCGCTGCGGATGCGGCTGTTCCGCCTGCGCCTGTTGCGGCGGATCCGTATCGACCGGCCGGTGATCGTGGTCGGCAACCTGATCGCCGGCGGCAGCGGCAAGACGCCGTTGGCGATCGTGCTGGTCGAGCGCCTGCGCGCCGCCGGCTGGAATCCCGGCATCGCCACGCGCGGCTACGGGCGCGACGAGGCGGGCACGCCGCGCTGGGTGGATGAAGCGACCGATCCGGCCCTCGGGGGCGACGAACCGGTGCTGATCGCGCGCCGCACCGGCGTGCGCGTGCGCGCCGATGCCGACCGCGTCGCCGCCGCGCGCGCGCTGGTCGCGGCCGGCTGCGACATCGTGGTCTGCGACGACGGCCTGCAGCACTACCGGCTGCGACGCGACATCGAGATCGAAGTGGTCGATGGCCGCCGGCGCTACGGCAACGGCCGGCTGCTGCCGGCCGGCCCCCTGCGCGAGCCGGCCGCGCGCGGCGATTCGTGCGACTTCCGCGTGCTCAACGTCGGCGACGACGAGATCGAAGCCGGCTTCGGCGAATGGCCGATGCGGCTGGTCGCCGACCGCGCGCAGCCGCTGGCCGGCGTGCGCCCGATGGCGCTGTCGGCATTCGCCGGCAAGCGCGTGCACGCGGTCGCCGGGATCGGCAATCCGGAGCGGTTCTTCGACACCCTGCGCAGCCACGACATCGCCGTGGTGCCCCACGCCTTCGCCGACCACCATCGCTACGTCGCCGAGGACCTGCGCTTCGGCAGCGACCTGCCGGTGCTGATGACCGAGAAGGACGCGGTGAAATGCCTTGCGTTCGCCTCGGGCCGACATTTCAGCGTCCCGGTGCGCGCGGAGCTGCCCGAGGCGTTCTGGGTCGCGCTGCTGGACCGCGTCGCGGCATTGAAGCCGAAGGCCTGACCTCGGGCCTTCGCGCATCGCGGGTCCTTGCGGAAGCGGCTTGAGCCACGAGCTCTCGGGGCGTCGCGAGGTCTAAGCTCGCGGCCGAAGCCGCTCTTGCAGGTTCACGCCCGAATCGCTTCCGCGCAGGGGCTGTCGTGGAGCCGGAGTCGCGTTCGCGGCTGACGCCGCCGTCACGACCACCGCGGCCACCGCCACTGCGCTGCCCGCTAGAATCGGCGCATGACCACCCCCGATTTCGTCGTTGCCATTCCCGCCCGCTTCGATGCCTCGCGCTTGCCGGGCAAGCCGCTGCGCCTGCTTGCCGGCGAACCGCTGGTGCTGCACGTCGCGCGGCGCGCATTGGCCGCGGGCGCCAGCGAAGTGTGGGTGGCGGCCGACGACGAGCGCATCGCGCGGGCGCTGGCGGGCAGCGGCGTGCGGGTGGCGCTCACCGGCAAGGGGCACGCGTCGGGTACCGACCGGCTTGCCGAGTGCGCCGACATCGCCGGCTGGGACGACGACCGCATCGTGGTCAACCTGCAGGGCGACGAGCCTTTCGCGCCTGCGGCGGGAATCGACGCGGTGGCGGCGACGCTGGCCGCTTCGGACGCGCCGATGAGCACGCTGGCGGCCGTCGTCACCGACGTCGACGAGCTGCTCGACCCCAACGTGGTGAAGCTGGTGCGCGGCGATGACGGGCACGCGCTTTACTTTTCGCGCGCGCCCATCCCGTGGCCGCGCGATGCGTTCGCGCGCGATCGCAGCCGCATGCCGGAAGCTGGCCAGTGGCTGCGCCACATCGGCATCTACGGCTATCGCGCCGGCTTCCTGCGGCGCTTCGCGGCGATGCCGCCGGGCCGGCTGGAACAGGTGGAGTCGCTGGAACAGCTGCGAGCGCTTGAAACCGGTCATCGCATCGCGGTCGCACTGACGCCGGCGCCGTTCCCGCCCGGCGTCGATACCCCGGAAGACCTGGCGCGCGCCGAGCGTCATTTCCTGGAGACACGCGGTGGTTGAGCCGCAGCGGCTGCTGGTGGTCTGCCTCGGCAACATCTGTCGCTCGCCGATGGCCGAAGGCGCACTGCGCGCACGCCTGGAGCAGGCGGGATTGCGGCAGGTCGAAGTCGATTCGGCCGGCACCGGCGACTGGCACGTCGGCCTGCCGCCGGACAGCCGCGCGATCGCCACCGCGCGCCGGCACGGCGTCGACATCGCCGGCCTGCGCGCGCGCCAGCTGTCGAAGCGCGATTTCGACGAGTTCGACTGGCTGCTGTGCGCCGACCACGCCAACCTGCGCGATGTGCAGTCGCTGGCGCCGCGCGCCAGTCGTGGACGCAGCGTGCTGTTCATGGAATGGGCGGGGCTGGCGGGTCCGGTGCCTGACCCCTATACCGGCAACGAATCACACTTCGAGCAGGTCTGGGCGCAGGTGGACGCCGCGGCGCAGGCTGCGGTGGCGCGGCTGCTGGGCCGGTTGACGCATAATCCCGGACAGGCAACAGGGGATACGTGAGATGACCACGGACGTCGGCATTGCGCCTGAATTTCCGCCATCGCTGGAATGGTTGAACCTGTCCGAGCCGCTGCGCATGGCGCAGCTGCGCGGGAAGGTGTGCGCGGTCGCGTTCATCAACGCCGGCTCGGCGTGGTCGCAGCAGCGGCTGGGCGACCTTGCCCACCTGCGCGCCCGCCACGGCGGGCGGCTGAACGTCGTGGCGGTGCACGTGCCGCGGTTCGAACACGAGCGCGACGCGCGGCGCGTGGCCAAGCGGCTGTCCCGGCATAAGCTCGATTTCCCGATCGCCCACGACCCGGACTGGACGCTGTGGCAGCAGTACGGCATCGAAGCCTGGCCCACGGTGGTGCTGCTCGACGGCGAAGGGCGGATCCACGAACGCTGGGTCGGCGATGGCCAGGTGCGCGAACTGGATGCCGCGGTCACCGCGCTCAACGATGCGATCGTGCCGCAGTCGCGCAACGACGCGCCGATCGAACTGCGGCAACTGCGCGAGCCGATGCTGCCGCTGCGGTTCCCGGTCGGCATCGCGGTCAATGCCAACTATCTCTACGTTGCCGACAGCGGCCACCACCGGGTGCTCGAGTGCGACCACGGCGGCCGCGTGCTGCGCCAGTTCGGCAGCGGCGGCCCGGGCTTCATCGACGGGCCGATGGAACTGTCGGCGTTCAACCGCCCACACGGCATCTGCCTGCAGCGCGACATGCTGTACGTCGCCGACAGCGGCAACCACGCCGTGCGCCGGATCCAGCTGCGCACCGGCGACATCGACACGATTGTCGGCGCCGGCCGTGCCGGCGAACCGGTCGAGGGGCTGGTCACCGATGCGCGCGCGATCGCGCTGGACCAGCCACGTGCGCTGGCGCTCAGTGCCGAAGCGATGCACATCGCCACCGCGGGCGACAACCGGGTCTGGACCTACGACCTGGGCAAGCGGGAACTGCGCCTGCTGGCCGGTTCCGGCGCGCTGGGCGTCGCCGACGGCAGCGGCAAGCACGCCAGTTTCGCCGAGCCCGCGGGGCTGGCGACGGTGCAGCAGATGATCTACGTGTGCGATGCCGCGGGCTCCGCGATCCGCAGCATCAACTCGCGCAGCGGCCAGGTGACCACGCTGCTCGGCGAGGACCCCTGGCACTTCGGCGAGGCCGACGGCGCGCGCGTGGAAGCGCGGCTGCAGCAGCCGCAGGCGATTGCGCTGGACCCGGACGCGCCGGTGCTGTGGATCGCCGACAGCGGCAACGACGCGCTGCGGATGCTGCGCCTGGGCGGCGGCGAGCTGGCCACGTTCCAGCTCCCGCAGCGGCTGCACGCGCCGTCGGGCCTGGCGATCGCCGACCGCGTGGCGTGGATCGCCGATACCGACGCGCACGCGGTGCTGCGCCTGGACATCCAGAGCGGGGCGCTGCGCCACGTTCCCATCGGCGAATGACCCAGGCGACCCGCGAGCCAGCCACGTGAGCGCGCGCCGACGCGCGACCGGTATCGGCGGATGCACCGATGCAATCCCGGGCCCGACGAAGAATTGTCCACGGTTGATCCAGGGCAGGGACCGTGGCGGCGGCCCGGATGACGAACGCGATGCCACGCCGTCATCGAAGGTCGCAGCAAGCGGCGCTGACCGGCCGGTCTTGAGCCGGGACGCCGCAGCCCTCAACTCTGGGCCAGCATGAGCACTCCACCCCTCCCATTCGACGGCAAGGCCTTCGTGCGCGGCCTGAGCACCGCGCCGGGCGTGTACCGCATGTTCGCCGCCGACGACAGCGTGCTGTACGTCGGCAAGGCCGGTGCGCTGAAAAAGCGCGTCGCCAGCTATTTCAGCAACACCCCCAAGGCGTCGCGGACGCTGGCGATGCTGGCGCAGGTCGCGCGCATGGACGTCACCGTGACCCGCAGCGAAGCCGAAGCGCTGCTGCTGGAAAACCAGCTGATCAAGTCGCTCAAGCCGCGCTACAACGTGCTGCTGCGCGACGACAAGAGTTATCCCTACGTGCTGCTGACCCAGGAGCCCTGGCCGCGGATCAGCCTGCACCGCGGGCCGCGCAATGTGCCTGGCCGCTATTTCGGCCCGTACCCGAGCGTGGTGGCTGTGCGCGAGACGCTCAACCTGATGCACAAGCTGTTCAAGCTGCGCAGCTGCGAGGACAGCGTGTTCCGCAACCGCTCGCGGCCGTGCCTGCAGTACCAGATCGGGCGGTGTACCGCGCCCTGCGTAGGCCTTGTGCAGGCTCGCGACTATGCGCAGGACGTGCGCCGCGCCACGCTGTTCCTCGAGGGCCGCAGCGACGAGCTCAGCGACGAGCTGAACAAGGCGATGGAAGCGGCCAGCGAGCGCCTCGACTTCGAGGAAGCCGCGCGCCTGCGCGACCAGGTGACGATGATCCGCAAGCTGCAGGCGCGGCAGTACGTGGAAGGGCAGGTGGCCGACATGGACCTGCTGGCGTGCGCGATGCAGGGCAGCCAGGCCTGCGTGCTGCTGCTGGCCTTCCGCGATGGCCGCAATCTCGGCACCCGCAGTTTCTTCCCCAGGACCAACGGCAGCGACAACCCGGCCGAGGTGCTGGCCGCGTTCGTCTCCCAGTACTACGCCGAGCTGCCGCCGCCGCGCGAGATCATCCTCGACCGCGAGATCGAGGACGTCGAGCTGTTGCAGGAAGCCTTCAGCACCGCTGCCGGCCGCCGCGTGCAGCTCAAGACCAGCGTGCGCGGCGACCGCGCCGGCTACCTCGACCTGGCGCGGCGCAACGCGCAGATGACCCTGGCGACCGAACTGGGCAGCCAGGCCGCGCAGCGCGCGCGGGTGGAATCGCTGCGCGAAATGCTGGGGCTCGCCGACCTGCCGCAGCGCCTGGAATGCTTCGACATCAGCCACACCATGGGCGAGGCCACCGTGGCCTCGTGCGTGGTGTTCGACGCCGAGGGCCCTGTGCGCAGCCAGTACCGGCGCTACAACATCGCCGGGATCGAGCCCGGAGACGACTACGCAGCCATGCACCAGGCGCTGGAACGCCGGTTCCGACGCGCGGTGGAGGAGGACGGCGTCCTGCCCGACGTGCTGCTGATCGACGGCGGCGCGGGGCAGGTGGCGCAGGCCAGGGCCGTGCTGGCCGAGCTCGGCATCACCGGCCCGGTGCTGGTGGGCGTCGCCAAGGGCGAGGCGCGCCGTCCGGGCGACGAAACCCTGCTGCTGCCCGGCGCCGACGGCCAGCCAGGCCGCGAACTGCGACCGGGCGGCGCCTCGCCGGGACTGCAGCTCGTGCAGCAGGTGCGCGATGAAGCGCACCGCTTCGCGATCACCGGCCATCGCGGCCGCCGGCAGAAGGCGCGCAACAGCAGCCGGCTCGAGGACATCGCCGGCATCGGGCCGCGGCGGCGCGCCAGCCTGCTCAAGCATTTCGGCGGCCTGGGGGGGCTGAAGAACGCCAGTGCGGACGAGATCGCGCACGTGGAGGGTGTCAGCTCCGCGCTCGCCGAACGGATTTACGCCACACTGCATGGGTTGCAAGGGCCTGGCGCCGAGCGCCTGCCGGACTGAAGGCGAGGAATGAAGCTGACCATCCCCACATGGCTGACCCTGCTGCGGATCCTGATGATCCCGGTGCTGGTGCTGGTGTTCTACCTGCCCTACAAATGGACCAATTTCGCCGCCACGGCGGTGTTCGCGCTGGCCGCGATCACCGACTGGCTCGACGGCTGGATCGCCCGTCGCTACCACCAGTATTCGGCGTTCGGCGCCTTCCTTGACCCGGTCGCGGACAAGCTGATGGTTGCCGTGGCGCTGTTCCTGATCGTGCAGGGCCACCCCACGGCCTGGATGGCGCTGTGGGCCGCGGTGATCGTGGGCCGCGAGATCGCGGTGTCGGCGCTGCGCGAATGGATGGCCGAACTGGGCCAGCGTGCGCGGGTCAAGGTCGCGGCGATCGGCAAGATCAAGACCGTGGCGCAGATGCTGGCGCTGCTGTGCCTGCTGTATTCGGTCTCGCCGGACCGGGTGCAGCGCCACGAGCTGTTCCTGCGCGACCTGGTTTTCCACGTCGGCGACTGGCTGCTGGCGGTAGCGGCGCTGCTCACGCTGTGGTCAGGTCTGGCCTACCTGCGCGCGGCCTGGCCGGTTTTGCGTGCGGGAGAGGGAATTCCTGTTGACAGTTCCGAGCGTGACGGTAAAATTCCGCTTCCTCCGCGGGAATAGCTCAGTTGGTAGAGCGCAACCTTGCCAAGGTTGAGGTCGCGAGTTCGAGTCTCGTTTCCCGCTCCAGATCCAGCGGACCCCGGCACTGCCGGGGTTTCGTTTTTTAGGACGGAAGTTGCAACAGCGCAATTCCGTGCCTGATCCGGGTATCGTCTCCCGGGCAACAAGTCACCGGCCTGGTGGCAGAGTGGTTATGCAGCGGCCTGCAAAGCCGCGTACGCCGGTTCAATTCCGACCCAGGCCTCCATCCAACGTTCGGCTCCGTCGCGAACCGCAGTCCGTTCCCCCATTACGTGCATGCCCGCATCCGCATGCGTCGGTGACGGCCGGACCCGACGGCTCCCGTCGTTGCCACGGATTGCGATCATCGATCGCCCGCACGCGCATCGTCGCGACACCGCCCGGGTGGCGAAACTGGTAGACGCAAGGGACTTAAAATCCCTCATCCGAAAGGATATGTCGGTTCGATCCCGACCCCGGGCACCACGCATCGCGCACCCACCTTCGCCAACGTCACGCGGCCGGCTCGGCCGCGGCACCATGGAGCCGGCAGCCCGGGCAGTGCCGCGACAGCCGGTCTGCAACAATGCAGGCGCCCGCAAGCGGAGGACCGCCGGATGTCGCGTTACCTGCCCTACGTCGCCAGCGTCGCATTGACGTTGCTCTCGGCCTGGATGTCGCTGCGGCACCCACAGTGGTGCTGGCCGCTGGGCATCTTCGGCGCGCTCGCGCTGCTGGGCACCTGGGACCTGCTGCAGCGGCGCACCACGCTGCGCCGCAACTACCCGATCATCGCCCACCTTCGCTATTTCCTGGAGTCGATCGGCCCGGAGATCCGCCAGTACTTCATCCAGGCCGACACCGACGAGGTGCCGTTCTCCCGCCAGCAGCGCGCGCTGGTGTACCAGCGCGCCAAGAACGTGGTCGACGTGGTGCCGTTCGGCACCGAGCGCGACGTCTACGGCCCGCACTACGAGTGGATCAACCATTCGCTGCTGCCGACCTCCATTCCCTCGCACGACTTCCGCCTGCGGATCGGGCCCGGCACCACGCAGCCGTATGACGCCAGCATCTTCAACATCTCTGCGATGAGCTTCGGTTCGCTGTCCGCCAGCGCGATCCGCGCTCTCAACGCGGGCGCCAAACGCGGCAACTTCTACCACGACACCGGCGAGGGCTCGATCTCGCCTTACCACCGCGAAAACGGTGGCGACCTGGTCTGGGAAATCGGCTCGGGCTACTTCGGGTGTCGCGAACAGGACGGTCGCTTCAGCGAGGAACGCTTCGTCGCCAACGCGCGCGATCCACAGGTCAGGATGATCGAGGTCAAGCTGTCGCAGGGGGCCAAGCCGGGTCACGGCGGCGTGCTCCCCGGGCCCAAGGTGAGCGCCGAGATCGCGGCCACCCGCGGCGTGCCGGAAGGCCTGGACTGTATCTCGCCATCGCGGCACTCGGCGTTTTCCACGCCGGTGGGGCTGCTGGAGTTCGTCGCCCGCCTGCGCGGCCTGTCGGGCGGCAAGCCGACCGGCTTCAAGCTCGCGATCGGCCATCCCTGGGAATGGTTCGCGGTGGCCAAGGCGATGCAGGAAACCGGGATCCTGCCCGATTTCATCGTCGTCGACGGCGCCGAAGGCGGCACAGGCGCCTCGCCGGCGGAGTTCATCGACCATGTCGGCGTGCCGATGCACGAGGCGTTGATGCTGGTGCACAACACGCTGGTGGGCATCGGGCTGCGCGACCGGATCCGGCTCGGCGCGGCCGGCAAGATCACCAGCGCCTTCGACATCGCCCGCACGATGGCGATGGGGGCGGACTGGTGCAACGCGGGACGCGGTTTCATGTTCGCGCTCGGCTGCATCCAGTCGCTGAGTTGCCACACCGATCGCTGCCCCACCGGCATCGCGACCCAGGATCCGAAGCGCTGGCGCAAGCTCGATACCGCGGACAAGGCGACGCGCGTGTTCCAGTTCCACGACAACACCGTCAAGGCGCTGCGCGACCTGCTGTGCGCGGCGGGGCTGGAGCATCCGCGCCAGCTGGGGCCGGAGCACATCCTGCGCCGGGTCTCGCAGACCGAGGTGCGCTCGCTGGCGGCGCTGTATCGCTTTCTGGATCCGGGCGAACTGCTGGAACGCATGCCGGAACACGCGGTGTTCCGCAGCTTCTGGTCGGCCGCGCGCAGCGACTCGTTCGTGGCCCCGGACCGCGTGCTGGCGATGCGCGAAGCCAAGAGCCGCTAGGCGGAATTGAGGGGGCGTCGGGCGGCGCGGAAGGACCGCGCTTTTCGGCGGAATCGCAAACCGTGGCCAGCTACGCGTGTCCCGGGCTCGCTACGCAGGCCGGGCGTGGTGGCCGCAGGCAAATCTCTCGGCCGAGATCGCTGCTACGCGACGATCGCGCGCCGTTCGGATGCCGTTATCCCGGCTTTCAACACAACATGCTGGTCACGCAGGCAGCGACCGATCGTGGCGCTGCCACCTCAGCCGTGGCAGGCCACCAGAACCGTATCCCCACAGCGCAGCTTCACCTTGACCCCGGTTGGGCGACCCGTGCGGCGATGCCGGGCGCAGGCCAGCTGGTCGGCGTGTTCGAGCGCCAGCAGCGGCGTCGGGTCCGGCGGCTCGTTGCCGCCGGTGGCGGTATAGACGACCCAGCCGCGGGCCGATTGCTCGATCGAAAACAGTTCGCGTTCCACGTGCGCCTCTCCCCGGAATGCCTGTCGTGGATGAACCGCACGCAAATCGCGTGCCGTGCTTGGATCCGCGCCTGGCGCAGGATCGCCGAGGTTCATGACACCCAGCGACACATGCGGTGCCGGAATGCGTCGGCCATCGTCGCGCCGGGGCGGGCGGCGGGTCGCAGAAAAGCAAAAGGCCACCCTGAGGTGGCCAATGCGTCCGGTGGTGGGCGGTGCAGGGTTCGAACCTGCGACCCTTGCCGTGTGAAGGCAATGCTCTACCGCTGAGCTAACCGCCCCGATCGGGGCGCGAAGTTTACTTGGACGAGGCGGGGATTGCCAACCCGGGCGGGTCACGGCGTGCCCGGCCGTCGGGGCGGAGCAGGGCAGCGAAGCCGGGGGCAGCGCCGCCGGACTTCCAAATCAGGGGAGCGGGGGCGCAGGAACGCTGTCGTCGGCAATGGGCAGCCAGAGATGCACGCGGTGCCGCGGCATGCCCGACTCGGCGTCGAAGCGGTAATCGGCGCCGATCGCGTTGGCGCGGTCGCGGATGTTCAGCAGCCCGCGCCCCGGGCGATCCGGATCGACCGCGATCGGGCCGAACTGGTCCTCGATTTCCAGGGTCAGTTCGGAGGCGACCGCGGAGGGCAGGAGCGTCAGACGGATGTGCATGCGTCCGCCGCAGCCGTGGCGCGCGCCGTTGGTCGCCGCTTCCTGGCAGATGCGGTACAGCGCCGAGGCGATGTTGTCGGGCAATTGTTCGACGCGGCCCTGGATGCGGCTGGTGTAGAGCACGCCGCGATCGCGCAGCAGTTCCGCGAACGGACCCTCGGCGATCGCGCGGGCCAGGCCGAAGCGGTCGAGCACGGCCGGATGCAGTTCGTTGATCACTTCGCGCAGGTGGCCATGGGCGCTCGTCACCAGGCTGCTGATGGAAGCCAGGCCTTCGAGCACCGCCGGATTGCTGGCTGTGAGCTCGACGATCCGCAGGCGGGTGGCGATCGCGGTCATGTCCTGGCCGATCTGGTCGTGCAGTTCGACGCCGATCCGGCGGCGCTCCTGTTCCTGCAGTGCGGCCATGCGGTTGGCGGCGCGGCTGAGTTCGGCGCTGCGCCCGCGCAGGGTCAGCACGATTTCGCCCATTTCGCTGCGCGTGGACCGCAGGGTTTCCGTGGCGGCGCCCAGCAACAGCACGGCGCAGCCGACCATGGCCATCAGCAGCGGCAGCTGGCCGGGCTCCAGCGACGCCGCTTCCGGCAGCTTCGCGGAGACCAGGGCCAGGCAGAGCAGTCCGTAGGCGATGCAGGCCGGCCGCCAGCCATAGCGGTACGCGATCAGGAACAGCGGCAGCAGCGCCAAGGCCAGGGGATAGATCGGCGCTTCGATGATCGGTAGCAGCGATAGCCCCAGCACCACCGATGAGGGCGCCAGCGCTACGCCGTAGGCGATCAGTTCGGGCCAGGGGCGGCGCGCGGTTCCACGCTGGTCGGCCAGCACCAGCATGATCGGCACCACCAGCACCACGCCGGCGAAGTCGCCGAGCGCGAACGACACCAGCATCGCCGGCAGCCCAGCACCGAGGCTCCCGTCGTCGTTGAGGTCGATCCCGGTGAGCAGGATGCTGTTGAACACCGCGGCGACGAATCCCACCGCGAGCAGACGCGGCAACGCCCGGCGCGCCGCCGTGCCGCGGCCGTGGCGGCCGATGCCGCGCAGCACCGTGGCGTAGATGCACCAAGGCATGATGGCGCCGGCGAGCAGCGCGAACTTCGACGCGTACAGCTCCTGGACGATGCCCATCGTCAGCAGCGCGCCGATTTCGAGCACGGCCATCGCCGGCCACAGTCGCCGCGGCAGCAGCCACAGCGTGCCCAGGCGCAGGCCCGCGGGCAGGAACCAGAAGATGCCCGAGAGAGCGAACAGCCCGAGCCACGCGAACGGATACAGCGCCAGCCAGATCACCGTGGGTCGACGCCACGGCGACGATTGCGTTTCAATGGCCGGGCTTCCAGAGGCGTCCCGGGGCAATTTCGATGTCGACACTGCGTATTGTCCTGGTCGATGACCATCCGATCGTGCGGTCGGGTTTCCGCCAGCTGCTCGAACTCGAGCCGGGCTGGACGGTGATTGCCGAAGTCGGCAGCGCGCAGGAACTGGCGGCCTGGATGCTGCAATCCACCTGTGACGTGCTGGTGCTCGACCTGTCGCTGCCCGATGGCGACGGGCTGGTCATGCTACGGCACCTGCTGGCCCAGCGGCCGGACCTGGCGATCGTGGTGCTGACGATGCACGACGGCGCACTGTACGTGCAAGACGCGATCACCGCCGGCGCGCGCGGCTATGTCACCAAGAGTTCGGCGCCGGACGAACTGGTCGATGCGATCCGCGCCGTGGGTCGCGGCGAGACCTACCTGGGCACGGACGTGCGCGACTATGACGGCGCCGTGGCGGCGGACAGCGAAGGGGCGTTGCCGGAGCTCACCTCGCGCGAAGCCCAGGTGTTCCTGCTGCTGGCGCGTGGCCACTCGGTGGCGCGGGTCGCGGCCACCATCGGCATCAATGCCAAGACCGCGTATGCGCACCGCACCAACATCTACGCCAAGCTGCGGCTCGGCTCGGACCACGAGTTGCGGCTGCTGGCCATGCGGCGGGGGCTGATCGGGCGGGCCTGATTGTCATCGCCGCTGCGGGGACCGGTGGTCGGTCGACGCAGCGGGAAGTACGTGGCCGAGTTGTTTGCCGGGAAGTTTTGAAACGCTGTCGGAAGCTTGTCCGCACTCATGGTTCAAGAGGAACTCGCGGCTGTAGCCCTTCTTGGCGGTAATTTCATCGGGCGGTATGATTCTCAGGGGCGAGGCGAAGAAGCCGCCAGCGCCCGTCATTCCAGTTGCGACTTCGCGTATGCCGCGTCCAGCGCTTCCATCGCGTCGCGCGGCTTGAGGGTCGCCGCCTTTTCGTAAGCCTCGGCCGCGGCGTCCTCCTGTTTGTCGCCGTGCAGGAGCATCAGCACGTTGCCGCGTTCGATGTGGGCGATGGGCGAGTCGGGCGTGAGCTTGAGTGCGGTCTTGATGTGCGATTCGGCCTCGGCGGCCTTGGCCCCGTAGGTGAGGCCGCCGATCATTGCGCCGATCTTGCCGATGATCTCGGCGTGGTACAGGGCCAGCGCGGTGTGTGCTTCGGCGTGCCTGGGTTCCAGTGCCAAAGCGCGATCGAGCGATTCGCGCACCTTGCCGGCGATGCCCTGTTTGAGCGCCTTTGCGATCGACAGGCCCTGGCTGTAGCGCCCCAGCGCGAATGCGTGGCGATAGTGGCTGTTGGCCTCCCCGGGCAGCGCCCCGATCGCGATTTCTGCTAGCCGGGCGGCCTGCTCGTAGCGCTTGAGCTTCTCGGCTTCGTCGTTGACGAGATAGGTGGCGTGGATGCCGATCGCCTTGGCCGCGACCGAAGCGCCCACCGCGCCCAGGGCGCTGCCGCCGTCGAACGCGGATTTGAAGTCGCCACGATGGAAGTCGCGCCAGGCCTGCTGCAATGCAATGGCAAGTGCGGGCGCGTCGAGTCCGGGCGCGGCCTTGCCAGCGGCCTTGAGCAGCGCGGCGGCGCGCTTGTCGTCGGGGAAGGGTTCGCAGTCGCCGGCATGCAGTTTCGGCCAGGCTTTCTTCAACGCATCGCCTGGATACGTATAGGCCTTGGCGTCGTGGGGAAAGGCGGCCCATGCGGCTTTCGAAGCCATGATCGCGTCCTGTCTGATCGGTAGGGCGAGCATTGCCCGGCGCGGGCCGGCTGGCAAGCGTTGGCGGGACAGCGGCGGGACACGACTCATCGCCGCGGCCTGCGGAAGCATTGCGCGGGTCGGGGCGAATCGCCCGCTTCGATAGTGTGTTTGCTCGACAACGACCGAGCAGGCTGGCGACCGAACGCGGCCGCGAGTCGCTCGCAGGAGTCATGAAATGGCAGTCCGCAACTCTTCGCCCGGCACCAGGCAGACGCGCCTGCGCCACCTGTGGCTGGCGTCATTGGGCACCGCGGCCGTGGCGCGTCGTGAAGTGCGCGGAGCAGTGGCGTCCATCCGCGACGGCGTGGAAGCCGTGGGCAAGCGATTCAAGGGACGCATCGCCAGGACGGCGAAGCCGGCACCGCGCAAGTCGCCGGTGCGCGGCGCGACGCGAAAGGCGGCCGCACAGAAGAAGCCGACCCCGCGCCCCGGCTCGGCCCGCACGCGCGCCGAACGTCGCGTGGCGAGCAAGGGACGCTAGCGGCTGCCTGCGGCGCTCGCTGCTGCGGAGTCACCGGAATCCGCGCTTTCGGGCGCTAGTCGATGTACGCCTGCGTCAGCTTGTTGAGGTGCACCCGCTCCGCATCGCGCAGGAAGGGTGCCAGCAGCATCATCACCTGGACGATCCCGTCCCGGATCGCGGCGTTCTCGTCCTTGTCGCCGCGCACGGCTGCATAGTTGAGCCAGAACGTCGCCAGCACGAGGATATTGGTGGCCGCCGCGTCGAGCTCTGCCGCCGACGCGCGCATCACCCCGGCTCGCGAGAGGCCTCGCATCACCAGATGGGCGCTGTCGTCCGCGCGCCGGAGGATCCTGGCGAAGCGCACGCGCAGGCGGCGGTTGCGGCTGAGTATCTCGACCAGGTCGCGATACAGAAACCGGTAGTCCCAGATGCATTCGAATACCAGGTGCAACTGCAGCCAGATGTCTTCCAGGCCGGGCAGCCTGCCATCCGGAGCGGCCAGCGCTTCGTCCATCCGCGCATCGAACCGCGCGAACAGCTGCTCGATGATGTCGTCCTTGTTGCGGAAGTGGTAGTACAGGTTGCCCGGGCTGATCTCCAGCTCGTCGGCGATGTGGTTGGTGGTGACCGTCGGCTCGCCCTGCGCATTGAACATCGCAAGCGAGCAGTCGAGGATCCGCTGGCGGGTCTGCCGCGGAACCGCCGGGGGCTTCTTCGCCTTCAAGGGAAAATCCTGCCCGTCCCTTGTCGGTCCGGGCGAGGGGGCACCATTCCCCCCCGCATCCCGCCACTGAAGGGCCGGGCTCCCATGGCGCTCAACTGCCGAGCTTCTTCACCAGGTCGATGTACTGCTGCCTGGCGTCGTCCTGTGCGGTGCCCTTGAGCTTGGCCCAGGCTTCGTACTTGGCGGTGGCGACGAAGTCGAAGAACCCGGGCTTGGGGCCGCTGACGTCACCTTCCGAACCCTGCTTGTAGAGCGCGTAGAGGCGCAACAGGGTGTCGTTGTCGGGGCGCTCGGGCAATGCCTGGACGTCCTGCTTTGCCTGTTCGAAGCGGGTCTGCAGATCGGACATGGTGGCCTCCGTGGGAGGCCGCATGACAGCACGCAGGGGCGGGAGGGTCAACCGCCAATGGGCCGGTATGGGCAACCTCGAACAGCGGAACTTTCCTCGCGCATGCGACGGCCGGCAAGGGATCGACGTCGTGCGGATAGCCCGCCGCGCGGTCGCCTTCCATCGTTGCCCATCGCTGCGCGGGGCAGGTGGAGCACCGAAGTCCGGTTCCACATCGCCCCGGCGGGAGCGGGCGGGTTGCGATCCGGCAATTGTCGGGGCCGCGCGGCTCTGGCAAGTTAGCCGGCACGGCCGCCGACGCGGCGCGATTCCAACGAGGGCAAGGACATGAGCTACTTCGTCACCGGCGCCACCGGGTTCATCGGACGTTTCCTGGTCGCCAACCTGCTCAAGCGCAAGGGCACGATCCATGTGCTGGTGCGCAAGGACTCGCAGAAGAAGTTCGACGCCATCGCCAGGACGATGGGGTGGGACCTGAAGCGCATCAGCGTGCTGCATGGCGACATGGCCGCGCCCAGGTGCGGCCTGGCGCCCGCGCAGGTTCGCGCGCTCAAGGGCAAGGTGAAGCATTTCTTCCACCTGGCGGCAATCTACGACCTTGACGCCGGCGCGGAAGCGCAGCGGGTGGCCAATGTCGACGGCACGCAGAATGCGCTGGATCTGGCGGCGGCGATCGACGCTGGCACGCCTTCGTCCATCGTGTTCCATCACGCCAGTTCGATCGCCGCCGCGGGACTGTATCCGGGCATCTTCCGCGAGGACATGTTCGAGGAAGCCGAGGGGCTCGACGATCCCTATCTGCGGACCAAGCACGACTCCGAAGGGCTGGTCCGTGACGAGAAGAGGATCAAGTGGCGCATCTATCGCCCCGGCATGGTGGTCGGCCATTCGAAGACCGGCGAGATGGACAAGATCGACGGGCCTTACTACTTCTTCACCCTGATCAAGAAACTGCGCGAGATGCTGCCGCCGTGGATGCCGACGCTGGGCATCGAGGGCGGGCGCATCAACCTCGTGCCGGTGGATTTCGTTGCCGACGCGATGGACCACATCGCGCACAAGCCAAAACTCGATGGCCACACCTTCCACCTGACCGATCCCGAGCCGCTGCGCGTGGGCGAGGTGCTCAATACCTTCTGCCGCGCCGGGCATGCCCCGGAGATGACCATGCGGCTGGACGCGCGCATGTTCGCCTTCGTGCCACCGAGCATCCGCGGCGCGGTGGGCAACCTGCCGCCGGTGCGCCGCTTCATCGGCATGCTGCTGCGCGACTTCCGGATCCCGAAGAGTGTCCTCAAGTTCATCACCTATCCCACGCGCTTCGACAGCCGCGAGACCGAGCGGGCGCTCAAGGGCAGCGGCATCGCCGTGCCGCGGCTCGAGGACTACGCCTGGAGGCTGTGGGACTACTGGGAGCGACACCTCGATCCGGACCTGTTCATCGATCGCACGCTCAAGGGCAAGGTGCGCGGCAAGGTCGTGGTCATCACCGGCGGTTCGTCCGGCATCGGCCTGTCGACCGCGCAGCGCGTGGCCGAGGCCGGCGCAATCACGGTGATCGTGGCGCGCGGCAAGGAAGATCTGTTCAAGGCGCGCGACGAAATGAAAGCCAAGGGCGGCAAGGTGTTCGCCTACACCGCCGACCTCGCCGACATGGCCGACTGCGACCGGCTGGTGGCGACGGTACTCAAGGAGCATGGCCACGTCGACGTGCTGGTCAACAACGCCGGACGCTCGATCCGGCGCTCGATCGAGGCCAGCTACGACCGGTTCCACGACTTCGAACGCACGATGCAGCTCAACTACTTCGGCAGCATCCGCCTGATCATGGGCTTCATGCCGACGATGACGCATCGCCGCAAGGGCCACGTCATCAACATCAGTTCGATCGGCGTGCTGGCCAATTCCCCGCGGTTTTCAGCCTACGTGGCCTCCAAGGCGGCGCTGGACGCCTTCAGCCGCTGCGCGCAGGGCGAGCTGTCGGGAAAGGGGATCGCCTTCACCACCATCAACATGCCACTGGTGAAGACGCCGATGATCGCGCCGACGCGCATGTACGACAGCGTGCCGACCCTGACCCCGGAAGAGGCTGCCGACCTGCTGGTCAAGGCGATCATCGAGCGGCCCAGCCGGATCGCCACGCGCCTGGGCATCTTCGCTGCACTGCTCAACGCCGTGGCGCCGAAGGCCTACGAGGTGGTGATGAATACGGCCTTCGAACTATTCCCCGACTCGCCCGCCGCCAGGGGCGACAAGAAGGCGCTCAGGGGCGAGGCCGAGCCCAGCGGCGAGCAGATCGCTTTCGCCTCGCTGATGCGCGGGGTGCACTGGTAAGGCAAGCATTCGGTTGCAGGTCCATCGCCGTTGCAGCCCGGCCTCAGTAGCTCCGGCACTGGCGGAACCGTGTTTGCGCGCTGCTGCCCGGCGGCGGCGTGAGCTGCACGCGCGACGAGGCGAGCGCGTCGTGGCGCAGCAGCAGCGGACAGATCTCGGTGAACGCGTCACTCCGCGTGTCGAGCAGGTAGACCTGCAGCGTGGACTGCGTGGACCATATCGCGCGGTCGACCATCGGCAGCGTGGACACGGCGTCCGCCACGGCCTGACGCTGCAGTTCGAGCGATGGGGGGTCGGGCGGGGCGGCGGGGTCAAACGTGGGCTCGGCTGCGACCGGCGCACCGGTATCGAATGCGGGTTCTGCTGCGACCGGCGCGCCGCCGTCGGCTGCGCCGGCGGGTTGGACCGCACGATCGGCAATCGGCGCACTCGCAGCCGGGGGTTCGGGCGCGGCAGGCAGCAGCAGGAACACCGCGATGCCCGCGACCAGCGCCAGCAGCCACGAGAGCAGGGTGCGCTGCCGGGCTTTCGTCGCCGCGTCGGCCACGATCACCGCGCGCAGCTCCGGATCGATCGAATCGCGCAGTTCCGGCCACAAGGTCGGGCCGTCGAGCAACTCGATCTTCTGGACCTTGGCAGCCGGCCGCGCGCTGGCGCTGATCCGGCCCTGGGTGGCGAGGATGCCGCCGGCGGCATTGGCCAGGCGGATCTCGTTGGCCAGTTCGGTCACGTGCGCGCCGCCGAGCACGAAGGCGCTGCCGTGCTTGCACGAGAGCAGGTAATGCTTGCCGTCGCGTTCGAGCGTGTAGTCGTTGTCGCCCGACGGATCCTCGCGGTTGAACACGCGCGCATGGCCGCGACGGGCCAGCGCTTCGAGCACGAGGTGGATGAATTCACGCCAGGACATCGCCGCCAGCGCGGCCAGCCCGGCCGCGGTTTCATCGCGACGCATCACCACGATGCGGAAATACAGGGTGCCGGCCACGCCGATCGATATGGCGACGGCCAGGGCGATGACCCAGTGGGCGCTTTCGATCACTGCATTCGTTCCTGCGGCGGGGACGAAAGGATAATCGCTGCGCGCGAGTGCTGCGTGCACGTGCCGCACAATCGGCAATAAAACGCCCGCCAACCGGAAGCCGCAAGGGGAGGGGAGCGAACGGTCTTCGAGTGGTTGGCGGGCGAAACCATCGTCGCTGCGCCGGCGCGCAGCGATTGCGAGCGGATCAGGCCCTGGGGTCGGCCTTGCGGGACACCCGGGTCCGCGGAGTGGCGCGCTTGGCGGCTGGCGCGGCCTTGCCGATCTTCTTCGCGGGGGCGGCCTTGCCGGCGACCGCGTCCCGGTGCGCGGCGGCCTTGCGGACCGTGGCCTTGCGCGCGCCGGTCCTGCGGGCCGGCGAACCGCCCTGGCGGCGCAACTCGGCGGTCAACTCCTCGACACGCCCGCTGAGATCGGCCAGCTCTTCGCGGCCGGGGACGCCAAGCTTGGTGAGGGCGCGCTGCACGCGATCCTCGAACACTTTCTCGAGGCGATCCCAGGTGTCGGTGGCGCGTTCGCGGGCCTGGTCGACGCGGCTCTCGACCACGTCGCGCACGACGTGGGTGCGGGTGCCGGCGAACTTGCGCGCGGTCTGTTCCAGGTTCAGGCCTTCCTTGACCAGGCCCTCGAACAGCTTGGTGCCCTCGGCCTGGGCGCGGCCGAACGCGCCGACGCCGGCAAGCCAGATCTGCTGCGCCGATTCGCTAAGGGTCTTCGACAGTTTCTCGGCCTGCGCCTGCACGTCCTCGGCGGAACGGGTGCCGGCGGTCGTTTTCTTCGCGGTCTTCTTGAACTTGGCCATGTGCCCTCCGGGCGGACGTGTGATTGGGGCAGCATCGCCCGCCCGTCTAGAGCATTCACACGAGACGCGGTGTGAATTCAGTGGCTGCGCGCGCGTGATCGGCCTGTCTGTCGGCGCGCGATCACGCGCTCGGTCGCGTCGAGCGCGCGGCGCAGCCTGGCGGTGGTCTCGGTACTTGGCGGCGGCGGCGAGGCGAGACCGTCGAGCAGCGTACGACGTTCGTCGTCGAGCACTTCATCGCGCAGGTGGATGCCGCTGGCCGCCAGTACCGGGCGCAGGTCGTCGGCGCGGCGGCGCAGGTCGTCCAGAGTGTTGCGCCAGGCGAGCTGGCAGACGCGGCGGCGCGCGGCGAAGCTGAAGGCGTTGGTGTGGAACAGTTCGCCGTCGCAGGCGTTGGGCTCGAACACCAGCTGGTCGATGTCGGGATACTGCTGCGCATAGCGGGCCAGGCCCACCTGCATGCGCGACTGCAGCAGGGTGCGGAACGTCTGCGAGAGCACTGCGGGCAGGCCGCCATGCACAAGCCGCTGGCCATCGTCGTCGCCGACCGGCGCGCCGCCGCGGGCGTCGCCCAGGCCGGCGTTGAACGGCACGAGTGGATTGATACCGATCAGCAGGTCGATGTCGCGCTCGAGCAGCACCGAGGCGTGCATCGTGCGGCGCAGCGCGCCGTCGACCAGGTGGCGGCCGCGGACCTCGACCGGCGGATAGAGACCGGGGAGTGCGGCGCTGGCCTGCACCGCGCGCGAGATCGGCACGTCCTCCCAGCCTTCGCCGCCGAACAACACCGGTTCGCCGCTGTCGAGTTCGACCGCGACCACGAACAGCTTCGCGTCCAGTTCTCGGAAGTCATTGCTGCGGCCGCGGCGGGTGAAGATGTCGCGCAGGAAGCGTTCGACCTCGGTGTTGTCGAACAGGCCGGTCGGCACCAGTCCGCCGAAGCGATTGATCAGGTCAGACCAGGGCACCTCGCGCGGATCGAGTAGCAGGCTGCGGCCCCAGTCGAGCGTCAGTCGCGGCAGGCTGGCGGCGCGCTGCAGGTATTCCGACAGCGCCGGGCGCAGGAACGTGTCGGGACGGAAGCGCGCGTCGTCGCTGTCGCCGGTGATGAAGATGCGGCACATCTCGGCGGTCGACATGCGGTTGGCCAGCCCGGCGGCAAGGAACGCGCCGCTGCTGACGCCGACGTAGCTGTCGAGGTCGGTGAGGTCCAGGCCATCGAGAGCTTCGTCGAGCGCGCGCAGCGCGCCCAGTTCGTACATCCCGCCGATCGGGCCGCCGCCGGCGATGGCCAGTCCGATCCGTGCCGGGTTGCGCGAAGGCTTGCCGCGTTTCCGGGCCGGGTGGAGAGAGAGCATGCACGTACCGATCGAAAGGTCGGCCGGAGTGTAGCCGATCGATGTCGTCGGCCCGGGTGGTGTTCTTCACCCCGGGCCTGCGAACATGCGGGCATGCCACGCCCGCCAATCTCCAGCCGGATCGAGCGCCGGCTCGCAGCGCACCAGGCCCTGCACGACCCCGTGCGCGAGCCGCGCAACGGCCTGCGCTGGTTGCCGGAGTTGCGCCGCTGGCAGGCCGCGCGCCTGCGCCTGAGCTTCGCGTATTTCCTCGCCGATCCGAGCCGCCGGCCGGCGGCGGAGTTCTTCCTCGACGATGTCTATGGCGACCGGGACTTCACCCGCCGCGATGCCGACATCGCGCGCGTGATGCCGATGATGCAGCGGCTGCTGCCGGAAAAGCTGCTGGCCACGGTGGCCGACGCCATCGAACTCGGCGCGCTGACCCAGGCGCTGGACCTGCGCATGGCGGAATCGTTGCAGGCACTGGCGCCGCGGCGCAGGAAGCTCGACGAGTCGCTGTACGCCGAAGCGTATCGCGATGTCGGATTGCCCCGGCTGCGCGCGCACCAGATCGACCTGATCCGCCGCGTCGGCGGCGGCTTCGGCCGTGCGCTGAAGCTGCCGGGCGTCGCGGCGCTGCTGGCGTTCTCGCGCGGACCGGCTAGATTCGCCGGGCTCAGCGAACTGCAGGGATTCCTGGAGCGCGGCGTCGCGGCGTTCGAGGAGCTGGGGGATGCGGAGGCCTTCGTGGCCGAAATCGAACGCGCCGAACGCAAGGCGTCCAAACGGCTGTTCGCAGGCGAACCCGATCCGTTCGGCTGACCCGCTCCCGCAGCGCCCTCGTGGGAGCGGCTCAGCCGCGAGCTCTTCACTCGCTACCGAACGCGGGGAGGATGTGCGGAGCGGGCTCCCCCGTCAGGCGACCAAGCCTCCCACTGCCTTTGCAGGGCGAGGGGCCACGCAAACGCTCGCCGAAGCCACTCCCGCAGAGCCTGCGGTGCTTGCTGCGCGACCTAGGAAAATTTCTCGTCCAGCACCTTGCGGATTTCCTTTTCCACCGTGCCCTGCAGCGCCGACAGCAGCATGCCCAGCCGCGCGGTGACGCGCAGGTCATCCTCGCCCACCGCGATCCGGCCGTCGACGCCGGGTCGCTTGAAATGCATTTCGTCGCCGTCCCAGCCGTACTGGAAGTCGAAACGTTCGGCCAGTTTCTTCGCCACGTCCTCGACCGCCTTGCGCGCCTTGTCGAGCGGGAGGGAATGCTTGTGCTGGATGTCGATGCCGGCCATGCCTGGCTCCTAGGATGGAATGCACGCATTCTGTGGCCGCTGGCGGCGCCATCCAAGTGCCGGGTGCATGCTAGATTGCCGCGGCATGGAAACCCTGAAGCTGCGCCTCGCCGACGACGACCGATCCGAGCTCACGCTCGGCGTTGGCGTGCACGCCGTGGGGCCGATTGACGGGCGCGATGGCCGGCTCGGCCTGATCGAAGATGCGCAGGCCGCGCGGGTCCGGTTCTGCGTCGACCGTCGTGGCGTCTGGCTGACGGTCGCCGATGGCGCGCGCGGCGTGCACGTGAACGGGCGCGAGGTCCAGCGCATGGCGATGCTGCGCGTCGGTGACGCGGTCTACGTCGATGGCGTGGAGATGCGGGTGGTCGGCGGCGAACCGCCGGAACTGCCCGGCGCGGCGCTGAACGAGGCCGCGTCCGACGCCACCGGCGATCCGCGCGTGGTGCTGCGCGGCGTCGGCGGGCAGTACCACGGCCGCAGCTTCACGCTCGAGCATCCGCGCCTGGTGGGGCGCAGCAGCGAAGCGGACATCCGCATCGACGATCCGACATTCGCCGACCGCCACGCGCGCCTGGACCTGGTGGGCGACCGCATCATCCTGCGCGACTTGGGATCGGCCGAAGGCACGATGGTCAACGGCGAACCGATGCGCGACGCACTGCTCAGGCCGGGCGACCAGGTGGTATTCGATGCGCACCACCGCTTCGTGGTCGAGGCGCCGATGCGCGGCAGAAGCGCGCGCGAGGACATGCAGGAAAGTCAGGTCGACATCGACGCCGGGCACGGGCAGGCGCTTCCCGCGCAGCCGGCCTCGCCCTGGCGGCTGCCGTGGCTGCTGCTGGCGGCGCTGGTGATCGCTGGGCTGCTGGCGCTGCTGCTGCTGTTCGGCAGCGGCTGAAAACGGCTGCGGGCGCCCTCACGCGACGTGCGTGGCGCTGGTCCGCCGTTTCGCCAGCCATTTCCACGCTCGCCAACCGAGCAGCGTCGCCAGGATCGCGGCATACAGCGCGGGCTCTCGGATGTCGGACTTCACCAGCCACCAGAAATGCAGTACCGCCAGCACGCCGGCGGCGTAGACGAGTTTGTGCAACCGGCCCCAGTTGCGACCCAGCCGGCGGATCCAGCCCTGGGTCGAGGTGATCGCCAGCGGAAGCAGCAGCAGCCAGGCCGCGAAACCCACGGTGATGTAGGGGCGCTTGGCGATCTCCTCGAAGATCTGGGTCCAGTAACCGCGCAGGTCCAGGACCAGGTAGGCCGACAGATGCAGGCAGGCGTACGCGAATGCATAGAGTCCCAGCATGCGCCGAAAGCGCAGCAGCACCGGCTTTGCGGTGAGTTGGCGCAGCGGGGTGATCGCCAGCGTCAGCATCAGCAGGCGCAGCGCCCACAGGCCGAGCCGATGCTCGATTTCCGCTACCGGATCGGCGCCGAGCGCGTCGTTGTTGGTGCTGTAGACGTCCCAGAACTGCCACGCGAGGATCGCCAGCGGCGTGAGCGCCAGCAGGTGGACGATGGTCTTGGCCGCGATGATGCGGGGCGGCGTCTTGCGTGGTGGCATGAATCAGGCTCGCGCGGGTGCTTGCAGGAGTGGGTTCAGCTGCGAGCTTTTGCCCTGGCCCCTCCCCCCGCAACGGCAGGGGGAGGTTGGGAGGGGGTGGCCCCGGTTCCGGTTGATCCTGACGGAACCCCTCCCCAACCCTCCCCTGCCTTCGCAGGGGAGGGGGAAAAGCCTTCGGCTTCCGCCTCGCCTGCACGCGCAGGGCGGCCCCTTGGTGTTCAGAACCACTTCTTCAGATCCAACCCCGCGTACATCGAAGCCACCTGCGCGCCATAGCCGTTGTAGATGCGCGTGGGGATGCGTTCGGCGAACAGCTTGCTGGCCTTGCCGGCGATCCGCCGCTCGGTCTTCTGGCTCCAGCGCGGATGGTCGACGTTCGGATTGACGTTGCTGAAGAAGCCGTATTCCGAAGGCTGCAGGTCGTGCCACGCGGTCTCGGGCATCTTCTCGACGAAACTGATCTCCACGATCGACTTGAGTCCCTTGAAGCCGTACTTCCACGGCACCACCAGCCGCAGCGGCGCGCCGTTTTGCTGCGGCAGGGGCTTGCCGTACAGGCCGGTGGCCAGCAGGGTCAGCGGGTGCATGGCCTCGTCCATGCGCAGGCCTTCGCGATAGGGCCAGTTGATCGAGCGGTAGCGCACGCCGGGCATCTGCCTGGGGTCGGCAAGCGAAGTGAAGGCCACGTACTTCGCCTTCGATGTGGGCTCGAACCTCTTCAGCACCTCGCCCAGCGGCACGCCAAGCCACGGGATCACCATCGACCAGCCCTCGACGCAGCGCATGCGGTACACGCGCTCTTCCGGCTTGAGCCCCTTGAGCAGGTCGTCCAGCGACACCGTGCCGGGCTTCGCGCACTCGCCGCCGACCGCCACGGACCACGGACGGGTGCGCAGCGTCTTCGCCGCGTTCGACGGGTCGTCCTTGCGGGTACCGAATTCGTAGAAGTTGTTGTAGGTGGTGACGTCGCCGAAGCCGGTCAGTTCCTCGTCGGTGCGGAAGCCCGAGCGGGCCTGCGCCGCGGTGATGGCGGTCTTCGGCGGCGGGGGCGGTTCAGCCTCGGCGCAACCGTTGAGAGCGAGCGCGGGCGCGGCGGCGAAGGCGGCCAGCAGGCGCCGGCGCTCGCGGTGGACCGATTCATCAGTGATCGCGGACGACGGGATCCGCAGGGCGTCTCGCAGGGACATCGGTGGCTCCGGTGGCGCGGGAATTCAGTGCAGACGCCGGAACCCGCAGGAAATTCCGGCGCCGATTCGTGTTGCGCTGCGGCATACTTGGGCCGAGCGGGGCGGGCGGTTCGAGCCTAGCACCGCGGGCGTACGCCCGATGCGCAGCCCGGGCGGGTGTTCACCAGGACAACAGGAAACTGTCGATGTCGCGTGCCTACAACTTCGCCGCCGGTCCCGCCGCGCTTCCCGAACCGGTCCTGCGCCAGGCGCAGGCCGAACTGCTCGAATGGAACGGCGCGCGCGCTTCGATTGCCGAGATCAGCCACCGCAGCCCCGAGTTCATGCAGGTGGCGGCCGAGGCCGAAGCCGACCTGCGCACGCTGCTGTCGGTTCCGGACGACTATGCGGTGCTGTTCCTGCCCGGCGGCGCGACCACGCAGCAGGCGCTGATCGCACTCAACTTCGCCGCGTGCGGGCAGACGGCCGACTACGTGGTGAGCGGCCACTGGGGCAAGGTCGCGGTGAAGCAGGCGCAGGCATACGTGGCCGCGAACGTCGCCGCCAGCGGCGAGGCGAACGGGTTCCGCGACATTCCCGCGGCCGCGCAGTGGCGGTTGTCGCCCGACGCGGCCTACGTGCACCTCACCGCCAACGAGACCATCCATGGTGTCGAGTTCCGTCCCGAATGGGGCGAGATTCCCGACACCGGCACTGTTCCGGTGTTCGCCGACTTCAGTTCCAGCATTGCCTCCGAACCGCTGGACGTGTCGCGCTACGGGCTGGTGTATGCCGGCGCGCAGAAGAACCTCGGGCCGGTCGGCGTCACCGTGGTGATCGTGCGCCGCGACCTGCTCGAACGGGCCGGCCAGCCGCGCGCGGAGATCTTCAACTACGCCGCGCACGCGAAGGCGGGCTCGATGCTCAACACGCCGCCCAGCTACAACTGGTACCTGGCCGGCCTGGTGTTCAAGTGGATGCTGGCCGAAGGCGGCGTCGAGGAATTCGCGCGCCGCAGCGCGGAGAAGGCGCGGTTGCTGTACGCGGCGATCGACGGTTCCGATGGCTTCTATCGCAACGAAGTCGCGGCAAGCGTGCGTTCGCGGATGAACGTGCCGTTCTTCCTGCACGACGAGGCGCTCACCTCGGCGTTCCTCGCGCAGGCCGATGAAGCCGGGCTGCTGGCCCTCAAGGGGCACCGGGTACTGGGCGGCATCCGTGCGTCGATCTACAACGCCATGCCGGTGGACGGGGTGCGGGCGCTGGTCGACTTCATGCAGGATTTCCGGACCAGGCAGGGCTGAACGCGGGAGGGGCGTGTCGGTGCGCCACGCTTTCCATCCGGCATCCATCGCGGCCATGGCCGCTCACACGGGGCAGCGAATCGATGAGTCCGCCACGCAAGATCACCAAGACCGGCGTTGGGAAGGACGCGACGAGCAGGCGCGCCAGCGCGGCGAAGGCTCCGGCGCCCCGCGCCGATGGCAGCGCGGCCAGGGCCGCGAAGGCTGCGAAGCCCGCCAAGGCTGCGAAGCTCGCCAAGACTGTGAAGCCGGCGCCTGACCTGCTCGCCGTGCGCGCGCAGATCGACGGCATCGATCGCGAGATCCAGGCATTGATCGCCGAACGCGCGCTGTTCGCGCACCAGGTGGGCAAGGCCAAGGGCAAGCTCGCCGCGGCCGTGGACTACTACCGGCCCGAGCGCGAGGCGCAGGTGCTGCGGCGGGTCGTGGACCGCAACGACGGCCCGCTGTCGGACGAGGTGCTGGTGCGGCTGTTCCGCGAAATCATGTCCGCGTGCCTGGCGCAGCAAGAGCCGCTGAAGATCGGCTATCTCGGCCCCGAGGGCACGTTCTCGCAGCAGGCGGTGCACAAGCAGTTCGGGCACTCGGCCAAAGGGCTGCCGCTGGAGAGCGTGGAGGAGGTGTTCGACGAGGTGGCCTCGGGCGCGGCGGACTTCGGCGTGGTGCCGGTGGAGAACTCGGGGCAGGGCACGATCCAGTCCACGCTCGACCTGTTCCTGACCTCGCCGCTGATGATCTGCGGCGAAGTCGAGCTGCGCGTGCAGCAGTACCTGATGTCGCGCACCGGCCACATCGAGGACATCGAGCGCGTCTATTCGCACGGGCTGTCACTGGCGCAGTGCCGCAACTGGCTGCGCAAGAACCTGCCCGGCGTGGACAAGCAGGCCGTCGCCAGCAACGCCGAGGCGGTGCGACGGGCGAAGAAGTCCGATGATGCCGCGGCCATCGCCGGCGAGAATGCCGCCCACGTCTACGGGATGAAGGTCGTGGCCGGTCCGATCGAGGACCGCAGCGACAACACCACCCGGTTCCTCGTCATCGGGCGCGCCTCGTTCCCGCCGTCGGGCAACGACCGGACTTCGCTGATGGTGTCGATCCGTGACCAGCCCGGTGCGCTGTACAAGATTCTCGAACCGCTCGCGCGGCGCGGGATCAGCATGAACCGGATCGAATCGCGGCCCGACCACGGCGCGCTGTGGCAGTACGCGTTCTTCATCGACGTGGGCGGCCATGCCGAGGAGTCGCCGCTGCTCGATGCGCTGGCCGAAATCGACCGCTACGCCGGCGACGTGCGCGTGCTGGGGTCGTATCCGTTGGCGGTGCCCTGATGCAGCCGCGGATCGGGAGGGCCAGCCATCCGGCTGCCGAGAGCGCGGCTGCGGAATCGGCAAAGGCGGGCGCGAGCTGGCCTGCGGGATTGGCCGCGCCCGCAGTGCGCTATCTGCAGCCCTACGACCCCGGCCATGACCTGGTCGCGTTGCGGCGGCGGTTTGCGGCGGGCGGACTGGTGGAGTTGGGTTCGAACGAAAATCCGTATGGTCCCGCCCCGCGCGCGCTTGCAGCCGCGGCGACGGCGCTGGCCGAACTGCATCGTTATCCCGACCCGCTCGGCGGTGACCTGAAGCGGGCGCTGGCGACGAAACACGGCGTCGACGCGTCACAGATCATCCTCGGCAACGGCTCGCACGAACTGCTGATGCAGCTGGCGCAGACGTTTGCCGGATCCGGCGTGGACGTGGTGATGTCGCAGTTCGGGTTCGCGGTGTACGCGATCGCCGCGCGCGCGGTGGGCGCGAACCTGCGCGTTGCGCCAGCCCTGCCGCCCGAAGCCCGCATGCCGCGTGGGCATGACCTCGACGCCATCGCCGCGGCGATCACTCCCGCCACGCGGCTGGTGTACCTGGCCAACCCCAACAATCCAACCGGCACCTGGTTCGCCGCCGACGCCTTCGCCGCGTTCCTCGCCCGCATGCCCGGCGACACGCTGGTCGTGGTCGACGAAGCCTACGCCGAGACCGCCGATGCGCCGGACTTCGCTTCGGCCCTGTCACTGCTGCCCGCGCATCGCAACCTCGTGGTCACCCGGACCTTCAGCAAGGCTTACGCGCTGGCGGGCCTGCGCGTCGGCTATGCGATCGCCCATGCCGACGTCATCGGCGTGCTTGAGCGCCTGCGCGAAAGCTTCAACGTCAACGGCGTCGCGCTTGCGGCCGCCGAGGCCGCGCTGGGCGACGACGACTGGCTGCGCGAAACGCTGGCAGCCAACGCAGCACAGCGCGACACCCTGGCCGCAGCGCTGCGCGAACGCGGCTGGCCGGTATCGCCGTCGCAGACCAATTTCCTGCTGGTCGAATTCGGCGAGCACGTGGCGCGGGTCGATCAAGCGTTGCTCGAACGCGGCGTCGTGCTGCGGCCGATGGGGGGCTATGGCCTGCCGCGGTGCTCGCGGATCAGCGTCGGCAACGCGGCGCAGAACCGGGCGCTGCTGGCGGCGCTGGACGAGCTTGCTTCGGATAGCGTCCTTTTCTCCACGGATGGGCAGGTATGAGCGCGGATCAGCCCGATGTTTCCCGGGCGCCTTTCCACAGGCGTCCCGCCGCGTCGTTTCCGCGAATGCGTGATGCCGGATGCCGCACAGCGCTTCATCGAACTGCCCACTCGAAGCCTGTCCGTCTGAGTCCACGGCCGACCGGATCTCCCGGAGGCGCGCGATGACTTCTCCGCGACGCCTCGACTGGATCGCCTCGCCAGGCACGCCGCTGCAGGGTGAGATCGACGTCCCCGGCGACAAGTCCATTTCCCATCGCGCGGTGATGCTGGCGGCGCTGGCCGACGGCACCTCGCACGTCGACGGCTTCCTCGAAGGCGCGGATACGCGCGCCACCGCCGCGATCTTCGCGCAGCTGGGCGTGCGCATCGAGGCGCCTTCACCGTCGCGGCGGATCGTCCATGGCGTCGGCGTCGATGGCCTGCGCGCGCCGGCAGGCGTGCTCGACTGCGGAAACGCGGGCACTGGCATGCGCCTGCTCTCGGGATTGCTCGCCGGGCAGGCATTCGACAGCGTGCTGGCCGGGGACGCGTCGCTCTCGCGTCGGCCGATGGGCCGCGTGATCGAGCCGCTCTCGCGCATGGGCGCGCAGATCGAAGCCCACGACGGCGGCCTGCCGCCGCTGCGGATCCATGGCGGACGCAGGCTGCGCGGCATCGAGTTCGATTCGCCCGTGGCGAGCGCGCAGGTGAAGTCCGCGGTGCTGCTCGCCGGCCTGTACGCCGCGGGCGAAACGTCCGTGCGCGAGCCGCGCCCGACCCGCGACTACACCGAGCGGATGCTGTCGGCGTTCGGCGTCGACATCGATTTCTCTCCGGGCTTCGCGCGGCTGCGCGGTGGCCAGCGTCTGCGGTCGACTGCGATCGAAGTGCCCGCGGATTTCTCCTCGGCCGCGTTCCTCATTGTCGCCGCAACGCTGGTCCCGGGCTCGGAGCTGCGGCTGCGGGCGGTGGGGCTCAATCCGCGTCGCACCGGCCTGCTGGCCGCGCTGCGTGCGATGGGCGCGGACATCAGCGAGGAGCGCCACGCAAGCCACGGCGGGGAACCGGTCGCGGACCTGGTAGTGCGCCACGCGCCGCTGCGTGGTATTGCGGTGCCCGAACCCCTGGTGGCGGACATGATCGACGAGTTCCCGATCCTTGCCGTCGCCGCGGCCTGCGCCGAAGGCTCGACGGTGGTCAGTGGCGCCGCCGAGTTGCGGGTCAAGGAGTCGGACAGGATCGAGGCGATGGCAAGCGGGCTGCGCGCGCTGGGCATCGGTGTCCGGACGCGACCCGACGGCGTGCTGATCGAGGGCGGCAGGCTTGCCGGCGGCGCTGTCGACAGCCTGGGCGACCACCGCATCGCGATGGCGTTCGCGGTGGCCGGGCAGCTGGCGCGCGGCGAGGTGGCAATCACGGACGTCGCCAACGTCGCCACATCGTTTCCCGGCTTCGATGCGCTTGCCCGGCAGGCCGGCTTGGGCTTGCGCTCGGCATGACGATGGGGCCAGGTCGGCCCCGCAGGGCTATTGCTCGTCGTCGAGCTTGTAGTCGACCGGCACCTGCACGCTGGACGCCACGGTCCGGCCGTTCCTGATCGCGGGGTTGAACTTCCATCGGCGCACTTCGTTCATTGCTGCGCGATCGAGGATGCGCGACCCGCTGCGGCTGACGATTTCCACGTCACTGGCGTTGCCCAGTTCGTCGACCTGCGCCCTGACCACCACCGTGCCTTCTTCGCGGGCACGGAACGCTTCGGGCGGGTAGCTCGGCCTGGGCTGGTTGAGCAGGGCGGCGTCGCGGTCGCGCGGCTGGGTGCGCGCGGTCTTCTTCGGTGCCTGGGCCTTCGCTTTCGCGTCCCTGGGCGTGTCCTCGGCCGGGGAGCTTGGGGCGGGCGTCATGGCGTCGCTGGTAGCGGCCGGCGGGGTGAGGTCGGTGATCGGCTCCTGGCCCGCGTTGCGGTTGTAGAAGTACCAGGCAAACGCGATCAATGCGATCAGCAGGAGGATCCAGATCAGCGGGCTGCTGCGCTTGCGCGCCGGCTCCGGCGACGGGTCGACGGGGCGGGTGTTCATGGGATCCGACATCGGGGTGTACTCGCGTATTCAGACGCGGCGAGCGTTCCACAGTCGAGGTTGACGCCGCGTCACGGCTTCCATCGCATTCAGGAGCGCGTCATCTGCCCGGTTCGAAGGAGATCGGCACCTGGACCTGGCCGCTGACCGGCTGGCCTGCGCGCATGGCCGGGCGGAACCGCCACTTGCGCACCGCGTCCGAAGCGGCACGGTCCAGATAGCGGGAACCGCTGCCGCGTACCAGGTCGACTGCATACGGCACGCCATCGGCGCCGACGTGGACGCGCAACAGGACCTCGCCCGATTCCCGGCGGCGCATGGCTGCGCGCGGGTAGGCCGGCGGCGGACTGGAGACGGCCACCGGCGGCGTATCGCCGACGCCGGCGCCCGGGGGCGACACCGAGGCGGACGGGGGTGCAGGTGCAGCGGGCGCAGGCCTGGGGGCAGGGGCGGTTTCGACGATGCGAGCCGACGGTGTCGCGTCCGCGTCCGCGTCCGCGTCCGCGTCGGGCGCCGGTTGCGGTTGGGCAATGCCGGTGTCGCCGCCGTCGGGCTGCGGCAGCGGTTCGAACTCGCTTCCCACGACGCTCTGGTGGCTGGTGTCGGCGCGATAGTAATCATCGGAGCCGCGCTGGTCCGCCCAGATCAGCAGGAACAACCCCACGCCGAGCGCGAACGCGATGGCGACGTACAGCCATGCGCGCCGGGACAGTCCGAGCACGGTGGCACGACGGGCGGGCGGTGGCGGGCTTGCGGGTGAGGGCATTCGACGCACCGAATCTGGAGGCTGGCCGCATTCTGGCATAGCGCCGCAGCGGCATTCCGCGGCGTGACACGCGATAATTGCGCTTTCCGCCGTCCGGACCACGCCTGCCATGCTCGACCCCAGCCTGTTGCGCCACGACCCCGCCGCCCTCGCCGAACAGCTGCGCGCCGCGCGCAGTTTCGAGCTCGACGCCGGCGCGGTGGAGCGGCTGGAAGCGGCACGCAAGCGAATCCAGGTGCGCACCCAGGAGTTGCAGAACCTGCGCAACACGCGCAGCAAGGCGATCGGCCAGGCCAAGGCCAGGGGCGAGGACGTTGGCCCGCTGCTGGCCGAGGTGGCCGGGTTCGGCGAGGAGCTCAAGGCTTCGGAAGCCGAACTCGAGGCGATCCGCGGCGACCTCGAAGCCATCGTCCTGGGCATCCCGAACCTGCCCGACGACTCGGTACCGGTCGGCAGGGACGAGTCCGGGAACCTGGAGCAGTCCCGCTGGGGCACGCCGCGCAGCTTCGATTTCGCGGTCAGGGACCACGTCGAGCTCGGCGCCCGCAACGGCTGGCTCGATGGCGATGTGGCGGCCAAGCTGTCCGGGGCGCGCTTCACCGTGCTGCGTGGCCAGCTTGCACGCCTGCATCGCGCGCTGGCGCAGTTCATGCTCGACCTGCACACCGGCGTGCACGGCTACGAGGAAGCCAATGTGCCGCTGCTGGTCAACGCCGAATCGATGCGCGGAACCGGACAGCTGCCGAAGTTCGAGGATGACCTGTTCGCGACGGTGGTCGGCGAAGGCGATACCGCGTCCAGGCGCTATCTCATCCCGACCTCGGAAGTGCCGCTGACCAACGTGGTGCGCGACGAGATCGTCGACGCGTCGAAGCTGCCGCTGCGCATGGCCGCGCACTCGCTGTGCTTCCGCGCCGAAGCCGGCGCGTACGGCCGCGACACCCGCGGGATGATCCGCCAGCACCAGTTCGAGAAGGTCGAGCTGGTGTCGGTGACGCGACCGCAGGACAGCGACGCGGAGCACGAGCGCATGACCCGCTGCGCGGAAACGGTGCTGGAACAGCTCGGGCTGCCGTACCGCAGGATGCTGCTTTGCAGCGGCGACATGGGCTTCTCGGCGCGCAAGACCTGGGACCTGGAAGTCTGGCTGCCGTCGCAGGACACCTACCGCGAGATCTCGTCCTGCTCCAACTGCGGCGATTTCCAGGCGCGGCGCATGCAGGCCCGCTGGCGCAACCCGGACAGCGGCAAGCCCGAACTCGTGCACACGCTCAACGGATCGGGCGTGGCGGTCGGCCGCGCGCTGATCGCGGTGATGGAGAACTACCAGCAGGCTGACGGCTCGATCGAAGTGCCCGACGTGCTGCGCCCGTACATGGGCGGGGCGAAACAGATCGCCTGAGCACCGGCGCGGATCCGCGCAAGCGGATGGATTGCGGAGCCTTCTCGGTTGCGGAAGAGTCCGGCATCGCCGACCTCTGGCCATGGCGCCGTAGCGGGTTCTTCCGTTTGCGGAAGACGTCGCTTTGCGGCTGCCTGCCTCAGGCCGCCTTGGCCAGCGGTTCGCCGATCGCCGCATGGGCGGCGGCCATCGCATCGCTGCGGTGTTGGGGCGACATCGCGATGCCTTCGGCGCGGATGAATTCGACGCTGGTGATGCCCAGGAAGCCAAGCAGGAAGCGCAGGTAGGGCTCCTGGAAGTCGCTCGGGGCGCCTTCGTGCAGCCCGCCGCGGGCGCTGGCGACGATCACGCGCTTGCCTTTCGCCAGCCCCTCCGGGCCTTGGGCGGTGTAGCGGAAGGTCCGGCCCGCGACCGCAATCCGGTCGATCCACGCCTTGAGCGTCGAAGGAATCGAGAAGTTGTACATCGGCGCACCCAGCACCACGACGTCGGCGTCGAGGAACTGCTGCAACACGCGCTCGGATTCGACCGCGGCGGCGGCATCGTTGCCGGCCAGCGCCTGTCCGGTCAGGTGCGGCACGGGATCGGAATCCAGGTCGCGATACTCGGTCGAAAGGCCCGGGACCTGTGCCTGCCAGCGTGCGACGATGGCGGCACTGAGCTCGCGGGTGGCAGAGTTGGCGCCCAGGGCGCTCGAGTCGATGTGCAGCAGTTTCATGGCGGGGAATCCCGGATGCGGCGGCGCCGCGAAGTGGGAAGCCTAGTTTGTTGCACAATTGGGATAAACATGTTGGAATATCACTCAACGTTCTGAATATGGAACTACCGGCATGCAGGACCTCAACGACCTCTATTACTTTTCAGCCGTCGTCGACCACGGCGGGTTTGCCGCCGCCGAACGTGCGCTGGGCATCCCCAAGTCGCGGTTGAGCCGCCGTATCAGCCAACTCGAAACCGAGCTGGGCGTGCGCCTGCTACAGCGTTCCACGCGCCGGTTCGCCGTGACCGATGTCGGCCAGAGCGTGCACCGGCACGCACAGTCGATGCTCGCCGAGGCCCAGGCCGCTCGTGAGGTGGTTGACCGCCTGAGCGCCGAGCCGCGCGGCGTGGTGCGGGTCAGCATCCCTGTCGGGCTGGCGCAGCAGCAGATGCCAATGCTGCTGCCGGACTTCCTCGCCAAGTACCCGCAGGTGCGGGTGCAGATGCATGTCAGCAACCGCCGGGTTGACGTCATCAACGAAGGCTTCGACGTCGCCGTCCGCGTGCGCTCGAAATTCGACGATGACGGCAGCCTGGTGATGCGCACGTTCGGCCAGATCCAGGAGCTCCTGGTAGCCAGTCCGGCCTACCTCGACCGCGCCGGCCGGCCGACCGACCCGGAGCAGCTGCGCAACCACGTCACCCTGACCATGAGCGAGGACGAGGTGCGCCAGCGCTGGGAACTCCAGGCCGCGGACGGCGAGGTGCGGCGCATCGATCTCAAGCCGCGCGTGTCGGGGTTCGACTTCCCGATGTTGATGGCGCTGGCGCGTCAGGGCTTGGGCATCACCATGTTGCCGGAGACCCTGTGCGCGGAGGCGGTGCGCAAGGGCGAGCTGGAAGTGGTGCTGCCCGAATGGAGCCTGCCGCAGGGCATCGCGCACGCGGTGTTCGCGTCGCGGCGCGGGCTGCTGCCGGCGGTGCGGGTGTTCATCGATTTCCTTGCCGAGCGGCTGCCGGCGCTGATCGAGGAATCGCGCCTGGACTGCCAGAACTGCGAACGCAAGCAGGCCGGGCAGGGCGCCGCGGCCGACGGCGGTCCTCGAGCCAAGGCCAACGCGCGCGCAGTGGCGCATGCGACAATCCGCTGACCCGGACGCGCGATTGCGCGTCCACTCCGCGCTTCGGAGAGATGGCCGAGCGGTTTAAGGCACCGGTCTTGAAAACCGGCGAAGGGTCAAACCTTCCGTGGGTTCGAATCCCACTCTCTCCGCCAACGCGCAACCGGAATGGGTCCCGGTAGAGCGACATTCCATCGCGCTGCCTCGTTGCGGATCGATCGGGACGCTTTCAGGAACCTTCGCGTGTTCTTCCGGCGGATGCCGTTCGCGCCGGTCGCTCGTCGGTGGCTGATTGCCCGATGCGCAGGATCGCCCCGCGCCGACCGCCTTTAGCCGTCGACGCGCCTGGAAAGGGTCTGCAGGATCTCGCCCAGGCGATAGGGTTTGGCGATGAAGTGCACGTCCTGCGGCAATCCCTCGATCCAGCCTTCCGCATGCCCGGAGGCCAGCACGATCTTGAGCTCGGGCCGCAGGCTGGCCGCCCGCTTCGCCAGGTCCACGCCGGACAGCCCGGGCATGACGACATCGGAAAACAGGATGTCGATGCTGGCGTCGTTGTGGATCCTTTCCAGCGCTTCCTCGCCGTTGGTCGCAGTGACCACCGCGTAGCCTTCGTCTGCCAGCGCCTCGGAAACGACTTCGAGGATGGGTTTGTCGTCGTCGACCATGAGGATCTTGACCGGCGTCTCGCCGCCTGCCGGCCCGGCCGAGGGATTGACTGGAAACGACAGGATCACGTTGGTTCCCTTGCCTTCCTCGCTTTCGATGGTCACGGTGCCGCCCAGGTGCGAAACAGTGCCATACACCTGGCTCAACCCCAGGCCGCTCCCCTTGCCGACTTCCTTGGTGGTGAAGAATGGATCCATCGCCTTGCTCAGGACATCGGGCGACATGCCGGTGCCGTTGTCACGCACGCTGATGACGACGCTCTGGGCCCCGCCCGGCGCGGTCCGGAGCCTCGAATTGACGTCGATGCGCCCGCCTTCGGGCAGGGCGTCGCGCGCGTTGATCACCAGGTTGAGCAGGGCCGCATCGAACTGCGAAGCCTCGAGCGACACCTGCGGCAGGTTGGGCTCAAGGTCGAACCCGAATTCGATGGTGGCGTCGCAGGCGCGATGCAGCATGGGTTTGCTGGCGATGATGACGGCATTCACGTCCTGCACCTTGGTGCGCGTCAGGTCGCCGCGCGAGAACGCCAGCAGCTGCCTGGTCAGCAGCGCGCCGCGATCGGCCGCGCGCTGGGCGATGCTGGCCGAACGCGCGATCTTCGCGACGTCGCCGTCGCAGGCGACGATGCGGTCCATCGAGTTGGTGATGACCGTCAGGATGTTGTTGAAATCGTGCGCCAGGCCGAGCGTGAGCCGGCCGATCGCTTCGGCCTTCTGCGACTGCATGAAGGCATCCTGCGCCTTCTGGATGGCCAGGGTCGCTTCGCGCCGCTCGGAGATGTCACGAGTGACCTTGGCGAAGCCGATCAGCTCGTCGCCCTCCCGGATCGGATCGATCACCACGCTGGCCCAGAACCGGGTGCCGTCCTTGCGCATCCGCCAGCCTTCGTGCTCGTACCTACCCTCGGTCGCGGCCGTATGCAACGCCCGTGCAGGCTCCCGTCTGTCGTTGTCCTCGGGGGTGTAGAACATCGAGAAGTGGCGCCCCAGCACCTCTTGCGCGGCATACCCCTTGATGCGTTCGCCACCGGTGTTCCAGCTCGCGATCGTGCCGTCCGGTTCCAGCAGGTAGATCGCGTAATCCACGACGCCATGGATCAGGATCTGCAACTGTTGCGCCTCGCCCAGCGTCGATACCGAATCGCGCGCCATTCACTGCCCCCTTGCTCGCATGCCAAGCCGCGGGACGCTAGCAACGCGCGGACTAGGAAAGTGTGAAGGCCGGCCGGTGCAACCGGCCCTGGGGAAAGCGGCTGCCCCGCTGGGCGCCCGGGCGTGGCGCCTGTCAGGGATTCCCGACGGGATGTCGCGACGAACCGCGCTTGTCCGGGCCGCCCGCGACGCTTAGTCTGGATCGCATCCGCTGGGGAGCGGCAAGGAGAGGGCAATGACGATACGGACATTCCTGGTCGACGACCACGCGCTGGTGCGCACGGGCATCCGCATGATCCTGTCGGGCACCGTGGACATCGACGTGGTCGGTGAAGCCGAATCCGGCGAAGCGGCCCTGCCGCAGATCCGCAGCCTGCGGCCGGACGTGGTGGTGTGCGACATGCACCTGCCCGGCATCAGCGGGCTGGAGGTGACTGAGCGTTTGATGAAGGGCGACTACGGCACGCGTGTGGTGATCGTGTCGGTGCTCGAGGACGGCCCCATCCCCAAGCGGGTGATCGCGGCCGGCGCATCGGCCTACGTCGGCAAGGGCGGTAATCCGATCGAGCTGGTGAACGCGGTGCGCGAAGCGGCGCAGGGCAAGCGCTATCTCGCCAGCGGCATCGCGCAGAACCTTGCGCTTTCCAGCCTCGACGGCGCCGGCGGCACGCCGTTCGACGGCTTGTCGCGGCGCGAACTCGAGGTGGCGATGCTGCTCCTGCAGGGCCTGCGCCAGGAAGACATCGCCAGACGCCTGAGCCTGAGCGCGAAGACGGTCAATACGCACAAGTCACGGCTGTTCGTGAAGCTGGGGATCGACGACGGCATGTCGCTGGCGCGGATGGCGCAGCAGTACGGCCTCAGCGATCCGGCGCACGCCATCGCGGTGTAGGAATGTCGCGGGCTGGTGCGCGGGCGCGAGAGGGGCCCCATGGAAAGCACGGCGCGGCAGGCACGCCCATGAGGGCTGGCGACGGGTGCCATGGTCGGCGGATCGTCGGCTTCACCCGGTCGCCGAGGTTCGATAAAGGCAATCGCGCACGCGCCCTTCAACGCCAGATCTTTGCCCAAGGGCGGACATGTGCCTGTGTCGGGAGCGAAGGGTCGGGTGGGGTGGACTCCCCTGGAACTCGAAGACGCCAGCCTTGCGGGTATCGTCACGGCTGGATTGAAATCACGCGCCAGCCGGCGCGCAAGGCAATCGTCAGCCCGGGGCGGCGATCCGCCCCGGGCCGATCTTGTTCAGGTGCTGTGCGAACGCGCCTTGTCTTCCGGGTCCTCGGCGCTGTCCTGCCCGGTCGGCTTCGCCGCGGTGGTCGTGTCGTCCTGGAGCGGCGCACGCTGTTCGGGCTCCGCGGCGAGCGGAGCGTCGAACAGGCCGGGCGCGCGGTCGTCCTGACCGGTCGCCATCGGGGCGATCGGCGTCGACGTGGCGACGGGCTCGGGTTCGGACACCACCGCCGGCGGCGGCACGAGCGCTGTTTGCACGATCGCGGCAGCCGGCTGCGAGACGGAAGGCGCATCGATGGCGACGTCGGCTTCGGTTGCGGCGGCCTGCGGCGACAGCGTGGCGGCCTCGGCGAGATCGGCGTTGCCGTGCAGGATCTCCGCTACCGGCTCGAGCGGTTCCCCGCTTTCGCCCGGGACCGCGATTTCGGCGGCATCGGCCATTTCGGACTCCGATGAGGTCGCCTCCGGCATCGCCTCGGCCGGAATCGCAGCGGACTGGGCCGCGGGTTCCCGCGGCTCCGGCTGCGAAGCTTCGCGGGCCGACTGGACCACCGCGTCGGTCGACTCGCGCGTTTCGATCGCGGGCGCCGCTTCTGCATCTTGCGTCGTGTCGGTGGCGACCGTGGCGGTGGCCTGCGATGCCTCGGCGGTCGGTTGGCCCGGTGTCTTCACGTCATCGTCGAAGTCGAACTCGGGCTGCGAGCGATCCGCAGCGCGGGTGTTGTCCTCGCCCGCCATCTGGTCCTCGTCGCCCGGCAGCGCGGCAGCCGCATCGCCATTGCCGCGACGACGACGGCGACCGCCGCGGCGTCCACGGCGGCGGCGACCCGTGCCGTCGCCTTCCTCGGTCTTGGCGTCGTTCGACTCAGAGTGTTCGGTGGCCTGCACGCCGGCCTCCATCGCGGTGTCCTGCTCCGGAGCCGCTAGCGCTTCCGCCGCGATCGGCGCAACGATTGCGGCACTGGCGGTGGCTGCACCCGCAGCGGCACCAGCACCCGCCTGCGCGGTCTGGGCAGCGGGATTCGCCTTCTCGATCTTTTCGACCGCTGCCGCGTCCTGTGCCGTGTCGCTGCGCTGCTCGTCGGGGCGGTTGCGGCCTTGGCCCTGCTGCCTCGGCTGGTTCTGCTTCGGCTGCTTCTGCCGGGTGGCCGCGGGCTTGTTCCGGGCTGCCTTGGGCTGGCCTTCCTGTTGGGCCGGCTGGCGCTGGCCGTCGCCGCGGGCGTCGTCGCGGCGCGGGCGGTCGCGATCACGTCCCTGTCCCTGTCCCTGTCCCTGCTTGCCGCCACGACCGTCGCGGCGCTGGCCGCCGCGGTCGTTGCGTTCGCCCTGCGGACGATCGCGCCCGGCCGGGGCGGGTCCCGTGGACGCGTCACCGGCGAACAGGCTCTTCAGCCAGCCGATCACGCCACCGCTGCTCGCAGCTGGCGCCACCGGCGCGGGCGCCTGTCGCGCCACGACCGGTTCGGGCACCGGGTCGGGGCGCGGCTCGCGCAGCGGCGCGGGCTGGGCCGGGCGCACGTTGGTCACTGCGGCCGGTGGCGGAACGTTGAGGTTGGCCTTGGTGAGGGCGATGGTGGCCGCCTTGCGCGGCGTGCCGCGACGGTAGCTGGGCTTGCTGCTTTCCTCGCCAAGCTCGTTCTCGCGCAGGCGCGTGACTTCATAGTGCGGCGTGTGTAGCTGCTCGTCGGCGACGATGACGATCGGCGCCTCGTGGCGCTGCTCGATTTCGCGCAAGGCGCTGCGCTTCTCGTTGAGCAGGTAATTGGCAATGTCGACCGGAGCCTGCACCAGGACCTGCCCGGTATTCTCCTTCATCGCGTGCTCTTCGGCGACGCGGACGATCGACAGCGACAGCGATTCGATGCTGCGCATGCGGCCGTGGCCTTCGCAGCGCGGGCAGACGATCTGGCTGGACTCTCCCAGGCTGGCGCGCAGGCGCTGGCGCGACAGCTCCAGCAGCCCGAAGCGCGAGATGCGGCCGAGCTGGACGCGTGCGCGGTCGAACTTCAGCGCGTTCTGCAGCTTGTTCTCGACGTCGCGCTGGTGCTTGTTGCTCGACATGTCGATGAAGTCGATCACCACCAGGCCACCAAGGTCGCGGATGCGCATCTGGCGGGCCACTTCCTCGGCCGCTTCCAGATTGGTGTTGAACGCGGTCTCCTCGATGTCGCCGCCCTTGGTGGCGCGCGCCGAGTTGACGTCGATCGCGGTCAGCGCTTCGGTCTGGTCGATCACCAGCGCGCCGCCCGACGGCAGGCGCACGGTGCGCTCATAGGCGCTCTCGATCTGCGATTCGATCTGGTAGCGGTTGAACAGCGGCGTGTCGTCGGTGTAGTGCTTCAGTTTGCGCAGGTTGTGCGGCATCGTCTGGGCGACGAATTCCTGGGCTTCGGCGTACATCTCCGGGGTGTCGACCAGGATCTCGCCAATGTCGGCGCGCATGTAGTCGCGCAGCGCACGGATGATCAGGCGCGATTCCTGGTAGATCAGGAACGGCGACGGCTTGGTCAGCGCCGCTTCGGCGACCGCTTTCCAGACGCTCAGCAGGTAGTCGAGGTCCCACTGCAGTTCCTCTGCGTCGCGGCCGACGCCGGCGGTGCGGATGATCACCCCCATGTCGTCGGGGATCTCCAGCGCATCCATCGCCTTCTTCAGCTCGGCGCGGTCATCGCCCTCGATCCGGCGCGAGACGCCGCCGGCGGTGGGCGAGTTGGGCATCAGCACCATGTAGCGGCCGGCCAGCGAGATGAACGTGGTCAGGGCGGCGCCCTTGTTGCCGCGTTCGTCCTTGTCGACCTGGACCACCACTTCCTGGCCTTCGCGCAGCAGTTCCTTCAGCCCGGCCTTGTTGTGGTCGACGCCGGCCTGGAAGTAGTCGCGGGAGATTTCCTTCAGCGGCAGGAAGCCGTGGCGCTCGCCGCCGTATTCGACGAATGCGGCCTCGAGCGAGGGTTCGAGCCGGGTGATGCGGCCCTTGTAGATGTTGGACTTCTTCTGTTCCTTCGACGGCTGCTCGATATCGATGTCGTAGAGCGCTTGTCCGTCGACGATGGCCACGCGCAGTTCTTCAGCCTGCGTCGCGTTGATCAGCATGCGTTTCATGGTCGTTCCTTGCGCGCTTTCCCTGCCGCAAGCGGCAGGCGCGCGGAACGCCGGGGCGTTTCGCCTGGAGACTTCGTGCCGGCGGCCGCGCATGCGCAGCCTTCGGCCTGGTTTTCCAGCGCTACGACACCACGGCGGACCGCGGGAGCGCTTGTTCTGTTCGAATGTGTTGCGGGACCGGCGGCGGCTTCGGGCCTGCATGGGCAGGACCTGGGCGCCGCACGGGACATGTTCAGCCACCGGCCTCTGACAAGCCGGGCGGGACGCGGAGCCGATGGCCGTCGCTGGTAACATCAATGCCCCGGGGGCAGTGGTGTCGCGCGGACCTATCCGCCGGGAGGTGGGCTTTCGGCCCGAATCGCCATCTGCCGGAACCCGGCATGTGGCAGCAACTCCCCGCGAAATCAGAACCTTACCTCGCGTCGCGAGTGTATCAGACCAAGAGAGCCGATGGCCCATTCAGATTCCCCGGCGACGCCCGGCGCGGCGCGGGCCGGCGCGGCCGGAGGCGTTCGCCTGGTACGAGTCCCCGAAGACCGCGCCGGCCAGCGCCTGGACAACTTCCTGCTGGGCCAGCTCAAGGGCGCGCCCAAGTCGCTGGTCTACAAGATCGTGCGCAGTGGCCAGGTTCGCGTGAACGGGGGCAGGGCCAAGGCCGACACCCGACTCGAAGGCGGCGACGAAGTCCGTATCCCGCCGGTGCGTCTCGCCGAACCGGGCGAAAAGGGCGTGCCGGCCAGGGGGCTGCTCGAGGCGATGGAGGCGAGCATCGTGTTCGAGGACGCGCGGCTGCTGGCGATCAGCAAACCCTCCGGGGTCGCCAGCCACGGCGGCAGCGGGATCAGCTTCGGCGTGATCGAAACCCTGCGCGCGCTGCGGCCGCAGCAGTCGCTGGAGCTGGTGCACCGGCTGGACCGCGACACCTCGGGCTTGATGGTGGTGGCCAAGAAGCGATCGGCGCTGAGCGAACTGCAGGCGCTGATGCGCGAGGATGGCGCGGGCCTGCGCAAGCGCTACCTCGCGCTGCTGGCCGGGCGCATGCCCGACGGCGTGATGAGCGTCGACGCCCCGCTGCACGTCGGCCTGCGCCAGGGCGGCGAGCGCCACGTCCAGGTCAACGACGCCGGCAAGGCATCGATGAGCCATTTCCGCGTGCTCGAGCGCCGCGGCGGGCATTCGTATTGCGAGGTGCGCATCGAAACCGGCCGCACCCACCAGATCCGCGTGCATGCGCAGCACATCGGCCATCCGGTCGCCGGCGACGACAAGTACGGCGATCCGGGCGTCAACCGGCGCCTGCGCGAACAGATCGGACTCAAGCGGCTGTTCCTGCACGCGGCTTCGATGGAATTCACCCTCGACGCCGGGCGTGCGCCGTACGTGCTCAACGCGCCGCTGGCGTCCGAACTGATCGCGGCGCTGGATCGCCTCGGGGGTTAGGGAAACACCGCGGCAGACGCCCAACTGGCCCCGGCACCAGGCAACGACGGGCTGCGCCGATGGACTCGTCCGCGCACGGCGGCCGTCAGGGTGCGAGTCGCTTTGCCGCTTTCTTCAGATCCGCGAGCAGTTGCGCACGCGCCGCATCCCGATCCGGCGAACGCATCCGCAGGATCGCCGACGGGTGCCAGGTCGCCAGGGCGCGGGTCCGCCCGCCAATCGGCCGCTACCGGCCGCGTTCGACAGTGACGCGGAACCCGCTGCCGAACAGCGTCTGGGCTGCCATTGCGCCCAGGGCCACGACCACCTCGGGGCGCAAGCGGTCCAGTTCGGCAGCCAGCCATGGGCGGCACGCCGCCTGCTCCGACGCCGGAGCCCGCTTGTGCAGGCGCACCTTGCCGCGCCGTTCGAACTTGAAGTGCTTCACGGTGTTGGTGAGATACACCGTGGCGACGTCGATCCGGGCCTCGTCCAGCAGCTCGCGCAGCAGGATGCCGGCCGGGCGGACGAAGGGCAGGCCTTCGAGGTCTTCCTGGTTGCCGGGCTGTTCACCGACCAGCAGCATGCGCGCCGCTGCCGGCCCGACGCCGGACACCGTCTGCGTAGCCGGGCGCCACAAGGGGCAGCGGCGACAGTGTCGGGCCTCGCGACGCAGGGTCGCCAACCGGCGTGTCGGAGTTTCGTCCACTGGCTTGGCCAGCCTTGGTTCGTCGTCGCGGGAGCGGTTGGCAGCCATTGCACAAAACTCAGCGCTGCGGCGTTACCCACCGGTGAAGCGCCAAGGCGGGCTGCTGGTCAACCTTGCCCCCGTCGCTGCGTTACCACTGCGCAGGGCCCGCTGACGGGCCCGACCAGGAGAAGGGATGAAACTGCTGATCGCGATGCTGCTCGCGCTGGCCACGATGCCGGCGATGGCTGATTTTTCGTTCCGCTTCGGCGACGCCGTGGTGGCCACCGGTGACAGTCCCGGCACCGTGATCCGCAAGGCCGGTCGCCAACCGGACCGGATCGTCCAGATCGAGAATCGCCGGGGCGCAACCGTGGGCGAGCGCTGGGAGTACTACCTGGAGAGCAAGCAGGTCAATTTCGAATTCCGCGACGGTCGCGTGGTCGACATTCGCGAGTTGCGCTAGCAGGCGAGCGTCATCGGCGGCGCGCCGGTGCCATGACAACCGGGCGCGGCCGTCCTGTCGGGCTGTCCTTCCCAAGGGGCTGCCGGTCGGGCCGCCGCCGCGCGGGGTAGGATTTTTCCTACGCCACGCCGGGGGATCGCCCGACTGCGCGGGCGAGCGGAAGCGTTGATGCTCTGTTTGCCCCGGCGGCCCACCCATGCAACGGCATCGGATGCCGCTCAGCAACGGACAAATGGGTGCGACCCTGAGCAAGTCGTGACGCCGGGCCGGGGCACATCGTCCGCACGTGGAGTGCGAAAATGCAGCGTCACATGCTCAGCATCAGGCCCGATCGCAATGGTTGGGTGCTCATCGATGATGAACTGCCGATCGAATGGTTCCGGACCAGGCAGGGCGCCGTAGCCGTCGGCCAGCTGAAGGCCTATGCGTTGTTCCTGTTCGCCGGGATCCCGAGCGCGCTGTCGGTGTTCGTCGACGCCACGACCAGCATCACCGAGGTGCAGTACGGCTAGCGCCGCAGCAAAAAGGCCACGCTCGCCGGCGTGGCCTCTTGCATGGTGCCGAAGGTGGGACTCGAACCCACACGCTTTTAAGGGCGGCGGATTTTGAGTCCGCTGCGTCTACCGATTCCGCCACTTCGGCGCGGACGCGGATTATAGCGGAAGGACGGGACTCAGAATCCGCCGTAGCGGGCCATGGCGGCGGCACAGGCGAAGATCACCGCGACCAGGCCCAGCTCGAAGGCGACGATGCGCCGCAGGCGCGCCACCTCGTCCTCGCCGGGAAGGAAGGCGGCATCGGCCGCCAGCGCCTTGCGCCAGCGCAGGAAGCGCAGCGTCGGCCAGACCGACATCAGGCCAACCAGCACGAACGCGCCGATCTTGGCGTGGAACCAGGGGTTGTGCAGGTAGAAATCCTCGCCTTTGACGCCCTGGAAAACGCGCAGGGTCCCGACCACCAGCAGCAGCATCGCGGTGATCCCGTAGCCGCGATCGATGCCACCCAGCCTGGCCAGCACGCCGCCACTCATCCGCCCGCGCAGCAGCACGAACTGGGCGACCAGCATTGCGACCAGCCCGAAGACCAGCAGGTGGTGGAACGTGGCAAGGACCAGGTCGGTCAGCATGGCGTGGCTCGCAATCGGACGAGCCGAAAATGTAGCAGCGTCGAAGCGCCAGGTGAGTGCTGCAAGTCACTCATGGACCGAACAGCAGCTGGAGCGACTGAAGCTCCACCCTGCGGCCGTGCAGGGAGCCGTGGATTCCCGAACGGCGAAATCGATCCGCGGATCGGCGCGACGCGGCCGCCGTCAGGCAGGCGCGTTGTCGGTCTTCAGCGTGCTGTCGATGCGCAGGAACCATTCGTCCGACTGCGGCTGGAACTTCGAACAGTTCTCCATCGGTGCCTTGTAGATGTGCAGCGAGATCGCGATGGTGTCGCCGCTGGCGTTGGTGATGGTGTGGTACTCGTGCGGCGGGATCAGGCTGCCGGCGCTGCCGGGGCCGGCATGCATGCCGCCGGCGGCGCGGAAGCGGAAGCGCTCGCCATCGCGCTCGAGCAACTCGTACTGGGTGATTTCCAGTTCGCCGTCCCACACGCCCTCCACGCACCACAGGCCGCAGTGGTCGTGGATCGGCGTGCCCTGGCCGGGCGCCCAGGTCATCGCCACTACGCTGTATCCGTGCTCGGCGCTGCGATAGAGCTCGCGTCGCGCGTAATGGTCGTCGATCGGGTCGAAGACGCAGTCGGGCAGCTGCACGTCGCGGTCGCGGATCAGCGCGCACATGCTGTTGCGCAGCGCGGCGGTGACCGCGTGATGGTCGCTGGCCGCGATGGCCGTGTCGACGGCGGCGATCAGCTTGTCGCGACCGGGGAAGGCAAGGTCGGGGAGGGCGGAAGTGTTCATCGCCGGTGATTCTAGCGCGTGCTCGCGCGGGCGGGTCCAGCCGGGTCGCGGCGTCCAGCCGTTGGCCGCCGGATCGGGACCTTGCGGCTCAGAGGGAATCGAGGAACCCGGAAACCGCGGGGCCGAAGCGCTCGAAATCGACCAGGAAGGCGTCGTGGCCCTGCGGCGATTCCAGCGGGAGGAAATGCGCTTCGGCGCCGCCGGCGCGCAGGCCGTCGGCGATCTGCTGCTGTTGCTGCAGCGGGAACAGGATGTCGGTGTGCACGCCGATGGCCAAGGCCTTTTCCACCCGGATCCGCGCGAGGCCCCGGTCGGTGGTGCCGCCGCAGGATTCGCCAATGTCGTACCAGTCCATCGAGCGGCTCAGGTACAGGTAGCAATTGGGATCGAAGTTGCGCACGAAGCGCCGCGCATGGGCCTCGAGATAGCTTTCGACCTCGAACTCCAGCCCGAACGGATCCTCGTCGTCACGGCGGTCCGAATCCAGCCGCACGCGGCCGAAGCGGCCGTCCCATTCCAGGGCCGAGCGGTAGGTGATCACGCCGAGCTTGCGCGCCATGCGCATGCCGCTCTCCGGATAGCGGTCCTCGTCGTAGTGGCCTTCGTTCCACTTCGGGTCGAGGCGGATCGCCTCGCGCTGCAGCGAGCGGATCGCGATCGAGAACGGCAGCGCGCGCGCCGCGCCCGAAATATTGATGTGGGTGCGCGCGACGCCCGGATGGCGGGCGAGGAAGGCCAGTGCATTCATGCCGCCCATCGAATTGCCGATCACGCAGGCCAGCCGCTCGATCCCGAGCGCGCGGAGCACCTCGCGCGCGGCATCCGCGCCGTCCTCGATCGACAGTTCCGGGAACTCGAGTCGGTAAGGCTCGCCGCTGCGCGGATCGTTCGAGGCCGGGCCGGTGGAGCCCTTGCAGCTGCCGAGCGCGTTGACGCAGACCACATGCCAGCGATCGGTGTCGATGGGCTTGCCCGCGCCCAGCATCGCGTCCCACCAGCCCGGCGCGGCGTTGCCTGCATTGGCGGCGGCGTGGGCGTCGGGCGACAGCCCTGTGAGGATCAGCAGCGTGTTGTCGCGCGCTGCATTGGGCGTGCCCCAGGTCTCGTAGGCGATGCGCGCGCCGTGCAGTTCGCCGCCGCGCTTCATCGGGAAGGGCGAGGGCAGGTCGATCCAGCGCGTGCCGGGCGGGATGAATTCGGTCATGCGCGCAAGTGTAATCGCCGGGGCTTCGGGAGGATGCGGATGCCCGCGTGCGATGGCTAGAGCCGCTTCGGCTGCAAGTCCCGGCCTTCAACGATCACCAGGGCTCGCGGCCGAAGGCCGCTCCCGCGGGCGCGGCTACTTCGCGCCGATGACCAGTTCGACCGGCTGCGTCGCCGGCAGCGCCACCCGCACCGGCTTCGAATCGAGGTCGCCATCCTGGCGGGTTGCTTCGCCGCTGCTGGACAGGCGTGCGAACACTTCGACTTCCCTGAGCGCGGACAGCTTCTGCGTGGGCATCGGACTGTCGGCGTCGTCGAGCGTGACCGTCATCGGCAGGTCCTGAAGCGGATGCTTTTCCGCCGCCACTGGCATCGGCGGACCGCCGGGAATGCGCGCGATGACGAAGACGCTGGCGTCGCCACGCAGGCGCACGCGCGCCGCAAAATCCGGATCGAGCGAGACCTGCACCGTCAAGGTGTTCGCGCTGCTCGTAGCGGCGGCCGGCCCCTGCGCCGCCGGCAGTGGCGGCAACCCGGCGGCCGTGCGCGCGGCATCGATCTGTACCCGCAGCGTGGCGGCGGTCGCCGCGTCCACTTGTGCCAGCAGCGGCGCCCAGGTTTCCGCGGCTTCCGCGTGACGGCCTTCCTGGCGCTGCCAGACGCCGAGGAACCAGCGCGCCCGCTGCTGCTGCGGCTGCAGTTCGAGCGCGCGCCGCAGCATCGCCACCGCCTGGTCGTCGATCTTCCTGGCGGGATCCGCGAACAGCCTCGCCTGCGCGGCCTGCACCAGCAGGTCGGGATCGTCCGGGGTCAGTTTGAGCGCGCGTGCGTAGGCGTCGCGCGCCTCGGGGCGACGGTCGAGCATTTCGTAGGAACGGGCCAGCAGCTGCCAGCCGTCGGCGCGCTCGGGATGGCGCTCCAGTTCGGCCTTGAGCTGCACCACGGCCTCGTCCATCGAGCGCGGCGTGGCGGCAACCGCGGGCGCGTCGATCGCCGCCGGCGTGCCGACCAGGTCATACACCGCCAGCGCCGCGAGGCCGAGCGCCAGCACCGCGCCGAGCGCAATGCCGCGCGACTCGCGCCACAGCGGCCAGAGCACGGCCGCGAATACCAGCACCGCCAACAGCGCGGAGATTGCGACGAACACGGCCATTACCACTCCTGGTCTTCAGTGGGCGCGGGTACGTCGCGCCGCGCGCGCGTGCGCACGATGCGCGCCACCGCGACGCCGCCGCCAAGCAGCAGCAGGGCAGGTCCAAACCACAGCAGCCAGGTCGCCGGTTCCATCGCCGGCTTGTAGCGCACGAATTCACCGTAGCGCGCCACCAGGAACGCCACCACCTCGTCGTCGCTCTTGCCCTGACGCATCAGGTCGAGGACTTCGCGCCGCAGGTCGTGCGCGATCTGGGCATTGGAATCGGCCAGCGACTGGTTCTGGCACATCACGCAGCGCAGTTCGCTGGTCAGCGCGTGGAACCGCGCTTCCTCGGCGGCGTCGTGGAACTGCAGCGGCGCGACGTCGGTCGACGCCTGGGCCGATGCGGTGCGCACGGGCACCAGCGCCAGCGCCAGCCCCCATGCCAGCGCGCATGCCAGGATCCATGGCGTGGCGCGGCTCACTTCCCGGCCTCCACTTGTCCGAGCAAGGGCAGCAGCTCGTCGTCGATCACGTCGTCATCGAGCGCGCCGACGTGCTTCCAGCGCACGATGCCCTTTGCGTCGACGAGGAAGGTTTCCGGGGCGCCGTAGATGCCCCAGTCGATCGCCGCGCGCCCGTCGCGGTCGGCCATCACCAGCATGTAGGGATTGCCGAACTGCTCCAGCCAGCGCAGCGCGTCTTCCGGCTCGTCCTTGAGGTTGTAGCCGAGCACGCGCACACGCTTGCCCAGGGCGAAGCGCGTCAACACCGGATGTTCGACCCGGCATTCGGGGCACCAGCTGCCCCAGACGTTGAGCACGTAAGGCGTGCCGAGCAGATCCTTCGACGTCACCAGGCGGCCGGGCTCGTGCAGCAGCGGCAACGAGAATTCCGGCGCCGGCTTGCCGATCAACGGCGAGGGCAGGGCCTCGCGATCGCCGCGCCCGGACTGGCGCACGCCGTAGAACAGCAGCGCGAGGAAGCCGAGGAAGCACAGCAGGCCGATGATGACCGCCAGCCCGGGGCCGCGGCGGTTCGCAGGAGCGTTCACGCGCCTCTCCGCGTGGTGTCGGTCGATTCGGGTTTCGCCCGGAAGCGCCGGTCGATGGCGGTGGCGAACGCGCCGAGCGCCATCAGCGTCGCGCCCAGCCAGATCCAGCGTACGAACGGCTTGATGTGCAGGCGCACCGCCCATGGGCCGGCGACGCGATCGGGATCGTTGGTAGCGCCCAGCGGTTCGCCCAGCGCGACATAGACGTCGCCGAACAGCCCGCCGTGGATACCAGCCTCGGTCATCACCTGGCCGCCGCTGGCGTAGGTGCGCTTCTCGGGATGCAGCAGCGCCAGCGGCTTGCCGTCGCGCAGCACCTGCACGTGACCCAGGTCGGAAATGTAGTTCGGTCCCCGGGTCTCTTCGACGCCCTCGAAGCGGAATGCGTAACCGGACAGTTCCACGGTCTGGCCCGGCTTCATCGCCAGCTCGCTCTGTACGTTCTGCGCCTCGACCAGCAGCGCGCCTACCAGGAATACGGCGATGCCCGTGTGCGCCAGCGTCATGCCCAGCATTTCAGGCGTGAAGCGGCCACTCCCACGCAGCCGCGTCCAGGCAAAGCGCGCGGTCCCCAGCACGATCCACGCCGAACCGGCGACGCCGGCCGCGGTCTTCCAAGGGCCCTGCGGGGCGAGGAAAAACGCCACTACCCCGAGGACCAGGGCGAGGATCGCCCACGGCAGCAGCATGGCCAGCGGTTTGGACGGCTGCTCGCGCTGCCAGCGGGTCAGCGGGCCGAACGGCAGCAGCAACACCAGCGGCGCCATCAGCAGCAGGAAAAGAAAGCCGAAGTAGGGCGGGCCGACCGAAATCTTGCCCAGATCCAGTGCGTCGGCGAGCAGCGGATACAGCGTACCCAGCAGCACCATGCCGCAGGCGGACACCAGCAGCAGGTTGTTGGCCAGCAGCAGGGTCTCGCGCGAACTGGCGGCAAACGGCGAGCCCTGTTCGAAGCGCGGTGCGCGCAGCGCGTACAGCAGCAGCGAGCCGCCGATCACGATGGCCAGGAAAATCAGGATGAATAGCCCGCGCGCCGGATCGGCGGCGAAGGCGTGCACGCTGGTCAGCACGCCCGAGCGCACCAGAAACGTGCCCAGCAGCGACAGCGAGAACGCGGCGATGGCGAGCAGCACCGTCCAGCCGCGGAAGCTGCCGCGCTTTTCGGTAACCGCCTGCGAATGCAGCAGCGCAGCGCCCACCAGCCAGGGCATGAAGCTCGCATTCTCGACCGGGTCCCAGAACCACCAGCCGCCCCAGCCCAGTTCGTAGTAAGCCCACCAGGACCCGAGCGCGATCCCGAGGGTCAGGAAGCCCCAGGCGATGTTGGTCCACGGCCGCGTCCAGCGCAGCCAGCGCGCATCCATCCGTCCATGGATCAACGCCGCCACCGCGAACGCGAACGGCACCACGAAGCCGACGTAGCCCAGGTACAGCATCGGCGGATGGATGATCATCCCCGGGTCCTGCAGCAGCGGGTTGAGGTCGCGGCCTTCCATCACCGCCGGCAACAGCCGCACGAAAGGATTGGAGGTGAAAATCAGGAACGACAGGAAGCCGACGCTGACCAGGCCCATGATCCCGATCACGCGCGCGACCACTTCGTCCGGCAGCTTGCGCGAGAATCCCGCGACCACCGCGGTCCAGGCGGCCAGGATCAGCGCCCACAGCAGCTGCGACCCCTCATGCGCGCCCCACACCGCGGTGTAGCGGTAAATCAGCGGCAGCAGCGAGTTGGAATTCTCGGCCACGTAGCGCACCGAGAAATCCTGGGTCACGAACGCGACGGTCAGCACCACGAACGCGCACAGCACCAGCAGCAGCTGCGCGAAGGCCGCGGGACGCGCGACCGCCATCCAGGACGCCTTGCCGCGCTGCGCGCCGGCCAGCGGCAGTGCTGCCTGCAGCAAGGCAACCAGCAGCGACAGGATCAGCGCGACCTGCCCCAGTTCCGGAAGCATCTGCCCGGACGGCATCAGCGTTCGTCCGCCCGCGCGTCGGCCGGGGTCTGCACGCCGTGCTTCTGGTGCGCCAGGCCCATCTTGTCGGCGACTTCCTTCGGCACGTAGGTTTCGTCGTGCTTGGCCAGCACCTGCTCGGCGACGAATGTATCGCCCTGCATGCGGCCGGTGGCGATTACCGCCTGGTTCTCGCGGAACAGGTCCGGCAGGATGCCCGTGTAGACGACCGGCATCCGCGCGTCGCCATCGGTGACGCTGAAATGCACCTGCATCGAGCCATCCGCGCGCTTGACCGAGTGCTCGGCGACCATGCCGCCGAGGCGGAACTTGGCGTCGCCCGCGGCCACGCTTTCACCGGCGGAGCCATCCAGCACTTCGGCCGGCGTGTAGAGGTAGGCGACATTGCGCTGCAGGGCGAGCGCCACCAGCGTCGCCGCGATCGCGGCCGCGACGACCAGCGCGAGGATCATCCAGAGGCGGCGCTTGCGGGTCGGGTTCATCGTGGCAATTCGCCTGGGGAAGGGTGGGAAGAAGAAACCGCGGCGGCTCGGCGCGCAGCCAGCAGACGCATGGCGCGCAGCAACTGGCGGATGCGGATGCGCGGGGCAACGAAGTCCCACAGCAGCACCGCGGCGAAGACCAGGTAGGCGGCGATGACGTAGCCCTGGTAGCTCATCGCTTCGCCTCCGCCGGCGTGGTCTCGCCGAGCTTGCGGACCCAGTCCTTGCCGGCCTCGCGCCAGAGGTTGTCGGCCCGGGCGCGCGCCAGCAGCGAACCGACGAACCAGACGTGGGTGCCGATCACCATGGCCCACAGCGGCGGCAGCATGCTCGGGTCCATCTTCGACTCGCCCAGCAGGCTGATCGTCTGGCCCTGGTGCAGCGAGTTCCACCAGTCCACCGAATAGCGGATCACCGGCAGCATCACCACCCCGACGATGGCCAGCAGCCCGGCGGCGCGCGCTGCGGCGCGGCGGTCGTCGATCGCGTGGTACAGGCCGATGATTCCGAGGTACAGGAACAGCAGCACCAGTTCGGTGGTCAGGCGCGGGTCCCAGTCCCACCATGTGCCCCACATCGGCTTGCCCCAGATCGAGCCGGTCGCGAGCGTGATCAGGGTGAACCCGGCGCCGATCGGCGCGCAGGCCATGGCCAGGATCTCGCACAGCTTGATCCGCCAGACCAGCGCGATCGCGGCGTAGACCGCCATCAGCGCGAACACCGCCAGGCTCATCCAGGCGCTGGGCACGTGGATGTAGAGGATGCGGAAGCTGTCGCCCTGCTGGTAGTCGGCCGGCACCCCGAACAGACCCTGCCAGACGCCCCACGCCATCACCAGCAGCCCCGCGCCGTAGGCCCAAGGCGCCCAGCGCGCGGCAAAACGGTCGAAATAGGGCGGCGAACCGAGTTGGTGGAACCAGCGGAACAACCGATTCATGCGAGGGGGTTCATGGAGGGACGGTCGAGCTCTATGGATTGCGGGCCGCCGCCGCTACCGATCGACGCCCGGGTCTGCCTGGCGGCGCGATGCGCGCGCCCAGACATCCGTGCGCCCTGGTCGCAACAGCAACGCACAAGGATACCAGCCGCCCGGTGCCGGGGCATTGCGCGCCAGCATAGGTTCCGGGCCCCGAAAGCCATTGACCTGGCTCAAGCGTGCGCGATGCGCAATGCCGCCGCGGTGGCGAGCGGCGCCAGTACCAGCGCCAGCACCAGGCCCGCCGCCAGGAACAGCAGGCCCCCGGTCGGATCCAGGCCCTGCGCGCTGGCCGTGACGCTGCCGGCCGAGAACACCAGGACCGGCACGTACAAGGGCAATGCCAGCAGCGCGACGAGTATGCCGGAGCGGCGCATGCCCACCGTGAGCGCCGCAACCACCGCGCCCAGCAGGCTCAACAGCGGCGTGCCCAGCAGCAGCGACGCCAGCAGTACTGGCAGTTGCGCGTGCGGCATGTGCAGCAGTTCGGCCAGCAGCGGCGCGGACACGATCAGCGGCAGCGCGGTCGTGGCCCAGTGGGTGAGCGTGCGCACCAGCGCGAGCCAGGCCAGCGGCACCGGCGCAAGCATCCACTGCTCCAGCGATCCGTCCTCGGCGTCGCCGCGGAACAGGGTGTCCAGCGACAGCAGGCCCGACAGCAGCACTGCCACCCACAGCACGCCGGGCGCCACTTTTGCCAGCGTGCTCGCTTCGCTGCCCAGCGCCAGCGCGAACAGCACGATTACCAGCAGCGTGAACAGGGCCGGTTGCGCGGCATCGCCGCGACGACGCCACAGCAGGCGCAGGTCGCGGGCGACGAGCGCCTTGGCCGACTGCCACATCATGGCAGCGTCCGCCGCTGCGTCGGATTTGCCGGCATCAAGCTCTGCTGGAGCTTTTGCGCAATGACAGCGTCAGCACGCTTGCTTTGCTCGGACAAAGCGAACTGGCGCAGAGACGGCGCGCCTTGCGAGTCCTGTCCGCCTGCTCCGCCGATTCCACCGCCAAGCAGGTGCCCCGAGCGGCCAACAGCAGGCGCCGGGGCAAAAACAGACGCCGCGGCGGGATCAAGGGCCAGGCAGTCTTGGCCACCTGCGTGGATGGGATGGCTGCGGGGCCGGGTCATACCTGCTTCTCCAGCACCAGCAAGCGTGTGCGCACCGGTGGCGCGGCGTAGGCGCCGTGCGTGGTGACCAGCGCCGCACCGCCCTCGCGCAGGTGCGCTTGCACCATGCGATTGACCAGTTCGATGCCGGCCAGGTCGAGGTTCGCATAGGGTTCGTCGAGCAACCACAGCGGCGCGGGCGACAGCCACAGCCGGGCGAGCGACAAGCGCTTTTTCTGTCCGGCCGACAGCTGTCGTGCCGGTGCGTCCTCGAATCCGGCCAGGCCGACCACCGCCATCGCGCTTTCGAAGGTCTGGCTCGGCCGCCGGCCGTGCAGGCCGCTGAGGAAGGCCAGGTTTTCCAGCGCGCTCAAGTCGGCCTTGAAGGCCGGCAGATGCCCGAGATAGGCGAGGGTGGACGCGCGCGACGTTGGCGAGGTCAGGCGGCCCTGGATGGAGATCGTGCCGGCGTCGGCGGCCAGGAGGCCGGCCAGCACGCGCAGCAGGGTGGTCTTGCCCGCGCCGTTGTCGCCCTGCACGAGCAGCGCTTCACCGGCATCGACCTCCAAATCGAGCGGCCCAAACACCGGCAACTCGTTGCGGGTGAACCGCAGTTCGCTGGCGTGGAGCAGGGAAGCAGGAGGCGGCATGGCGTCGGGCGTGCATCGCTTGCCCGTTCCGGGAGCCGGGTCAGGCGCGCATGCTACCGGGTCGATGACGCTTGCTCCAATCCGCGCGGACGCCTTGAGCCCACCACGCACGCGACAGGGGACGGGGCCGGCGCCAGCCGGCCAACGTCATGGCAACGCTGCGGCGGCCAACCAGTCCACGTGTTCATGCTCGCAATCCGCCGGGCGCACGGCCTGGATGCGCAGGCGTCCTGGCCGGTGGCGCGTCCACCACAACGTGCCGAGCTGCCCGTACTTGCAGGACAGCGCGTCGAAACGGTCGAGCGGCAGATCGATCACCAGCCAGCCCGGCTCGCGCCAGCTGCGGTTGGATGCCGACGAGAAGGCAGCGAGGAACGGCACGCCGGCTTCCACCAGGTCCCGCTGCAACGCGCGGTCGGCTTCGCGATTGACCGATTCGGTACATTCGACCGAGTGCGGATTCCACGCCGACAGCAGGCCGAAGGTGCCGGCGTCCGGGTACATCAGTTCCAGCGCGGGCACGGGCAGGCCGATGCGCAGGTCGTGCCAGTCGCCGTTGCGCTGCCATTGGTATTCGGCGGCGAGGTAGGCGCGCACGAGTTCGGCAATCGGCGCAGTGCCGGCAGTGGGGAATGACATCGCCATTGTTTAACCCAAAGCCCCCCGCCCGTAAACTCGCCTGCGCAAGACCCGCATTTTCCGGAACGCCCCAATGATCCTGCACATCGAAACCAAGCTGCCGAAAGTGGGCACCACGATCTTCACCACCATGTCGCAGCTGGCGGCCGAACACGGCGCGGTCAACCTGGGCCAGGGCTTCCCGGACTTCTCCGTACCCGAGCGTCTGGTGGAAGCGCTCGACCGCGCCATGCGCGACGGCCACAACCAGTACGCGCCGATGACCGGCGTGCCTGCCCTGCGCAGGGCGATCGCAGCCAAGACAGAACGCGTCTACGCGCACCGACCGGACATGGACGCCGAGATCACGGTGACCAGCGGCGCCACCGAGGCGATCTTCAATGCGATCCACGCCGTGGTCCGGGCCGGCGACGAGGTCATCGTGCTCGACCCGGCTTACGACTGCTACGAACCGGCGATCGACCTGGCCGGCGCGCGCGCCGTGCACGTGCCGCTGGATCCGGCCACGTTCGCACCCGACTGGCAGCGGGTGAAGGACGCCATCTCGCCCCGGACGCGCATGCTGATGATCAACAGCCCGCACAACCCGTCGGGTGCGATGTTGTCGGCCGCCGACATGGACACCGTCGCCGACCTGCTGCGCGACACCGGCATCTTCCTGCTCTTCGACGAAGTGTACGAACACATCGTCTTCGACGGTGCGCGCCACGAATCCGCGCTGCGCTATCCGGAGCTGCGCGAGCGCGCCTTTGTCATCTCGAGTTTCGGCAAGACCTACCACTGCACCGGCTGGAAGGTCGGCTATTGCATTGCGCCGCCGGCGCTGTCGGCCGAATTTCGCAAGGTCCACCAGTACAACGTGTTCTGCACGTTCGCCCCGGCGCAACACGCCTTCGCCGAAATGCTCGACGCCGATCCCGCGCATTACGACCAGCTGGGCGCGTTCTACGAAGCCAAGCGCGACCGCTTCCGGAACCAGCTGCTGGGTACGAAGCTTGAGCCCTTGCCGGTACCGGGCGGCTATTTCCAGCTGGTGGATTATTCGGCGGTCAGCGAACTGGATGATTTCGCATTCTGCCGCTGGCTGACGATCAAGAAGGGCGTGACCGCGATCCCGCTGTCGCCGTTCTACGAAAGCCCGCCACCCGGACAGCGCCTGGTGCGGCTGTGCTTCGCCAAGAACGATGCGACGCTGGACGCGGCGATCGAACGCCTGCAGAAGCTTTGAACCACGTTAGCTCTTGCAGGAGCGGCCTGGCGCGGGCTTTTCCCCATGGATCGCGGATAATCCGGCGAAGAGCTCGCGGCTGAAGCCGCTCCTACAGGATCCCGGGGCATCGACCATGCAGGACCTCAGAATCTCCCTCGTCCAGGGCGCCACCCGCTGGCACGATCCGGCCGGTAACCGCGATTACTACGGCCAGCTGATCGCCCCGCTGCACGGCCTCACCGACGTCGTGTTGCTGCCGGAAACCTTCACCAGCGGCTTCAGCAACGACGCGATCGGCCAGGCCGAAACGATGGATGGCCCCACCGTCGAATGGATGCGCATGCAGTCCGCCGCGCTGGCCGCGGTGGTCACCGGCAGCGTGCAGTTGCGCGCCGAATCCGCCTCGGGGGCGGGCGTGTTCAACCGCATGCTCTGGGTCACGCCCGATGGCGAGGTGTCCCACTACGACAAGCGGCACCTGTTTCGCTACGCCCGCGAGCACGAGCGCTATGCGGCGGGTCGCGAACGGCTGGTGGTGGAGTGGAAGGGCTGGCGAATCAATCCGCTGGTCTGCTACGACCTGCGCTTCCCGGTGTTCGCGCGCAATCGCTACGGCGTCGAGCGCGAGGACGGCCTGGATTTCGACCTGCAGCTGTACGTCGCCAACTGGCCATCGGCGCGCGCCTACGCCTGGAAGACGCTGCTGCGCGCGCGTGCGATCGAGAACCTGTGCTTCGTTGCCGGGCTCAATCGCGTCGGAACCGACGGCAATGGCCTGCACTACGCCGGTGACAGCGCGGTCATCGATTTTCTCGGCCATCCGTTGAGCGAATGCAGCGACGAAGAAGTGGTGGTGACCACGACGCTGCTCGCGGCGGAACTCGCCGCGCACCGCGAGCGCTTTCCGGCGATGCTGGACGGGGACCGGTTCACGCTGGAGTAGGGCAGCCAACGCGTCGCCCTTGTGGGAGCGGCTTCAGCCGCGAGCCTTAGCTTTGGCCCTTTCCCCCTGCGGAGGCAGGGGGAGGCTGGGAGGGGGTGCCCCCGGTTCGCGGTGCTACTGAACGCACCTTCCCCAACCCTCCCTGCCTTCGCAGGGGAGGGAGTCAAAGCTCGCGCCTGAAGCCGCTCCCACAAGGGCGGCGACGCTACGCACGCCTGCCGAAATACACCTGCCGCGCCGCCCAGCGCAGCGGCGGCGTGCCCAGCAGCAGGTCGAACGGCCAGTCCAGCTGCGCGTGGTCGAACAGCCAGCGCAGCGCGCGCTTGGCGCGGAAGCGTGGCGCGGCTGCGCTCGCGGCCTGCATCGGGCAGGGACCTGCGTGGAGGACGTGTTCTGCAATGGCATCGCCGACGGCTTCGCCGTGGCGCCATGCCGAATGGATGCCGCCTGCGGTTACGGGGGACACGATGCCGGCCGCATCGCCGGTCAGGATCGCGCCGTCGCCGGCGAGCGGTCCCACCAGGCCGCCGCAGGGAATCAGGCCGGCACGGATCGCGGTGGGGGCCAGCCCGGGCGGCAGGCCGAGCCCGCCGCCGACCCTGCGCAGCAGGCCGCCGATGTCGGGCGTGCCGGTGCGCGTGGCCCGGTGCCGGAACGCCAGCCCGACCTGCACGCCGGTGGGGTTCTGTGCCGCCCAGCCGATATAGCCCGGCGCAAGCCGGCGGCTCAGGAAACAGTGCAGGGCGCCAGGCTCATCGAGGTGCGCGCCGAGGTATTCGTGCTCCACGCCATACAGGAATTCGCGCACGCGCCCGAGCCCGGCGCGCGCGGCCACCCGCGATTTCGCGCCGTCGGCGCCCACCAGCCAGTGCGTGCGCCCCAGGCTGTCCACGTGCCAGCCGGCGTGATCGCGACGGGCGTCGGTGAACGATTGCATCAGGCGCAACTCCACGCCGGCAGCGCGCATTTCGTCGGCCAGCCAGCGCATCGCGTTCGGCGTGTCGGTGGTCAGGAAGTAGTCGCCCCGCGAGTGCAGCGCGAGGCTGCGCAGGTTGGGGGCGTACAGGCGGACGTGTTCGATCCGGCGCCACAGCGCGGGCGGCATCCGTCCCAGGTGCGTGCCTTCGGCGGCTTCGCGCACGATGATCCCGGTGGTATGCAGGCGCATGCCCGGGTCGCGCTTGCGTTCCAGCACGCACACGCGCAGCCCGGCACGCCGCGCCGCCAGCGCGCATGCGGCGCCAGCGAAGCTTGCACCCACCACCACCACGTCCCACTGGCATGCGTCGCTCGATTCGGTCTGCATGCCGGAATGGTGCTCATGCGTCGGGTGCGGAGCGTGGCGCCAACATGAAGCGTGTGCGAAGTGGCCGGCAAGATGCCCGGCGTCGTCATTGCGCGCGGCGGCGTCGGCGTGTGTTTAACGTCCTCCTCACCGCGAGTTACGGTGCAGGCCGCAGCATGGACGTGACCCAATCCATGGAACCCTTCGCCATGACCCAGCTGGCCGAAAACGTCTATACCGAACAGCACGACATCGCACGCATTGAATCGTGGGCCCAACAGCTCGACGATGAGGCGCAGGTCGCGATCCGGCTGGCGGACGGCGCGCGGGTCGAAGGCTTCGTCACCGTCCGGCCGACGATCCAGGTGTTCCGGGACGGCAGCGGCCGCGAAGGCATGAACGCGATGGTGCGGATTGACGACGCGGCCAATCCGGAGCACGCCCACTATCTCTGGCTCGACCACATCGTCGATATCCAGCGCACCGGCACGGCGTGAACCGGGAGCGGTGAATCAGGGCGTGAAGTCCACTTCCAGCGAGGCGTGGAACGGGGCCTTCGGCGGAACGAACATGGTTTTGCCCCGCGCCTGACGCTCGATGCACAGCGCCAGCGGCGAATCGCCGCGGCGCCAGGTACGCGTGACGCGGCCGTCGCTGTCCAACTCGACCACGATCACGAATCCTTCGAGTTGCGCGGTGGTCCGCGCGTCGGCGCATGCGGCGACGCCGGCGTCGAGGAACTCGGCTTGCCGCGCGCGCGCAGCGGCGCGTGCGGCTTCGTCCTGCGATGCTTCATCGGCATCGGCCGCCGCCTTGGCGGCGGCGAATTCCATCTTTGCTTCCACAGGCGCTTCCGCCGGCGGTTCCGCGGCGACTGCCAAGCGCGGGATTGCGACCAGGCAGCCAAGGAACGCCACCCGCAACAAGTCCGAGGCCTGCATGGCGGCGGTCAGCGGTTGCCGCCGCGAGGGCCGCCCGGCCCGCGGTTGCCGCCCGGACGGGGGCCGGATGGGCGAGGGCCGGCCGGACGCGGACCGCGCGGGCCAGCCGCACGGTTGCCCGCCGGGCGCGCGCTGCGCGGCCGCTCGTAGGGGCTGGAGCCCGGATTGGCATGGTCGGAGGGGAACACCGGCGCGTTGCCGGGATGTCCATATGGGCGGGCCGGGCGGTTCTGGTTCTGGCCCGGTCCGCGCTGTTCGCCGGCGCCTGCGCCTGCACCGCGGCCCGGTCCCCGGCGCGGGCCGCCCTCGTTGCCGAACGGGCGGTTGCCACCCGCGCCGGGTCGGGCCTGGCCGCCACCGGGCTTCTTGCCGTAGGGCTTCTTGGGCCCGCGGCCGTCGGCATTGCGGTGGCCGCTGGGACCGGTGCTGACGCCATCGGGCACGTACCAGGTGCGGAACGCCGCGGGGTTGCCCTCCGGCAGCGGGTTGGCGCCCTTCTGCTTGCGCTGCTTGAACGGCTTCTGGGACTGCTTGGCCGCCGCTTCGCCGCTGACCGTCAGGCCGCTGTGCGGCTTCCTGCCGCGGCCGCGATCCTCGCGCAGATGGTCGAAGCGCCGCAGCTCGCGGCCTTCGTCGGCGGTGTTGTGGCCACCCACGTAGCCCGGTGAGCGACGCTGGCTGTCGACCTGCACGGTCGACTTGCTGGCCTTGCGCTGGCCGATCACCGGCTGCAGCGTCAGCGCCGGCGGCGGACCTTCCTCGAGCTTCAGTTCGCGGCGCAGCGCGTCGACCTTGTCGTCCGTCAGTTCCTGCGAATGTCCGCGCAGCAGCGGCTGCGGAAGTTCGACCGAACCATAGCGGATCCGCTTGAGTCGCGAGACCTGGCAGCCCTGGGACTCCCACAGGCGACGCACTTCGCGGTTGCGGCCTTCCTTCACCGTCACCTGGAACCATTCGTTGGAATCGGTGCCGCCGATGCGCTTGATCTCGTCGAACTTCGCCGGGCCGTCTTCAAGCGCCACGCCACGGCGCAGGCGGTCGACGATTTTCTCCGACACCGTTTCCTCGCCCTCGGGAGCGCGCACGCGGCAGACGTACTCGCGCTCGACCTCGAACGAGGGATGCATCATCGCGTTGGCCAGCTCGCCGTCGGTGGTGAGCAGCAGCAGGCCGGTGGTGTTGATGTCGAGGCGGCCGACCGCGATCCAGCGCGCGCCCTTGAGCGCGGGCAGGGCTTCGAAAATGGTCGGGCGGCCCTCGGGGTCCTCGCGCGTGGTGACTTCGCCCTCGGGCTTGTTGTAGATCAGCACGCGCGACGGGTCGGTCAGCGCGCTGGCGACGAACACCTTGCCGTCCAGTTCGACGCGGTCGCCGCCCTTGATGCTCATGCCGGTCTGCGCAACCTCGCCATTGACCTGGACCAGGCCGTCGGCGATGCGCTGTTCCAGCGCGCGGCGCGAGCCCAGGCCGGCCTGCGCTAGCACCTTGTGCAGGCGCTCTTCGAGGCGCGGGCTGTCGTTGTTGTTGTCGGTGCCGCGCTTCAGGGAAAGCTTGCGGCCGCTGGCGTTCGAATCACTCATGTCTTGCTCCGGGTGCTGTCGCCTTCGTCGGCGAGGGCATCTGCGTTCGTGTCGTCTTGCGACGGTTCGGGGTTGGGTGGGGTGTCGGCGTCGCGGTGGATGTCGGCGTCGATATCGGTATCGGTATCAGGATCAGGATCAGGATGGGCGTCCGTGATGGCGTCCGCGTCCGTTCCTGGATGGGTGTCCGCATCGGCCGCGTTGCCGTCGTCGACGCCGGATGCGTCGATCCCGCCGTCGGCTTCGCCTGCCTGCGCGTTCGTCTCGGCGGCCATGGCATCGGTGTCCGCGCCTGCGTCATCGGTCGTTTCGTCGTGCGCGTCCTGCGCGGCGCCGTCCTCGGTTCCGTCGCCCTCGGCGGGGGTTGCCTCGGCGTCCACGCTGACGTCGCCGACCGGCATGGTCGCGCCTGGCTTGCCGTCGAACTGCAGCTGCGGGTCGAGCTCGCCGAAATCCTTGAGTTCGGACAGCGGCGGCAATTCGTCGAGGCGCTTGAGGCCGAAGTAGTCGAGGAAGCCCTTGGTGGTGCCGAGCAGTTCCGGGCGGCCGGGGATGTCGCGATGGCCGACGACGCGGATCCATTCGCGCTCTTCCAGCGCCTTGATGATGTTGCTGTTCACCGCCACGCCGCGCACCTGTTCGATTTCGCCGCGGGTGATCGGCTGGCGATAGGCAATCAGGGCCAGGGTCTCCAGGGTGGCGCGCGTGTACCGCGTCTGGCGCTCGGTCCACAGGCGCGCGACCCAGGGATGCACGTCGGCCTGGACCTGGTAGCGCCAGCCGGAAGCCAGCTCGACCAATTCCACGCCGCGCTCCGCGCAGTCGGCCTGCAGCGACTCGAGCGCCTGCGCAATGCTGCCGTCGGGCGCGGGTTCGTCCAGCGGAAACAGCGCGTGCAGCTGGACCGCGGTCAGCGGCTGGTTGGCGGCGAGCAGCGCCGCCTCGACGATGCGTTTGATCAGTTGTGGGTCCATCGGGACTCGGTCATGGGTCGGTGTTCGGATGTATATGCAAGCCCATCAGCGACGATGGGCGGTAACGGGTTCGTTTGCGTGCCGGAGCCCGGGGATCACGGCGACGGATGCCAGTTCCAGTGCTTTCCATTCAACGGAACGCACCGGGCAATCACGCGTCGTCGTTTGACGCGGCGGAATCGTCGTCGAACTCGCTCGACAGCTCCAGCGCGGCAGTATCGCCATCGCGGGTCGCGAGCGACTTGAGGTAGATCGGCCCGAGCGCGACTTCCTGGACGATCTCCAGCAGCCGCTCCTTGGCCAGTTCCAGGATCGACAGGAAGGTGACCACCACGCCGAGCTTGCCTTCGCGCGCCTCGAACAGGGACTCGAAGCGATGGAAGCTGCCGTCCTCCAGGCGTGTGAGCAGTTCGCCCATGCGCTGGCGCACGCTGAGGGCGTCGCGCTTGATCGCATGGCCGGTGAACAGTTCGGCGCGCTTGAGCACGTCGTGCAGTGCCAGCAGCATCTCGCGCAGGTCGACCGGCGGCGGCAGCTTGACGCTGGCGCGATCCGGAACGAACGCCGCGGCCGGCGCGGTATCGCGGTCCTGGCGGGGCAGGGCGTCCAGGTCTTCGGCAGCCTGCTTGAAGCGCTCGTATTCCTGCAGGCGCCGGACCAGGTCGGCGCGCGGGTCGTCCTCGAGCGCTTCCTCTTCGGTCGAGCGCGGCAGGAGCATGCGCGACTTGATCTCGGCCAGGATCGCGGCCATCACCAGGTACTCGGCGGCCAGCTCGAAACGCATCTCCTGCATCACGCCGATGTAGTCGACGTATTGCCGGGTGATCTCGGCAACGGGGATGTCCAGGATGTCCAGGTTCTGGCGCCGGATCAGGTACAGCAGCAGGTCCAGCGGCCCTTCGAACGCATCGAGGATGACTTCCAGCGCATCGGGCGGGATATACAGGTCCTGCGGGATCTGCAGCACGGCTTGTCCATGCACGACTGCCAGCGGCATTTCCTGCTGCTGCGGGTGCAAGGTCGCCTGTTGTTGCACAGGCGCGGCGGACGCGATCTCTTCGGTCATGCGATTCGTAGCCCCCTTGGGCCACATCGTGGGCGTTGGCGCGCGACGGGGCCGCGGCCGGTTTGCAGCATTGCGGCGATGGGAGTCGCCATTCGAAGCGGAGGGCAGCCGGACGCCATGTGCGACCCGAGCCGCGCGATCTCGCGGCGTGGGTGGTGGAAGGTCGTCGGGCTGGACCGGTTGGAGACAGCGGGTCGGGCGTCTGGGGACGGGCCGCTGCGGGTTTCCGGTCGTGGTACTGGAGTTTAGGGTACGGGCTCGCACAGAGCGTGTCCAGCGCGGGGCTGAACGCAGGTGGCTACAATCCGGCCTTCGACCGGCTCAGGGAAATGCACGACATGTGGTATGCGATCGAAGGGCACGACGGCGCGGATGTGCTGGCGCAGCGCAAGCAGGCCCGTCCCGAACACCTGGCCCGCCTGACCGCCCTGCGCGATGGCGGTCGCCTGCTGGTGGCCGGCCCGTGCCCGGCGATCGATGCGATCGATCCCGGCCCGGCCGGTTTCAGCGGCAGCATCGTGATCGCGCGGTTCGCGTCGCTGGAGGAAGCGCGCGCCTGGGCAGACGCCGATCCGTACGTCGCCGCCGGGGTTTACACCCGGGTCGACGTGCGGCCGTTCAACGCGGTCCTGCCGTGACGGCACCCGGGCCGCTCCCGCGCGAGGAGCGTGTCGCCGCCATCGACCGCATCCTGCGGGCGGCCTTCGCGCCGACCGTGTTGAAAGTCCGCGACGACAGCCAGCGCCACGCCGGCCACGCCGGCGCCCGCGATGGCCGCGGGCACTTCGAGGTGGAGATCGTCAGCGAGGCGTTCTCGGGCCTGGCGCCGCTGGCGCGGCATCGTGCCGTCTATGACGCGCTTGGCGCCCTGATGACCACCGACATCCACGCCCTGTCCATCCGAGCCCGCACGCCTGCCGAGGCCTGACCGGCTGCCGCAGCGTTGTTGCGCTGCAGCACGCGCGAGCCCTGTTTTGAAGCGGAATCGCGACCTGCAAGGCCGCGCATGCTAGCCCTGTTCCGTCGCTTTACTTTGATCGCTGGAAACGTTTACAGTCCGGCGCAGTCAACCGGCGGGAGGGTGGATGAGCGTCACGATCAAAGACGTCGCGAAGCAGGCGAACGTGTCGGTGGCGACTGTCTCGCGCGCGCTCAACGGGCACGAGAACGTCGCCGAGGCCGTGCGTCAGCGCGTGCTCAGCGTCGCCAACGAGCTGCGCTACAGCCCGCACCACGCGGCGCGCAGCCTCAGCAGCCGGCGCACCCATACCATCGGCGTGGTGCTGCCTGACCTGCACGGCGAGTTCTTTTCCGAGCTGATGCGCGGCATCGACCACGGCGCGCGCGAGCGCGGCCTGCACCTGCTGGTGTCCAGCTACCACGGCAACCCGGCGGAACAGGGCGCCGCGCTGCGCGCCATGCGCGGGCGCGTGGACGGCCTGCTGGTCATGTCGCCTTTCGTCGCCGACACCGGCATGGTGCGCGACAACCTCAGTGCCGGCATGCCCGCCGTGCTGATGAACAGCAGCCTCGCCGGGACCGACCTGCAGGCGGTCAGCGTGGACAACTACGGTGGCGCGCGGGAAATGGTGCGGCACCTCGCGGCGTCGGGGCACCGCCGCATCACCTTCATCGCCGGGCCCGACGACAACTTCGACGCGTCCGAACGCCTGCGCGGCTACCGCGACGAACTCGCCGCGAGCCTGCCGGACGCGGAGGAATGGATCCTCCAGGGCGATTTCCACGAGGCATCCGGCCATCGTGCCGGCGGCACGTTGCTGGCAGGCTTCGAGCGGCCCGACGCGGTTTTCGCCGCCAACGACATGATGGCGCTGGGCTGCCTGTTCGCACTCACCCATGCCGGCATCCAGGTGCCGCGCGACATCGCTATCGCGGGCTTCGACGACATCCCGCTGGCGCGTTACGTACATCCGTCGCTGACCACGATGCGCGTGGACATCGCCGAGCTTGGCGACCGGGCCCTGCGCAGGCTGCTGGAGGCCATGGCGCCAGGGGATCCGGGAGACGGCGTTGGCGGGGCGGAACCGCTGGTGCCGAAACTGATGGTGCGGGACTCCAGTGTCGCTGGAGCGGAGGCAAAGCAGGTGTCCAAGGGCGATGTTGTCGCCTGAGCGGCCGGGGGGGCGCGTGGACACGGCAATCACGGCGTTTACAAAAAAATAACCGATGGCAGATGTCCCACATTGACAGCCCCTGGGAGGGAGACGTCATGAAGTCCACGCATCGTTCCACATACAGACATACTCGTTCGCTGCTTGCCTGCGCGCTGGCCAGCTGCATGCTGCTGGCGGCCCCACAAGTCCTCGCGCAGTCCACCTCGGCCACGATCCGCGGCCAAGTGTCCGCCGACTCGACCCCAGCGGGCGGGGCAACCGTCACCGCGACCAACCTGGCCACGGGGCTGACGCGAAGCGTGCAGAGCACGGGCAACGGCAACTACTCGCTCAACGGCCTGCCGCCGGGCAGCTACCGGCTGGATGTCGCCGCTAACGGCCAGACCAGCTCGCAGAACATCACCGTACAGATCGGCCAGACCGCGACGGTCAACCTGGGCGTCGGCGGCGTCGCCGAAACCGCGCCCGCGGGAGAGGCGACCGACCTGGAGACGGTGACCGTCACGGCGCCGGCCATGGTCGAGACGAAGACTTCCGAGGTGGCGACCTATGTCACCCAGAAGCAGATCCAGGCGCTGCCGCAGGCGTCCCGCAACTTCCTGGCATTCGCCGACACCGTGCCGGGGATGATCTTCGAAACCGGATCGGACGGCACCAGCAAGCTGCGCGGCGGGGCGCAGAATTCCAACGGCATCAACGTGTTCATCGACGGCGTCGGCCAGAAGAACTACGTGCTCAAGGGCGGCGTGAGCGGCCAGGATTCTTCCAGCGGCAGCCCGTTCCCGCAGTTGGCCATCGGCGAGTACAAGGTCATCACCTCGAACTACAAGGCCGAGTACGACCAGATTTCCAGCGCTGCGGTGACCGCGGTGACCAAGTCGGGCACCAACGAGTTCGAGGGGCATTTCTTCTGGGATTACACCAATGACGGCTGGCGCCAGCCGACGTTCGCCGAAGAAAAGGGCGACTTCAAGGTGCCCTCCAAAGAGGAGCAGTACGGCGCCTCGTTCGGCGGGCCGCTCGTCCGTGACAACCTGTTCTTCTTCGTGACCTACGAAGCCAAGGAAATCAACCGACCGCGCACCGTCCGCCTCGGAACCAGCAACTTCGATCCGGCCTACATCACTCCCGAGATCGCGTCCTACCTCGGTCCGGCCAACGCGCCTTTCAAGCAGGACAACTATTTCGGGAAGCTGACCTGGCAGGCAGGGGACGACCATCTGGTCGAGCTCTCGGCGAAGAAGCGCGAAGAAACTGAAATCACCGGTGTCGGCGATGGCCCGAATGCGCCCTCCTACGGAACCGCCAAGACCAACGACAGTACGCGCGTCGACCTGCGCTGGCAGTGGAGCGGGATGACCTGGTTGAACGACCTGCACCTGACGTCAGAAGACGACGAATGGAGCCCGCGCCCGATCACGATGGGCCCTGGCAGGTCGATCCGCTCGACTTTGGCGAACCCGACCGACGGCGACACGCTGATCAACATCGGCGGCGGTCGCGACTACCAGGACAAGGGACAGAAGGGCGAGTCGCTGCAGAACGACTTCACCTTCACCGGCTTGGAGCAGCACACGATCAAGGCCGGCATCAAGTACAAGTCGGTCAAGATCAACGCCTTCGAGCAGCAGCCGTACAATCCGCAGTTCCGCTACGACCTGAACCAGAACATCGACGCGGGGCTCATCGAGATCGCGGACTTCGTTCCGTGGGACGTGGAGTTCGGCGCGCCGCTGCCCGGCATCGACGACCGCAATGTCAGTTCGCGCAACAAGCAGTACGGCATCTACCTCCAGGACGACTGGGAGGTCACCGACAAGCTCACGCTGAACCTCGGTGTCCGCTACGACTACGAGGAAACGCCCGGTTTCGAGAACTACGTCACCGATCCGGGCCTGACCGCCGCCTTGCGCGGCTGGAGCAATCTCCAGGGCCCGAACGTCGACTACGACATCGAGGACTACATCAGCAACGGAAGCAATCGCGATCCGGACAAGAACAACTGGGCGCCCAGGCTGGGCTTCTCCTATGACCTCTTCGCGGACCAGCGGCACGTGATCTTCGGCGGGGCGGGACGGTCCTATGACCGCAACCTGTTCGATTACCTGGCGCTCGAGCAGTCCAAGTCGACTTTCCCCGGCTATCGCTACTCCTTCGACACGCCCGGCCATCCGTGCACGGTCGGTACCGGTACCTGCCTGGCCTGGGATCCGTCCTACTACGATCCGGCGAACCTGTACGCCCTGGTCGCGGCCAGCCCGAACCTGGGCGCCGAGGTGTTCATGATCAACAACGACCTGGAGACGCCGTACTCCGACCAGTTCAGCCTGGGCATGCGCAATACGGTCACGATGTGGAACCACGACTGGAACACGTCGGCGACGATCGCCCACGTGCGCAGCTACGAGGGCGTCATCTTCGCACTCGGCAACCGCTGGCCGGATGGGAGCTATCGCGATCCCGCTTTCCCGGACGCGACGTGGGGCCACCAGCCATGGGGTTACGGAATCCCGGGCTACGGCAGGCTGCTGATTGGCGACAACGGCATCGAGACCAAGCTCAACCAGCTGCTGCTCTCGGTCGACAAGCCGTATTCGGAGAATTCGCCCTGGGGCGTGACCGTCGCCTATACCTACAGCGATGCGAAGGAGAACCGCCTCAACGCCGCCAACAGCGATGAGCACTTCACCTTCGATTACCCCAACCTCGACGGACTGCCGTTCATCACCTCCGTCGGCATCCCGAAGCACCGCCTCGTCGCCACCGCGTTCGGCGACTTCTGGGGCATGACGCTCTCGAGCAAGCTCACGCTGGCAAGCCCGAACCCGAAGGATTCGACGAACTGCTACAACACGACCAGCACGGATAATTGCTACTTCGACTCTTTCAGGGCCGATGAAACGATCGGCTTCAAGCAGCTGGACATCGCGTTGCAGAAGACCTGGAACACCGGGACGGACCTGAGCTTCTACGTGCGTGGCGACGTTTTCAACGTGTTCAACTGGCAGAACTACACTGACTACGACACTTGGCGCGGAACCCCCGGCTCGGCCAACCCGAACTTCGGCAATCGCAACGGCGTGGGAACGGTCTGGCCGCCGCGGATGTTCAAGCTCTCGTTCGGCCTGGACTGGTAATCGATCGACGGCAGGCCGCCCGCCCGGGCGGCCTGCTTTTTCCGCACACGAACGAACATGGGGTGCCCTGACGCAATGCGACGCCGCAGTTTTTCCTTCGCCATGGTCTGGCTTGCCTGCCTCATCCTGCCGCTCGCGGCATGCAAGAAGATCGACGAACCGGAAGCGCGGTCATCCGTGCCTCAGCAGCAGCCCGCCGAACCGGCGGCTCAGCCGCAGCCGCCGCCCCCCGAGCCCGAGCAGGCATCGACCGGCGCGCGGCCCGTGCTGCCGCCGCTGTTCAAGGACATCGAAAAGCGCACGTTCCAGTTCTTCTGGGACACCACCAACGAAACCAACGGGATGACGCCGGACCGCTTCCCGTCGCGGCCGTTCGCGTCGATCGCCTCGATCGGCTTCGCGCTGACCGCCTATCCCATCGGCATCGAGAACGGCTGGGTGAGCCGGCGCCAGGCGGTGGATCGCACGTTGACCACGCTGGAATTCCTGCGCGATGCAAAGATGGGGCCGCAGAAGGAGGGCACGTCGGGGTACCACGGCTTCTACTACCACTTCCTCGACATGCAGAAAGGCCAGCGCTACGAGCCCTGGGTGGAGCTCTCGAGCGTCGATACCGGGCTGTTGATGATGGGCGTGCTGTTCTCGCGCGGATACTACGATCGCGACGACCCCCGCGAGGAGCAGATCCGCAAGGTCGCGGACGAGCTTTACAGGCGGGTCGAATGGAACTGGCTCCAGGTGCGGCCACCGCTGATCTCGATGGGCTGGTACCCGGAAACGGGCTTCATCGAGCATGACTGGACGGGTTCGAGCGAAGGCATGCTCGTGTACCTGCTGGCGCTCGGCTCGCCGACGCACCCGATCGAGCCGGATGTCTGGCAGGCATGGACCGCGGGATACGAGGAAAGCTGGGGGCACTTCGAGGGCCAGGAGTACCTGAGCTACGGCCCGATGTTCTGGCACCAGTACAACCAGGTCTGGGTGGACTTCCGCGGCATCCAGGACGAATACATGCGGGCGCACGGCATCGACTACTTCGAAAACAGCCGGCGTGCCACGCTCGCACAGCGCACCTACGCCATCGAGAACCCGATGAAGTGGCAGGGGTATGGCGAGAACGTCTGGGGCCTGACCGCCAGCGACGGCCCGCAGCGCACCGTGCAGCTGTACAACGGCGAGGAACGCGAGTTCCGCCACTACAGCGCCCGCGGCGCGGGACTGCGCGACGCCTACGACGACGGCACCATCGCGCCGACCGCGGCGATCGGCTCGCTGGTGTTCGCGCCCGAGGTGGTGATCCCGGCAACCGTGGAAATGCACGAACGCTACGGCGATTTCCTGTACTCCAGCTATGGATTCCTGGACTCCTTCAATCCCAGCTTCAACTACGACATTCCGCTCAAGACCGGCCGCCTGGTGCCGGACAAGGGCTGGGTGGCGAGCGATTACATCGGCATCGACCAGGGCCCGATCCTGACCATGATCGCCAACTACCGGAACGAGTTCGTGTGGAACGTCATGCGGCGCGATCCGTACATTCGCGCCGGCCTGGAGCGCGCGGGATTCACCGGTGGCTGGCTGGATGCGGAACAGGACAAGCCGCAAGTCGATGCGGACGCCAGCGCGCCCGGCCAGCCCGCCGATCGCGCCGGCAATGGCGAGCCGGCCCCGGTGCGACCGCCGCTGAAGGCGCCGCGCGCGGCGGAATCGAACCTGCAATCGCAGCGGATACACTGCCAACATGCGCCCATCGAAGCCATTGCCGCGACATCGTGGCCTTCCTGCATCGGGAAAGCGCGTCTGTCGCGCCATCGGCTGCCTGTTGCTGGTCCTGCTGTTGGCCTGCGCACGGCAGTCCGAACCGGCGCGAGAGACGATCACGTTCTGGGTCATGGGGTTCGAGGGCGAACAGGTCGCGCGCCTGCTGCCGGAATTCGAGCGGCGTAATCCCGGCATCCATGTCGAGTTGCAGCAGATGCCCGTGCTTTCGGCGCACGAAAAGCTGCTGACCGCTTTCGCTGGCGACTCGCTGCCGGACGTCACGCCGCTGGGCAACACCTGGATCCCCGAATTCGCGCTGCTCGGCGCGCTCGCGCCGCTGGACGAACGTATCGCGGGCACCGCTGGCTTCGACGCGTCCGACTACTACCCCGGGGCGTGGGACAGCGGCGTCATCGACGGGGTCACCTATGCGGTGCCCTGGTACGTCGAGACGCGACTGCCGTTCTACCGCGTGGACCTGCTGCGCGATGCCGGCATCGACACTCCGCCGACCGACTGGAACGAATGGCGCAAGGCGATGGCCGCGGTCAAGCGCGAGGTGGGGCCGGACCGCTACGCGATCCTGCTGCCGCTCAACGAGTTCGAGCCGCTGCTCAACCTCGCCATCCATGATCCCCTGCTGCGCGACGGCGGCCGCTACGGAAACTTCCGCAGCGCGGGCTTCCGGCGCACGCTGGCGTTCTACAAGGAGATCTTCGACAGGAACTGGGCGCCGCGGGTCGGCAGCACCGCGATCTCGAACGTCTGGGACGAATTCGGCAAGGGCTACTACACGTTCTATATCAACGGCCCCTGGAACATCGCCGAGTTCAGGAAGCGGCTGCCGCCCGCGCTCGCCGATGCCTGGATGACGATGCCGTTGCCGGGGCCCGATGGGCCGGGGGCGTCGGTGGCTGGCGGCACCAGCTTCGTGGTGTTCCGCAACTCCGAGCACAAGGATGCCGCCTGGAAGCTGGTGGCCTACCTGTCCGATCCGGCAGTGCAGGTGCGGTTCCATGGCATGACCGGGAACCTGCCGCCGCGCCGCTCGCCGTGGGAGAACCCGGAGCTGGCGAACGATCCCTATGCACGCGCGTTCCGAGACCAGCTCGAGCGGGCGGTGCCGACGCCGAAAGTGCCGGAGTGGGAACGCATCGCCACCGAGCTGAAGCTGGTAGGCGAGCTGGTCGCCAACGGGCGCATGACGGTGGACGAGGCTGCGGTCGAACTGGATCGGCGCACCGATGCGATCCTCGAGAAGCGGCGGTGGATGCTGGACCAGGCGAACGGCGGCCCGGCTGTGGCGACAGGCCCATCCCTGCGCTCGTCATTGCCGCTCCGCGGAAAGGGCATGCAAGGACACAAGCTGCAGGCCACGGCTGGGGTCGGCTGCCCGTCCTCGACGGCGCACGGCGGCGCTGCCTGCGGCGCGCCTGCGGGAGCCGCGCCGTGACCCGCGCGCTCGCCGGCTGGACCTTTGCCGCGCCCGCGTTGCTCGTGATCGTGGTGTTCTTCTTCCTGCCGGTAGTCGCGGCGCTGGCGCTGAGCGTCACCGACTTCGACATCTATGCGCTGGCCGACATCGGCAACCTGCGCTTCGTCGCCTTCGACAACTACGTGGGGCTGCTGCACAACCCGCTGTTCTGGAAGACGCTGGGCAACACGCTGTATTTCGTGATCGTCGGCGTGCCGCCGTCGATCGCCGTCTCGCTCGGCGCGGCGGTGCTGCTGCATTCGAAGCTCGGGCGCTTCAAGGGCTTCTATCGCACCGCGTTCTTCGCTCCGGTGGTAACGACCGTGGTGGCCGTGGCCGTGATCTGGCGCTACCTGTTCCATACCCGCTACGGGCTGGTGAACTGGGGACTGTCGTCGATCGGCATCGAACCGATCGACTGGCTCGGCGATCCGCACTGGGCAATGCCGACCATCATCCTGTTCGCGGTGTGGAAGAACTTCGGCTACAACATGATCATCTTCCTCGCGGGCCTGCAGTCGATTCCCGAAGACCTCTACGAAGCCGCGCGCATCGACGGCGCCGGCGCCTGGCGCCAGTTCCGCCACGTGACCCTGCCGATGCTGGGGCCGGTGCTGCTGCTGGTGGGGATCCTGACCATGTCGGGCTATTTCCAGCTGTTCGCCGAGCCGTACGTGATGACCCAGGGCGGGCCGCTGGAAAGCACCAAGAGCGTGCTGTACCTGATGTACGACGAGGGCTTCAAGTGGTGGAACCTCGGCAACGCGTCGGCGGTGGCGTTTCTGCTGTTCGTGCTGATGGTCGCGGTGACCAGTGGCCTGCTGTGGTTCGCGCGGCGCAAGGGGGTCGAATGAGCCTGCAGCGCACCGGATGGCCGCGTCAGTGCTGTGTCTTCGGACTCGGTGAAGGATATTTCCCGTCGAAGACATTCGCCGGATCGGGGCTGCGCGCATGAGGCGCCCACTCGCCACCGCCATCGTCAACGGCCTGCTGCTGGCGCTGGCCGTGGTCAGCCTGGCGCCGCTGCTGTGGATGCTGTCGGTCTCGTTCATGCACACCGGCGAGGCGGCGCATTTTCCGCCGCCGCTGCTGCCGTCGGCGCCCACGCTGGCGAACTACCACGAGCTGTTCGCCAAGGCCGGCATGGGCCGCTACCTGTTCAACAGCTTCCTGGTGTCCACCTGCGTGACGCTGCTGGCATTGCTGTTCAACACCATGGCGGGTTATGCGTTTGCGAAGCTGAAGTTCGCCGGACGCGAGCGGGTTTTCCAGCTGCTGCTGGCCGCACTCGTGATCCCGGCGCAGGTGGCGATGATGCCGCTGTTCCTGCTGCTCAAGCAGATGGGGCTGGTGAACACGTACATGGGCGCGATCGTGCCCGGCATGGCGACGATCTTCGGCATCTTCCTGGTCCGGCAGTACGCGCGGTCGATCCCCGACGAGCTGCTTGAGGCCGCGCGCATCGACGGCGCCGGCGAAATGCGGATCTTCTTCCAGATCGTGCTGCCGGCGCTGAAACCCATCATCGTGACGCTGGCGATCTTCAGTTTCATGGCCGCATGGAACGATTTCATGTGGCCGCTGATCGTGCTCAGCGACCAGGACCTGCAGACCCTGCCGGTCGCGCTGGCGTCGCTGTCGCGCGAGCACGTGCAGGACAACGAACTGATGATGGCAGGCTCGGTGGTGACCATCGTGCCGGTGCTGCTGCTGTTCCTGGCGCTGCAGCGCCACTACATCCAGGGGCTGCTGCTCGGGAGCGTGAAGGGATGAGGAAGTTGGATACCGCCGGTCGGGGAAGCGCTTTTGCCTCGCTGTTGCTGTCATTGGCGCTCCTGGCTCCAGCAACCGCATTCGCCCAGCAGCTCATCGGCGAGCCACGGCTCCTCGACGGCTTCGAGGATGCGACGCCCTGGCGCGTGGTCGCCTCCAACCAGGTCAGCGGCACGCTGCGCGTGGCGGATGGTGCGCAGGGCAGGGCGCTGTGCCTGGACTACGACTTCAACGGCGTGTCCGGCTACGCCGGCATCCAGCGCGACTTGCCGATCGACTATCCGGAGAACTACGCCTTCGCGTTCCGGATGCGGGGGGATTCACCGGCCAACGACCTCGAGATGAAGTTCGTCGACGCCAGCGGCGACAACGTATGGTGGGTGAAGAAGACCGGCTACGAGTTCCCGGCGCAGTGGACGCCGGTGCGCTACAAGAAGCGCCACATCAGCAAGGCCTGGGGGCCGAGTCCCGATCGCGTGCTGCGCCACAGCGCGAAGCTCGAATTCACGATCTACAACCGTGTCGGCGGCAACGGCACGGTCTGCTTCGACGCGCTGCGGCTGGAGCGGCTGGCGCCGGCCGACCACAGCCCGCTGACCGCGACGGCGAGCGCGCCGTCGGGCGATGCCGACGCGGCGGTCGACGGCGACGCGGACACCGCTTGGGACGCTCGCGATGGCGAACGCCTGCTGCTCGACCTGGGCAGCGTGCGCGAGTTCGGCGGCATGGTGCTGCAGTGGGAAAAGGGTGCGCACGCGTCGCGCTACGCCGTGCAGCTGTCCATGGACGGCAAGTCGTTCCGCGACGTGCGCCAGGTTGAGGAGGGCAACGGCGGCACCGACTGGCTCGCGATGCCGGAGTCAGAGGCGCGCTACGTCGGCATCCTGCTGCAGGGCGGGCCGGGGCAGGCGCGCCGGCTGCGGGAGGCCAGCGTGGAGCCGCTGTCATTCGCCGCGACGCCCAACGACTTCATCCGTTCCGTGGCCACGCAGTCGCGGCGCGGGCTGTTCCCGCGCGGTTTCAGCGGTGAGCAGCCGTACTGGACGATCGTCGGCGTCGACGCGGGCAGCGACCAGGGGCTGGTCGGCGAGGATGGCGCGATCGAGGTGTCCCGGGGCGGTTTCCGGATCGAGCCGTTCGTCGTACAGGACGATGGCCTGGCCAGCTGGGCCGACGTGGAAATCTCGCAGACGCTGCAGGACGGCTACCTGCCGATCCCGGGCGTGGCGTGGAAGCATCCTGACTTCGGCCTGCAGGTGACCGCGTTCGCGCACGGCAGCGCGGAGCAGGCACAGCTGGTGGCGCGCTATCGGGTGGAGAACACCAGCGATACGGCGCGCACATACACGCTCGCGCTGGCCATCCGTCCGCTGCAGGTCAATCCGCCGACCCAGTTCCTGAGCACGGTCGGCGGCGTCAGCCGGATCGACAGCATGTCGCTGGGGTCGATCGTGACCGAGGTCAACGGCGAACCACGCCTGTTCGCGCGGCAAGCGCCGGATTCGCGCTTTGCCAGCACGTTCGACCACGGCATGGCGACCAGCCTGCTGGCCGATGGCGAACTGCCCGACGCGACGTGGGTCGAGGACCCGACCGGCCTGGCATCGGGCGCGCTGCTCTACCGGATGGAGCTCGCGCCCGGTGAATCCCGCGAAGTGGACCTGCTCGCGCCGCTGATCGGCGACATGCCGTTCAAGGCCAACGACTGGAGCGCGTCCGACATGCAGGCGCAGACGGCGCAGGCATGGCGCGAGCGGCTCGACGACGTGGAGATCAGCGTCCCGCCCGCGGGCCAGGCGCTGGCCGACACACTGCGCACCGCCACCGCGCACATGCTCATCTCGCGCGTGGGGCCCAGCCTGCGGCCGGGCACGCGTTCGTACGCGCGCAGCTGGATCCGCGACGGGGCGATGATCTCCGAGGGCCTGCTGCGCATGGGCCGGACGGACGCGGTGCGCGAATACGTCGAGTGGTACGCGCCGTACCAGTTCGACGACGGCATGGTGCCGTGCTGCGTCGACGACCGCGGCAGCGACCCGGTGCCAGAGAACGACAGCCATGGCGAACTGATCTTCAACATCGCCGAGCTTTACCGCTACGACGGCGACAAGGCATTCCTGGCCAGGATGTGGCCGCGCGTGCTCGGCGCGTTCGAGTACATGGAGAAGCTGCGCCTGAGCGAGCGCACCGAGGCCAACCGGGCGAAGAACCCGGCGTTCTACGGGCTGATGCCGGCTTCGATCAGCCACGAGGGCTATTCGGCCAAGCCGATGCATTCGTACTGGGACGATTTCTGGGCGCTGCGCGGCTACAAGGATGCGGTGGAAGTCGCGAAGGTGCTCGGCAAGGACGACGAAGCGCAGCGCATGGCCGCGTCGCGCGACCAGTTCCGCGAGGACCTCTACGCGTCGATCCGTGCGGCGACGCAGGCACACGCCATCGACTTCATCCCCGGTGCCGCCGAGCTGGGCGACTTCGACCCGACCTCGACCACGATCGCGCTGGCGCCCGGCGGCGAGCAGGGTAGGCTGCCCGAGGATCTGCTTGACAACACCTTCGAGCGCTACTGGAGCGAGTTCCGCCAGCGCGAAACCGGTCAGCGCGAGTGGAAGGACTACACGCCCTACGAATGGCGCAACGTGTCGGCGTTCGTGCGCCTGGGCTGGCGTGAGCGGGCGTGGCACGCGGCACGGTTCTTCTTCGACGACCGGGCGCCACCGGCATGGAATCAGTGGGCGGAAGTGGTCTCGCGCACGCCGCGCAAGCCGTTCTTCGTCGGCGACCTGCCGCATGCCTGGGTGGCATCGGACTACGTGCGCTCGGCGCTGGACATGTTCGCCTACGCGCGCGACGTCGACGACAGCATCGTGCTCGCTGCCGGCGTGCCGGTGGACTGGTTCGAAGGCGATGGCGTGGCGATCCACGGATTGCGCACGCCGCGGGGCGAGCTGGGCTATTCGCTGCGGCGCAATGGCGACGCGCTGGTGCTGGACGTCGCCGACGGCGTCGAGGTGCCCGCAGGCGGCCTGGTACTGCCGTGGCCGTATGCCGGCGAGCCGGGCAGTGCGACGATCGACGGCAAGCCGGCGCAGTGGCAGGACGGCGAGCTGCGCATCCGCGCAGCGCCGGCGAGCGTGAAGATCGCGATGCCGCCGTCACGTCGGTAGAAGTGGCGAAGCTGTGGGCTTCGATCGCCGGTTGGCGATCGAAGTGGAATTCGCACGTGGGAGCGGCTTCAGCCGCGAGCTTTGATTGCAGGCATGTCGTGCGAAGAGCTCGCGGCTGAAGCCGCTCCCACAGGAACTTCTTCCCCGCCGAGCTAGGAGAGGGTCGGCGAGCAGGGCCCAGCTATCAGCGCACACGGCGCGATCTCCCCTCTTGGCCTCCCTTTGCCTTCGCAGCGCACAGGCTACCGCTTGCGGCTGGAGCCGCTCGCTGCGAGTGGCGATCGGGGGGCACATGTGGGAGCGGCTCCAGCCGCGAGCTTTTTGATTGTTGGCGAACCGGGCGGAAGGCTCGCGGCTGAAGCCACTCCCACGGGAACTTGCTTGCCTCACACTGCCCCCGTCGGCACTACGGCGGAAGGCCTACAGCTTGCGGCTGGCGTTGCTCCCACAGGAGCGGGCGGGCGTGTCAGGAGGCGCGGGCGTCGGCGACGATTGCGGCGGCGCGGCGCGAGGCGGCGCGGACCTTGTCCCATTCGCCGGCCGCCAGCCATGGCCTGGGCACCATCCACGAGCCACCGACGCAGGCGACGTTCGGCTGGGCGAGAAAATCGGCCGCGTTGTTCTCGCTGATGCCGCCGGTCGGACACAGCACCAGGTCGGCGAGCGGACCGTCGAGGCCCCTGATCATCGCCAGTCCGCCGACGGCGGTGGCGGGAAACAGCTTGCATGCGTGGAAGCCGCGCGTCATCAGGGCGAGGAATTCGGTCGGCGTCGCGGCCCCGGGTACGACCGGGACCTGGGCCTGTTCGAGCGCGTCGGCCAGCGAAGGCGGGGTCCCGGGCGTGACCAGGAAGTCGGCGCCGGCGTCGATCGCCTGCCGCATCTGTTCGCTCGTCAGCACGGTGCCGGCGCCCACGATGATGTCCGGCATATCGCGCTTGAGCGCGGCCAGCGCCTCGAGCGCGACCGGCGTGCGCAGGGTCAATTCGATGCTGCGCAGGCCGCCCTCGAGCAGCGCATCGGCCAGGCGCCTGGCCTGCTCGACGCCGTCCACGGTGACGACGGGCAGGATGCCGGCGTCGCGAAGCAGTTGTTCGGCTTTCGCCTGGTGTTGTCCGATGCTCATGGGATTGCGGTACTCGATGGCCGTGCCCAGGGTCCGCGGGCGCGCGGCTGCGGGTGGAAGAGGCGTCACATGGCGAGAGCGAAAGCCGGAAGCGGGATCATCACCCATCGCGAATCGACGGAGCGGCTGGCCAGGCAGCGCGGAGGGATCACGCGTCCTTGGCCTCATGCGGCGCCGTCGCCGCGACCGGCGAACCGCCCAGGTCGTACTCGGCGTCGTACTCCCAGACGTCGCCATCCAGAGACGGCGGCCCGCAGGAAATCGACAGCGCGCCGCGGTCGGCGGCGGTGACCATTGCGCGGTTGAGGGCGAACAGGTTGCGGCCGATGTCGTGCGCGGACGGGGCGCGGTTGGGTGCGGCGTCACGCGAAGCCCATTCGTCGGCGTCGACCAGCGCCTCGAGTATGCCGGCCTCGCCGTCGAGCCGGATCATGTCGCCCTCGCGCAGCTTTGCCAGCGCGCCGTCGCGCGCCGCCTCGGGGGTGACGTGGATCGCCGCGGGGACCTTGCCCGAGGCACCGGACAGGCGGCCGTCGGTGACCAGCGCCACGCGCCTGCCTTGGTTCTGCAGCATGCCCAGCAGCGGCGCGAGCGAGTGCAGCTCGGGCATGCCGTTGGCGCGCGGGCCCTGGTAGCGCACGACGGCGACGAAGTCGCGCGGCAGGGCGCCTGCGGCGTGCAGCCGGTTGAGCAGCTGCGGGGCGTCGACGACAACCGCCGGCGCGGTGATGCTGCGGAATTCCGGCTTCACCGCGGAGAGCTTGATCAGTGCGCTGCCCAGGTTGCCGCGCAGCAGGCGCAGGCCGCCCTGGGCCTCGAACGGCGCCGAGGCTGGACGCACCACGGTGTCGTCCGGGCTCTGCGCGACGCTTGGCGCATGGTCGAGCGTGCCGTCCGCGGCCAGGCGCGGTTCGTCGCAGTAGGCGCGCATGCCGCCGGGTACGACGGTTTCGATGTCGGCGTGCATCAGGCCGGCGTCGAGCAGCTCGCGGAACACGAACTGGGTGCCGCCGCACGCGGCGAAGCGGTTCACGTCGGCCTCGCCGTTGGGATACACGCGCGTGAGCAGGGGCACCGCCTGCGAGATCGCGTCGATGTCGTCCCAGGTCAGCGCGATGCCGGCCGCGCGCGCGACCGCAACCCAGTGGATGGTGTGGTTGGTCGAGCCGCCGGTGGCCATCAGCGCGGCGATCGCGTTGACGATGGCGTGCTCGTCGATCAGCCTGCCCAGCGGGCGGTAGTCGGCGCCGAGCGCGGTGATGCGCAGCGCGCGCTCGGTGGCGGCGCGGGTCAGCGCGTCGCGCAGCGGCGTGCCCGGATTGACGAACGACGCACCCGGCAGCTGCACGCCCATCGCCTCGAGCAGGACCTGGTTGGAGTTGGCGGTGCCGTAGAAGGTGCAGGTGCCGGGTGCGTGGTAGGACGAGGACTCCGCTTCCAGCAGTTCCTCGCGCGTCGCCTCGCCGGCGGCATAGCGTTCGCGCACCTCGGCCTTTTGCTTGTTGGGAATGCCCGGGGTCATCGGCCCGGCCGGGATGAACACCGCCGGCAGGTGGCCGAACGCAAGCGCGCCCATCAGGAGGCCGGGCACGATCTTGTCGCACACGCCCAGGTACACCACGCCGTCGAACATGTCGTGCGACAGGGCGATTGCCGTGGCCTGGGCGATCACGTCGCGCGAGAACAGCGACAGTTCCATGCCCGCGCGGCCCTGGGTGACGCCGTCGCACATCGCCGGTACGCCGCCGGCGACCTGCGCGGTCGCGCCCAGCGCGCGCGCCGCCCCGCGGATCAGCGCGGGATAGGTTTCGAACGGCTGGTGCGCCGAGAGCATGTCGTTGTAGGCGTTGACGATGCCGAGGTTGGGCGTGGCGTCGGCGCGCAGCCGACCCTTGTCGGTCGGACCGCAGGCGGCGAAGGCGTGGGCGAGGTTGCCGCAGCTCAGGCGGCTGCGATTCGGGCCTTGCTCGTGCGCGGCTTCGATGCCGGCCAGATAGGCCGCTCGCGAGCGCCGGCTGCGCGCGCGGATGCGCTCGGTGACGGCGGCGATGCGAGGGTCGAGGGTCATGGCAGCCAGTTTTGCATAGGGTCGTGGTCGATCGTTTCGCCGGTCACGGGCACCAGTGCACGCGCAGCCGCGCCCCCGGGGTGGTGAAGGCCAAGCGGATCGGAAGTTCCAGCGGATCGATGCCGTCCATCGCGCGTTCGAACAGGCGGCGCTTGTGCTCGCCGCGGATCAGCAGCAGCCGCATCCGGGATGGCGCCAAGCCGGCCGGCGTGAGGCTGATGCGGCGCGGCCACGGGCCGGCGCCGGGACAGCCGGCGGCATCGACGGAAACGTAGGGATTGGGGCTGGCAAGCAGCTGATCGAGCCCGCGCAGGCCGGGGAACAGCGATGCGGTATGGCCGTCGTCGCCCATGCCGAGCACCACGGCGTCGGGCGCCTGGCTGGCGTGCAGGTTGGCCGTGGCCACGGCTTCCTCGATGCTGCGTCCGGTTCGCGTCAGGGTTTCGAAACGCGCTTTCGCGGCCTTGTCGTGCAGCAGCGTGGCGCGCACGAGATGGGAATTGCTGTCGGGGTCGTCCGGTTGCAGCCAGCGCTCGTCGACCAGCGCGACATCGATCCGGTGCCAGTCCAGCGGCGCGCGGGACAGTGCCTCGTACACCGGTCCGGGGGTCGAGCCCCCCGAAAGCAGCAGCCGCGCGCGTGGTCGTTGTTCAAGCGCGCGGCGCAGTTCGGCGGCCAGCGTCACGGCGCCGGCCCACGCCCACTGTTCCGCGCTCTGGTACGACAGGAAATGCACTCGCGGGCCCGCGATCTCCATGTCCGGCTTGCCGTCGTCGCGTTCGGTCATGTCCTCGCCATCGCAGTTGCCGTCGATTGCCGCGCGATGACCGCGCAGCCCAGGAGTCCGGCGTGTGGATGCAGGACCGCCATCGATGGTACCCGGGCCATGTTCGGCGAGAAGCGGCCCTTGTGCTCGAAACGCTGGCGAAAGCCCGAGTGCTGCAGCGCATGCAGCATCCGCGGGACCAGGCCGCCGGTGAGGAACACGCCGTCCCAGGCGCCGGTGGTCAGCACCAGGTCGCCTGCGATCGCCCCGAACGCGGCGCAGAACACGTCGACCGCGCGCATGCAGCGCGGGTCTCCCGCGCGCGCGCCGGCGGTGATGTCGGCCGGCTGCATCGGGCCGGGGTCGATGCCGGCGATCTCGCTCAGTGCGCGATGGAGGTTGACCAGGCCCGGCCCGCTGACCAGGCGCTCATTGGAGACGCGGCCGAACTGCGCCGACAGGCGCTCGAGGATGGCGATCTCCTCCGGCGTGCCGGGCGGGAAGCTGACGTGGCCGCCTTCGGTTTCCAGAGCCCAGTGCTGGCCGTCGCGAACCACCAGGATGCCGACACCCAGGCCGGTGCCCGGTCCGATCACGGCGTAGATGCGATCGGCAGGCGCCGAGTCGGGAATCCAGGTCGCGCCGCCCAGCGCGACGACGTCGCTTTCGCGCAGCGCCGGGATCGCCATCGATTGCGCGGCGAAGTCGTTGACCAGGCGCAGGGAGGAAAAGTCGATCATCTCGCGGATGCGCGACGCGGAAATGACCCAGGGATGGTTGGTGATGCGCGCGTGCCCCTCCTCGACCCGCCCGGCCACCGCGAACACGCCGCTGCGCACGGGTTCGCCGCCGGCCCACGCGGCGCCATCGTCGAGGTAGCGGCGCGCCGCATCGCCCAGCGAGGGAAAATCGGCGACCGCGTATTCCATCACGGTGTCCTCCCGCAGCGGCATCCGGTCGCTCGTGTCGGCCAGCGCGAAGCGCGCATTGGTACCGCCGATGTCGGCGAGCAGCACGGGCTGGCCGGGGTCGCTCACTTCGACTGCTTCCCGGCCGGCTTGGCCCCGTGCCTGCGATGTCCGTTGGTGGAGAGGGTCACGGGCAGGAAATCCGATGCCGCGGCGGGGCCCCAGGAGCCGGCGGGGTAGTCGTGCACCGGCGTCGCCGCGGCCTGCCACGCGCTGCTCACGCTGTCGATCCAGCGCCACGCCGCCTCGACCTCGTCGTCGCGCACGAACAGCGTCTGGTCGCCCTTGAGCGCGTCCACCAACAGGCGTTCGTAGGCGATGCGCCGGGCCGGCGTCGACGACATCGACAGGTCCAGCGACATCGGCTGCAGCTCGGTGGCGCCCCATTCGGGCGCGGCCAGGCTGCCCATCAGGCCAAGTTCGATCGTTTCCTCGGGCTGCAGCCGCATGCGCAGCCGGTTGGGGCGGGCATGGGCCCGGTCCGGGCGTTCGAACACCCAGTGCGAGACCGGCTTGAACGACACCACGACCTCGGTGGTGCGCGAAGGCATGCGCTTGCCGGTGACCAGGCGGAACGGCACGCCCGCCCAGCGCCAGTTGTCGATGTACGCGCGCAGGGCGACAAAGGTCTCGACGTCGCTGTCGTGGGTGAAGCCGTTCACCGCCTCGCCGTCGACCACGCCGTTGCCATAGCGCCCGCGCACGCTGTCGGTGGCGACGTCGGCTGCGGTCATCGGACGCAGCGCACGCAGCACCTTGGTCTTTTCGTCGCGGATGCAGTCGGCGCACAGTTCCGACGGCGCCTCCATGGCGATCAGCGCCAGCAGCTGCAACATGTGGTTCTGCACCATATCGCGCAGCGCGCCGTAGTTGGCGTAGTAGCCTTCGCGGCCGTCGACGCCCGCGGTCTCGGCGACGATGATGTCGACCGACGCGATCCAGCGATGCTGCCAGACCGCTTCCATCAGGGTGTTGCCGAAGCGCAGCGCAAGCAGGTTCTGCACCGGCGCCTTGCCCAGGTAATGGTCGATGCGGAAGATCCGCGACTCGTCCAGCGCCGACCGCAGCGTGGCATTGATCGCGCGGGCGCTGGCGAGGTCGCGGCCGATGGGCTTTTCCAGCACCAGCCGCGACGGCGCTTCCAGCAGGCCGGCAGCCTTCAGCCCGCGGCAGGCCGGTTCGAACAGGTCCGGCGGCGTGGACAGGTAGCTGACGCTGGGCCGATCGGCATATTGCGACAGCGCCGCGGCCATGCCGTCGACGTCGTTGAGGTCCAGCGACAGGTATCGGGTGCGTGCGAGCAGGTCGTCGAGCGCGGCCGAGTCGCGGGCCTCCACGTCGCCCAGCCGGTCGCGCAGCCAGTCCTTGAAACCCGCGTCGTCGTGCTCGCTGCGGCCGATCGCCACGATCCGGAACGCGCCCGGCAGCAGCCGGTCGCGCAGCAGGTGCAGCAGCGAGGGAAACAGGTAGCGCTGCGCCAGGTCACCGGTTGCGCCGAACAACAGCAAGGTGTCGTGCATGGGCTCGCTACGCTCCGGGGAAGATTGGGAATGGGAGAACGTGGATCGGGTGCCGGGAGGGGAGATACCCTGCACCCGGCTGGCCCGAACCCGTGATTTTCAGGGCAACGGTTCCGCCAGCGCGCCGCCCTGGCTGGCGATCACGCGAGAATACCAGCGGCCGGAGTCCTTGATCGTGCGTTCCTGCGTGCCGTAGTTGACGTGCACGATGCCGAAGCGCTTGCCGTAGCCCAGCGACCATTCCAGGTTGTCCATCAGCGACCACGCCATGTAGCCGCGCACGTCGACGCCGGCCGCGATCGCGTCGTGGATCGCCGACAGGTGCTGGCGCAGGTAGTCGGTGCGCAGCGGATCGCGTACGCGGCGGTCGCCTGCGGCATCGGTATCGGCCACCGGCGGATCGAAGAACGCGGCGCCGTTCTCGGTGATGTACACCGGGATGTCGCCATAGGTCTGCTTGAACCAGAGCAGCAGGTCGGTCAGGCCCTGCGGAAACACTTCCCAACCGGTTTCGGTGTAGGTGCCCAGCGGCTGCTTCACCGGGCCCGCATCCAGCGGGTAGCTCCTCCGGGCTTCGGTCACGCTGCGGGTGTAGTAGTTGATGCCGATGAAGTCCAGCGGCTGCACGATCAGCTCGAAGTCCTCGGGCGGGAATTGCGGCCATGCGTCGCCGAAAATCTCGCCGAGTTCAGGCGGGTAGCGGCCGAGCAGGGCGGGGTGCAGGTACTGTTCATTCATGTAGGCGTGCGCGCGTTTCACCGCGGCCGCATCGTCGACAGAGCCGCTGGCCGCGTACTTGGGCTCGATGTTCACCACCAGCCCGATCTCGTGCTGGCCGATCGCCCGGTAGGCCTGCACCGCGGCGCCGTGCGCGCGCATCAGGTTGTGGCTGGCGATCGGCGCTTCATAGCGATTGCGATGGCCGGGGGCGAGCGCGCCGTGCAGGTAGCCGCCGTCGGTGACGACCCAGGGCTCGTTGAGCGTGACCCACTTCTTCACCCGGCCGTCGAGCGCGCGGTACAGCACGCTGCCGTACTCGGCGAACCAGTCCGCGCAGTCGCGGTTGAGCCAGCCGCCACGATCGTCGAGCGCCGCGGGTAGATCCCAGTGGTACAGGGTGAGCAGCGGCTCGATGTCGTTGGCCAGCAGTTCGTCGACCAGGCGCGAGTAGAAGTCGATGCCGGCCTGGTTCACCCGGCCGGTGCCCTCGGGCAGGATGCGCGACCACGACACGCTGAACCGGTAGGCCTGCAGGCCCAGTTCGCGCATCAGGCGCACGTCGTCCTTCCAGCGACGGTAGTGATCGCAGGCCACGTCGCCGGTGTCGCCGTTGGCGGTCATGCCCGGCGTATGCGCGAAGCGAGTCCAGATGCTGGGGCCCGCGCCGTCGGCCAGCGGCGAGCCCTCGATCTGGTGGGCCGCCGTGGCGGCGCCCCACAGGAATCCTTTCGGGAATGAAAAATCCTTCTGTTGCGCCTGCGCCATCGGTGATGATTCCTCGCGTGCTTGTTGCGGCATGAAAACGATTACATGCCAGAATACCGTAACGAAACGCGCGAGTGTAATGTCCGGAGGGCCGGAAGCCGGCGGTCCACAGCGTGATCACGCCAGCCGTCGCCCGGAACCGCGACGGTCGACAACAAAGGGTCCGCGGACCCGCGAACCGGAGAAGGCATGGCCAGCGTCGAACTCGACAAGTTGCGCAAGGTTTACCCGAACGGCTACGTCGGCGTGGCCGACGCCAGTTTCGAGGTCGCCGATGGCGAGTTGCTGGTCCTGGTCGGCCCGTCGGGCTGCGGCAAGTCGACCCTGCTGCGGATGATCGCCGGGCTGGAAACCATCACGTCCGGCCGGCTGTCGATCGGCGGGCGCCTGGTCAACGACGTCTCGCCCAAGGACCGCGACATCGCGATGGTGTTCCAGAGCTACGCCCTGTACCCGCACATGACGGTGGCCGAGAACCTCGCGTTCGGCCTGAAGCTGCGCGGCCACGACAAGGCCTCGATCGCCGGACGCGTGGCCGAAGCGGCGAAGACGCTCGAGCTCGACCAGCTGCTCGACCGCAAGCCCGGCGCGCTGTCGGGCGGCCAGCGCCAGCGCGTCGCGCTTGGCCGGGCGCTGGTGCGCAAGCCGCAGGTCTTCCTGCTCGACGAGCCGCTGTCCAACCTCGACGCCAAGCTGCGCATGTCGATGCGGGTCGAGATCGCGCGCCTGCATCGCCAGCTCGGCGCGACCATGGTGTACGTCACCCACGACCAGATCGAGGCCATGACCCTCGGCCAGCGCATCGTGGTGCTCAAGGACGGGCAGATCCAGCAGATCGACACGCCCATGGCGCTGTACGAACGGCCGGCGAACGTGTTCGTCGCCACGTTCCTCGGCAGCCCGAAGATGAACCTGCTGCAGGGCGAACTGGTCGAAGGCGCAAGCGAAGACGATCGCGGGCTGTGGCTGCGCATCGCCGACAATATCGAGCTGCCGTTGTCTCCCGATGCTGCAATGGGCGACGCGTTGCGGGCACGGCTTGGGCAGCGCGTCGAGATGGGCCTGCGACCGGAAGACATGCGCATCGCCGGCGACAGCGATGGCGCGCGCTTGGCGGCAAGGGTGGAAGCGGTGGAACCGGTCGGCAACGAAGCCTTCGTCAACCTGCGCTTCGGCGACAGCGAGATCATCCTGCGCCGGCCTCCCAACGACCTGCCTGCGCCGGGCGACCTGGTGCATCTCGCGCACGCGCCGGGACGTGCGCACTTCTTCGACACCGGGACCGGCGCGCGGATCGGCTGACGGTTCGCGCGATTGCATCCCTGGCGGTTGGCGACACGTAGCGGCTTGTTCCAGCAGCATTTCGAGCTGCAAGAAACTCGCCGAACCTGACGCGCCAGCGCACGCGCGCGCTCGACGATTCACGCTGAATTTACGGCTCCGCGTTCCATCATGGAACGAATGCACAACCACGATCAGAAACAAGACGCTGTTTCCAGTCCCATTGCGGCGCCGCAGGATGCGCCGCCTCCGCCCGCGGACGATTGGGCGCTGTTCCTTGATGTCGACGGCTGTCTGCTCGATCTGGCCAGCACCCCCGATGCGGTCGTCGTTCCCGACGGGCTGCGCGCGCAGTTGGAGGCATTGCAACTGCGCCTGGACGGGGCGCTGGCGCTGGTGAGCGGGCGCACCATTGCGACGCTCGACGCGCTGTTCGTGCCGTCGCGCTTCAACGCAGTGGGGCTGCATGGCGTCGAACAGCGCCGCGGCGGCGCCGAGCCTCGGACGGAGCACGCACCGGAACTGGACGATGTGCGCAAGGCCGCCACGCGCCTGGCCGCGGTCTATGACGGCACCGTGGTCGAGGACAAGGGGCGGGCCCTGGCGCTGCACTGGCGCCGCGCGCCTGATGCGGAGCCGGCGCTGCTGGCGTTTGCCGCGCACTCGCTCGAGCAATTGCCGGGCTACCGGCTGCAGCACGGCAAGCAGGTCGTCGAGTTGTACCCGGGCGGCAGCGGCGAGCACCCGATCGACAAGGGTGGGGCCATTGCCGGCCTGCTCGACAGCCCGCCGTTCCGGGGACGGCTGCCGGTGTTCGCCGGCGACGACCTCACCGACGAGAGCGGCTTCGAAGTGGTCAACGCGCGCGATGGGCTAAGCGTGCTGGTGGGCGATCGCGCGCCCAGCGCCGCGCGCCGTCGGCTGCGCGATCCGGCGGCGGTGCGCGCCTGGCTCGGCGTAGCGCACGGGGCAGGGTGATCCGATGTCCGATTCGCTGCAATCCGGACCGCCACAGGACCTGGCACTCGGCCTGGTCGGCAACGGAAGTTTCGGCGCGCTGTTCGACGCCCACGCGCGACTGGTCTGGTGCTGCCTGCCCGCATTCGACGGGGACCCGGCGTTCTGTTCGCTGCTGCAGCCGCGTTTGGATGGCGGCTCCTGGGACCTCGAACTGGAAGGCCTGGCGTCGTCCGAGCAGTCCTACGACAAGAACACCGCCATCCTGCGCACGGTCCTGCGCGACGGCACCGATGGCGTGATCGAGATCATCGACTTCGCGCCGCGATGGCGCCAGCACCAGCGCTTCTATCGCCCGGTGATGCTGGCGCGCCGCGTGCGCGTGCTGTCCGGGCGCCCACGGATCCGCGTGCGCCTGCGCCCGCTCGCGGACTGGGGCGCGCGCGTCCCCGAACACACCTGGGGCAGCAACCACATGCGTTTCCTGCTGCCCGGCATGGTGCTGCGGGTGACCACCGACCTGCCGCTGCGCGCGCTGCGCGACGAGCTGTCGATCGTGCTCGATCGCGACCTGCACTTCGTGCTCGGCCCTGACGAAACCCTGACCCGATCGGTCGGCGAGTTCGTGCGCGAGGCCGAGCTGCGCACCCGCGATTACTGGCACGAATGGGTGCGCTACCTGTCGATCCCGGCCGAGTGGCAGGAGGCGGTGATCCGCAGTGCGATCACGCTCAAGCTCTGCCAGTACGAGGACAGCGGCGGCATCATCGCCGCGCTGACCACATCCATTCCCGAGGCGCCCGGCACCCAGCGCAACTGGGACTACCGCTACTGCTGGCTGCGCGACGCGGGGTTCGTGGTCCGCGTGCTCAACCGGCTCGGCGCGACCCGGTCGATGGAGGAGTACATCCACTACATCTTCAACCTCGCCACCGGCGAGGACGGCGACATGCAGCCCGTGTACGGCATCGCCTACGAAGGCGAGCTGGCCGAGGAGGAGATGCCGGCCCTGCGCGGCTACCGCGGCATGGGGCCGGTGCGCCGCGGCAACCTGGCCTGGCTGCAGAAGCAGCACGACACCTACGGCAGCGTGATGCTGGCTTCGGCGCAGATGTTCTTCGACCGGCGGCTGGAGCACGCCGGCGACGAGGCCGCGTTCCGTCGCCTGGAACCGCTCGGCGAACGGGCCTGGGCGCTGCACGACAAGCCCGACGCCGGGCTGTGGGAGTTCCGAGGCCGCGCAGACGTGCACACCTATTCCAGCGTGATGTGCTGGGCCGCCTGCGACCGCCTGGCGATGATCGCCGACGCGCTGCGGCTCGAGGACCGGCACCGGGCCTGGCGCGAGCGCGCACACACCATCCGCGAACTGGTGCTAAAACGCGGCTGGAACGACTCGCTAGGCCACTTCGTCGACGTGTTCGATGGCGAGCGGCTGGACGCCTCGCTACTGCTGCTCGCGGACTTGGGGTTCGTGACCGCCGACGATCCGCGCTTCATTGCCACCGTCGAGGCGATCGGCCGCACGCTCAAGCGCGGCGACGGCCTGTACCGCTACCTGGCCGAGGACGACTTCGGCGCGCCAGAGACCAGCTTCACCATCTGCACCTTCTGGTACATCGATGCGCTGGCCGCGATCGGCCGCAGCGAGGAGGCGCGCGCGCTGTTCGAACGCGTGCTGGAGCGGCGCAATCACCTGGGCCTGCTGTCGGAGGACCTGGCGTTCGATACCGGCGAGGCCTGGGGCAATTTCCCGCAGACCTATTCGCACGTCGGCCTGGTGATGGCGGCGACCCGGCTGTCGCGGCCGTGGCAGGACTTCTCGTGAGTCGCCTGGTCGTCGTTTCCAACCGCGTGGCGCTGCCGGGGGAGAACCGCGCCGGCGGCCTGGCGGTCGCGCTGGAAGCGGCGCTGCAGGAAAGCGGCGGGCTCTGGTTCGGCTGGAGCGGCAAGACCGTGCGCGAAGCCAGCGGCGCGCTGCACGAGGCGCAGGAAGGCGACATCCGCTACCTCACCATGGACCTGTCGCGCGCCGACCTGGACGCTTACTACAACGGCTTTTCCAACCGCACGCTGTGGCCGCTGCTGCACTTCCGCCTCGACCTGGTGGACTACGACCGCGAGACCCGCGGCGGCTATGGCGCGGTGAACGTGCTGTTCGCCGACAGGCTCGCGCCGCTGCTGCGCGAAGACGACACCGTATGGATCCACGACTACCATCTGATCCCGCTGGCCAGCCTGCTGCGCGAGCGGGGCATCGGCTGCCGGATCGGCTTCTTCCTGCACGTGCCGATGCCGTCGGCGGACATGGCCGCCGCGCTGCCTGACCACGCGCGCCTGTTCTCCACGCTGTACGCGTACGACTTGGTCGGCTTCCAGACCCTGCGCGACGTGGAGCGCTTCCAGGACTACGTGCGCTTGTTCGGCGGCGGCCGGGTGCTGGAGGAAGGCGTGCTGGAAGCGCCCGATGGGCACCGCTTCCGCGCCGCCGCGTTTCCGATCAGCATCGACACCCGCCGCATCGCCGACCAGGCTCGGCAGGCGGTGACCAAGCCCACCGTGCGCCTGCTGCGCGAAAGCGTGAAGCCGCGGCAGCTGGTCATCGGCGTCGACCGCCTCGACTATTCCAAGGGCCTGCCCGAACGTTTCCGCGGCTTCGAACGCTACCTGGCGCGGCACGCCGACCAGAAGGGCGGGCTGACCTACCTGCAGATCGCGCCGATCTCGCGCGGCGAGGTCTCCGAATACCAGTTGCTGCGCAGCGAACTGGAGCGGATCGCAGGCCACGTCAACGGCCAGCACGCGGCGCCGGACTGGACGCCGCTGCGCTACGTCAACCGCAATTTCGCCCACACCACGCTGACCGGCTTCTACCGGACCGCGCGGATCGGGCTGGTGACCCCGCTGCGCGACGGCATGAACCTGGTGGCCAAGGAGTTCGTGGCGGCCCAGGATCCCGAAGACCCAGGCGTGCTGGTGCTGTCGCAGCTGGCCGGCGCGGCTTACGAGATGCGCGAGGCCCTGCTGGTCAATCCTTACGATCTGGACGGTGTCGCCGATGCCATTGCCACGGCGGCGCACATGCCGCGTCAACAGCGCATCGAACGCTGGCGGGCGATGATGGACTACCTGCGCGAGAACGACATCGACGCCTGGCGCCGGCGCTATCTTGCCGCCCTGCGGGCCACCTGAAGCCGCCCGCCGCCGCTTTCCCGCGATTTGGCGAGGATGGCAGCCCGCCATCGACCCCCCATCCGGTCCGCTTGCTCACCTTCGGCGATCGCGCGGAATAGCGGGTCGTGGGCTTGCGTTGCGGCCGTTATACTGACCTGTGGTCGCGGCTCCCGGGTCGCCTTGTTGCCAATCCAATCAAGGGTTTGGCGACACAAATACATCCCATTTCTCCCTATGAATGCGGCATCGGGCCTGCCCGGCGCCGCCGAGGCAAGCAAACGCCGCATGCGCCTGTCCACGATCAAGCTGTCCGGCTTCAAATCCTTCGTCGATCCCACCACGCTGCACCTGCCGACCAACATGACCGGCGTGGTGGGTCCGAACGGTTGCGGCAAGTCCAACATCATCGATGCCGTGCGCTGGGTGATGGGCGAGAGCTCGGCCAGCCGCCTGCGAGGCGACTCGCTGACCGACGTGATCTTCTCCGGCTCGACCGCGCGCAAGCCGGTGTCGCAGGCGACGGTGGAGCTCATCTTCGACAACTCCGATCACGCCATCAGCGGCGAGTACGGCGCGTTCAACGAGATCTCGGTCAAGCGCTCGGTCTCGCGCGACGGCCAGAGCAACTACTACCTCAACGGCGCCAAGTGTCGCCGCCGCGACATCACCGACCTGTTCCTGGGCACTGGCCTGGGCCCGCGCAGTTACTCGATCATCGAGCAGGGGATGATCAGCCAGATCATCGAGGCGCGGCCGGAAGACCTGCGCGTGTACCTGGAGGAGGCCGCCGGCATCTCCAAGTACAAGGAGCGCCGCAAGGAAACCGAGACCCGCATCCGCCATACCCGCGAGAACCTCGAGCGCCTGACCGACCTGCGCGACGAAGTCGGCAAGCAGCTGCAGCATCTGGCCCGGCAGGCGAAGCAGGCCGAGCAGTACACCGCGATCCAGGCCGAACGCAGGATTCGCGACGCGGAGTGGAAGGCCCTGGAATACCGGCGCCTCGACGCGCAGCTCGCCGCGTTGCGCGAGGGCCTGTCGCAGGAGGAAACCCGCCTGCAGCAGCTGATCGCCGAGCAGCGCGAAGCCGAGCGCGAGATCGAGACCGGCCGCGTGCGTCGCGAAGAGGCGATGGATGCGCTGAACAAGGCGCAGGCCGAAGGCTACGAGGTGGGTGGCAACCTGGCCCGGATCGAGCAGCAGATCGCGCACCAGCGCGAAATGGCCCAGCGCCTGCAGCGCGCCCGCGACGAAGCGCAGGCCGCGCTGGCCGAGATCGGCCAGCACATCCAGGGCGACGAAGCGCGCCTGGAGCTGCTGCAGGAAGCGATCGCGGACGCCGAGCCGCAGCTCGAGCAGCTGCGCGAGGAAGACGGCATCCGCCAGGACGCGCTGCGCGACGCCGAAGCTGCGCTCGCCGACTGGCAGCAGCGACAGGACGCGCACGCCCGCGAACAGGCCGAAGCGGCGCGTGCCGGCGACGTCGAGCGCACCCGCGTCGATTACCTCGACCGCCAGGCATTCGAAGCCGATCGCCGCCGCGAACAGCTGGCCGGCGAGCGGGCCGCGCTCGACCTGGCCGCGCTGGCCGAAGCCTTCGCCGGGATCGAAGCGCAGCACGAAGAACAGAAGGCCTCGCTCGACACCCTCGGCAGCGAGCTGGAGCAGCGCAAGCAGGCGGTCACCGCGCTGCAGGACCAGCAGCGCAGCGCACAGACCGAACTGGCCGAGGTGCGCAAGCAGGCCCAGGAAAAGCGCGGCCGGCTGTCGTCGCTGGAAACCCTGCAGCACGCCGCGCTCGGCCAGGAGCAGGGCGCCGCCGTGGAGTGGCTGCGCCAGCACGGACTGGATTCGGCGGCGCGGGTGGGCGAGCGCCTGCAGGTGGAAGCAGGCTGGGAAAACGCGGTCGAGGGCGCGCTCGGGCAGCTGATCGAAGGCGTGCTGGTCGACAGCCCGGAAGCGCTGGTTGAGGCGCTGGGCGACCTCGGCGAAGGCCGGCTTGCGCTGGTGTCGTCCGCGTCCGGCAATGCCGACTTCGCGCCGACCTCGCTGGCCGCGAAGGTCCAGGGCCCGTTGGCGATCCGCCAGCTGCTGGGCCGGTTGCATGTGGCCGAAACGCTGGATGAGGCGCGCGCGCTGCAGGCGCGGCTGACCGAAGCCGGGCACACCGATCATTCGGTCATCACCCGCCACGGCGAGCGCCTCGGTGCCGGCTGGGTGCGGGTGCTGCGCTCGGGCGCTGCCAAGCAGGGCGCGCTGCTGCGCGAGCGCGAGATCCAGTCGCTGCGGGTCGAGATCGAAACGCTGCAGGATCGCGAGCACGCGCTCGAGCGCGACATCGCCGCCTGGCGCGACCGCCTGCTCGCCGCCGAGCAGCAGCGCGAGGACGCGCAGCGCGGGCTGTACATGGCCCATCGCAGCGTCTCCGAACTCGCTGGCCAGTTGCAGAGCCAGCAGGGACGGCTGGAGTCCGCCCGCAACCGCATCGGCAGGATCGATGCCGACGTCGAACAGCTGGTCGAAACCCTCGACACCAGCCGCGAACAGTCGCGCGAGGCGCGCACCCGGCTCGAAGATGCCGTGACGCGCATGGCCGAGCTGGAAGGCGCGCGGCAGGCGCTGGAAGCCGAGCGCCGCAGCCTGGTCGAAGCCCGCGACGCCGCCCGCACGGCCGCCCGCGAGTCGCGCGAGACCGCGCACGCGCTGGCGCTGACCCTCGAGTCGCAGCGCACCCAGGTCAATGCGCTGGCGCAGTCGCTCCAGCGCATGGGCAGCCAGCGCGGCCAGCTCGACAACCGCCTCGGCGAACTCGCCACGCAGCTGTCCTCCGGCGAAGAAGATCCCGCCGAAGCGCTGGAACGCCAGCGCCAGGTCGTGCTCGAACAGCGGGTGTCCGCCGAACGTGCGCTGGCGGCCGCGCGCACCGCGCTCGAAGGCATCGACAACGAGCTGCGCACGTTCGAGCAGACCCGCCACCAGCGCGACGAGCAGTCTCTGGCGCAGCGCGAGGCGATCTCGCAGCGCAAGCTCGACCAGCAGGCGCTGGTGATCCACGCCGAACAGCTGTCGGCTGCGGTGGCCGAGGCGGGCTTCGTCCTCGACGAGGTCGTCGCCGGACTCGCCGAAGAGGCCGAGGTGTCCGCGTGGGAAAAGATGGTGACCGACTTCGATGCGAAGCTGCGCCGGCTGGAGCCGGTCAACCTCGCGGCGATCGCCGAGCACGCCGAGGCTGCGCAGCGCAAGGACTACCTGGACGCCCAGGACGCGGACCTCACCACTGCGCTGGAAACCCTGGAAGACGCGATCCGCAAGATCGATCGCGAGACCCGGGGCCGCTTCAAGGACACCTTCGACCGGGTCAATTCCGGCGTGCAGGAGTTGTATCCGCGCCTGTTCGGCGGCGGCCACGCCTATCTCGAGCTCACCGGCGAGGACATGCTCGACACCGGCGTGGCGATCATGGCGCGTCCGCCCGGCAAGCGCGTGTCCAACATCACCCTGCTGTCGGGCGGCGAGAAGGCGATGACGGCGGTGGCGCTGGTGTTCGCGATCTTCCGGCTCAACCCGGCGCCGTTCTGCCTGCTCGACGAAGTCGACGCACCGCTCGACGAGGCCAACGTCGGCCGCTTCACGGCGATGGTGTCGGAGATGAGCGAGCAGGTGCAGTTCCTGTTCGTCACCCACAACAAGGCGACGATGGAAGCCGCGCAGCAGCTGTCGGGCGTTACCATGCGCGAGCCGGGCGTCAGCCGCCTGGTCTCCGTCGACCTCGCCGAAGCCGCGCGCCTGGCCGGCGCCGCATGAAAACCGCGAACGGGAAATCGGCAATGGGGAACCCGAAGAGCAATCGCGCCCGTCATTGCCGTTACGATTCCCGATTCCCGATTCGCCATTCCCGCCCATAAAGGAGCGAACAATGTCCGACGCCTGGCTGCTGCGCCTGGGGATCCTCGTCGCCGGCGTGGTCCTGATCGCCGCGATCTACTTCTTTGGACGGCCACGCCGCAAGGGGCAGGGGCGCCGCCTCAAGCCAGAGGAGCGCGGCGGCCGCACCGAGCCCACGCTGGGCGCGCAGATCGAGAATGAGCTGGCCCAGGCGCCGGACGGCGGCAGCGAAACCGTGGTGCAGGCGGAGATGGAACTGCTCGACCGCGCCGTCGGCAGCACCGCCGCGATGGCCGCCAGCGAACTGGGCAAGCGCGAGAACGACGACTTCGACAAGATCGTGACCCTGTACATCGCTGCCAAGGCCGGCGCGGTGCTGCATGGGCCGGACATCGTGGTCGCGGCCGAAAAGGCGGGCCTGACCTACGGCCACATGAACGTCTTCCACCGCCTGGTCGAGGCGCATCCGGAGCGCGGCCCGGTCTTCAGCGTCGCCAACATCATGAAGCCCGGCAGCTTCGACATGGCGCAGATCCAGGCGCTGGAAACGCCGGCCATCGCGTTCTTCCTGACCCTGCCGGCGCCGATCAACGCGCTCGACGCGTGGGAGGCGATGGAGCCGACGGCCCGGCGGATGGCCGAACTGCTCGACGGCGTGGTACTCGACGAATCGCGCAATGCCCTGGGCCGCCAGCGCATCGCCCACCTGCGCGAGGAACTGCGCACCTACGATCGCCAGCACGCGGCGCCGCCGGTCACTCGCTCGCCGCGCTGGTAGTCGCGCAGGCGCGCGACGGCCCGCCGCGATGCGTTGTGGGAGCGGCTTCAGCCGCGAGCTCTTGGCGTATACGCGGTCATCCTGGGAGCTCGCGGCTCAAGCCGCTCCCACGGGACCTCCCTGATCTCCCGGCCGATGCGGTGACCATGGATTTGGGGCTGAGCGACCCGGGCCAACGTCTGCATCCGCAACACACGTAGTGCCATAGGATTCCCCGATGCCCGCCGAAGCCGCCACCCGCATCGCCGAACTGCGTCGCCTGATCGACGACGCCAACCACCGCTACTACGTCCTCGACGATCCAGGCATCCCCGACGCCGAGTACGACCGCCTGATGCGCGAACTCGAGGCGCTGGAAGCCGGGCATCCGGAGCTGGCCACCCCCGACTCGCCCACCCAGCGGGTCGGTGCGGCGCCTTCGCGCGGGTTCGCCGAGCTCCGCCATGAGGTCCGCATGCTGTCGCTGGCCAACGCCTTCAACGATGCCGAAGTGGAGGATTTCGAGCGCAGGATCGAAGAGCGGCTGGACGTGGCCGATCCGGTGTTCTCGGTGGAACCCAAGTTCGATGGCCTGGCGATCAGCCTGCGCTATGAGGACGGCATGTTCGTGCAGGGCGCGACGCGCGGCGACGGCGAGAGCGGCGAGGACGTCACCGCCAACCTGCGAACCATCCGCGCCATTCCGCTGCGCCTGCGCGGAACGGGCTGGCCCCGCGTGCTCGAAGTGCGCGGCGAGGTCTACATGCCGCGCGCCGGCTTCGAGGCCTACAACGATCAGGCGCGCGCCTCCGACGGCCGCATCAAGCCGCTGGTCAACCCGCGCAACGCCGCGGCCGGCAGCCTGCGCCAGCTCGACCCGCGCGTCACCGCGCGACGCCCGCTGGCCTTCTACGCCTATGCGCTGGGCGCAGTCGAGGGCAGGGAGATGCCGGGCCGGCATTCGGAAGTGCTGGCGACGCTGCGCGGCTGGGGTTTCCCGGTGAGCCCGCTGGTCGCGACCGCGCGCGGCGCCGCGGGCTGCCTGGCCTACTACGCGGACATCGGCGCGCGGCGCGACGCATTGCCGTTCGATATCGACGGCGTGGTCTACAAGGTCGACGACCTGGCGTCGCAGCGCGAACTGGGCTTCGTCGGCCGCACCCCGCGCTGGGCGATCGCGCACAAGTTCCCGGCGCAGGAGGAGACGACGGTGGTCGAGGACATCATCGTCAACATCGGCCGCACCGGCGCCGCGACGCCCGCCGCAAAACTTGCGCCGGTGTTCGTCGGCGGCGTCACCGTCACCAACGCGACGCTGCACAACGCCGACCAGGTCGCCCGGCTCGACGTGCGCGTGGGCGATACCGTGATCGTCCGCCGCGCCGGCGACGTGATCCCGGAAGTGGTGCGGGTGCTGCCCGAGGCGCGCCCCAAGGGGACGAAGCCGTGGGCGATGCCGGCACATTGCCCGATCTGCGGTTCCGACATCGTGCGCGAAGAAGGCGAGTCCGTGTCGCGCTGTACCGGCGAACTGGCGTGCGCCGCGCAGCGCACGCAGTCGGTGTTCCATTTCGCCAGTCGCCGCGCGATGGATGTCGACGGCCTCGGCGAACGCTACATCGAGGCGCTCGGCGAGTCCGGCCATCTCGAATCGGTGGCGGACCTCTACCGGCTGGAACTCGGCGACCTGCTCGAGATGAAGCGGCGTGCCGACGAGCGCGACGGCAATACGCCCGAGGCCGCCAGGCCGGGAAAGGTGGCCACCAAGTGGGCCGAGAACCTCATCGCCGCGATCGATGCGAGCCGTCGCACCACGCTGGAGCGCTTCCTGTACGCGCTCGGCATCCAGCACGTCGGCGAAAGCACGGCCAAGGCGCTTGCCGCGTGGTTCGGCGATCTTGAACTGATCCGACACGCGCCCTGGCCGCTGCTGAAGCTGGTGCCCGACATCGGCGACGAAGTCGCGCGCGCGATCGATGCGTTCTTCGAACAACCCGGCAACCAGAAGGTGATCGACGACCTGCTGGCGCGTGGCGTGCGGATCGCCGACGGGCATCCGCCGAGTGCCAAGCTGCGCGCGGCGCTCGCGACCGGCCGCGTGCTGGCGCAGATGAACATCCCCAGGCTGACCGCGAAGCGCGCGGAGCAGCTCGAAACCGCGTTCGATTCGATCGTGGCGGTGGCCGCCGCCGACGTCGATGCGTTAGAGGAGACCGGATTGCCGCGTGAAACCGCCGAATCCGTGCACGGCTTCCTCGCCGGGCGCGAAGGCCATGCGCTGGTCGGGCGTACGAACCGCGCCCTCGAACGTCTGCGGGAGGCGAGCGCCGACGTGCGCGAGGCGCAGGCCGGTCCGCTCGAAGGCAGCACGGTCGTGCTCACGGGCACGCTCGCTTCGCTGACGCGCGACAGCGCGAAGGATCGGCTCGAGGCGCTTGGGGCGAAGGTTTCCGGCAGCGTGTCGAAGAAGACCTCGTTCGTCGTGGCGGGCGAGGCGGCCGGCTCCAAGCTCGCCAAGGCCGAGGAACTGGGCGTCGAGGTCTGGGACGAGGCACGGCTGCTGGCGTTCCTCTCCGATCACGCCGCATGAACATCGGGGGCGGCCACGGCCGCGATTCCGCGCGTCGGTTCCTTCGCGACCATGGGCGGTTCCATTGGCCGCAAACCCCTTCCCGGCGCACGCTATGAGCAGCTGGAAACCCTCCGCCTCGTTCGACACCCTGCGCCTGCGTGCCCGGCTCAATGCCGCGATCCGCGAATTCATGGCCCGGCGCGACGTGCTCGAAGTCGAGACGCCGATTCTGTCGCTGGCCGGCAACACCGAGCCGAACATCGCTTCGTTCCCGCTCGAGTTTTCCGGCCGCACCGACGGCGCGCCGCGCACGCGCTGGCTGCGCACGTCACCCGAACATCCGCTCAAGCGGCTGCTCTGCGCCGGCCTTGGCGACTGCTACGAACTCGGCCGCGTGTTTCGCGACGGCGAGGCGGGCGGTCGCCACAATCCCGAGTTCACCATGCTCGAGTGGTACCGCCTCGGCATGGACCACCTGGAACTCGCCGGCGAGACCGCGGCGCTCGTGCGCATGGCGCTGGCGCTGGTGGGGCGGGACGCCAGCGTCGAAGCGATTTGCTATCGCGAGCTGTACCAGCGCGAACTCGGGATCGATCCGATGACGGCGCCGGACGAATTGCTGCGTGCTGCCTTCGGAACCACCCTCGATCCCGACGGGCTGGTGCGCGACGACTGGCTCGACCTGCTGATGACCCATCGCATCCAGCCCGGGCTCGACGCGGACGCGATCCTCATTGTCCATGACTACCCCGCCTCGCAGTGCGCGCTGGCTCGCATTCGCCAGCCCGGGTCCACGCACGCAGGCGATCCCCCGGTGGCGGAGCGCTTCGAGCTCTATCTGGGCCCATTGGAATTGGCCAATGGCTACCACGAGCTCGCCGATGCGCAGGAGCAGCGGGCACGGTTCGAACGTGACGTGATGGTGCGTCGTGGTCGCGGCGCGCCGGCGCCGGCGGTCGATGCGCACCTGCTCGACGCGCTCGCGCACGGCCTGCCCGGATGCGCGGGCGTCGCGCTGGGCGTGGATCGGCTCCTGATGGCCATGTTGCGCACGCCCGCGATCGCGGATGTGCTCGCGTTCGACTTTGCGCGTGCCTGAACGGCGGAACAGGCCTGTCAACGGAATGCGGCAGCTTCGCGTTCCCGTTCACATGCGCATTGTAGATTTCGTCCATCCGCCACGAGGACTCGCCATGAACATGGTCATCCGCTTCGCCATCGCACTGGCCGCCGGCAGTCTCGTCGGCTGCGTGGGGTACGGATATCCGGGAGAAAGTTATGGCGGAGGCTATGCGGGCGATTACCGGCCTCCCGGCAACGCCTATCCCGGCGACGGCGCTTATCCGGGCGACGGTTACGGCTACAGCATCCGCTGCGAATCCGAGGACGGCCGCTCGCGCCAGTGCAGCGTCGATACCCGCGGCGGCGTTCGTATCGGCCGCCAGCTCTCGAAGGCGCCCTGCATCCAGGGGAGCAGCTGGGGTTATGACCGCCGCGGCGTCTGGGTGTCCCAGGGCTGTCGCGCCGAGTTCGTGGTCGGCGCGGGCGGCGATTACCGGCGGGGCAATCGCCTTGGGAACCCTGGCGACAGTGGCCGCATCGTGCGCTGCGAATCCGACGACCAGCGCCAGCGTCGCTGCGATGCAAGCGTCCGCCGCGGCGTGGACATCGTGCGCCAGCTATCGCGCACCCGCTGCGTGCAGGGCCAGAACTGGGGCTGGGACCGCGGCGGGATCTGGGTCACCGGCGGTTGCCGCGCGGAGTTCCGCATCCGCTGATCCGCGCGGGAGTGCGCCGCCGGACACGCGACGCCGAGCGGTGCCCGGTAGACTCGCACCCCATGCACGACACCGCGACCCCCACCATCGATTACGCGCGCTACGACCGCATCCGCCCGATCCGCTGGACCGGCGAGGTGCTTGAACTGCTCGACCAGCGCCGGCTGCCGTTTGAAGTGGACTACCTCGCCTGCACCACCAGCGACGAGGTGGCTACGGCCATCCATGCGCTCGCGGTGCGCGGCGCCCCGGCGATCGGCATCGCCGCGGCTTGGGGCACGGTGCTTGCCGCGCGTGGAGTCGACGCGGCGGATGGCGCAACGGCGCTTGCCACGATCGAACCCGCGCTGCATCGCCTCAACGCCGCCCGCCCGACCGCGGTCAACCTGGCCTGGGCGCTGGCGCGGATGCGCCGTGCGCTTGAAGCTGCCGGCAGCGACTGGCGCGAGGTGCTGGAGCGCGAGGCGCATGCGATCGAAACCGAGGACCTGGCCGCCAATCGCCGCATGGGTGAACTCGGCGCCAGCCTGATCGCGCCGGGCAGCGGCGTGCTCACCCATTGCAACACCGGCTCGCTGGCCACGGCCGGCTTCGGCACCGCGCTTGGCGTGATCCGCGCCGGCGTCGCACAGGGACGCATCGGCAAGGTGTTCGCCGACGAGACGCGGCCGTGGATGCAGGGCTCGCGGCTGACCGTCTGGGAACTGCAGCAGGACGGCATCGATGCCACGCTGATCGCCGACGCCGCCGCCTCGCACCTGATCAAGGACGGGCAGGTGGATTGGGTGGTGGTGGGCGCCGACCGCATCTGCGCCAATGGTGACGTGGCCAACAAGATCGGCACCTACCAGCTGGCGATCTCGGCGCGCCACCACGGCAAGAAGTTCATGGTGGTTGCGCCGTCGTCCACGGTTGACATGGACACCGCATCCGGCGACCTGATCGAGATCGAGGAGCGCGACCCATCCGAGTTGCTTGGGGTTTCCGGCAGCCGCACCGTCGCCGACGGCATCCACGCCTGGAATCCGGTGTTCGACGTGACCCCGGCCGCGTTGATCGATGCCATCGTCACCGAGAAGGGAATCGTCGAGCAGCCCGACGAGGACTCGATGCGGGCGATGTTCGGGTAGGTCCCGGTTCTTCGGAGCGGCATCGGCCGCAGTGCTTGTGGTTCCGATGGGCTTGCCTTGGCCAAAACCGCGACTTTTTCCGAATCCGCGCAGCTCCTGCGGGGATCCGGACGCAATCGCCCCAAGGTCGCTCCCGCAGGTTGGTCGATGCATGTAACAGCCCATCGGGATCGAGCGCCGCTGGCGGTACCGTCCCTCAAGGTTCCGACATGCCTCACGAGGTGGCCGGCACAGACCGAAAAACCCTTGCAAGCCCTTGTTTCCGCGCGGAAATCAGCCTGCATCGAGGGGCGGTTTTGTGATAGAATTCCGCCCTTGTGCAGGCGATGGCGCGGACCGGTTCCGCGTAGCGCGCGGCACGCCTCCGATTCGCACCGAAAAGAGTCCAGATGGCCGATCTCGCCAAGGAAATCATCCCCGTCAATCTCGAAGACGAGATGCGCCGCAGTTACCTCGATTACGCCATGAGCGTGATCGTCGGGCGCGCACTCCCGGATGTCCGCGACGGCCTCAAGCCCGTGCACCGGCGCGTGCTGTTTGCGATGACCGAGCTCGGCGCGCACAGCAACAAGCCTTATTTCAAATCCGCGCGCATCGTCGGTGACGTGATCGGTAAATACCATCCGCACGGCGACCAGTCGGTGTACGACACGCTGGTGCGCATGGCGCAGCCGTTCTCGCTGCGCTACCTGCTGGTGGACGGGCAGGGCAACTTCGGTTCGGTCGACGGCGACTCGGCCGCGGCGATGCGCTACACCGAGGCGCGCATGTCGCGCCTGGCCCATGAGCTGATGGCCGACATCGACAAGGAAACGGTCGATTTCCAGCCCAACTACGACGAGAAGGAGCAGGAACCGACGGTCATGCCGACCCGGTTCCCCAACCTGCTGGTCAACGGATCGGCCGGCATCGCGGTGGGCATGGCGACGAACATCCCGCCGCACAACCTGTCGGAAGTGGTCGACGCGCTGATCGCGCTGATCGACGATCCTTTGATGGACATCGAAGGCCTGATGGAACACATTCCGGGCCCCGATTTCCCCACCGGCGGCATCATCAACGGCGTCGGCGGCATCCACCTGGCCTACCGCACCGGCCGCGGCCGCGTGCGCATGCGCGCGCGCGCCGAGATCGAGGTGGCCGACAACGGCCGCGAGGCGATCGCGGTCACCGAGATCCCCTACCAGGTCAACAAGGCGCGGCTGATCGAGAAGATCGCCGAGCTGGTCAAGGAGAAGAAGCTCGAGGGCATCAGCGAATTGCGCGACGAGTCCGACAAGGACGGCATGCGCATCTACATCGAGGTCAAGCGCGGCGAGTCGGCCGACGTGGTGCTCAACAACCTCTACCAGCAGACCCAGATGGAGTCGGTGTTCGGCATCAACATGGTGGCGCTGGTCGACGGCCGCCCGCAGTTGCTGAACCTCAAGCAGATCCTCGAGGCGTTCGTCCGCCATCGCCGCGCGGTAGTGACGCGCAGGACGATCTTCGAGCTGCGCAAGGCGCGCGCACGCGCCCACGTGCTGGAAGGCCTGACGGTCGCGCTCGCCAACATCGACGAGATGATCGAGCTGATCAAGACTTCGGCCAATCCCAACGAGGCGCGCGAACGCATGCTGGCGCGCACCTGGGAGCCGGGCCTGGTGGGCGCACTGCTGGCCGCCTCCGGCAGCGATGCGTCACGCCCCGAAGACCTGCCCGCTGGCGTTGGCCTGCGGGCGGACGGTTACCAGCTGACCGAGACCCAGGCGCAGCAGATCCTGGAGATGCGCCTGCACCGCCTGACCGGGCTGGAGCAGGAAAAGCTCACCGAGGAGTACCGGCTACTGCTGGAGACCATCCGCGGACTGATCGAGATCCTCGAAGATCCCGACGTATTGCTGGAAGTGATCCGCACCGAGCTGCGCAACGTCAAGGAAGAGTTCGGCGACGCGCGCCGCAGCGAGATCCGCGCCAGCGAGGAGGATCTCGACATCCTCGACCTGATCGCGCCCGAGGACGTCGTGGTCACGCTGTCGCACGCCGGCTATGCCAAGCGCCAGCCGGTCAGCGCCTATCGCGCGCAGAAACGCGGCGGTCGCGGGCGCAACGCCGCGGCAACCAAGGAAGAGGATTTCATCGACCAGCTGTGGCTGGTCAACACCCACGACACCCTGCTGACGTTCACCAGTGCCGGACGCGTGTTCTGGCTGCCGGTGCACCAGCTGCCGGAAGCCGGCCCGCATGCGCGCGGGCGCCCGATCATCAACTGGATCCCGCTGGAATCCAACGAACAGGTGCAGGCGGTGCTGCCGGTGCGCGAGTATCGCGACGACTGCTTCGTGTTCTTCGCCACCCGCCACGGCACGGTCAAGAAGACTCCGCTGACCGAGTACGCCTATCGCCTGCAGCGCGGAAAGATCGCGATCAACCTCGCCGATGGCGATTCGCTGGTGGGCGTGGCGCTGTCCGACGGAAACCGCGACATCATGCTGTTCGCCAGCAACGGCAAGGCCGTGCGGTTCGCCGGCAGCACCGTGCGTCCGATGGGTCGCACCGCTACCGGCGTGCGCGGCATGCGCCTGGCCGACGGCGAGGAAGTCCGCAGCCTGATCGTGGTCGACGGAGAAGGCGACATCCTGACCGCCAGCGAGCGCGGGTACGGCAAGCGCACGCCCGAGGCGGACTATCCGCGCAAGGGTCGCGGAACCCAGGGCGTGATCGCGCTCCAGACCACCGCGCGCAACGGCAAGCTGGTCGGCGCGATCCAGCTGTCGGACAGCCATGAGGTCCTGCTGATCTCCGACGGCGGCACGCTGGTGCGCACGCGCGCATCGGAAATCTCGCAGGTCGGCCGCAACACCCAGGGCGTGACCCTGATCCGGCTGGGTGCCGGCGAAAGCCTCCAGGCCATCGAGCGCGTGGATGCGTCGCTGGATGCGGGCGATGACGACGAGCCCGGCGTTGCGGCCGCGGCCGTCCCGGAACAGCTGGCACCGCCGCCCGCAGGCTGAGCGCGACACTGAAGCATGGAAGGCCCGGCTCGCCGGGCCTTCCGTTTGTCCGGACCCCCGAATTCTGACGGGGCGGATCGAGCCGCGTGTTTTCGCGCCTCGTTTCGGAACTCGCTCAGTGCTTCCGTAAGGCTCGGCAGGGGCCGCCCGTCGATGGATGTAGTGGTAAGCCAGCCTTGCTTCGGTTGAAGCCCGCTGGAAACCAGCCGACCTGCCTACATTGGCCTCGGAGTTGCAGCCATCACGAACTGGAACCAGAACACGCTCGGTCGAGGTCTATGGCTCGAGGAGCACGTATTCCCCGTCGCTGCCGTAGCGCGTGGCCTGTCGACCCACTTTCGCGCACAGGTCATCGCCGCAGCGCGTCAGCATGCCGTTCCGGGTTGCGTGCAGGATGTCCTGGCCGAACTCGGCGCGCTGGATGTCGCGCATGCTCTTCCAGGCGATGTAGCCGCTGCCGCCCGCGGCGAGCAGCGATCCGATAGTCAACGCGACCAGCGCCTTCCACACGAGGCCGCCCTGCGCGCGGGCCAGCTGCTTGCGCTGATCATCCATGTCCAGTGCCGCGCGGCGCGCTGTCTGGACGCCTGCCTGCAGGTGAACGTCGAGCTCCCCCAAGGCCTGCGCGGTGCCCTGCGCCACCATTTGCGCGGCCTGTTCCCGGACGATTCGCAACGCGTCGCCGGCCAGTCGGGTCGCACCTGATTCCAGGCGGTGCATGCCCTGGTCGAGGGCTTCGCGGCAGGTTTCGATCTGCTGCACCGCCTGCGCACTCCTGGCATCGAGCTGATTGGCGATCGTCGCCAGCTTGAGCAGGGATTGCTTGAGTTCATCCAGCTCGTCCTGGTGGCCTGTCGTCATGCGGATTCCTCCCTGATTCCCGGCATGCCGTGTCACATGCGCATGGCGTGCGATCGGTGCGGCTGTTCGACGGCTTGTTGCTGCTGCACCAGCCATGCTGCCTGCAGTTCCTGCGCCTGCGCGGCTCGACCGTGGTCGTACACGTCCTGCCGCCAAGCCTGTCCATCCGCTGAATTCAGGTAGTCGTTGCCGACTGCATGCATTCCCCGGTTGTCGCCCTGGAGTGCGGCGCGATGCAGGCGGTCGAACAGGCGCTCCGTCTCGCTCCGCGGCATGTCCGCTTGCAGCTCCGCCCCGTCCTTCCCGGATACGGGGGCGATGTCTTGTGTGCGCGCGGCGGGTAGCGGACCGATCGGAACGCCGCGTCGTTCGAGCCGGCGGTCCATGGCCGGGTCGAAAGGTTCCTTCTCCGCGCACAGGGTCGCGTCGTTGCGGCAGAAGGCGTCCGGCGCGAGGTCGTCGTGATGGTTGCGCACGCCGTCGCGGTAACCGCGCTCGGTGTAGATCCACGAATGCTGGTCGGAGCGGTGCACCACGGTCTGCGCGGGATCGTCGGGGACGGCACGCTTGGCGAGGAAGGGGTGGTCACTGAAACTGTTGAGGTAGTCGATCCCGAGGTTGTGGCTGCGCACGCCAAAGCCATTCAGGGTGTAGGTGTCACCGATATCGCTGTGCGCGCCGCCAACGGTGATGTTGAGGAAGCGGTTGCCCTCGGTGAAACCGGGCTCGATCAGGTTGGTGGACTCGAACTGGTCGCGGCGTTCGTCCTCGGCGGTGATCTGCAGGGCCGACATCACCGTCGGCGGCAGGCGGCGGTCGTGTTCCTTGACGCCGGTGGACACGGGGTCGTACAGCAGCGCGGCCTGGATGGTCTGGCCTGGCGGGACCAATGGTGGCCTTGTGTACTCGACGTCCTTGATCAGGCCGTCCTTGAAGTAGGTGTACGCCGCTTCCTCTGGATCCTGGATGCCGCGATCTTCGATCATGCGAAGCAGCGCCGCCGTCTCTTCCGAGCCGCGGCTGAAACCGATGCCGATGATCCGGATCTGCGCGTCGGGGTCCTCGCGGAGCCAGTCCTTGGCCTGTTTGCAGAACTGGTCATACGCTGTCTCTACGCGTCGCCCAAAGGTGTAACCGCTGACGCCATCGATGTAGCGCAAAAGCGGATTGTCTTGTGTGAATGTGCCTTCGACGTATCCAACTGCGACGATTTTGGGCTTTGACACCTCAATCTGTTTCGCGATCTTCGCGACGGCGCTCCAGTTTGCCGGTGCATCTTTGAACATGCTGTTCCCGGTGCCATCCAGGGCGGCGACGTAAAGACGCTCGTGCAGATTGTCGACATGCAACAACACCGGCACCTGTAATCGCGATACCTCTCGTTCCGCGCGCGAGTAACTATCGAGATCACGCCGATCGGCCGGATAGGTGTCCACCCCGTCAACTCTGCTGTCCAGTTCCTTCATGGCTTGCTTCCTTGCTCAGTAGGTACGGCTGAAAACCTCGATCAGGTCGTCACGATAGTCGCTGTATTTGTTGTCTGGAATCTGCAGTGATTTCGTTGAAATTCGGGCCCGCATGTAAACTTTGATTGTGCGGTCGTTGACTTCGAGGATGATGTCGGGATGGGAGATGCTGGCGGTTTCGGAGATTTCCTCTCGTTTGAGGTTGTGACGGATCAGACGATCCTTGAAGATCTCGCCGATATCGATCTCAGCCCGAAGTGATGTTCCATCCTTCGATTTCCAAGCCACAACGGCTGGTGGTGGAAAGTTGGCGATACTCAGGAAGCCGGCTTTAAGCAAGCCGTCACGCGATCGCCCATACGACGCGACAGACGGACTCGGCTCTTCGGATCCGTGAGGAAAACCGTTGTAGAGCACTTCGCAACTTTGGGTATCGAAACAATGAGCGCCGAAGTTGTGCCGCACAAACCACAGCGGCCAATCCGCCACGGTGCCCGTGTAAGGACCGTGGCCCGGCGGGGGCACCATGTTCGGTGGCACGGCTTCGCTGCCGGCCGGAGACGGGGGGAAGGCTGAGGTCATCGGGGAATGGCATCCTGTCACTGCGATCGCGGCCAGCGCTGCGGCCAGTACGGGATCGTGGAGCCGGAGGGGGCGGTTCATCAGGTTGGCATCCTTGCACCTGGCTGTGGCTGGAATCTAAACCGCCTGCCGCCAAGCTGCAACTCCTGCCGGCTTCCCGGTTCGCCGACCCATCGCATCGGCGGTTGCGAGGTTCGCCCTATACTTCCGCCGAACCGGGAGATGGACCTGACATGCGCAATCGCGACTTCGGGGTGGCCGCTGCGGCTGCCGTGGCCAAGTGGACGTTCGTTCTGCTGCTCGCCATCGGCCTGGTGGCCTGCAAGCGCAGCCCGCACGGACAGCTCCCCGAAGCCAGCGGCGAAGCAGTCAAGGCCGAACGGGCGAAGGTCGAGGGCTTCGCGCTCGTGCGTGCCTATCCCGACCAGGGACGCGACGCGCTGGCCATCGCGCTGGAGTTCTCGCAGCCGCTGGTGGGGACCCAGGATTTCGATCGTTTGCTGACCTTCGCCGAACCGGTGGGCGACAAGAGCAGCTGGTCGCTGGACGAGGACGGCAAGACCCTGCGGTTCCCGTTCGTCGAGGCCAACAAGCACTACACGCTGCGGATTTCCGGCGCGCTGACCGCAGCCGATGGCAGCAGGCTCGGCAAGGACGTCGAGCAGAAGGTGTTCACCGGAGAACTCGATCCCGCGGTGGGCTTCGCCTCGCAGGGCAGCGTGTTGCCGGCGCGGGATTCGCGCGGGCTGCCCGTGGTTTCGGTCAACGTCGACGAGGTGGACGTCGAGTTCCTGCGCGTGGGGGAGAAATCGCTGTCGCAGTTCTTCGCCGAGTACCAGCGCGGCGGACGGCGAGGCAGCTGGGAGCTGGAACGCGATTACAGCGGACACGTGCCGCTGTCGAAGCTCGCCAGTTCGGTCTATGTGAACCGCTTCGTGCTCGGCGGCAAGCGCAACGAGCGCGCACTGACTTACCTGCCAGTGCAGAACATCCCGGAGCTGCAGGAGCCGGGGTTGTACTTCGCTGTGATGAAGCGCGCGGGCCAGTTCCAGGACCAGTTCGAGACCGCGTTCTTCACGGTCAGCGACATCGGCCTGCATGCGCGGGCCTACAGGGACAAGCTGTACGTACATACCGCCTCGCTGCGCGACGGCAGTTCGGTCGGTGGCGTGGAGCTGCGGATCCTCGACCCGCAGGGCGACACGTTCCTCAAGGGCGAGACCGACGGCAACGGCAATGCGTTGCTGAACTACAAGCTGCAGTCCGGGCACGTGCTGGTCGCCAGGCGCGGCGGGGACATCTCGCTGCTGCCGTTCAACCAGCCCGCGCTCGATCTGTCCGAGTTCGCGGTCGCCGGGCGGGAATCGGCCTGGTTCGACGTGTTCGCGTGGTCCGGCCGGGACCTCTATCGGCCCGGCGAGACGGTGCGGGTGTCGGCGCTGTTCCGCGACAACGACGGCAAGCCGGTGGCAGCCAAGGGCAAGGGCGCGCAGCCGCTATTCGTGCGCCTGAAGCAGCCCGACGGCAAGACCTTCCTCGACAGCCGCCTCGAGGCCGGCGAACTGGGTTATTTCAAGTTCGAGAAGACCATTCCCGTGGATGCACCGACGGGGCGTTGGCAGGTCGAGTTCCGCACCGACCCGGCGAGCGCGGAAGCGGTGGAGGGGATGACGCTGCGAATCGAGGAATTCCTGCCCGAACGCATGAAACTCGACCTGGCCAGCGCCGATGCGGTGCTCAAGCCCGGCCAACCGTTGCGGCTGGAGGCCATCGGCGCCTACCTCTACGGCGCGCCGGCCGCCGGCAATCGTTTCAGCGCCAAGCTCGCCGTTGCGGTGGAGCAACATCCGCTCGAACAGCTGCCCGGCTATTTCTTCGGTGACCCGACCGTCGAACTGCCGAGGGAAGCGAAGGAGGTCGTCGACGCCGAGCTCGACGCCAAGGGCAAGCTGGCGCAGGACATCGCGCTGCCCGACGAGGTCAAGCCGGTCACGCCGGTGGCGGTGGTCGTGTCCGGCAGCCTGTACGAGACCGGCGGCCGCAGCGTCAATCGTTCGCTCAAGCGGGTGATGTGGCCGGCCGACGCGCTGGTCGGGGTGCGGCCGCTGTTCGACGACGCCGAAGGCGCCGACAGCAACGGCAACGCCGGCTTTGAACTGGTACGCGTCGGCAGCGACGCCAGGCCGCGCCCGGGCAAGGGCCTGAAGGTCACGCTGGTGCGGGAGCACCGCGACTACCACTGGAACTACGACGAGGACGACGGCTGGGACTACGACTTCACCCGCCGGTTCGAGAACGTGCAGACGAAGACGGTCGACTCCGGCGCGAACGCCGTGCGCCTGGATTTCCCGGTGGAGTGGGGCGAGTACCGCGTCGACGTGCTCGATCCCGCGACCGGCCTGACCATGCGTTATCCGTTCCGCGCCGGCTGGAGCTGGGACGACCAGAACCGCGGGCTCGATGCGCGTCCCGACAAGGTCAAACTGTCGCTGGACAGGACCGGCTACAAGGCCGGCGACACGCTCAAGGCCACGGTCACGCCGCCGCACGCCGGCAAGGGCGTGCTGCTGGTCGAGAGCGACAAGCTGCTGTACGTGCAGGACATCGACGTCAAGGCGGGCGGAAGCACGTTCGAGATACCGGTAACCAAGGAATGGGAGCGTCACGACGTCTATGTCACCGCGCTGGTGTTCCGCGGCGGCAGCGTACCCAGCAAGATCACGCCCGCGCGCGCGGTGGGCGTGGCCTGGGTGCCGATGGACCGCAAGGCGCGTCGCGTCGCGGTCGGATTGAAGGCGCCGACGCAGATGCGTCCCGAACAGCCGATGCGGGTGATCGTGAGCGTGCCCGAGCTCGCTGGCCAGCAGGCTTACGCGACGGTATCGGCGGTCGATGTCGGGATCCTCAACATCACCCGCTTCCCGGTCCCCGATGCCAACAAGCACTTCTTCGCGCAGCGGCGCCTCGGCGTGGATGCGTACGACCTGTACGGCCGCGTGATCGAGAGCTTCGAGGGCGGCATGGCGAAGCTTCGCTTCGGCGGCGACATGGCGCTGGAGGCCCTGCCGCAGGCGCGTCGACCGACGGCCCGGGTGCAGACGGTCGACCTGTTCGCTGGCCCGGTCAAACTCGACGCCAAGGGCAACGCACGCATCGACCTGCCGGTGCCGGACTTCAATGGCACCCTGCGCGTCTCGGCCCTGGTGTTCTCGGCCGACCGCTATGGCAATCGCGACGTTGAAACGGTGGTGCGCGCGCCGATCGTCGCCGAGGCCAGCCTGCCGCGCGTGCTCGCGCCCGGCGACAGCAGCACGGTGACGCTGGACCTGACCAACTTCACCGGCAAGGCCGGCGCCTTCAAGGTGCGCGTGGATGGCATCGGGCCGGTCTCGATCGGAGACGGCGTGCGCGATGCCAGGATTGCGGCGGAAGGCAAGACGACGCTGAGTTTCCCGCTCACCGCCAAGGAGGGCTTCAGTACCGCCAACGTGCGCGTGCGCGTGGAGGGCAACGGCTTCAAGGTCGACCGGCGCTACGACCTGCCGGTGCGCCCGGCGTGGCCGGCAGTGCTGCGCGCCCGCACCCAGGTGCTGGACCAGCTTGCGGCGGTGTCGCTGGGGGCCGATTTCGCCGGCGGCCTGATGCCCGGCTCGGTCAACGCGCGGATGACGGTCAGCGCGATCCCGCCGATCCCGTTCGCCAGCGCCCTGCAGGGCGCGCTGAACTATCCCTACGGCTGCGCCGAGCAGACCACCAGCAAGGGCTACGCCGCACTGGAACTCGATCCGGCGACGGCGAAGATGCTGGGCGCCACCGGCCTGGACGCCGACCGGCGCCGTGCGCGGATGGAAGGTGCATTCGGCCGCCTGGCTTCGATGCAGGTCAGCTCCGGACACTTCTCGATGTGGGGCGACGATAACTACGTCAGTCCGAACCTGACGCCATACGTGGTGGAGTTCCTGCTTGATGCGCGCGAAGGCGGATTCCAGGTGCCCGACGGCGTGCTGCAGAAGGCGCTGCAGCGCCTCAACGAGGACCTGCTGGCCGGCGGCCACGAGTTCTACGGCCGCGACCACCGCTCGCACCTGAAGTTTGCCTACCAGGCGCACGCCGGCTACGTGCTGGCACGAGTCAACCGTGCGCCGCTGGGCACGCTGCGTGCGCTGTACGACAACGAACGCAAGAACACGCTGACGGGGCTGCCGCTCGTGCATCTTGGCCTCGCGCTGGCGATGCAGGGCGACAGGAAGCGTGGCGAAAGGGCGATCGCCGAAGGCTTCGCGTTCAAGGGCGATCGCCCGGGCTATCTCGGCGATTACAGCAGCCCGCTGCGCGACATCGCGCTGATGATCGCGCTGACCCACGAGCGCGGTTACGCCAAGCCGGCGTACGACGCGCGTGCGATCGACCTCGGCCGCGAACTCGACGCCCGCCGGAACAGCGGCTGGCTTTACATGAGCACGCAGGAACAGGTGGCGCTGGCGCGACTGGGCAAGGCGCTGATGGCCGGGCAGGACAAACGAGTCTCCGGGACGTGGCGCGTGGGCGACGCCGAGGAGACGGTTGCCGCGGCGAAGCTCGTCGGCCGGATGTTCGATCATGACGCACTGGTCAGCGGCGTGCGCTTCGATCCCAAGGGCGAGCCGCCGCTGTACGCGAGCCTCGAGGTGGCCGGCGTCCCGCGCACGTCGCCCGCGCCCGACTTCAGTCAGGTCAAGGTGGAACGCAAGTGGTACGGCACCGACGGCAAGCCGTGGAAGCCCGGTCCGCTGAAGGAAGGCGAGGCGCTGATCGTCGCCGTCAGCATGACCGCCGACCGCAGCATGGCCGATGCGCTGCTCACCGACCTGCTGCCCGCGGGCCTTGAAGTCGAAAACTTCAATCTCGGCGACGGGAAGCAGTGGGCCGACGTGGTGGTCGACGGCATCGGCATCACCGACCGTGCCAACGCCGCCGACGTGGTCCACGAGGAATACCGCGACGACCGCTACGTGGCCGCGCTCAAGCTGGACGCAGGCAACACGGCGCGCGTGTTCTACCTGGTTCGCGCGGTCACGCCAGGCACGTACACCGTGCCGCCGCCGCTGGTCGAGGACATGTACCGTCCCGAGTTGCGCGGAGTGGGCCGGTCGGTGCCGGCGAGCATCACGGTGGTGCAGCCGTGAGGCCTTTGATTCCTTCTCCCTTCGGGAGCAGGTGCCCGAAGGGCGGATGAGGGACGGGAGCTTCACGGACCGACGAGCTTCCATGGCCCTGAAAGTTCTTTCCCTCATCCGTCGCTTCGCGCCACCTTCTCCCGATGGGAGAAGGAAAAGCTGGCGACGCATCCTGCCGTTGCTCCGCTGGGGCACCGTTGCCTTCCTGCTGTCGCTGCTGGTGCTCGACTTCGCCTTTCCGCTGCCGCTGCCCGAGAAGCGCGACACCAGCACCCTGGTCGTCGCGCGCGACGGCACGCCGCTGCGCGCATTCGCCGATGTGCAGGGCGTCTGGCGCTACCCGATCAGGCCGGAACAGGTCTCGCCGCTGTACCTGCAGGTGTTGCTGAACTACGAGGACCGCTGGTTCTGGCGCCACCCCGGCGTCAATCCGGTGTCGCTGCTGCGTGCCGGCGGACAGTGGCTGCTGCGCGGGCACATCGTGTCGGGCGGATCGACGTTGACCATGCAGGTCGCGCGCATCCTCGACCGCCCCGCCGACGGCCGGCATTCGCGCACGCCTTGGGTCAAGCTCAAGCAGGTGCTGCGCGCCCTGCAGCTCGAGGCGCACCTGTCCAAGCGCGAGATCCTGGCGCTGTACCTCCAACGCGCGCCGTTCGGCGGCACCATCGAGGGCGTCGAGACCGCGAGCCGGGCCTACCTCGGCAAGCCCGCCTCGCGCCTGTCGCGCGCCGAGGCCGCGCTGCTCACCGTGCTGCCACAGGCGCCAAGCCGCTGGCGGCCGGACCGGCATCCCGACGAAGCCCGCGTTGCCCGCGACAAGGTGCTCGACCGGATGGCCGAACTCGGTGTCTGGACGCCGGCGCAGGTCCGCGACGCGAAGGTCGAGGCGGTGGTGTCGCGCAGCCTGCATGCGCCGCTGTCGGCGGCGTTGCTGGCGCAGCGACTGCGTGGCGAGCATCCCGGGTCGGCGCGGATCCGTTCCACCATCGACGCGGGCCTGCAGCGCACGCTGGAGGAGCGCGTCGCCGCTTACTTCTCCGATCTCCCGCCGCGCACCTCCGCCGCGCTGCTGGTGGTGGACAACGCCACGCTGGAGGCGCGCGCCTACGTCGGCTCGGTCGCGTTCGGTGACAAGGCCAGGCTCGGCGACGTCGACATGGTGCAGGCGTGGCGGTCCCCGGGCTCCACGCTCAAGCCTTTCCTGTACGGCATCGCGCTGGACGACGGCCTGATCCATTCGGAAAGCCTGCTGGTGGACGTGCCCCAGTCATTCGGCGGCTACCGGCCGGGCAACTTCAACGCGGCGTTCAACGGACCCGTGGGCGCGGCCGAGGCGCTGCGACTGTCGCTGAATATCCCGGCGGTCGACCTGCTGGACCGCGTCGGCCCCGCGCGATTTTCCGCGCGCCTCGACAATGCCGGAATCTCTCTGAAGTACCCGCGTGGGGCCCGGCCCAACCTCTCGGTGATCCTTGGCGGCACCGGGGCGCGGCTGGAAGACCTGGTCGGCGCCTACGCGGCGTTCAATCGTGGCGGCATCGCCGGGCGCGTGCGCTACACACAGGTCGATCCGCGCGTCGACCGGAGGCTGATGTCGCCGGGCGCGGCCTGGATTGTGCGGACGATCCTCGAGGCAAATCCACGTCCGGGCGAACGCAACGACACCTTCGACCGCCGCGGCCGCCCGCGGGTGGCCTGGAAGACCGGCACGAGCTATGGCTTCCGCGATGCGTGGGCGGTCGGCGGCACGCGCCGCTACACGGTGGGCGTCTGGGTGGGGCGACCCGACGGCACGCCGTTGCCGGGGCAGTACGGCGCGGTCACGGCGCTGCCGCTGATGTTCGAGGTCGTCGACAGCCTGCCGCGCCGGCGTGGCGACAACGTGCCGCGCCCGCCGCCGCGCAGCGTTGCGGACATCGAGATTTGCTGGCCGCTCGGCATCGCGGCGGATGCGCAGCCGGCTTCGCTGTGCCAGCGCAGGATGCGGGCGTGGACGCTGGACGGGGTCGTTCCCACGACTTTCGCCGAACGGGGCGCACGCTTGTGGAATGCGGGGCGCGAACGGTTCGATGTCGACGCCGCAACAGGCGAGCGGGTGTCGGCCGCCTGTTCGCTGCCGCACGAAACCAGCAGTGTCGAGATCGCACGCTGGCCGGCGCTCGCGTCGCCGTGGCTGTCCGCAGCCGAACGCAGCGCCTCGCGGCTGCCGCCACTGGCCGATGACTGCATGGCCGACGGACGCGGCGCGGCCGAAGAGCTGCGGATCGAGGGGATCAACGATCGCGCGACGCTGGCGCGGGCGCCGGGCAGCCGGCACGCGGTCAGGCTGTCGCTGCGTGCGCTGGGGACCGGTTCGAAAGTGCAGTGGCTGCTCGACGGCCGCCGGATCGGCGAGTCCCGGGGCTCGGCCTCATTCGCGCACGACTTCGGCGACGCCGGTGACCACACGCTGACAGCGCTGGCCGAGAGCGGCGCATGGGCGAGCCTGCAGTTCCGCGTGCTCCCCTAGGGCGCGCCGGTCGCAGGTCTCGAGGCCCTGGCGAGGACGGCAGTCCGATCGCCCGACGGTCGGCTCGCGTCGACGGCGCTCCGGGCGGTCGCACGCCGACACAACGCGCGACAAGCGGCACCGAAGTGATCGGTGCCGCCCGCCTGCTTCAGCCGATCCATCCCTCCAGCAGATCGGCGAACTCGTCGGCATGCTCTTCTTCCTGCGCCAGAATTTCCTCGAGGATGCGCTTGGTCGTGGTGTCGCGATCGCCGATGTAGTTGATCATCTCGCGATAGCTGTCGATGGCGATGCGTTCGGCGACGAGGTTTTCGGTGACCATGTCGCGCAGGTCCTTGCCTTCCTTGTATTCGGCGTGCGACCGCGCGGTCAGCGTGTCCGGATTGAGGTCCGGTTCGCCGCCGAGCTGGACGATGCGTTCCGCGATCTTCCCCGCGTGTTCCTGCTCCTGCTTGGCGTGCTCGAGGAACTCGGCCTTGACCGCGTCGGCCAGCATGCCCTTGGCCATGAAGTAGTGGCGGTAATACCGCAGGACGCACACGTACTCGGTGGCCAGGGCATCGTTGAGCATCCGGATCACGGCCTCGCGGTCGGCGACGTAGCTGCCGGTGATCGCGCCGTCGTCGATGTTCATCCGGGCGCGTGCCCGCAGGGTGGCGGTATCGGTGAGCGGCGACGCGGAGGCCGCTGCATCGTTCGCGGTGGGCTTGGACATGAGTGGCTCCTCGGGTCAGGACAATTGGCTGAGCAGGTGCTCGGCCGAGGACACGCGGAACTCGCCCGGCGCCTCGACGTTGACGATGCGCACCACGCCATCTTCGGCATAGAGCGAAAAGCGCTTGGCGCGCATGCCCATGCCGTAGGAACTGGCGTCCATCTGCAGCCCCAGCGCCTGCGCGAACTCGCCGTTGCCGTCGGCCAGCATCAGCAGGCCTTCGGGCGCGTGCTGGCTCTGGCCCCAGGCCTGCATCACGAACGGATCGTTGACCGACATGCACAGCACCTCGATGCCCTTGCTGCGGAATTCGTCGAAATGCTGGATGAATCCGGGCAGGTGCTTCTCCGAACAGGTCGGAGTGAACGCGCCGGGGACGGCGAACAAGGCGACCTTCTTGCCCTCGAACAGGGTAGGGGTGTCGATGATTTCGACGCCTTCGTCGATGCGCTGGAGCCGTGCCTCTGGAATCGGGTCGCCGGGCTGGATGGGCATTGTGCGGGATCCTGTGGAAGTGAACGCAGTCTAGCCCCGGCGTGGAAAGGCAACGTCAAGAGGGTCTTGAAATCCCGGGCCGGGCACCTACCTCGTGGACATCGCGGCGATTGTCGCTGCCCCAATCTTCCGAGGTTTCTCAGCATGAACATCGTCCATTACCGCCAGTGGCCCTCGCGCCGCCCGGACACCGCCGCCGCAATGGCGGCTTCCTCCAACGTGCAGTGGTTGCCCCAGGTCGACATCCGCGAGGAAGCCGATCGTTTCGTGATCCACGCCGACCTGCCGGGCGTCGACCCGCAGGACATCGAAGTCCAGATGGACAAGGGCGTGCTCTCCATCCAGGGCGAGCGCAAGGCGGGCACCGCCGTCGAGGGTGCGCACTACACCCGCGTGGAACGCCGCAATGGCAGCTTCAACCGGCGCTTCGTGCTGCCCGACAGCGCCGATGCGGACGGCATCGTGGCCAGCGGCCGCAACGGCGTGCTGGAGGTCAGCATCCCGAAGAAGCCCGAAACCACTCCGCGCCGCATCCGCGTCGGCGTCGAAACCGTGCAGTAGCCTTTTCACCGCGAAGGCGGGCACAAGGCGGATAATCCTGGCTCGCGACGCAACGTCGCGGGCCGTTTTCGCTGGAGGCACCGATAGATGCAGTTCAAGGATTACTACGACATCCTCGGCGTGGAACCGAGCGCGGGCGACGCCGAGATCAAGACGGCGTACCGGCGGCTGGCGCGCAAGTACCACCCCGATGTCAGCAAGGAGGCCGGCGCCGAGGATAATTTCAAGGCGGTCAACGAGGCCTACGAGGCGTTGCGCGATCCGCAGAAGCGCGCGGCGTACGACCAGCTGCGCGCGCGCGGCTATCGCCCGGGCGACGAGGTACAACCGCCGGCCGGCGGCTACGGCCAGGGCGGTGGCGAAGGCTTCGATTTCGACGAGGTGTTCGCCGGCGGCGGTGCGGGCGGCGGCTTCAGCGACTTCTTCGAAAGCCTGTTCCGGCGCCAGGGCGGCGGCGGGTTCTCGCAGCAGCAGGCGCGCGGCCGGCAATCGCAGGCCGACCTGCGCGCGCGCCTGGCGGTGTCGCTCGAGGCGGTGTACCGCGGCGACAGCGTTCGCGTCGGGCTCAACGGCAAGACCTTGGACGTGCGCGTGCCCAAGGGCGTGAGGCCGGGCCAGGTGATCCGGCTGGCCGGCCAGGGCAGCGGCGGCGGCAGCCTGCTGCTGGAGATCGAGTACGCCGCGCACCCGCAGTTCGAGGTGGACGGCCGCAACGTGATCTACACGTTGCCGGTGGCGCCGTGGGAAGCAGCACTCGGCGCGACGATCAGCGTGCCGACGCTCGGCGGCCGGGTCGACCTGAAGATCCCGGCCAATTCCGAAGCCGGCCGCAAGCTGCGCCTGCGCGGTCGCGGGTTGCCCAACGGCGCGTCGGCTGCCGCCGGCGACCAGATCGTCGAACTCGAAGTCCAGGCACCGACGCCGCGCAGCGATGGCCAGCGCAAGGCCTACGAAAGCCTTCGCGACGCTTTCGCCGGCGACTGGCGGCGGGAGTAAGGCGCCGCTGCCCTGACGACACACGGTACGCGGGCGCATCAGTGGGCAGTTCATCAAGCAGCCACCGGCCACCCGCTTCGTTGACGAACTTCGCTGGTACTTCCGACCTCGCAGATCCCAGTCGCGGACGCGTTAGCAAGCGATGTTCTTGGGACGAAAAGGCGGAGCGGTCGCGCGATGCAGCCGACCGCGCGAGCACCGGAAAATGATCGGGATCGTATCGGCGAACGTGCCGCCGAAAGGAATCGTCACTCCGCAGTCGGCGGTTCCGGCTCCGGTTCCGTCGAAGCAGCCGGCGCATCGCCACCGATCGTGCCAACGATCGCTTCGGCCAGTTCGGTTTCGGAGAACGGCTTGGTCAGGTAGGCCTTGGCGCCCTGGCGCATGCCCCAGACGCGGTCGGTGTCCTGGTCCTTGGTGGTCACAAGCACCACCGGAATGTGCTTCGTGCTCGGGTCGCGCGTGATCGAACGGGTGGCCTGGAACCCGTTGAGGTTGGGCATCACCACGTCCATCAGGATGAGGTCGGGCAGTTCGCGCTTGGCGGCCTCCACGCCGGCGGCACCGTCTTCGGCGGTCAGCGCTTCATGGCCCAGCTTCTCGACGATGCGTCGGATCCCCATCAGCTGCGAGGGCGAATCGTCCACGATCAGAATGCGCGCCATGATGTTCCCCGTTGGGTGCGTGGAGATTGTAGCGGGGGCGCTGGCGGCCGCAAGCAGGCGTCGGTCTGACGCGCTATGAGGCCGATTCCGCCGTCCCGCCGAGGTTGACCAGCGTCCGGCCCATCGAGCCGCCTGCGAGCATGGTGTCGAACACCGCCGGCAGCTGTTCCAGCGTCGCCTCGCGCGTGCAGATGCGGTCCAGGTGACGCGGCTTCCAGTCGCTGGCCAGTCGGCGCCAGACTTCGTCGCGGATGTCGCGCGCGGTGCCGGCCGACGCCACGCCCAGCAGCGACACGCCGCGGATGATGAAGGGCATCACCGTTGCGGGCAGCTCGTGGCTGGCGGCGAGGCCGGCGCTGGCGACGTTGCCATAGGCGGCGGTCTGCGCGAGCAGGCTGGCGAGCATGGGCCCGCCGACGTTGTCCAGGCCGCCGCCGAAACGCGTGGATTCCAGCGGCCGGGCGCTGGCCAGCGCGTCGCGGCCCAGCACTTCGCTGGCGCCGATGGCCTGCAGGTAGCCGGCGTGTTCCGGCTTGCCGCTGACGGCGTGCACCGTGTAGCCGGCACTGCTGAAGATATCGACCGCCAGCGAACCGACGCCGCCGGTGGCGCCGGTCACCGCCAGCGGGCCGAGCGACGGGGTTTGCCGGTTCTCCTCCATGCGCAACAGGGCCAGCGCCGCGGTGAACCCGGCGGTGCCGAGGATCATGCTTTCGCGCAGGTCCAGCCCTGTAGGCAATGCGACCGCCCACCGCGCTTCGATCCGCGCGTACTCGGCATAGCCGCCGTCGCGGGTTTCGCTCAGGCCGGAACCGGTGACCAGCACCGCATCGCCCTCGCGGAACGCGGGGTCGGTGGACGCCACCACGTGGCCGGCTACGTCGATGCCGCCGACGAGCGGGAACCGGCGCAGGATCTTGCCCGTGCCGGTACCGGCCAGCGCATCCTTGAAGTTGACCGACGAATGCGCGACCCGGACGACGATCTCGCCCGGCGCAAGGGCGTCGAGCGATATCTGTTCGATGCCGCTGCGATGGCCGCCGTCGCCGCCGTGGATGCGGAAGGCGTTGAACCTGTCGGGGATGGTCATGGTCTCGTCGTCCTGCAGATGCGCGTCGCGTCACTGCGATGATGCCCCGCAAAGTCGTGCGCTTCCACCGGCGGGAAGCCGCCGCGGCCGCGCCATCCGTGGAGCATCCAGCCATCCGTGGAGTTGTGGGAGCGGCCATGGCCGCGATGCCGTCCAGGCCGCTTGGCAAGCCGGGCCGGCCCAAGCTTCCCCGGAAAGGCATCGTGGCCATGGCCACTCCCACGAGAGCAATGCGGGTCCGCCCTCCGCGCCCTGGCTGTGTCGACCGGAAACCAGCCTGCCTATCAGATACACGCATGTCGCAGCCGCTGCGACCGATACGCGGCACAATGCCGCCATGTCCGACACACCCGCCGACCTGCTCACCGTCGCGATCTCCTCGCGCGCGCTGTTCGACCTCGAGGAAAGCAACAGCCTGTTCGAGGCGCGGGGCATCGACGCCTACGCCGAGCACCAGCGCAGCCGCGAGGACGACGTGCTCGAGCCCGGCATCGCTTTCCCGCTGGTGCGCAAGCTGCTCGCGCTCAACGAGGGCGCGCCGCCCGAATCGCCTCGGGTGGAAGTGATCCTGCTCTCGCGAAACTCTTCGGACACCGGGCTGCGCGTGTTCAATTCGATCCAGCACCACGGCCTTGCGATCTCGCGCGCGACGTTCACCTCCGGCGCGCCCACCTGGCCGTACATCAAGCCGTTTGGCGCGCAGCTGTTCCTGTCGGCCAATCCCGTCTCCGTGCGCGGCGCGCTGGAGAACGGCATCGCCGCGGCGACCATCCTGCCGGCCAGGGCCCAGGCGCACCGGCACGACCAGCTGCGCATCGCCTTCGACGGCGACGCGGTGATCTTCAACGACGAAAGCGAGCGCGTCTCGCAGGAAGGCGGCATCGAAGCCTTCCACCGCCACGAACGCGAACGGGCGCGCGAGCCGCTACCCGGCGGGCCGTTCCGCGGCTTCCTCGATGCGCTGCACCGGCTGCAGGCCGCTTATCCGCCCGGCGAGGCGTCGCCGATCCGCACCGCGCTGGTCACCGCGCGGTCGGCGCCCGCGCACGAGCGCGTGATCCGCACCCTGCGCGAATGGGGCGTGCGCCTGGACGAGGCGCTGTTCCTCGGTGGGCGCGCCAAGGGGCCGTTCCTGGATGTATTCGGCGCGGACATCTTCTTCGACGATTCGCTGCACAACATCGATTCCGCGCGCCAGCACGTGGCCACCGGGCACGTGCCGCACGGCGTGTCGAATCCCTGACGCCACCGCGAAAGCCGGCGTCGTGGGAGAGACGTCCGCCGGGAGGTCACGGCGACCTCCTCACTGCGCGCGGGAACGGGCGTCCGGAAAATGCGGATTTCGCGGAATTTTGAATCCCGCCGAAGCTGTCGATCGATTGCCGGTGGCGCGAAACCAGCTGGCCGAAGTTTCTCGCGATTGCGCGAAAGCTCGTGGCTCAAGCCGCTCCCACAAGCGCGGGAAACCTACGGAGCATCCTGCAGCGGCAACCGGATATCGGACAATTTCCAGTCCATGCCGTGCCGTGTCATCACGAACACCACCGGGCGACCCTGGTCGTCATGCACGGTGGCGGTGAAGCGCGACAGCGACTCATAGCGGTATCGGGCATCCTCCAGCGGCCGCGGCTTCGAGGCATCGCGTGCCTCGCTGCTGGTGGGCGGCGGCAGTCCGCTTGCCCGATCCCAGACCTTGCGGCCTTCCATCATCGCGCCGAGCCCCGTCGGGGTGACCATGGTGTCGACCAGGCTGCCGACCAGCCCGTTGGCGATGCCGAGTCCGAAAATCGCGAGGGGATTGTCCGGTGACGGCGCACCGTTCTTCCGCAGCAGGTGGTCGGCGAGTTGGGCCTTGAGGCTGCTGCGCAGGGCCGGAAAGTCGACCTGCCTTGCCATTGCCGCGGCGTCCCGCGCCTGTGCCGCATCCCGGATCGCGTTGACGGTCCGGTACGGACCGATCGCTGTCCAGCCGAGGAGGACCAGCGCGAGCGCAGCGGCGAGCCAGAGCCATTTCTTCATCGTCGGTATCCCGGGAGGCGTGTCGTGATTCTAGGACACCGCCGGTCGAGTCACTTTGCCTTCATTCCGTGCAAGTGGGGTTCCAGCGGGGCCAGCCAGCTGAGAGACAACGCTGCCGCACACAGGCGTTCGTCCGTTGAAGCCGCGTATTTGCCGCAATGACGATACTTGTTCGCCGTTGCGTTGGCGCGAGTCCGTCGCGCATCGGCAGCGTTCATTCGGGGCGGGCGATGCCTCGCCTTTTGACCACCGTTGCCACGCCCTGCAGGGCGCGGGGCGGTCGCAAAGGGTTCGTCCTTCCTGCTCAAGTGACTGCGTGACTGCGTGGGCGATTCGCGATTACGCCTGCCTGGCGATGTGCGAGGGCTGCAGGCGCTCCGCCTGCAGCGCTAACTGCGCGACGTGCATCCAGCAGCAGCTCAGAATTCCAGATCCAGGGCCGCGCACAGGTAGTCGACGAACGGCCCCAGCGCCACCAGGTCCTGGGCCAGGGTCTGCCGCAGTTGCGGGCCGGTCATCACGCTGTCGTCCACCGCGCGCGAGGCGACGAAGTTCTTGTGCCGCAGGTCGTCGATGAAGGTGAAATCCGCAGGGAATCCGCGCGGCGGGCGCACCAGCATCTCGTCGGTTTCCAGATCGAAGCGGCGGCGGAAGGCCGGTGCGTGCGCCGCGCTTTGCCAGCTGCCGGGGTTGTCGAATATGAACTGCCGGACCCGCCGCTGCGTCGGGGTTTCCGGATGCCACAGCCCGGCACCGACGAAGCAGTTGCCCGGCTGCAGGTGCAGGTAGAACGACGGCGCGGGCACCTGGCGCGAGCGCTCGTGGAACAGCCGCGCGCCCTGCCATGACTTGTAGGGCGTCTTGTCGTTGGCGAAGCGGGTATCGCGCTGGATCCGGAACAGCGAACCGCCGACCGTCTTCGGCTCGGAACGGAAGTGCTCGCTCACCGTGCGCAACTCCGGCTGCAGGTCGGCCAGCAGGGACTGGAAGGGACCCCGCACGTGGGCGTCGTAGTCGGCCTTGTGGGCCTGGAACCAGGCGCGTTCGTTGTGGCGCGCCAGCGCGCGCAGGAAGCGGAAGCTCTTGTCGGTGAAGTAGGTGGTCATGGCTGGATCATGGGGTGTGGAGGCCCGGAAGGCCTGCGGGGTGAGCGGCTCCATCCTCGCGACCGTCCGATGTCTCCGGCAACGTCGCCTCGCGCAAACCGCTCTCGCCGGCCATGGAAACGGACGCCTGCAATCGACGACCCCAGTCTGCAAGGCCGTCGAGCAACACCTGCCTGGCGCCGTCGCCGGCATGGGCCGCGCGCAGTTCCGCGATCTGCGCTTCGTACTGCGCGAACGTCAGCTCGGACAACCCGGAATCGTCGACCAGGCGCCGCCGGCGATAGGCGTCCCAGCGCGCCTGCTCCGCGGCCGACAACGTTTCGGGCCAGTTGCGCGCCCGGTAGCGGAACAGCAGCTCGGTCAGCCGCGGATCCTGGAACCCGAAATCGCGTGCGCCCAGTGCCTGCGGCGGGGTCGCGCGAACGTCGGCGCAGCGACGCTTGTCGCCGTCGCCGATGAAACCGTCATAGAGCCCGGCGTCGGCGTCGGAGGGCTCGCGTTCGGCGACGTTGGCGAAGACGCGGCGGACTTTTTCCGCCAGGGCCGGCGCCGCCGCGCGCAGCCGCACGGCGCGGGCTTCGACCAGCGCCGGATCGATGCAGAGCCGGGTGAAATCCGCTTCGCGCAGGTGGGCCCACTGGATCAGCGCAGGGCAGCGGTTGAGGTGGATTTCCTTGAGCGGAATCCGCGTCTCGCCCTCCGGCAGGTCGGCGGCGCGCACGTAGAGGCGGTCTGCAATCGCCTCGGCATCCAGGTCGAGCAGCGCGTCGGGTTCGCTGTCGAGGTCGAACGCGATCACCCGGCTCTCGATGCGCGGGTGGCGCGCGAGCGGCAACACCGCGGCTGCGCACAGGCGCGTGGCCGGATAGCGCTGCGACACATGCAGCACCGGCGTCATCGCGATCGTGTCGAGGAGGGTGGCGACGTGGCGCTTGTCGCGCAGGCGCGCGGCGTGTTCCCACAGCCGTGGCTGCGACTTCCGCAACAGGCGCGCCATGCCGATCAGCGCGCGTACGTCGGACAGCGCTTCATGCGCGTCGCCGATGCGCACGTTGTTGGCGGCCGCGAGGTGCTCGAGCCGGAACGACGTGGCGCCGTCCTCGCGCCTGGGCCACTCGATCCCGTCGGGACGCAGCGCGTGCCCCAGGCGCATCACGTCGAGCAGGTCCCAGCGCGAGTTGCCGCCGCGCCACTCGCGCTCGTAGGGATCGCGGAAGTTGCGGAACAGGCCGTGGCGGATGAACTCGTCGTCGAAGCGCAGCGAGTTGTAGCCCAAGGTGCAGGTTTCCGGGCGCGCCATCTCCTCGAAAATGCGGGCGAAGGCCTCGGCCTCGGTCACGCCGTCGCGAAGCGCGTCCTGCGGTGCGATGCCGGTGACCAGGGTGGCCATGGGCGAGGGCAACAGGTCGTCGGCCGGCTTGACGAAGAACTCCACCGGCGCCTCGACCTCGTTGAGCTGCGCATCGGTGCGGATCGCGGCGAACTGCGCGATGCGGCTGCGACGCGGGTCGGTGCCGAAGGTTTCGAGGTCGTAGAAGAGGAAGCTGGCGGGCATGGGTCGTCGAGGGTTCCGTTGTCTACCGTAGGAGCGGCTTCAGCCGCGAGCTTTGGCTTCGGCTCCTCCCCCTGCGACGGCAGGGGGAGGTTGGGAGGGGGTGCCCACGGCTCGCGGGCTGCTGAAGACACCCCTCCCCAACCCTCCCCTGCCTTCGCAGGGGAGGGGGGCAAGCGCGCGGCTGAAGCCGCTCCCACAAGGACGCGGGGGAGGCATCTTGCCGCAAGCCCGTCGCAGGCGGCGCGACCGGCCGGTGTCAGGCATCGTCGACCAGCGGCGTCAACTGCTTCTCGACCTCGGAGTCCACCGTCGCCCAGTCCACGCTGTCGAGCGAATCGAGGCCGCGGGTGGCCGCCACCAGGATCCCGCGCTGGATGTTGCTGCGCTCCAGCGCCACGGAGTACGGAATCCGCATGAACGTCACCATCGCGTAGTGCGGTACGAAACGGCCCGGATGGCGCTCCTGCAGCCTGCGTTCCAACCCCTGCTGCAGCAGGAAGTCCGGATCGTCGACCAGGTCGCGCATCTCGATGTAGTTCTCCAGCGCCATGTCCTGGATCGCGGTGGCATCGGGCTTGCGCCCGGCCTCGAAGGCGGCGAAGGCGCTGGCCAGCGTGTCCTGGGCCTCGATGCACTCTGCCAGCGCCACGCAGTCCTCGAACGCGCAGTTCATGCCCTGGCCGTGGAACGGCACCATCGCGTGCGCGGCGTCCCCCAGCAGCACCGCTTCGCCGCCGAGGTGCCAGCGATCCAGGCGCAGCGTGGCGAGGCTGCCGATGGGGTTGGCCTCGAAGTCGCGTTCCAGCTCCGGGATCAGCGGCAGCGCGTCGGGAAAATCGCGTTCGAACAGCGCACGCGCGTCCTGGGCGGTAACGATCGAGTCGAAATCGGGATCCTGGCTGTCGCCGTCGCCGTGCAACGCCATGAACAGGGTGACGGTGAACGTGCGCTCGTCGTTGGGCAGGGCGATGCACATGTAGCGGCCACGCGGCCAGATGTGCAGCGCGTTGGGCTCGATCCGGTAGCCGCCGTCGCGCGCGGGCGGGATCTCCAGTTCCTTGTAGCCGTGGCCGAGCCATTCGGTGCGTTCGCCGAGATCGCTGCGCGCGGCCATCTGCGCCCGCAGGGTGGATCCGGCGCCATCGCAGCCGAGCAGGGCATTGAACGGGTGCACGTGCAGTCCGCCGTCACCGCGGTAGCTGGCGGTTCGCGCATCGAAATCGACCGACTGGAGCCCGCGATCGAAATGCAGTGTGGCGCCCGCCGCCTCGGCGGCGTCGATCAGGGTGATGTTGAGTTCCCCGCGGCTGACCGACCAGATGACTTCGCTGTCGTCGCGGCCGTAGCGCTGCAGTTGCGGTTCGCCGCGCAGCGGATGCACCATGCGGCCGCGCATCATCACCGCCTGGTCCAGCACGGCGCGATCCGCGTCGGCCGCACGCAGCGCGTGCAGGCCGCGCTCGGCCAGGGCGAGGTTGATCGAGCGCCCACCGGCATAGCCGTGCAGGCGCGGATCGCCACGACGCTCGAACACGTCCACTTGCCAGCCGCGCCGGGCGAGCAGGGTGGCCAGCAGGGCGCCGGCGAGGCCGGCGCCGATGATGGTGAGGGATTTGGGATCAGTCGTGTTCAATTGGGCTCCTGGAAACCGTCATTGCCCGCGCCAAGCCTCTACCGCCCGCACGAATCGCAGCACGTCCGCGTGGTTGTTGTACATCGGCGCCGGGGAGATCCGGATCACGTCCGGCTCGCGCCAGTCGCCGAGCACGCCCTGGCTGGCGAGGAACTCGAACAGTGATCGCCCCGCCTCGCGTCCGGACAGGCCGCGGCCCGCCACCACGCGCAGCGATAGCTGGGCGCCGCGGCGTTCGGGTTCGCGCGGGGTGGCGATCTGCAGCGTCCCGCCCAGGCGCTCGTGGATCAGGCGTTCCAGGTAGCCGGTCAGGCGCTCCGACTTTTCGCGCAGCGCGCCCATGCCGGCGCGGTCGAACAGTTCCAGCGAACCTCGCAGCGGTGCGAGGCCCAGGATCGGCGGGTTGCTCAGCTGCCAGCCGTCGGCGCCGGCGGTCGGCACGAAGTCGGCGCCCATGCGGAAGCGCGAAGCCTGCTCGTGGCCCCACCAGCCGGCGAAGCGTGGCCGGTCCGTCCGCGCGTGGCGCTCGTGCACGAAGCAGCCGGCGACCGCGCCGGGTCCCGCGTTCATGTACTTGTAGTGGCACCACACGGCGAAGTCGGCGTCGCTGTCGTGCAGCCGGAGCGGAAGATTGCCGGCGGCGTGGGCGCAATCGAATCCGACCATCGCGCCGGCGGCGTGCCCCAGCCGCGCGATGCCGGCAAGGTCGAAAGCCTGGCCGCTGCGGTACTGCACGCCTGGCCACACGATCAGGGCCAGGCGCGGGCCGTGCTCGGCGATGGCGCGTTCGATGGCGGCCATCGAGAACGTGCCGTCCGCTTCGTCCGGCTGCAGTTCGATCAGGTCGGTGGCCGGATCGAAGCCGTGGAAGCGCACCTGCGATTCGAGCGCGTAACGATCCGAGGGAAACGCGCCGGCTTCCATCAGGATCGCCGGGCGCTCGCGCGTGGGGCGGTAGAAGCTGACCATCATCAGGTGCAGGTTGGCGGTGAGCGAATTCATCGCCACCACTTCCGACGGCTGTGCGCCCACCACGCGCGCCACGCCATCGCGGACGAGCTCGTGGTACGGCAGCCACTGCGCCTGCCCGGTGAAATGGCCCTCGACCGCCTCATGCGCCCACTTGTCCAGCACCTCCTCGACGTGCGCGCGGGCCGTCCTGGGCTGCAGGCCGAGCGAATTGCCGCAGAAGTACGCCTGCTCGCGGCCTTCGTGCACCGGGATCAGGAACTCGTCGCGCATGGCGCGCAGCGGGTCGGCGGCGTCGAGGGCGTTGGCTTGGGTGTCGTCGCTGGCGTCGGATTCGGTCATCGGAGTGTGCTTCGGTTTGCCCGCGAACTGCGCGGGAAGATGCGGATAGGCGATCTCGATCAGGTGGCGTACCCGCCGGTCGTTGCGGCGAAAGCGCAAACCCAGCGCCTCGCTTTTACCGCATCAGCTCATCGGGTCGGCTACTCGAACTGCGGAACGTCGCCTGTGCTTGCTTGGAGTAAGCAGTTGGAAAGCGGCGCAATCATCCGGCCCCTCTGCATCCCCCGATCCGCGGCCGGCGCAGCTTTCACAACGTGATGCACTAGGCGAACCGCGACTTCGGCAGGCCCAGCCACTCCAGCGCCGTGCCGTGGAACAGCTGCGCCTTCCCGCCATCGTCGAGCGCCAGCGCGTCGATCCCCGCGCCAGGGGTCTGCTCGCCGAGCGGAAAGGGATAATCCGTGCCGAGCATGACCCGATCCGCGCCGCAGGTGTCGAGCAGGTACTGCAGCGCGCGCGAGTCCGCGACCCAGGAATCGAAGTACAGGCGCTGGAGGTACTCGCGCGGGTTGCGCGGATTGTCGGTGGCGACCAGGTCCGGACGCATGTTGAACCCGTGCTCGATGCGGCCGATGGTATACGGGAAGCTGCCGCCGCCGTGGGCAAGGCACACCTTCAGTTTCGGCAGCCGTTCCAGCACGCCGCCGAACACCAGGCAGCAGGCCGCGCGCGACTGTTCGGCCGGCATGCCGACCAGCCAGGGCAGCCAGTATTTGGGCATCGACTCGGCGCCCATCATGTCCCACGGATGCACAAGGATCGCGGCGCCTAGGTCGGCGGCGGCTTCGAAGAACGGGAACAGTTCCGGCGCATCCAGGTTCCAGTGCACGCCGTCGCCGAGCTGGATGTGCGAGCCGATCTGCACGCCCTGCAGGCCGAGCTGGTCGATGCAGCGCTCCAGCTCCTGCACCGCAAGGCGCGGCGATTGCAGCGGCACGGTGCCGATCCCGGCGTAGTGGCGCGGATACGCGCGAACCGTTTCGGCCATGTGGTCGTTGAGCGCGGCGTGCAGTTCGAGCGCGTGGTGCGGCCTGGCCCAGTAGCTGAACATCACCGGCACCGTGCTGATCACCTGCACCGGCACGCCGAAGCGCGCGTACTCGTCGATGCGCTGCTGCGGGTCCCAGGTGTTCGACCAGATTTCGCGGAAGAACCTGCCGTCCTTGTAGATGCGGTGGCGGCCGTCGTCGGTGTGGTGGATGACCGGGAACCGGTCGTCGCCGTACTTCTTCGCCATGTCCGGCCAGTCGCGTGGCAGGTAGTGCGCGTGGATGTCGATCTTGAGCATGGCTGCCAGTTTACCCGCCCGGCCCGCTGGCCGCCGTCGCCTCCCGGGACCGTGCCTGGCGGAGCAGGTGGGCGAGGGTGTCGATGCTGTCGGCGATGCGGTCGCAGGTGTCGGCCAGTGCCATGCCGGCCTGGCTGGTCGCGAGTGATGCGTCGCGCGATAGCGCCTGGGCGAGCAGGCGTTCGGCGGCGCGCGGCGAGCGCACCTGCGGCACGGTGCGCTCGCGCAGGGCGTCGGCGATGGCGGTCAGCGCGACGTCGACTTCGCCTGCGAACGCGGACAGCTCGGGCAGTCGCGGCAGCGCGCCTTCGTCGCGCAGCGCGGCTTCCAGCGACAGCGACGTGCGGATCAGGCGGTGGGCATTGGCGAGAAAGGATTCGGTCGCGACCAGTTCGGCGGCCCGTTCGCGTCCGGGCTCGGCACGCATGCGGTCGAGCGAGGCCAGCACGCGGGTGCGCGCGGCGCGGGCGGCGGTGCGGGTCTCGTGCAGGGCGCCGATGTCGTTGCCGAGCACGGCCAGGATGTGGGCGCGGTAGCCGTCGATCAGCCTGGCCAGGGCGATGTTCGAACGCTGTCCCTCCCAGGTCGGCCACAGCAGGTAGGCCACCAGCGCCAGCGCGCTGCCCAGCGTCGTGCCCAGCACGCGCATGTGGATCGCATCACCCGGGGCGATGCCTTCGAACGCCAGCAGCAGCACCAGCATGCCGGTCAGCATCGCCACGCCCAGGCCATAGTTGACCGTCGCCAGCAGGCGGAAGCCGAAGCACAGCAGGGCCATCAGCAGCAACGACATCGATGCGTTGTCGACCACCAGGTGGACCACCAGCGAAGTCAGCAGCAGGCCGCCAAAGGTGCCGGCCACCCGCAGCAGGCCGAAGCGCAGGGTGCCGCCGAAGTCGGGTCGCAGCACGATGGCGGCGGTCATCGGGATCCACGCGCCGTGCGGGATTTCCAGCATGCGTTCGCTGGCGACAGCGACGGCAAGACAGGCCGCGCAGCGGATCGCATGCCGCATCGCCATCGAGGACAGGTCGAGGTTGGCGGCCAGCGTCCGCAGCGGGTTGCCCGGGCGAAGCGCCGCAGGCAGCTTCGCTTCGGCCAGTCCGGCACGGATCTCGCCCCGGCTGCTGGCCCAGTCACTGTTGCGCACCAGCGCGCGCAGCTGGCCTGCCAGCCCCTGGGCGCGGCTCGATGCGATCCGCAGCAAGCGCCGGTCGCGGCCACCGGCGACCGCGTCGATTGACTGCGCCAAGGCGTCGACACGACTGCCGAGCGTGGCCACTTCCTGTTCGGCGCGCAGCGGCTTTTCCGCCGCCAGCATCGCATCGGACAGGTGCCCGAGGATGGCCTCGGTGCCGGCGAGGACGCTCTGGACGCGGGCGATCGCCTCGGTGTCTTCGATGCGCTCGAGCACGTCGCCCAGCGACAGCAGTTCGATGCGTACCCGTTCGCACAGCTCGGCGATGATGCGGAAGGACTGCATCGCGCGGCCCCGCGAGCGGTGTTCGCCGTGCAGCGTTTCCAGGGCGTCCATGGCGGCCAGCGACACCGGCGGTGGCGACGACATGTCGGGTCGGGCACGGGCAGTCTCTGCCAGCTGCCGCAGCACGGTCGCGAGCGCGAAGCGTTCGGGCCGGTAGCGCTGCAGCGGCCAAGCCGCGACCGCCATCAGCATCTGCAAAACGCCGCCGGCGAAAATCAGGGCGGCCACCGCCGGCGCGTACGCGCTCTGTACCTGCATGTCGGCGGTGACGACCAGCACGATCATGCTGGTCATTCCCGCGCGCGCGATGACCGGCCCAAGCGCCACCAGCAGGCCGCCGAGCAGGCCGGCCAGCGCGGCGGCGAGCACGAACAGCCACGTGTGCCCGCCGACCAGGATGCCGACCAGTGCCGACAAGCCCGCCGCCGTCGCGGCCATGAGCATGTGGCGCATGCGCTGCCGGTAGGGCCCCGGCTGGTCGGTGAACATGGTGTTGATCGCGCCGGTGGTCATCGCCAGCCCGGCGGGCACCTGGTCGATCGCCAGCCCGACGGCGAGGGGCGCCACCACCGCGACGGTGTTGCGCAGCGCAACCCTGAGCGGGACGTCGCGGGGCTTGAGCGCGATCAGCGAACGCAGCAAGGCTGGCTTCCTTCCAGGCGGTCGCGCATGCCGGATGATCGGCGGCGCACTGCGGTGGAAGCGGCGTCAACCGCGCGCTTCGGGCTGCGATCGAGACTGGCGATTCGAAGACAAGGCCTGGTGGTTGCGGTCATGCCGATCCGTGCGAAGGGTTCCGGCGCCGCGGCGCGATCCCTGGTTGCGCCGCTGCGGTCGGGGATGGCGCTGTTGTTGGGAGTCGGGTCACCGGGGGCCAACGCTTCGTCCTTGCCGAAAAGCTCGCGGCTGAAGCCGCTTCTACAGGGTGGGGCCGGGTCAGGTGTCGGGGAACTCGTACTTGGTCGGCGCCGGATTCAGGTGTCCGCATTGCTTGCAGGTGCGGTGCTCGCGGGAGGCGTAGAAGCGCTCGAACACCGGCGGGAAGTCCTTCTCGATGTCGTGCAGGAAGAAATATTCCTCGTACAGCTTGTGGTTGCACTGCTCGCAGAACCACAGCAGGCCGTCGTCCTCGTGCGGCAGGCGCTTGCGCTCGATCACCAGGCCGATCGAATCGGGCATGCGCTGCGGCGAATGCGGCACGCGCGGCGGCAGCAGGAAGATCTCGCCGGCGCGGATCGGGATATCGCGCGGTCTGCCGTGTTCCTGGATGCGCAGCACCATTTCGCCCTCGAGCTGATAGAACCACTCGGGACCCTCGTCCCAGTGGTAATCGGTCCGTGCATTCGGGCCGCCGACCACCATGACGATGAAATCGCCGGCGTAGATCACCTTGTTGCCGACCGGCGGCTTGAGCAAATGGCGGTGTTCCTCGATCCACGCCTGCAGGTTGAGCGGGGCGGGCAGCATGGTCTACTCCTTGAATGCAGCGATGCACTTGAGTTCGATCGCGATCGGCGTCGGCAGCGCGTCGATTCCGAGGGTGGTGCGGCAGGGCGCGGCAGCAGGCTCGGGGAAATGTTCGGACCAGACCGCGTTGTAGCCCTTGAAATCGCGCGCCATGTCGGTGAGGAAGACGGTCACGTCGACCAGGTCCTCCCAGCGTGCCCCGCTGGCTTCGAGCACCGCGCGTACGTTGGCGAACACGGCGTGCGCCTGCGCGCCGATGTCGTGGCGCAGAACGCTGCCGTCGGCCGCGTATTCGTTTCCAGGAACGGCGTTGCTTTCCGGGTCGCGCGGGCCGATCCCCGACAGGAACAGCAGGTTGCCGACGCGCCGTGCGTGCGGATAGCTGCCGACCGGTCGCGGCGCGCCGCCGGCGTCGATCGCATCGCTCACGGCGCTTCCTCGGCCTGGCGTCCGCACAGCAGCGAAAGCGCGCGCGCGTAGGTCGGCGTCAGCGCGGCGGCGGAGTCGACATCCATGCCAAGTTCACGCACGCGCCCGTCGAGCAGGCTGTAGACCCAGCCGTGTACCGACAGCTTCTGGCCGCGCGCCCAGGCATCCTGGACCACGGTGGACAGGCAGACGTTCTCGGCCTGTTCGATCGCATTGAGTTCGCACAGGCGATTGGGTCGCTGCTCCACGGGGAAGCCCTCCAGCAGCGTCGCGTGCTTCTGGGCGACATCGCCGACGTGGCGGATCCAGTTGTCGGAAAGCCCGATGCGCAGGCCGTTGAGCGCGGCGTTGACGCCGCCGCAGCCGTAGTGTCCGACGACCAGGATGTGCTCGACCTTGAGCACGTCGACCGCGAACTGGATCACCGACATGCAGTTGAGGTCGGTGTGCACCATCACGTTGGCGATGTTGCGGTGGACGAAGACCTCGCCCGGCGCCAGGCCCATGATCTGGTTGGCCGGCACGCGCGAGTCCGAACAGCCGATCCACAGGTACTTGGGCGCCTGCAGTTCGGACAGGCGCTCGAAGAACCGCGGATCGTCCCTGCTCACGCCTTCGGCCCAGGCGCGGTTGTTGCGCAGGAGTTTTTCCAGTGCCTGTTTCATGCGGAGTCCTGCTTCATGCCAGTGAGAGGCCTACGTTGCGGGGTTCGGTGAAAAAACGCATGGCCTCGAACCCGCCTTCGCGACCGAGGCCGGACTGGCCCATGCCGCCGAACGGGGTGCGCAGGTCGCGCATCAGCCAGCAGTTGATCCAGACGATGCCGGCCTGGATGCCGGCGGCGAGGCGGTGGGCGCGGTTGAGATCGCGGGTCCAGATCGAGGCGGCCAGGCCGTACTCGCAGGCGTTCGCCAGCGCCAGCGCCTGGCTGTCGTCGTCGAACGGCTGCAGGGTGGCGACGGGGCCGAAGATCTCCTCGCGGTTGGTCGCGCAGTCCGGGCCCAGGCCTTCGATCACGGTGGGTGCGACGAACCAGCCGGGACGCTCGAGCGCGTTGTCGCCGCACAGCACGCGTCCGCCTTCCTCCCGGGCGCGGGCAATCCCGGCCACGACCTTGTCGAAATGCGCCTGCGACACCAGCGGGCCCATCCGGGCGTCGGGGTCCATGGGATCGCCGACGGGCAGGGCCAGCGCGCGTTCGACCAGGGCATCGCGGAACTCGATGTAGATCGCCCGTTCGACCAGAATGCGTGACCCGCACAGGCAGATCTGGCCGGAATTCTGGAACGCCGAACGCACGATGGTGTCGAGCTGCCCGCGCCAGTCGCTGTCGGCGAACACCAGCGTGGGATTCTTCCCGCCCAGTTCCAGCGACACCTTCTTCAGCATCGGCGCGGCGATGCCGGCGATGCGGCGACCGACCGCGGTGCTGCCGGTGAACGACACCGCCTTGACCCGCGGATGCGCCACCAGCGCCTCGCCGACCCCGGGGCCGAGGCCGTGCACGACGTTGAGCACGCCATCGGGCATGCCGATCTGCGCAGCGAGTTCAACGAGCATCGTCGCCGTCATCGGCGTGACCTCGGAAGGCTTGGCGACCACGGTGTTGCCCGCGGCCAGCGCCGGCGCGATCTTCCAGGTGAACAGGTACAGCGGCAGGTTCCACGGCGAGATCGTCGCGACCACGCCCAGCGGCTGGCGCAGGGTGTAGTTCAGCCCGGCCTCGCCGTGGTGCGATTCGCTGGCGAACTGGGTGGCGGCGTGGGCGAAGAAGCGCAGGTTGGCGACCGCACGCGGGATCTCCACGTCACGCGCGAGGGCGAACGGCTTGCCGCCATCGCGCGATTCGGCGTGCGCGAAGTCGTCCAGTCGCGCTTCGAGCGCATCGGCCAGGCGTTCCAGCCAGCGCGCGCGGCCGGAGTTGGCCAGCGACGACCAGGCCGGGAAGGCATGCGCGGCCGCCGCAACGGCGTCTTCGACGTCTTCGGCGCTGCCCTCTGCGACCTGCGCGAACCGCTTGCCGGTGGCCGGATCGAACACCTCGAGCCAGCGTCGCGTGGACGCCTCACGGGCCTTGCCGTCGATCCAGTGGGCGAACTGCTGCATTCGCCTAGCTTAACCGCTGCATGGCGAAGCGGTCATCGCGCACCGGTTGTCGAAGCCGGCCGGCGACTCCGTGCACCGATGTCGCGGGGCGCCCGCTTTCAGGTCGCCCGGCGTCTTCCGCGAAGGCCGCTCAGCGCTGGCAGCCTGGGCACAGGTACAAGCGCCGCGATCCGACTTCCAGCCGGCGGATCTGCGCGCCGCAGGCAGGGCAGGGCTCGCCTTCGCGGTCGAAGACCAGGAAACGGAACGCGTCGGGCGTGTCAGTCAGGTAGTTGGCCTGCATGCCGCCTGCCGGCGCGATGCCGCGCGTGGCGTAGCTGCGCCGCGGCACCGCCAGCAGTTCGCGCGCGAGTGCTGCGAGTTCGCCGGGATCGAGATCGCGCGGTCGTCTGCGCGGCAACAGGCGCGCGGCGAACAGCACCTCCGAGCGCAGGTAGTTGCCCATGCCGGCGAGGAATCCCTGGTCGAGCAACAACCCGCCGAGGGAGCGTCCGAAGAAGCGCGGATCGCGCAGGCGCGCGGCCACCGCGGCCTCGTCGATGCGCGGGTCGAGCACGTCCGGTCCCAGCCGCGACAGGAACGGATGCGCATCCAGCTCGTCGCTGCGCCACATCGCCACGTCCGACGCCGAGTACAGCAGGATCGCGCTGCGCCCGGTTTCCAGCGCCACCCGCAGCGAGCGTGTGGTGTCGGGCCGCTGGCCCGCTTTCGTGATCCGCCACACGCCATACAGCTGGTTGTGGCTGTACAGCGTCCAGCCGTTGTCGAAGCGCGTCAGCAGCGCCTTGCCGTGGGGCGCGATCGATTCGATGACCCGGCCCACCAGGCCCTCCTCGAAACGCTTGAGGCCGGGGAACCCGAACCACGCCGAAACCAGCCGATCGCCGACCACGGCTTCGGCGAGGCGGTCGGCGGCGCGGCGGATTTCGGGGCCTTCGGGCATGGGAACGTCGGGGCCGTCGCCGTCAGATCGAATTCATCCGTCCGCCATCCACCGCCAGGCTCACGCCGTTGACATAGGCGGCCGCCGGCGAACACAGGAAGGCGATCACGCCGCCGGTTTCCCCGGGCGTGGCGAAGCGCCCTGCCGGCACGCCGGCGCGCATCGCGGCGCGCACGTCGTCTTCGGACCTGCCTTCGGCCGCGACCTTGCCGCGCACGATCTGTTCGATGCGCCCGGTCTCGGTGAAGCCCGGCAGCACGTTGTTGACGGTGATTCCGTCGCCGGCGAGTTCGCGCGACAGCGTCTTGGCCCAGGATGCGACCGCGCCACGGACGGTGTTCGACACGCCCAGCCCCGGGATGGGCTCCTTGACCGAGGTCGAGATCACGTTGACGATGCGGCCCCAGCGCGCCTCCCGCATGCCGGGCAGCACCGCCTGCAGCAGGGTCTGGTTGGCGACAAGGTGTTTGTTGAACGCATCCAGGTAGGCCTCGATTAAGGCCGCGTGCGCCGCGCCGCCAGGCGGCCCGCCGGTGTTGTTGACCAGGATGTGCACCGGCGCGGACGCCGCCAGCGCCTCGACACGCTCGCGCAGAGCATCGGTCCGGGAAACATCGGCGGCGATCCAGTCGTGCGCCTGCCCATGGGCGCGGGGCAGGGCGGCGGCGACCTCCTGCAGCGCATCGGCGCGCCGCGCGAGCACGGTGACGCGGGCGCCGAGCAGCGCCAGCTCGTGCGCGGTGGCGCGGCCGATCCCTTCCGATCCGCCGCAGACGAGGGCGTGTCGGCCTTCGAGATTCAGGTCCATCGGAACTCCGGTGTGGTCAGGTTTCTTCGCGCGCACGCATCAGCGCGGCGACCGCGTTGGCCCGCGCATCGCCCTGTGCGTGCAGGGCATCGGCGACCGCGCGGCGGTTGGCCTCGGGATGGTTCTGGTTGAGCTTGGCCTTGATCTCGATCCGCCGGGGAGCGAAGCGGAAGCCGACGATGCCGCGCAGCTGCACCCGGTGGTCTTCCCGGCCCGGCTCGAATGTCCAGTCGCTGCCGATGGCGCCCTCGAAGCGGTCGCTCATCCGGGTGACGAGGTCGGCCAGCGCCGCCTCGTCCTCGTAGCGTTCCAGCGTTCCGTGCAGGTGGGCGACGGCGTAGTTCCAGGTCGGCACGCGGGCCTGTTCTTCCTTGTCGGGATACCAGCCCGGGGAAACGTAGGTGTGCGGCCCGTGCACGATCATCAGCGCCGCGCCGTCGTGGCGGGCCTGCGGATTGGGCCTGGCCCAGTGTCCCTCGACCAGCACGTCGTCGCCGTCGCGGCGATACAGCACGGGCAGGTGCGTGACCTGCGGCGCGCCGTCGCCGGCCACAGTCAGCAGGGTGACGAACGGATCGCCGGCCACCAGCGCATCGAGCCGCGCGAGGTCGGTGTCGACGAAGGCGCGCGGCGTGTACATCGGCAGCCTAGGCGCGACCGCCGAGCTTCTGCACCATGCGCGGGCGCAGCTCGGCGTCGCTGGCGCCGGAGGGCGGGGCGAGTTCGCCGAGCGAGAACCCGCGCTCCAGCGCGTCCTGCTCGTCGAGGCCGTCGAGCGAAACGAACTCGGCGTCCATCAGCATCGCGCGCGCGGTGTCCTCGCTGTCGTAGACCAGGGTGTTGCCGTCGCTGTCGAGGACTTCGGCGGTGCCCGCCTCGCGGACCTGCAGGCGGGCCCACACGACCGTGCGGCCGAGCGTGGCAAGCCACCATTGCGCGGGGCCGTGCGCCATCGCCGCGTCGCTCACGGCGACACCGCGACCGACACCAGCCACAGCAGGCCGGCGAAAACCAGCGCCACCACGATCACCGTCAGCGCCACGCGCGCGGGCGTCGCCAGGCCGGTGAACTGCGGATCGCGCACCTGCCGGTAGCGACCGCTGAACAGCCACCACAGCGCATCGGGCTTGATGAAGGCGCCATCGCCCAGGCGCGCCTTGACGTCCGGATGGCGGTCGCGCAGGTGCACCAGCGCCAGCGGCCAGAAGATCACGAACGCGGTGGCGCCGGCGATGGCGGCAGCGACGAACAGCAGGGCGAAGAACATGATCATAGGCAGGCGGACTCGCGGAGTCGAAGGTGGCGATCGGGGGGCGTGGAATCCGCGTCACACCTGGGCGATGCGGAGCCGGTGGCCATGGTACGCAGTGCTGCTTGCCGGGCTTTGCGGATTCCGGTGCGCCGACCGCAGGTTGCTGTCCGGTCAGAACTCCGCATGGCCCGGTGCGCGCGGGTAGGGGATCGCATCGCGGATGTTGGCCAGCCCGCACACGTAGACGACCAGCCGCTCGAAGCCCAGCCCGAAACCCGCGTGCGGCACGGTGCCGTAGCGGCGGAAATCGCGATACCAGCCGTAGTGCGCCTGGTCGAGTCCGAACTGCGCCATGCGCGCGTCCAGCACGTCGAGCCGCTCCTCGCGCTGCGAGCCGCCGATGATCTCGCCGATGCCCGGCGCCAGCACGTCCATCGCCGCCACCGTCTTGCCGTCGTCGTTCAGGCGCATGTAGAACGCCTTGATGTGCTCCGGGTAGTTGGTCACCACCACCGGGCGGCCGACGTGGACCTCGGTCAGCCAGCGCTCGTGCTCGGTCTGCAGGTCCAGGCCCCACTCGACCGGGAAGTCGAATTTCTGACCCGACTTCTGCAGCAGCGCCACCGCTTCGGTGTAGTCGATGCGCTCGAACGGCGCGTTGATGAAGGACTCCAGCCGCGTGATGGCGTCCTTCTGCACCCGCTCGGCAATGAAGGCCATGTCGTCGCCGCGCTCCTGCAGCACCGCGCGGAACAGGTACTTGAGGAATTCCTCGGCGACGCGCGCGTCCTCGTCCAGGTCCGCGAAGGCGATCTCGGGCTCCACCATCCAGAACTCGGCCAGGTGGCGTGTGGTGTTGCTGTTCTCGGCGCGGAAGGTCGGGCCGAAGGTGTAGACCTTGCTCAGCGCCAGGCAGTACGCCTCGACGTTGAGCTGCCCGGACACGGTAAGGAAGGTTTCCTTGCCGAAGAAGTCGCGCGAGAAATCCACTTCGCCCTTGCCATCGCGCGGCAGGTTGGCCATGTCCAGCGTCGAGACGCGGAACATCTGCCCGGCGCCTTCGGCGTCGGAGGTGGTGACGATCGGCGTGGTGATCCAGTAGTAGCCGTTCTCGTGGAAATAGCGATGCGTGGCCTTGGCCAGGCAGTCGCGGATCCGGGTGACGGCGCCGAACAGGTTGGTGCGCGGGCGCAGGTGCGCGACCTCGCGCAGGAATTCCAGCGAATGCGCCTTGGGCTGGATCGGATACGTCTCCGGATCGTCCACCCAACCCACGACCTCGAGCGCGTCGGCCTGGATCTCGAAGCTCTGGCCCTGGCCCTGCGACGGTACCAGGGTGCCGGTGGCGATCACCGCGCAGCCGGCGGTCAGCCGCTTCACCTCGGATTCGTAGTTGGCCAGCGAACTGGGCGCCACCACCTGGATCGGCGCGAAGCACGAACCGTCGCTGACGTTGACGAACGACAGTCCCGCCTTGGAGTCGCGCCGCGTGCGCACCCAGCCGCGGACCGTGACTTCGCCGCCTTCGGCCACCTTGCCCGCCAGCGCCTGCGCAACACTCACCGTGGTCATGCCTTGAATCCCTGCCGATCGGGCCGATATGAGTCCCAGAGTTTACCGGAGCCGCAAGGGCTAGAATGCCAGCCATGTCGATCCATCTCGAACCTGCCGCCCTGGAGCGCATCCGGGGTTTCCTCTCCGCCGACGCGTCGGCGATCGGCCTGCGTTTCGGCGTCAGGCGCACGGGCTGCTCGGGCTGGGGCTACCTGATCGAACTGGCCCGCGAACAGCGCGATGGCGACACCGCCTTCGAGCAGGGCGGCGTGCGCATCCTGGTCGACGCCGACAGCCTGGCGCTGGTCGACGGCACGCGCATCGATTTCCTCAAGCAGGGCCTGAACGAGCAGTTCGTGTTCGCCAACCCCAACGTGTCGGCCGAATGCGGCTGCGGCGAGAGTTTCACCACGGACGCAGACAAGGCCGCGTAAGCCGCGCACGCCTGCACGCTGTTTTTTGTGGGAGCGGCTTCAGCCGCGAGTTCTCGAGGATTTCAGCTGTAGCACTCACGGCCCAGGCCGTTCGCACGAGGGCTCGTTTCGAGACTTGCTCCGGATGGCCAGCAGCCCGCGCTAGACTCGCCGGCTTCCGCCCCGGGGAGTCTCCATGTTCAAGCACCTGCTGCTGGCCGCGCTGATCGCCGCCATTCCGGTTTCGAACCTGCACGCCGCGGACACGCCGCCGGCGACATCCGACCGCGCCACCAGTCAGGCGCTGGATGCCTTCTTCGCCGCCCAATGGGAACGCGGCCTGCGCGAAAGCCCCGAGAACGCCACCTACAACGGCGACCTGCGCTTCAACGACCGCTGGAGCGACAACAGCCTCGAAGCGATCGCCAGGCGCGAAGCCGAAGACCGCGCCGCGCTGGAACAACTGCATGCGATCGACCGCGAGGTGCTGGCCGCGGCCGACCGCCTCGACTACGACACCTTCGAGTGGCAGCTCGAGCACGCGATCGCCGCCCAGCGCTTCCGCGGCTACCTGCAGCCGGTGAGCCACCAGGGTGGCGTCCAGACCGCCGACGGCATCGCCGAAGTCATGCCATTCGCCTCGACCCGCGACTACCGCAACTGGCTCGCGCGCATGGCGGCGATCCCGGAGCAGGTCGAGCAGGCCATCGCGCTGATGCAGGAAGGCGTGAAGGCCGGCAGCGTGCCGCCGAAGGTGCTGATGGAGCGCGTGCCGACGCAGATCGCCGCGCAGGTCGTCGACGATCCGGCGAAGAGTCCGTTCTACCGGCCGTTCACGAAGTTTCCCGAGACCGTGCCGGAAGCCGATCGCAAGGCGCTTGCGGCCGAGGCGCAGCGCACGATCCGCGACAGGATCGTGCCCGCCTACCGCACGTTGCATGCGTACTTCAACGACCAGTACCTGCCCAGGACTCGTGACAGCATCGCGGTCACGGAGCAGCCCGACGGCGCCGATTACTACGCTTATCTCGCCGGCTACTACACCACCACCGATCTCAAGCCCGGGCAGATCCACGACATCGGGGTGAAGGAGGTCGCGCGCATCCGCGCGGAAATGGAGAAGGTCAAGGCCGAAACGGGCTTCAAGGGCACGCTGGCCGAGTTCTTCGCCTACCTGCGCACGGACCCGAAGTTCTTCGTCAAGACGCCCGAAGCCCTGCTCGAACGTTACCGATCGGTCGCAAAGCGCATCGATCCGGAGCTGGTGAAGGTGTTCCACACCATCCCGCGCCTGCCGTACGGGGTGCGGCCGATCCCGGACAACATCGCCCCGGACACCACCACCGCGTATTACATGCCAGGCGCCGCCGATGGCTCCCGGCCCGGCTACTACTACGTCAACCTGTACAAGCCCGAGACGCGGCCCATCTGGGAGATGATCCCGCTGTCCCTGCACGAGGCGGTGCCGGGCCATCACTTCCAGTTTGCGCGTGCCCTGGAGCTTCCGGATGCGCCGATGTTCCGTCGCACCGCGTATTTCGTGGCCTACGGCGAGGGCTGGGGCCTGTATGCCGAGCGCCTGGGCTACGACATGGGCCTGTACGACGATCCGTATGACCGGATGGGCCAGCTGGCCTACGACATGTGGCGCGCGGTGCGGCTGGTGGTCGATACCGGCATGCACAGCCAGGGCTGGAGCCGGGAGCGGGCGATCGCATACTTCATGGACAATTCGCCGAAGACGCGCCAGGACGTGGTCAACGAGATCGACCGCTACATCGGCACGCCCGGGCAGGCGCTGGCGTACAAGATCGGCCAGATGAAGATCTCGGAGCTGCGGGCACGGGCCGAGCGCGAGCTGGGGTCGAAGTTCGACCTGAAGGCCTACAACGATGCAGTGCTGTCGACCGGCTCGGTGCCGCTGGACGTGCTGGAGAAGCACATCGACGCCTGGATCGCGGCTCAGCGATAGGGTGGCCGCGGGCGGGGCAGGGGCTTCCCTGGGCCCGGAACGCCACCAACCCTGGGATCCTGGGCCAGCCGGCCGCTCGCGGCGCCGGCCCGGGCCGGGCCAGCCCCCCTGGCGGCTCTCTACGTCGTTGCCCCACCGGCCTCGAACTGCGACAATGTCCGGCTCCCGCACGCCGGGAGCCCTTGCCCCACCGCATCCGTTCCGGATCGTCGGGGGGCTATCCGGGTCGCAGCCTTCCGGGCGGCGGCCGAATATCCACGAGGAAACACCATGCGTCACTATGAAGTCGTGTTCCTGGTCCATCCGGACCAGAGCGAGCAGGTGCCCGCCATGATCGAGCGCTACAAGTCGCTGATCGAAGCAGGCAGCGGCAAGATCCACCGTCTCGAGGACTGGGGCCGCCGCCAGCTCGCCTATCCGATCGACAACCTGGTCAAGGCCCATTACGTCCTGCTCAACATCGAGGTCGAGCAGGCCGTGCTCGACGAGCTCGTCGAAGGCTTCCGCTTCAACGACGCCGTGCTGCGCCACCTGGTGATGCGCCGCGACGAGGCCGACACCGAGCAGTCGCTGATCATGAAGAACAAGGACGAGAAGGGCGACAAGCCCGAACGTGGCGAGCGCCGTCGCCGTGACGAAGATGACGGCGAAGGCAGCGGCAAGCCCGCCGAATCCGCCGACGACACCGCCGAAGCCGCCTGAGGAGCCCTGACATGTCCAAGTTCTTCCGCCGCCGCAAGTACTGCAAGTTCACCGCCGAGGGCGTCAAGGAGATCGATTACAAGGATCTCAACACCCTGCGCCAGAACCTGACCGAGAACGGCAAGATCGTGCCGAGCCGCATCACCGGCACCAAGTCGCGCTACCAGCGCCAGCTGGCCACCGCGGTCAAGCGCGCACGCTTCCTGGCGCTGATCCCGTACACGGACAACCACAACGTCTAAGGAGCGCCTCCCCTCGGGGAGGGCCGCCCGATCCCTCCCCTTCAGGGGGAGGGCTTTGAATGCCGGAGTCTTGCCTCGGGGCAAGGCTCGAACAATCCCGTCCGTTCGGACAGCTGAAAGTTGCGGCGCCGCGCGCCGCTAACGAATACGGAGTACCCCATGGAACTGATCCTGCTGCAGAAAGTCACCAACCTCGGCAACCTGGGCGACAAGGTCAACGTCAAGCCCGGTTACGGCCGCAACTTCCTCGTGCCGCAGGGCAAGGCAGTGCCGGCCACGGCCGCCAACGTCGCCGAGTTCGAGGCCAAGCGTGCCGATTACGAAGCCAAGGCCGCCGCATCCCACGAGGAAGCCACCGGCCGCCTCGCCAAGCTCGAGGACGCCAGCGTCACGATCTACGCCAACGCCTCCACCGAAGGCAAGCTGTACGGCTCGGTCGGCCCGCGCGACATCGCCGAAGCGCTGACCAAGGCCGGCATGCCGGTCGAGAAGTCGGAAGTGGTGATGGGCGAGGGTGCGTTCCGCACCACGGGCGAATTCGAGGTCGTCGTGCACCTGCACGCCGATGTCGAAACCACCGTCAAGGTGATCGTGGCGCCTGAAGCCGCCTGATCGCCGCACGCCGATTGACGAAGAGGGCGCCTCCGGGCGCCCTTTTTGTTGCCCCGCTCCGCGCGGCCACGGCGCTGCGACGGGCGGCGGCAGGGCGCATCGCGGCAGGTGAGACGGCAAGCGGCTAGAAACCTGTCTTATCCACAGGTTGTTCCGTAGCGAACGCACAAGCCGAACGCCTACGATGCCCGCAGCCCGGTCGATCCGGTTGCGTTCTTTTTTGTCTCACCGCTTTCGCAGGAGTTCGACAGCACGATGTCCGCACGTCCCCGGTTCGGCAATGAGCCTCGCAGCGACAGCCGGATCGAGCAGCTGCGCGTGCCGCCGCAGTCGGTGGAGGCGGAGCAGGCCGTGCTGGGCGGGCTCATGCTCGCCCCGGACGCCTTCGACCGCATCGCCGACCACCTGGTCGATGGGGATTTCTACCGGCGCGACCACCAGCTGATCTACCGCGCTATCCGCGAACTGGCGGAAAAGAACCGCCCCTACGATGCGGTCACGCTGGGGGAATGGTTCGAATCCCAGGGGCTGGCCGAGCAGGTCGCCGGTGGCGCCTACCTGGTCGAACTCGCCAGCACCACGCCCTCGGCCGCCAACATCGTCGCCTACGCCGAGATCGTGCGCGACAAGGCGGTGCTGCGGCAGCTGATCGAAGTCGGCACCGGCATCGTCAACGACGGTTTCCAGCCCGAGGGCCGCGACAGCAGCGAACTGCTCGCCATCGCCGAGCAGCAGGTGTTCGCAATCGCCGAAGCCGGGGCTCGCGGACGCACCGACTTCGTGCCGATCAACAAGGCGATGGGCGAAGCCTTCGACGTCCTGCAGACCCGCTACGCCAACGGCGGCGGGATCACCGGCATGCCGACCGGCTATACCGAATTCGACGAGATGACCGCGGGCCTGCAACCCACCGACCTGCTGATCCTCGCCGCGCGTCCGGCCATGGGCAAGACGACTTTCGCGCTGAACATCGCCGAGTACGCCGCCATCAAGACCAAGAAGGCGGTGGCGGTGTTCTCGATGGAAATGTCGGCCAGCCAGCTCGCGCTGCGCCTGATTTCGTCCAATGGGCGCGTCAACGCCACGCGGCTGCGCACCGGCCAGCTCGAGGACGAGGACTGGAGCCGCGTCAGCAGCGCGATCCGGATGCTCAAGGAGTCGAAGATCTTCATCGACGACACCCCGGCGCTCTCGCCCGAGGTCCTGCGCGCGAAGTCGCGCCGGCTCAAGCGCGAGCACGACCTGGGGCTGATCGTCATCGACTACCTGCAGCTGATGGCGGTGCCTGGCAACAGCGAGAACCGTGCGACCGAGATTTCCGAGATCTCGCGCTCGCTCAAGGGCCTGGCCAAGGAACTCAACGTGCCGGTGATCGCCCTGTCGCAGCTCAACCGCTCGCTGGAAACGCGGACCGACAAGCGCCCGGTCATGGCCGACCTGCGCGAATCGGGCGCCATCGAGCAGGACGCGGACGTGATCATCTTCATTTACCGCGACGAGTACTACAACAAGGAAAATTCGCCCGACAAGGGCCTGGCCGAGATCATCATCGGCAAGCAGCGAAACGGTCCCACGGGATCGATCAAGCTCAAGTTCTTCGGCGAGTACACGCGTTTCGACAACCTCGCGCACGACGCGGTGGGCAGCTTCGAATAACCCATCCCGCTGGGCATCGCGACGCGCTGCGCGATCGCCGAGCCAAGTCGCGGGTCGTTGCATCCGGTTCTAGGTCCGCGGCAGCGGAGGCCATAAAATACCGCGATGTCGCGTCCGATCACCGCCACCATCCACGCCGGCGCCATGCACCACAACCTGGCCACGGTCCGCACCCGCGCGCCGTCGAGCCGGGTCATGGCCATGGTCAAGGCCGATGGCTACGGGCACGGGCTGGAAACGGCCGTGTCGGCGCTGCGGGATGCCGACGCCTTCGGCGTGGCGGCGATCGAAGATGCACAGCGGATCCGCGCGCTCGGCCTGTCGCAACCCATCCTGGTCCTGTCGGGTTTCGACTCGGTCGAGGACCTCGACCAGCTGCGCCGCCTGCGTGCCGACAGCATCGTCCATCATCCCGCGCAGCTGGACATGCTGGAACAGGCGGACGGCGCACCGATCCGCTGCTGGTTGAAGATCGATACCGGCATGCACCGGCTCGGCTTCGCACCCGACCGCGTGCGCGAGGCGCACGCGCGCCTGGGCGCCGCGCGCGGGGTCGAAGGCGATATCGTCCTGATGAGCCATTTCGCCAGTTCCGACGAGTTCGAAGGCGGATCGGACCATGGCCGGCAGACCCGCAGGCAGTTGCAGGTGTTCGCCGACGCCACGGCCGGGCTGCCGGGACCGCGCTCGCTGGCCAACTCCGCCGCCATCCTGGGGTGGCCGGGATCGCACGGTGACTGGGTGCGCCCCGGCGGCGCGTTGTTCGGGATGTCGGTGGTCCACGGCAGGCCGGCCTCGGACTTCGGCCTGCAGCCGGCGATGACGTTCGCGACCCGGCTGCTGGCCGTCAACCAGATCGGCAAGGGCGAGCCGATCGGCTATTCCGCGACCTGGGAAACGCCCGAAGACATGCGTCTCGGCGTGGCCGCGGTCGGTTACGGCGACGGCTATCCGCGGCTTGCCCCGGCCGGCACGCCGGTGCTGGTCAACGGGACGCCGGCGCAGGTGGTCGGGCGGGTCTCGATGGACCTGATGACCATCGACCTGCGCGGTCATCCGGACGCACGCGCAGGCGATCCGGTCGTGCTCTGGGGCGCGGGCCTGCCGATCGAATCGGTCGCCGATGCGGCCGGCACGATCGCCTACGAACTGACCTGTTCGATCACCCGCCGCGTCCGCTTCGTCGAATCCTGAGCGTAACCGGCCGAAACGATGGGCGCGATGCCCGTTGCGCCCGCAAATTGACGCCTCCGGGGCCGCGTGATTCACTCGGGCGACTTGTCGGAGATCCGGATGCCCACGAACAAGCCGCGCAAGGCTTTGCGCCGCGAACCCATGTCGCGTGTGGATACGGCCTGGTTGCGGATGGAGCGCCCGACCAATCCGATGATGATCACCGGCGTGCTGATGTTCGCCGAACCGATGTCGCTCGACCGGCTCAAGCGCGTCATCTCCAGGCGCTTCCTGGCCTACGTGCGCTTCCGCCAGAAGGCGGTCGACACGCCCTCGGGCGCGGCCTGGCAGGAAGATGCGAACTTCGACCTCGACTGGCACGTGCAGCTCGCCGCATTGCCTGGACGCGGCGACGGTCGCCGGCCCGCGCGCGACGGCGCCGAGAAACGCGCGCTGGAACGTTTCGTCAGCCAGCTCGCCTCCAGCCCGCTCGACAAGCACCGCCCGCTTTGGCAGTTCCACCTGGTCGAGCGCTACGCGGGCGGCTCGGCGCTGGTTGCGCGGCTGCACCACAGCTATGCCGATGGCATCGCGCTGGTGCAGGTGCTGCTGTCGCTGACCGACACCGAGCGCGCTGCAGGCCGGGGCAAGGACCTGGCCAAGGCCTGGCTGAAACAGGACGGGGCCGACGTCGCGCGACGGGTCGGCGCGGTGGAGCGCTATGCGCGGCTCGGCGGCAAGGTGTTCGGCAAGGGCATGGAGATGGTGCAGGACCCCACCCTGGCCGCGATGCTGGCGAAGGAGGGCGGCGAGATCGCCCGCGAACTCGTGCACGCGCTTGCGCTGCCCGACGATCCCCCTTCGATGCTGCGCGGGCGCCTGGGCGTCAGCAAGCGCGTCGCCTGGGCCGAGCCGATCGATCTCGAGGAAGTGAAGGCGGTGGGCCGCGCCTGCGACTGCACCGTGAACGACGTGCTGATGGCGGCGGCGGCCGGAGCGCTGCGCGATTACATGATCGAACGCGGCGACGACGTCGATGGCATGACCCTGCGCGCCACCGTGCCGGTGAACCTGCGGCCCCTGGAGCACGCGCGCAAGCTGGGCAACCACTTCGGACTGGTGTTCCTCGACCTGCCGGTGGGCGAGGGCAATCCGGTGCGCCGCCTGTTGCAGGTGGCCGGCTGCATGAACCAGCTGAAGGGATCGCGACAGGCGGTCGTCGCGTACGGACTGCTCGCCGCGATAGGAATGGCGCCGCAGGCCCTGCAGGAGCTGGCCCTGGAGCTTTTCAGCCGCAAGGCAAGTTCCGTGGCCACCAACGTGCCCGGTCCGCCGCAACCGCTGTACATGGCCGGCTGCCGGCTGCGGGAGATGATGTTCTGGGTGCCGCAGACCGGGTCGATCGGCGTCGGCGTGTCGATCATGAGCTACAACGGGCGGGTGCACTTCGGGCTGGTCGCCGATGCCAAGCTGATCCCTGATCCGGACGCGGTCACCCGACGCTTCGGCACCGAGTTCGAAAAGCTGCTGTACCTGGCGCTGATGGGCAACTGGGAGCACGCGTTGGACGGGGCGGGCGCCGAAGCCCTGCTTTGACGTTCGTTCTGGAAGGTTGAACCGCGCCTGATCACCCGCTGTCCTGCGTCGGCCCCGTCACCCTGCGCCGACGGTCTCCTGTTTAGCTTGGGCCATCCCATTCACGTTCATCCGAACGATCAGGAGCACCCATGCGACAGTCCACCACCGCTGCCCTCGTCACTGCGCTTGCCGGCAGCCTGTTGCTGAGCAGTTGCGCCACGTACACCGGCCAGACCAATGCCCCGGACGACCCGAACCGCACCGGTCGCGGCGCGCTGATCGGCGCCGGCATCGGCGCGGTCGCCGGCCTCCTCAGCGGCGGCGATGCCACCGAACGACGCCAGCGTGCGCTGGTGGGTGCGGGCGTCGGCGGGCTCGCAGGTGGCGCGGTTGGCGCCTATCAGGATCGCCAGGAAGCCGATCTGCGCAGGCAGATGCAGGGGACCGGCGTGGACGTCGTGCGCAACGGCGACAACATCACGCTCAACATGCCCGGCAGCGTGACGTTCGCGTTCGACAAGTCCGACGTGCAGCCGCAGTTCTATCCGGTGCTCGACAACGTCGCCAGCACGCTGCAGCAGTACAACCAGACCATCATCGAGGTCGCCGGCCATACCGACAGCGTTGGCGCCGACGCGTACAACCAGCAGCTGTCGCAGAAGCGCGCCGAGGCGGTGGCCAGCTACCTCAACTCGCGTGGTGTCATGCGCGATCGCATGATCACCGTCGGTGCCGGCGAAACCCGTCCGGTGGCGAGCAACGATACGGACTCCGGCCGCGCGCAGAATCGCCGCGTCGAGATCACTTTGGTCCCGGTGCGTTCGTAACGCAACGAACCGCTCCACAAAAAAGGGCCACCCTCGCGGGTGGCCCTTCTGGTTTGGTGGAGGTGGGGGGAATCGAACCCCCGTCCGAAGGCACTCCATCCCCGGCACTACATGCTTAGCGCTCCGTTAGATCTCGTCCCCTGACAGCACGGCGCGCAAAGCGCATCCGGGGACCAGCCTGTTTTGGTTAAGCCATGACTGACAGGCAGCCGTCACAGCCGGTTCCGTGATAATGACCCTACATCCACGAGCACGGGCACAAGTGGGTTCGGGGCTTACGCCTTAAGCGGCGAGAGCGTAGTTGTCGTCGTTGGCAACTAGAGTTTTGCAGCTGGATTTACGAGGAAAGCTACCCCCTCGGCATGCGCCAGGCGATTTCGCGACCCCCGTCGAAGCCAGTGCACCCCCGGGATGTCGATATCGCTGACTGGCCCAGTATAGGGGCGGCATCGGGCCACGCAAGCCAGCCGATGCAGCGTTTCCGCGAATCGTTCATCGGCGCACCGGCGCCAGTCCGGGCTATGCTGAATTCAATGGGACTCCTGCGCGGCATTGACCTGGACTCGTTGGGCGCGCGCCTGCGCGCGCCGCTGCACGGCTACGTGCTGTCCCTGCTGGCGCTGGTGGCGTCGCTGGTGCTGGTCTGGCTGTATGCCAGCAACGCCCGGCAGCGCGAACTCCAGGCGGTGCAGGCCGAGTTCGTCACCGAAACCGACGCCATCGCCGAGCTGCTGCGGCAACGGCTGGCCAGCTACGAACTGGTGGCGCGTGGCGGCGTGTCGCTGTTCGCCTCGGTGGATCGCCCGAGCGCCGCCCAGTGGCAGGGATACGTCGATGCGCTGAAGATCGATGCCGGCTACCCGGACATGCTCGGGCTGGGATTTGCGCCGTACCTGGACCGCTCCGGCCTGCAGACGCTGCAGCTGGACATGCGGGACGCGGGGCAGGGGTTCTACATCGTCCGCCCGGCCGGGATCCGTGAGCGTTACGGCCCGGTGCTCTACCTCGAGCCGCGCACGCCGGCCAACCGCGCGGTCATCGGCAACGACCTGTTCGCCGATCCGGTCCGGCAGGCCGCGATGGCGAGTGCGCGCGATGACAACGCCGTGCGCATCAGCGCGCCGCTCCAGCTGGGCCGCGACGCCGGGCGGCCGGTCACCGGCGTGGTGATGTTCGCGCCGGTCTACCGGTTCGGGATCCCGGCGACGGTGTCGGCGCGACGCGCCTCGCTGCAGGGCTGGATCTACGTGCCGCTGGACATGTCCGAATTCGTCACCGCCGCCCTGCGGACCACCGGACGCAACGCGGCGCTCAGCGTCCGCGACGTCGGCGCCGGGCGGGGCGATGCCCCGTTGCTGTACGCCGACCACGCCGAACTCGCGGGGCATGGCGGCGAAGGCGATTTCCGGCGGACCGTTCCGCTGGAGTTGTACGGTCGCCGCTGGGAGCTGGATTTCAGCGCCGACACCGGCGCGGCCCTGGCGGCGCGCATGCCCGAGCTCCGCACGACGCTCGTCGTGGGCATCATCGCCTCGCTGCTGCTCTTCGGCGTTGCGCTGGCGCTGGCGCGGACCGAATCGCTGGCCGAACGCAAGGCCTCGTTGCTGGCCGAGTCCTACCAGCGCAGCGAACTGCGCTTCCGCAACGCGATGCGCTTCTCGGCGATCGGCCAGGCGCTGCTGGATCGCAAGGGCGCGATCGTGGACGCCAATCCCGCGCTCGCGGCCATCTTCGACACGACGACCGACGGCCTGGTCGGTTCGATGTTCGGGGCGTACTTCGTCGATGGCCAGGACGAAATCCGGCGCAGCCGCGAGGTGTCGGCACTGACCGAGGGCGTGTTCCGGACCACGCGGCAGTGGCGGACCCCGGCAGGCGAACTGCGCCACGCGCACCTCACCTACGCGCCTGTCCCCGGGGAGATCGGGCAGGACGTGGCCAGCCTGGTGCAGGTCGAGGACATCACCGAGCGGGTGCTCGCCCATGCGCGGGAGCAGGCGCTCAACCGAACCCTCGAGGCGCGCGTCGCGCTGCGCACGCGCGAGCTGACCCACGCCAACCAGGAGCTGGAATCGTTCGCCTACAGCGTCTCGCACGACCTGCGCGCGCCGCTGCGGACGATCGAGGGATTCAGCCGCCTGCTGGGTGAGCGCTACGCCGACAAGGTCGACGACACCGGCCGCGACTACCTGGCCCGGGTCCGTAACGCGGCCGGGCGCATGGACGACCTGATCGAAGCGTTGCTGAAGATGTCGCGGGTCGGTCGCAGCCCGCTGACACTGGCGCCGCTCGACCTCACCCGGCTCGCCCTGGACGTGGTCGCAGAGCTGCGCATGGCCCACCCGCAGCGAGAGGTGGCCGTTGAAGTGGAGCCCGGCCTGCACGCCGTCGGCGACGCGGCCCTGGTGCACAACCTGTTGCAGAACCTGATCGGCAACGCCTGGAAGTTCACCGACGGGACGCCCGATGCGCGCATCCTCGTAGGCGCGGGGGAGGGCTCCGGCGAACAGGCGGCGTTCCACGTGACCGACAACGGTGCGGGCTTTGCGCCCGAGTACGCGGGCAAGTTGTTCCGCCCGTTCCAGCGCCTGCACAACCAGGAGCAGTTCGATGGCCACGGGATCGGCCTGGCGTCCGTCAAGCGCGTCGTTGAGCGCCATGGCGGCACTGTCACCGCCGAGGGCAGGCCGGGCGAGGGTGCGACGTTCCGCTTCACGCTGCCGCGCGAAGGAGCGGTGGACTGAAACAACCGGTCGCCCGGCGTTTCAGGCGTCCTTGTTGTGCCGCCGCAGCACGCGCTGCTTCTCGCGGGCCCGCGCCCCGGCGCAAACCGGGGCGCCCGGAAGCTGGAGCGCGCCGCAGCGCGCGATGATCCCACCGCCGGAACGACGTTTTTCAGGCATCGCGGTTGTGCCGCCGCAATACGCGCTGTTTCTCGCGTGCCCAATCCCGCTCTTTCGTAGCCTCGCGCTTGTCGTGCGACTGCTTGCCCTTGGCCAGCGCCAGCTCGGCCTTGACCTTGTTGCCTTTCCAGTACAGGGCGGTGGGCACCAGCGTGTAACCGTCGCGCTGGACGCGACCCACCAGTTCGTCGATCTCGCGCCGATGCAGCAGCAGCTTGCGGGTACGACGCTCGTCCGCGATCACATGGGTGGACGCGGAGATCAGCGGCGTGACCTGGGCGCCGAACAGGAACAGCTCGCCGCCGCGGACCACCGCGTAGCTTTCGGTGATGTTGGCGCGGCCGGCGCGGATGGACTTAAGCTCCCAGCCCTGCAGCGCCAGGCCGGCCTCGAAGCGCTGCTCGAGGTGGTAGTCGTGGCGCGCGCGCTTGTTCAGCGCGACGGTGCCGCCGCCGTTTGCCTTATCCTTGTCGCCTTTCTTCTTGCCCATGGCGGCATTGTCGCAGTTTGCCGCGAGATTTTGCGCGGCCGACTCCCGCCATCCCCGCCGCCAGAACCCGAATGCCGACCATCCAGCGCAGCGCCCTCGTCGAACACTCCGCAGCGCGCATGTTCGCCCTGGTCAACGACATCGCCGCCTATCCGCGCCGCTTCGACTGGTGCGAATCGGCGCAGGTGCTGGAGGCGGACGAGGAGCACGTGGTCGCGCGACTGGACCTGGGCTTCAGCGCGCTGCGGACCTGGTTCACCACCGAAAACACGCTGTCGCCGCCGCATCTAATCGCGATGGCCCTGCGGGCGGGGCCGTTCAAGCGCCTCGACGGCCGATGGCAGTTCCACGCGCTGGACGAATGCGCCTGCAAGGTGACGCTGACGCTGGATTTCGAGCCGCAGAGCCGCCTTCTTGGGCCGGCGATGACGCTCGGCTTCCAGGGTCTGGCCGACCGCATGGTCGACGATTTCGTGCGCGTGGCCGATCGCGGCGAGGAATGATGGCGGCGGCGCTGCGCGTGCAGGTTATCCAAGCCTGGCCGCGGCGTGCCGAGGCGGTGATGGTCGAGTTGCCCGCTGGCGCCACGATCGGCGATGCGGTGGCGGCAAGCGGCCTGCGGCTCGACGGAATCAGCGGCTACGCCATCCACGGCGAGCGCGCGGCCCTCGCGAGCCTGCTGCGCGATGGCGACCGGGTCGAGCTGCTGCGGCCGCTCCAGGCCGATCCGAAGGAAGCGCGACGCCGGCGCGCCGCTGCGGCAAAGCCGAGCTGAACCGCCCCGAGTGACAGTTGAGCGAGGAAGCGACGGCGCAACGAACGGCGCGCGTCCTCTCAGCGACCTTTCTTCTTGTCCTTGGCCAGGTTGGGGCCGAACGCCTTGCGCAGGTCCTTCGAGAGCTGCTCGTCCTGTTCCGGGAAGTAGTCGCCATCCCAGCGGGCGAGGGTGTCGTTCTCGAAATGCAGCACGAGGTTCTTGCGCTCGGTGGCGCCGGCGCGGCCGGTGCGCTGCGTGCTGGTGTAGTCCCAGCGCTGGTGGTGGAACGGGTCGGCGATGGACGGCGAACCCAGCAGCCCGAGGACCTGCTGCTTGCTCATGCCGGGCTGCAGCTGGTCGACCGCCGACTTCTCGAGCAGGTTGCCCTGGTAGATCGGCTGCCGATAGACGATGCCGCAGCCGGAAACCAGGAGGGCGGCGACGGCGAGGATCAGGAGTTTGCGCATGGGGAACCGCGGGCTGGAGATCGCGCCGATGATACACTCCCGCCCCCCTTCGCGGTGCCGGTGAGCGGCCGCATCGAACGCCGGCTCGCAGCGCACGCGAAGGGGATTGATACGCTTCGGCGTGCTTCGACAGGCCAGGATGCTGCTTCGGCCGGCGCCGTCGCCCTGGGCACGGGTGCGCCGACAACATCACGCCATAAACCGCCAGTGAACGGAGGCGCCATGGAATCCCAGGAACTGCGCAAGGCCGGTCTGAAGGTGACGCATCCGCGGATGCGCATCCTCGAACTGCTGGAGCAGAAAAGCGCCCACCACCACATGACCGCCGAAGACATCTATCGCCAGCTGCTCGACAGCGGCGACGAGATCGGGCTGGCCACCGTGTACCGCGTGCTGACCCAGTTCGAGGCGGCGGGACTGGTGCTGAAGCACAACTTCGAGGGCGGCACGGCGGTGTACGAGATCGATCGCGGCGGCCACCACGACCACATGGTCGACGTGGACACCGGCAAGATCATCGAGTTCGAGAGCCCCGAGATCGAAAAGCTGCAGCAAGACATCGCCGCCAGGTACGGCTACCAGCTCGAGGAGCATTCGCTGGTGCTTTACGTGCGCAAGAAGCGCTGATCGATCGCCGGCGAGCGTTGCGGGGTTAGCCTGGCGTGGCCTCGGTCGCCGGCTGGGCGCTGCACTTGAACAGTCGGCGAACGACCCGTCTCGGCCATTGATCGCGATCTGCCGAACGCGGCGGGCGACGACGCGGCGAACCCGAGCCATCGCGGTGACGGCAACGGCCTGGAAGCGCTCCGAGACCCGGCGGCGTCCCGTCTACTCTGGAAAGGTGTTCCGGGGGGGGGCTCGCGGCTGAAGCCGCTCCCACGGGAGCTCATCGCGGTGTTGCGCGGCGACCGCTCGCGCGATTCCCGCGCGCGGCCAGATCGTGCGGGATTGGGATGGCTACGAGGCGTTGCGTAGCAGTCGTTTCGCCGCCGCACGGGCTTCGGTGCTCACTTCCACGCCGCCGAGCATGCGCGCCAGTTCTTCCTGGCGCTGGGCGGCGTCCAGCAGCCGTACCGCGCTCTGGGTCACGCCGGCGCTTTCGGCCTTGCTGACGCGGTAGTGCTGGTGGCCCTGCGCCGCGACCTGCGGCAGGTGGGTCACGCACAGCACCTGGCGGCTCCCGCCGAGCGCGCGCAGCTTCTGGCCGACGATGTCCGCCGTGGCGCCGCCAATGCCGGAGTCGACTTCGTCGAACACCATGGTCGGAACCGCGTCGTGGCCCAGTGCGGCGACCTCGATCGCCAGCGAGATGCGCGACAGCTCGCCGCCCGAAGCCACCTTGCGCAGCGGCCGCGGCGGCTGGCCGGCGTTGGCCGAGACCAGGAACTCGGCGCGCTCGCCGCCCTGCGGGTCGGGCCGGCCGGCCTCGACCGGTTCCAACGCAACCTCGAAGCGCCCGCCGCCCATGCCCAGTTCGGCGATCAGCGCCGTGGTGGCCTTGGACAGCGCCTTCGAGGCCTTGGCGCGCGCCTTGCCCAGCGCCTCGGCCGCCTTGTTCCAGCTCGCGGCCGCGGAGGCAATCTCGCCGTCCAGCGCCTGCAGGCGGACGGCGGCGTTTCGCAGCGATTCGAGTTCGGCCGCCAGGGCATCGCGCTGCGCCGCGAGGTTCTCCGGCGCCACCCGGTGCTTGCGCGACAGTTCGTGCAGGCGCGTGAGCCTGCGCTCGAGTTCGTCGAGCTGCGACGGGTCGACGTCGAGGTCGGCGCGGATGCGCTCGAGCAGCAGCCCGGCTTCGTCGATCTGGATCGCGGCGACATCGAGCATTGCATCCACGTCGGCCAGGCGGGGCTCGTGCTCCTGCGCGCGCGCCAGCTCGCCGCGCAGCAGCTGGAGCCGGCGCGGCAGGGCCATGGCGCCGTCGCCATCAAGCTGGGCGAGCGCAGCGTCGCAGGCGGTGATCAGTCCGGTCGAATGGGCCTGACGGCGATGTGCCGCGTCCAGTTCCGCGATCGAAGCCGGGTCGATCGGCTCGCGGTCCAGTTCGGCCAGCTGGTGCTGCAGCCATTCATCGCGTTCGGCCAGTTCGCCCGGGCGGCCTTCGCGGGCCCGCATCAGCGTTTCACGCTCGCGCAGCAGCGCCGACCAGCGATTGGCGGCTCCAGCCACGGCCGCGAGCAGCGCGTCGTGGCCACCGCAGGCGTCGAGCAGGGCCAGCTGGCTGGGCCTGGACAACAGCGCCTGGTGTTCGTGCTGGCCGTGGATCTCGACCAGCCGCCCGGCGAGCGCGGCCAGTTGCGCCAGGGTGGCAGGCCGGCCGTTGATCCACGCGCGAGAGCCGCCATCGGCGCGCAGGGTGCGGCGCAGCTGGCAGGCGTCGCCTTCGTCGAATTCTTCTTCCTGCAGCCATCGGCTCGCATCGCTGGCCGCCGCCAGGTCGAACTCGGCGTGCAACTCGGCACGTTCGGCCCCGTGGCGGACCATTCCGCTGTCGGCGCGCTGCCCGGACAGGAATCCCAGCGCGTCCACCAGCAAGGACTTGCCGGCGCCGGTTTCACCGGAAATGACGGTCATGCCGGCGCCGAACTCGAGTTCGGCCGCCGTCACCACGGCGAAATCACGGATGGCGAGTCGGGTCAGCATGCGCGCGAATTGTGCAGGGGGCGGATGGAATGGCCAAGGGGGCGTGCCGGCCGCCGCCATGAGAAGCGGCCCGCGTCTCGCCGCGCGCGACTGCGATCGATCGGAGCGCCGCGCGGCGGTTCATTCATCGCAACCGCTTGCGCCCGCCACCCACCGGGCTTATATCCAAGGCCATGAGCCGCAGGATCGACAACCACGACACCCTGGACCCGCGCACGCGGCAGCTGCTGCGCGCGCTGATCGGGCGCTACATCCGCGACGGCGAGCCGGTCGGTTCGCAGACGCTGGCCCGCCACGCCGGCCTGGATGTCAGCCCGGCGACGATCCGCAACATCCTCGCCGACCTGGAGGAGATCGGGCTGCTGGCCGCCCCGCACACTTCGGCCGGCCGCGTGCCGACCGCGCGCGGCCTGCGGGTGTTCGTCGACAGCCTGATCGAATGGCGGCCCCCGGCGGAGCGGCAGATCCGGCTGATCCACGAGGGCCTGGCGGCGCAGGCATCCACTCCGGAGGTCCTGCGCGAGGCCTCGGCGCGGCTCTCGGACATCTCCCATTTCGTCGGTCTGGTCACGGTGCCGCGCCGTGACCGCTTCGCGTTCCGCCACATCGACTTCGTGCGCCTGGACGAGCGCCGGGTCTTGGCGATCCTGGTGTTCACCGACGGCGAGGTCCAGAACCGGGCCGTCGAGGTGCCGCGCCCGCTGTCGGCCAGCGAGCTGGAATGGATCGCCAATTACCTCAACCAGAACTACGCCGGCCTCGGGCTGTCCGAGATCCGCGAGCGGCTGGTGGCCGAGCTGGACGGTGAGCGCAAGGAGGTCGACCGCCGCATGGCCGCCACCGTGGCGCTGGCCCAGGCCACCCTGCAGCCCGTCGACAACGACGACATGCTGGTGAGCGGCCAGACCAAGCTGATGGGCGGGGCCCAGGGCCTGGCCGACGTCGAGCGCCTGCGCGAGCTGTTCGAGGCCTTCCAGCGCAAGAGCGAGCTTTTGCAGGTGCTCGAAGGCTGCCTCCGCGCCGACGGCGTGCGCCTGTTCATCGGTGAGGAGTCCGGGGTCACGTCGATGGAGCAGTGCACCCTGATCGCGGCGCCCTACGCCAGCGGCGGACGGGTGCTGGGCGTGCTCGGCGTCATCGGTCCCACGCGGATGGACTACGACCGGGTCATCACCACCGTGCAGGCGACCGCCCAGGCGCTGTCGCGGACGATGGCCGAACGCGTCGGCTGAGGTCCCGGCACCGTATCCTTTGCGGCCTCGCGGGCCGCCATCCCCGGCCCGCTGCCAGCTGGGCGGCTCGCCGGGCTTGGATTTGCACGGCCCGGCCCACACATCAGCGCGCATGTCGCACCTGCCCGTCGACCGTGATGGTGGAAGGGCGCAGGCCACTCCCGTTTCGAGACCTCCTCCGACCCGATGACCATGCAACCAGAACACGACGACACCTCCACGCCCGACACCTCCGACGCGCCCCCCGATCGGGACCAGCAGGTCGAGCAGCTCAAGGCCGAACTCGAGCAGCTTCGCGCCCAGTCCCTGGTCGAGCGCGCGGACATCGAGAACCAGCGCAAGCGCATGGAGCGGGACGTTCGCAACGCTTGCCGCTTCGCCAACAAGCAGCTGCTCGGCGACCTGCTTCCGGTGTTCGACAGCCTCGAGGCCGCACTGGCCAACGCCCCGGACGCCGATCCGCTGCGCGATGGCGTGGTCCTGATCCTGCGTGAGCTGTCGCGGGTGGCCGAGAACAACGGCCTGGTCGAGATCGCACCCGCCGCCGGGGATGCCTTCGACCCGGCGCACCACCAGGCCATGAGCGTCGTCCAGGCCGATGGCATCGAGCCGCATGCGGTGGCCCAGGTCTTCCAGAAGGGCTTCATGCTCCATGAGCAGCTGCTGCGCCCGGCGCTGGTGGCGGTGGCCAAGGGCGAAGACTGACCCGCGCCGCGCCGCGGAGGCGCGTTCGCCGGCATTCAAGAAACATGCTTGAACCGCCTGCCCGCGACCCCAATTAAGCGTTCATGGGCGGTACGGCCGCCCCCAGACAACCCAGACAAGCAACCCAGGCAATTCCGAGAGGGAACCACACAATGGCAAAGATCATCGGCATCGACCTCGGCACGACCAACTCGTGCGTGGCGATCATGGACGGCGGCAAGGCCAAGGTCATCGAGAACAGCGAGGGCGACCGCACCACGCCGTCGATCGTCGCCTATACCAAGGACGGCGAAGTGCTGGTCGGCGCGTCGGCCAAGCGCCAGGCTGTCACCAACGCCAAGAACACCTTCTATGCGGTCAAGCGCCTGATCGGCCGCAAGTTCAAGGACGCCGAGGTCCAGAAAGACCTGGAGCTGGTGTCGTACTCGATCGTCGAGCACGACAACGGCGACGCATGGGTCGCGACCAGCGATGGCAAGAAGCTGTCAGCGCAGGAAGTTTCCGCGCGCATCCTCGAGAAGATGAAGAAGACCGCCGAGGCCTACCTGGGCGAAACCGTGACCGAGGCGGTGATCACCGTGCCCGCCTACTTCAACGACTCGCAGCGCCAGGCGACCAAGGATGCCGGCAAGATCGCCGGCCTCGACGTCAAGCGCATCATCAACGAGCCGACCGCCGCCGCGCTGGCCTATGGCCTGGACAAGGAAGGCGGCGACCGCAAGATCGCCGTGTACGACCTGGGCGGCGGCACCTTCGACATGTCGATCATCGAGATCGCCAACGTCGACGGCGAGAAGCAGTTCGAGGTGCTGTCGACCAACGGCGACACCTTCCTCGGCGGCGAGGACTTCGACAAGCGCGTCATCGACTACCTGGTCGACGAGTTCAACAAGGACCAGGGCATCGACCTGCGCAAGGATCCGCTGGCCCTGCAGCGCCTGAAAGACGCGGCCGAGCGCGCCAAGATCGAGCTGTCCAGCGCGCAGCAGACCGAGGTCAACCTGCCGTACGTGACGGCGGACGCCTCCGGTCCCAAGCACCTGAACATCAAGCTCACCCGGGCCAAGCTCGAGGCGCTGGTGGAAGACCTGATCAAGAAGACGATCGAGCCGTGCCGCACCGCGCTCAACGACGCCGGCCTGCGCGCCAGCGACATCAACGAGGTGATCCTGGTCGGCGGCCAGACCCGCATGCCGAAGGTACAGCAGGCGGTGGCCGAGTTCTTCGGCAAGGAGCCGCGCAAGGACGTCAACCCGGACGAAGCCGTTGCCATCGGTGCGGCGGTGCAGGGCGGCGTGCTCGCCGGCGACGTCAAGGACGTGCTGCTGCTCGACGTGACCCCGCTCAGCCTGGGCATCGAAACCCTGGGCGGCGTGTTCACCAAGATCATCGAGAAAAACACCACGGTGCCCACCAAGGCCTCGCAGACCTTCTCGACCGCCGAGGACAACCAGTCGGCGGTGACCGTGCACGTGCTGCAGGGCGAACGCGAGCAGGCCCGTTACAACAAGTCGCTGGCCAAGTTCGACCTCACTGGCATCGACGCCGCGCCGCGCGGCATGCCGCAGGTGGAGGTGTCGTTCGACATCGACGCCAACGGCATCGTGCACGTGACCGCCAAGGACAAGAAGACCGGCAAGGAGCAGAAGGTCGAGATCAAGGCGGGCTCGGGCCTGTCCGACGAGGAAATCCAGCGCATGGTCAGCGATGCGGAGGCGCATCGCGAGGAAGACCAGAAGTTCCAGGAGCTGGTGACCGCACGCAACCAGGCCGACGCCCTGATCCATGGCGCGCGCAGCGCGATCAAGGACAATGGCGACAAGGTCCCCGGTGACGTGATTGGGCGCGTCGAGGGCGCGATTGCCGAAGTCGAGACCGCGATGAAGGGCGACGACAAGGCGCAGATCGAAGCCAAGTCGAAGACCCTCGAGGAAGCGGCGCAAGCCTTGTTCGGGGCGGTCGCCGCCGCGCAGCAGCCGTCCGGCGAAGCCGGCGGCAACGACGGCGCGGGCGCGTCGAAGGGCGACGATGTGGTGGACGCCGAGTTCACCGAGGTCAAGGACGACGACCACAACAAGCAGGCCTGATCGACGGTCGGCATTGACGACGGGCAGGCCTGCGCCTGCCCGTCGTCGTGATGGGGAAGGAAAACAGCGTCCATGAGCAAGCGCGATTACTACGAAGTCCTGGGCGTGGCCCGCGACGCCGGTGATGACGAGCTGAAGAAGGCCTACCGTCGCTGCGCGATGAAGCACCACCCGGACCGCAATCCCGGCGACGCCAGTGCGCTCGAAGCGTTCAAGGAGTGCAAGGAGGCGTACGAGGTGCTGTCCGACGGCGGCAAGCGCCGCATGTACGACCAGCACGGCCACGCGGCGTTCGAGCACGGCATGGGCGGCGGCAATGCCGGCCCGGGCGGTTTCGGCGGCGCCGACATGGGCGACATCTTCGGCGACATCTTCGGCAACATCTTCGGCGGCGGTGGCGGCTCGCGGGGGCCGCGGCGCGGCGCCGACGTCGGCTACGTGATGGAGCTCGACCTGGAGGAGGCCGTCGCCGGCATCGAGCGCCGGATCGAGATCCCCACGCTCGCCGAGTGCGAACCGTGCAAGGGCACCGGCTCCGAGGACGGCAAGCTGCACACCTGCGAAACCTGCCACGGCCGCGGCCAGGTGCGTTTCCAGCGCGGCATCTTCTCGATGCAGCAACCGTGCCCGCAGTGCCACGGCCGCGGCCAGACCTTCCAGAACCCCTGCCCGGAATGCCGTGGTGCAGGCCGCGTGGAGGAGGAGAAGGTCCTTTCGGTGAAGATCCCGGCGGGCGTCGACAATGGCGACCGCATCCGCCTGACCGGCGAAGGCGAGGCCGGCCCGCCCGGATCTCCGCCGGGCGACCTGTACGTCGAGGTGCGCGTGCGTCCGCACGAAATCTTCGTGCGCGACGGCGACGACCTGCACTGCGAGGTGCCGATCCGCATCTCGCAGGCCGCGCTGGGCGATACCGTCCGCGTGCCGACGCTCAACGGCGAGGCCGAGATCCGCATCCCCGCGGAAACCCAGACCGGCAAGGTGTTCCGCCTGCGCGACAAGGGCGTCAAGTCGGTGCGCAGCCGCAGCGCCGGCGACCTGTACTGCAAGGCGGTCGTCGAGACCCCGGTCAACCTGACCCCGGAGCAGCGGGAGCTGCTGGAGAATTTCGAAAGGACCTTTGTCGGGGAAGGCGCGCGCCGGCATTCGCCGAAGTCGAGCACGTTCTTCGATGGCGTGAAGGGCTTCTGGGACCGCATGGTCTCGTAGCTTCGACGATCTGCGGGGATTGACTCTCCCACAAAGTCCATCAGCAACTCGTGTTGCGACATCAATGACCTGCGTCGATCGTGCGACCTGCACGCCAGCGCCGGTCCAGGCGGCCGGCCAGTGTCTTCACCATCCGTGAAAACTGTCCCCGGCGATCCTTGCGCGTTGCATCGGCGGCGCTGGCCAGCCACGCGACCTGCAGCACGCGCCTGGCGCCTTCGAAGGGAAGGTGCCCGTGCCAGGAATTGTCGGCGCGCCGGAAGGCGACGAGGCTGCCGTACAGTGGCGGGATCGCTGGCGCGGCCAGGGCATCGATGTCGTCGCCGCGCCGCAGCAGTCGCAGGCACCCGGCATCGCCTGCCGGCCACGATGGATTGAGGTAGAGCAGGGCGGTGGCGATCTTGCACGCGCTGTCGGTATGGATCGTGCCATGGCGGCGATGGACCGAATCGCTGAGGGTGGCGATCGCGGGGAAGCCCCCCAGGTCCGGGATGCCGAGCCGCGCGCCGAGTGAGCGGGCAAACGCACTGCCGCTGAATTCGGCCACCAAGGCCCGGATGGAAGGGCCGCAGTCGCGTTCCCGGTAGGGGAAGAAGCCCGCGCTGCCGTAGCGCGGAAAATCGCGCAGCAATGCCTCGCGGCCGGCCTCACGCAATTGTGCCGTCGCGATCAGGAAGCGGAACGGTTCGTGCGCAACGACGACATCGGGGCGCTCGAGCCCGTGTGGATCGAGATGGAAGCAATCGGGCGGCATGCGGCCAACCAGGGGCGTGCGTCAAACGGGTCCAGCGCAGGATCATGCGCCGTCCGCCGGGCTTGTGGCGCACCGGGCGCCCGATTAGCCTGCGGGCATGAATGCACCGACCCGATTGCTCATCCACGGCGCCGGGGGCCGCATGGGCCAGGCCCTGCTGCGGCTCTGCGCGCAGCGCGACGATTGCCGCGTGGTCGCTGCGGTGTCGGCGCGCTCGCCTTCGCAGCGGGTCGTCGATGGCGTCCCGCACTTCGCCGCCGCCGAACTGGGCGGCGCGCCCGATTTCGACGTCGCCATCGATTTCAGCCTGCCGGCCGGCTTCGACGCCATCCTCGCCGCCTGCCTGGCGCGCGGCGCGGCGCTGGTCTCGGGCACCACCGGATTGTCCGAGGCGCAGCACGCGGCCTTGGACACCGCCGGTGCGCGCATCGGCGTGCTCTGGTCGGCCAATTTCAGCCTCGGCGTGGCGCTGCTGGAAGACCTGGTCGAACGCGCGGCCGCCGCGCTGCCGGGATGGGACTGCGACATCATCGAAATGCACCACAGCCGCAAGCAGGACGCGCCCTCGGGCACCGCGTTGGCGCTCGGTGCCGCGGCGCAGCGCGAGGGCGCGCAGCCGCGCTATGCCAGCATCCGCGCCGGGGACATCGTCGGCGAACATCTGGTGCAGTTCACGGCGGCCGGCGAGCGGCTCGAACTCGCCCATCGCGCCGGCAGCCGCGACATCTTCGCCGGCGGCGCCATCCACGCCGCGCTGGCGCTCGCCGGGCGCCCACCGGGTCTCCACCGCCTGCGCGACTTGCTGTGACCGCGTGCTAGCCGTTCTTTAGCGGCCGGACGGCACGGAAACTCTGGCGCGACCGGCGTCGCGCCGGTATCATTCCCGCTCGCCTGATTCCACTCGCCTCCGGCCGGTCCCGCACCGCGCTGGCGGTTTTCTGCAACCCGACGTAGGCGAAATCCGTGACAGATACCGCAATCCTCGCGCTCGAAGACGGCACCGTGTTCGAGGGAATTTCCGTGGGCGCCCCGGGCCTGTCGGTCGGCGAGGTGGTGTTCAACACCGCCATGACCGGCTACCAGGAGATCCTCACCGACCCGTCCTACGCGCGCCAGATCGTCACGCTGACCTATCCGCACGTCGGCAACACCGGCTGCACCGCGCAGGACGACGAAGCCCTGCAGGCTTGGGCCTCGGGCCTGGTGGTGCGCGACGTGCCGCGCCGCCCGAGCAACTGGCGTAGCGAAGGTTCCCTGCCCGAATGGCTGCGCGCGCGCGGCATCGTCGCCATCGCCGACATCGACACCCGCAAGCTCACCCGCCTGCTTCGCGACCGCGGGGCGCAGAACGGCGCGCTGATGGCAGGGAACATCGACGTCGACAAGGCGCTCGAGGCGGCACGCAAGTTCCCCGGCCTGGAAGGCATGGACCTGGCGAAGGACGTCAGCACGCGCAGCGCGTATCCATGGCGCGACGGCCAGCTCGACCTCGACAGCGGCGAGTTCGCCCAAGCCGCGCCGAGGTACAAGGTCGTTGCCTACGACTACGGCGTGAAGCGCAACATCCTGCGCATGCTGGCCGAGCGCGGCTGCGACGTGACCGTGGTGCCGGCACAGACGTCCGCAACCGAGGCGTTGGCGCTGGCGCCCGATGGCATCTTCCTGTCCAACGGCCCGGGCGACCCGCAACCCTGCGATTACGCGATCGCCGCGATCCGCGAATTCCTGGCGAAGAAAATCCCGCTGTACGGCATCTGCCTCGGCCACCAGTTGCTGGGCCTGGCCATCGGCGCGACGACGAAGAAGATGAAATTCGGCCACCACGGCGCCAACCACCCGGTGATCGACCTTGATAGCGGGCGGGTGATGATCACCTCGCAGAACCACGGTTTTGCAGTGGACGAAGCCAGCTTGCCGGGGAATGCGCGGGTCACCCATCGATCGCTGTTCGACGGCAGCAATCAGGGCTTCGCGCTGACCGACGCGCCGGCTTTCAGCTTCCAGGGGCATCCGGAGGCGGCTCCAGGCCCGCACGACCTCGCGCCGCTGTTCGATCGCTTCATCGAATCGATGCGGGCGGCATCGCGCTGACGATGGCCTGTCGGGCACACCACTTGAACGGGCTTAAGGCATCACCAGGGGGATAGACCAATGCGATACCTGCTTGCAATTCTGCTGTACATGATCCTGCCGGCCGCGGCAGTGGCGGCCGACGTGCCGATCAAGGACTTCTTCAAGGAAGCCGAGTTCGAGAGCGTCCAGCTTTCACCTGACGGCAAGCACATCGCAGTGACGATGCCGCGCAGTGATCGCAGCCTGCTGGTGGTGCTCAAGGTCGACGACAAGAGCGTGGTCGGCAGCTGGGACTACGGCGAGAACTACTATTTCCGCCAGGTCACGTGGGTCAACAACGAGCGGTTGCTGTACGCGACGAGCTTCAAGACCGGGCGCTTCGATTTCCAGGTCGGCCTGCGCGACATGTATGCCTCCGACATCGATGGCACCCACCGGATCGTGATCCCGCACGGCAATTTCTACAGCATCGTGGATACGCTGCCGGCCGAGCGCGAGTCGGTGCTGGTGACGCGTTCGATCGAGAACGCGTTCCTGTTCAAGCTCAATGCCTACAACGGCAAGATCACCCAGGTGGCTTCCAGCCCGATCGACTTCGGCACGTTCGTCGTCGACCACGACGCGAAGGTGCGCTATTCCTTCGGCGACATGAGCGATGGCTCCAGCGCGCTCTTCCGCCGCGACGGCGACCGCTGGTCCCTGGTGGAGAAGAGCGCCCCGTTCGCGGGAAACAGCCTGCGCCCGGTCGGTTTCAGCCCCGACGGCGAACAGGCCTTGGTGATGAAGAACGACGGTGGCGCGGAGTCGCTGTGGCGCATCGATCCGGTGACCGGTGCCGGCAAGGAAATCTCGCGCAATGGCACCGTGGACGCGTCGGACCTGCTGTGGAGCAGCGACCGCAGGACGTTGTTGGCGGTGCGCTACGACGACGGCGTCCCGTACTGGGACTTCATCGCGCCGGAGCACCCGGAAACGGCGCTGTTCGCCGGCCTGGTCAAGGCGTTTCCCGGCAAGATGGTCGACTTCAGCGGCGTATCGGATGATGGCGGCCGCGTGCTGCTGTACGTCTACAGCGACCGGGACCCCGGCCAGGTCTACCTGTTCGATACCAAGGCCAAGCAGGCGCGGTTCCTGCTGTCGTCGCGTGAGTGGATCAAGCCCGCGGAGATGTCGCCGATGAAGCCGGTGCAGGTGAAGACCCGTGACGGCATGGTCATCCACGGCTACCTCACCGTCCCGGCAGGGAGCGACGGCAGGAACCTGCCGCTGGTGATCAATCCGCACGGCGGACCGCACGGACCGCGCGACGAGTGGGGCTTCAACCCGGAAGTGCAGCTGCTGGCCAATCGTGGCTATGCCGTCCTGCAGATGAACTATCGCGGCTCCGGCGGCTACGGAGCGGATTACATGTCCGCCGGCTTTCGCCAGTGGGGCACCACGATGCAGGACGACCTGACCGACTCGGTGCGCTGGGCGATCGCCCAGGGGATCACGTCTCCGGATCGCGTCTGCATCTATGGCGCCTCGTACGGCGGCTACTCGGCGCTCATGAGCGTGGTGCGCGAACCGGACCTGTACCGCTGCACGGTCGGCTACGTCGGCGTCTACGACCTCGACGTGCAGCGGGCCAGCAGCGATACGGCCCAATCCGACTACGGCCGGGCCTACCTCGATACCGTGCTGCCCGCATCGGCGGGGGAGCGCCACGCGCAATCCCCGATCTATGGGGTCGACAGGATCAAGTCCGCGGTCATGCTCGTGCACGGCGCGAAGGACGAGCGCGTGCCGATCAAGAACATGTACGAACTCGTCGATCGCATGGAAGCGGCGGGCAAGGCGCCCGAGGAAATCGTGGTCGAGAAGAAGGAAGCGCACGGTTTCCGCGACCTGGACAACAACGTGAACCTCTACACGAAGATGCTCGCCTTCTTCGACAAGCATATCGGCGGCATGCAGGCGACTGCCCAGACCCCCTGATCTCCCGACCCATCCCGGAACATCGAACAGTGCCCAAGCGCAGCGACCTCAAGACCATCCTCATCATCGGCGCCGGCCCGATCGTCATCGGCCAGGCCTGCGAGTTCGACTACTCGGGTGCGCAGGCCTGCAAGGCGTTGCGCGACGAGGGCTACCGGGTGGTGCTGGTCAACAGCAACCCGGCGACGATCATGACCGACCCCGAAATGGCGGACGCGGTCTACATCGAGCCGATCAACTGGCAGACGGTCGAGAAGATCATCGCCAAGGAGAAGCCCGATGCGCTGCTCCCGACCATGGGGGGGCAGACCGCGCTGAACTGCGCGCTGGACCTGGCCGACAACGGCGTGCTCGAGAAGTACGGAGTCGAGCTGATCGGCGCCAAGCGCGAAGCAATCCGGATGGCCGAGGATCGCGAGCTGTTCCGCGTGGCGATGGGCGAGATCGGGCTGGAGTGCCCGAAGGCGGAGGTCGCGCGCAACTTCGAGCAGGCGGTCGACATCCAGACCCGGGTCGGGTACCCGACCATCATCCGTCCCAGCTTCACCCTGGGCGGCAGCGGCGGCGGCATCGCCTACAACAAGGAGGAATTCGAGGACATCGTCAAGCGCGGACTCGAACTGTCGCCGGTGCACGAAGTGCTGGTCGAGGAGTCGGTGCTGGGCTGGAAGGAGTTCGAGATGGAAGTGGTCCGCGACACCGCGGACAACTGCATCATCGTCTGCGCGATCGAGAACTTCGATCCGATGGGCGTGCACACCGGCGACTCGATCACCGTGGCTCCGGCGCAGACGCTCACCGACAAGGAATACCAGCGCCTGCGCGACGCCTCGATCGCCGTGCTGCGCAAGATCGGCGTGGACACCGGCGGCAGCAACGTGCAGTTCGGCATCAATGCCCAAGACGGGCGCGTGGTGGTGATCGAGATGAATCCGCGGGTGTCGCGGTCGTCCGCGCTGGCGTCGAAGGCCACCGGCTTCCCGATCGCCAAGGTCGCGGCCAAGCTCGCGGTGGGCTACACGCTCGACGAGCTGAAGAACGAGATCACCGGTGGACTCACGCCGGCTTCGTTCGAACCGGCGATCGATTACGTGGTCACCAAGATCCCGCGCTTCGCGTTCGAGAAGTTCCCGCAGGCCGATTCGCGCCTGACCACGCAGATGAAGTCGGTGGGCGAGGTGATGGCGATCGGCCGCACCTTCCAGGAATCGCTGCACAAGGCGCTGCGCGGACTGGAAACCGGCAAGGCCGGGCTCGACCCCACCGGCCTGGACCTTGGCAGCGAGGACGACCTCGCGACCCTGCGCCGCGAGGTCAAGGAGGCAGGTCCCGAGCGCGTGTTCCACCTCGCCGACGCCTTCCGCGCCGGGATGTCGGTGGAGGACGTGCATGGTCTGTCGTTCGTCGATCCGTGGTTCCTGGACCAGATCGAGGAGCTGGTTTCGGTCGAAGCCGAGGTCGCCGCCGCCGGCGTCGCGGCGCTCGACGCGCGGCGTCTGCGCCGGCTCAAGCGCATGGGTTTTTCCGACGCACGCCTGGCGCAGCTGCTGCAGACCGACGAGAAGGCGATCCGCGCCTTGCGCCACGCGTTCGGCATCCGCCCGGTCTACAAGCGCGTGGATTCGTGCGCGGCCGAGTTCGCCACCACCACCGCCTACCTGTATTCGACCTACGAGGACGAGTGCGAGGCGCATCCCAGCGACCGCGACAAGATCATCGTGCTCGGCGGCGGCCCGAACCGGATCGGGCAGGGCATCGAGTTCGACTACTGCTGCGTGCACGCCGCGCTCGCCCTGCGCGAGGACGGCTATGAAACCATCATGGTCAACTGCAACCCGGAGACGGTGTCGACCGACTACGACACGTCCGACCGCCTGTATTTCGAGCCGTTGACCCTCGAGGACGTGCTGGAAATCGTCGAGCTGGAGAAGCCGAAGGGCGTGATCGTGCAGTACGGCGGTCAGACGCCACTCAAGCTGGCGCGCGCGCTGGAAGCCAACGGCGTGCCGATCATCGGCACCTCGCCCGAGTCGATCGACCTGGCCGAGGACCGCGAACGCTTCCAGCAGCTGGTGACGAAGCTGGGACTGCTGCAGCCGCCGAACCGCACCGCGCGCAACCCGGATGAAGCCCTGGCGCTGGCGCGCGAGATCGGCTATCCGCTGGTGGTGCGCCCGAGCTACGTGCTCGGTGGCCGCGCGATGGAAGTCGTGCACGCCGACGCGGATCTCTCCAAGTACATGCGCGACGCGGTCAAGGTCTCGAACGATTCGCCGGTGCTGCTCGACCGCTTCCTCGACAACGCGGTCGAGGTCGACATCGACGTGATCGCCGACCGCACCGGTGCGGTGCTGATCGGCGGGGTGATGGAGCACATCGAGGAAGCCGGCGTGCACTCGGGCGACTCGTCCTGCTCGCTGCCGCCTTACTCGCTCTCGGCCTCCACCCAGGCACGCCTGCGCGAGCAGGTGGCGGCGCTGGCGCGTGCGCTGCAGGTGGTCGGACTGATGAACACCCAGTTCGCGGTCCAGGTCGACGAGAACGGTGACGACGTGATCTTCCTGCTCGAAGTCAATCCGCGCGCATCGCGCACCGTGCCGTTCGTCTCCAAGGCAACGGGCCGGCCGCTGGCGAAGATCGCCGCGCGCTGCATGGCGGGCATGACGCTGGCCGAGCAGGGCGTGACCGAAGAGATCGTGCCCGATTACTACTGCGTGAAGGAGGCGATCTTCCCGTTCGCCAAGTTCCAGGGCGTGGACCCGATCCTCGGGCCGGAAATGCGTTCCACGGGCGAGGTGATGGGCGTGGGCCGCAACTTCGGCGCCGCGTTCGCGCGCGCGCAGGAAGCCGCCGGCATCCGCACGCCGCCGGTCGGCAAGGCGTTCATTTCGGTGCGCGATCCGGACAAGTCGCGGGTCGTGCCGGTGGCGCGCGAACTGGTCGAACGGGGCTACTCGCTGGTGGCGACCGGCGGCACCGCTGCCTGGCTGCGCGACAACGGCCTGGAATGCGCGCACGTCAACAAGGTCGCCGAAGGCCGTCCGCACGTCGTCGACCTGATCAAGAACGGCGAGATCAGCTACATCGTCAACACCACGGAAGGACGGCAGGCCATCGCCGACTCGTTCTCGATCCGCCGCGAGGCCCTGCAGCAGGGCGTGACGTATTCGACCACCATTGCCGGCGCCAAGGCCTTGCTGCATTCTCTCGAGTATCGCGGCAGCGGCCCGGTCTGGGCGCTGCAGGAACTGCACCGGGAGTTGGACATGCATGACAAGGTGGGGCCATGAGAGCGCCCATGACCGCCCAGGGCGCTCAGCGCCTGCGCGCGGAACTCGATGAACTCAAGTCGGTCCAGCGCCCGGCGGTGATCAACGCGATCGCCGAAGCGCGCGCGCACGGCGACCTGAAGGAGAACGCCGAGTACCACGCCGCACGGGAACAGCAGGGCTTCATCGAAGGCCGCATCAAGCAGCTCGAAGGCGAGCTGTCGCACGCGCAGGTCATCGACATCTCCACGCTCGATGCCGGCACCCGCATCGTGTTCGGCGCCACCGTGCTGCTGGCCGACGCCGACAGCGGCGAGGAAAAGCGCTATCAGATCGTCGGCGACCTGGAGGCGGACATCAAGCAGGGCCAGATCGCGATCTCGTCGCCGGTCGCGCGTGCGCTGATCGGCAAGCACGAAGGCGACGAGGTGACGATCGAAGCGCCTGGCGGGACTCGCGAGTTCGAGATCATCGAAGTCCGATACGCCGGCTGACATGGTGCAGGCGACCTTCCTGCTGCCGGCGGCGATGCGCTTCGGCGGCCAGCAGGCAGGCGCCGACGCCGCGCGCGCGCTGGGGCGAGCCGATCGGATGCCGGCCGGCGAAGACGGCCGCCGCGCGCAGCTGCGGCGCCAATTCCGCCTGACACCCGACCACTGGCCGGTTGCCGCGCTGACGCGGCAGATGGATGCCGGCGACGCGGCCGGCGCGACCTGGCTGCGGGCCGATCCCGCGTACGTGCGCCCCGACATCAACGGCGCGCGCCTGCTGGCCATCGGCGCGTCGCTGGGGCTGGACGACGAGGATCGCGCGGCCTTGCTGCCCGCGCTCAAGCCGTTGTTCGGCGATGCGGGCTTCGCCATCGATGCGCCGCGGCCGTCGCGCTGGTACCTGCGATTGCCGCAGGGCACCAGGGTGCCGTCGTTCGCCGAGCCGGATGATGCGCTGGGCGCCGACCTGCTCGATCATCTGGGCGAAGGCCCCGAGGGGCGCCGCTGGCGCGTGCTGCTTGCCGAAGCGCAGGTCGTGCTGCACAACCATCCGCGCAACGCGGTGCGCCAGGAACAGGGACGCACGCCGATCAACTCGCTGTGGTTCTGGGGCGCCGGCAGCCTGCCCGATGCGGTGACGTCGACGCATGCACGGTTCCATTCCGGCGACGAAGCCGCGCTCGCACTCGCCGACGCGGTCGGCATCGCCCGGCCGCTCCCGGCGGCCTTCGACATCGACGCCGCGGATTGCGCATTCGACCTGCACCACGCGCGCGACCTGGCCGCGTTCGAACGCGACTGGCTGCTGCCTGCCTGCACCAGGCTGCTTGATGGCGGCCTGCAACGCCTGGCGCTGGATTTCGCCGACGGTCGGCGCTGGCAGCTTGCGCCCAACCAGCGCTGGCGCTTCTGGCGCAGGCCGCTGCCGCGGTTCGACGCATGAGCGTTGCGCGCAGGATCCAGCGCCGCGACTGCGTCGTCGGCGAGGACTGGCCGGACTCGGTGCCGCCGCTGCTGCGTCGTGTCTACAGCGCGCGCGGCGCCACCGACCATGCCAGCGCGCGGCCGCGCTTGGCTGGCCTGCTGCCGCCCGACGGCCTGCTCGGCCTCGATGCAGCCACCTCGCTGCTCGCCGACGCCATCGCCGACGACCGCCACATCCTGGTCGTCGGCGATTTCGACTGCGACGGCGCGACCGCCTGCGCCGTGGCCGTACGCGGATTGCGCATGCTCGGCGCAGGGCGCGTGTCGCACGCGGTTCCCAATCGGATGGTGCACGGCTACGGGCTGTCGCCGGCACTGGTCGCGGAGCTGGCGGCACTGCAGCCGGAGCTGCTGGTCACGGTGGACCACGGGATCGCCTGCCACGCGGGCATCGCCGCGGCCAAGGCGCACGGTTGGCAGGTGCTGGTCACCGACCACCATCTTCCGGGCGACGCGCTGCCGTCGGCCGACGCCATCGTCAACCCCAACCAGCGCGGCGACGGCTTCGGCAGCAAGATGCTGGCCGGCGTCGGGGTGATCTTCTACGTGCTGCTCGCGCTGCGTCGGCGTCTGCGCGAAGCCGGGCGCTTCGGCGATGCCGGCGGCCCGGATCTGTCGACGCTGCTCGACCTGGTCGCGGTCGGCACCGTCGCCGACCTCGTGCCGCTGGATGCGAACAACCGTGCGCTCGTTTCCGCGGGTCTGCGGCGGTTGCGCGCCGGCCACGGATGCGCCGGCCTGCAGGCGCTGATCGAAGTGTCGCGGCGCCGCGCCGCGACCCTGTCCGCGGCGGACATCGGCTTCGCGGTCGCGCCGCGCCTCAACGCCGCGGGGCGGCTCGAGGACATGGCGCTGGGCATCGAATGCCTGCTCTGCGACGACCCGACGCAGGCGCGAGAGCTGGCCGCCGTACTCGATGGCATCAACGCCGAGCGCCGCGCGGTGCAGCAGCAGATGGTCGGCGAGGCGGAAGCCGCACTGACCGCTGTGCCCGATGCCGCCACCGCGCCACGACTCGCACACTGCCTGTTCGATGCGCGCTGGCATCCGGGCGTGATCGGGCTGGTCGCGTCGAAACTGAAGGAACGCCTGCACCGCCCGGTGATCGCGTTCGCGCCCAGCGAGCCAGGCAGTCCGCTTTTGCGCGGCTCCGCGCGCTCGATCCCCGGCTTCCACATCCGCGATGCCCTGGCGCACGTGCATGCGATGCGCCCAGGCCTGATGGATCGTTTCGGCGGGCACGCGATGGCCGCGGGCCTGAGCCTCCCACAGGCCCATTTCGATGCGTTCCAGGCGGCGTTCCTCGAAGCCGCCGGCGCCTTGCTCACGCCCGACCTGCTGCTCGACACCATCGGCAGCGACGGCGAGCTGCCGGTGGACGCTTTCCAGTTCGACAACGCCTGTGCCCTCCGCGATGGGGGGCCATGGGGTCAGGGATTCCCGGAGCCGCTGTTCGACGGCGAGTTCGCGGTGCTGTCATGGCGACCGGTCGGCACCCAGCACCTGAAGCTGGAGCTCGCGCCGGCCGGCGGCCGGCCCCTCCAGGCGATCGAATTCGGCGGCTGGACCGGGACGCCACCGGGCAGCCGGATCCACATCGCCTATCGACTGGCGCCGGACGACTATCGCGGCGGCGATGCGGTCCAGCTTGTCGTGGTGCACCGCGAGTCCCTGGACTGAGCGCGCCGGTCACGCGATCGGCTGCGCCGTGGGCCCAGCCATGCCTTCGACCGACAGGCGGCGACGCTTGAGGCCGAACAGGGGCCGCAGCAACGCAGTGCGGCGGATCAACAGTTCGTGCAGCAGGAGGCAGCCGCCGATGGTGCCGCCAAGCACGAGCGCGGGTTCAAGCACCGGCCCGAGCCGAAGCGGCGCCAGGAAGAACGCCAGCGGCACGATCAGGCTCTGGTGCAGGATGTACCACGGGTACACCGCTTCGTTGCAGTACGGCAGCCAGCGGAACGGACGGTCCAGCAGCACCTTGCCCCAGCCGAAGATCGCCAGCAGCGCCGTCCACGTGTAGGCCGCCCGCGCGATGCGTTCGATCTCCGCCCACGGGATCCACGTCGGGATCGACGCGCCAGCTGGCAGGGAGGGACCACCGGCGCGAATCGTCAATTCGACCGTGATGCAGGCCAGGGCGGTCGCCAGCATCGACCAGCGCAGCGCCCGGATGCGCTCCCACAAGCGGGCGTTGCCGGCGATCGCGTAGCCGGCGAGGAACAGCGGCAGCGATTGCGCGTGCACGGTCCAGTCTCCGAACAGCGCGTGGGTCTCCGGGAAGCGCGGCGCCAGCACCAGCCTGCACATGGCCAGCCACGCCACCGGAACCGACAGCAGCAGCCAGGTCGGCCAACGCCAGCCCGCCAGCCACCGCGCGACCGGCAATGTGCGCAGCGGCAGCAGCGCCACCAGCAGCATCGTGTAGAGCCACAGGTAGGCCAGGTACCACAGGTGGTTCCAGGTGATGCCGAATTCGGCGCCCGTGAAGCCGCCCTCCGGCCAGGGCCGCGCCTGCCAGTAGCGCAGCAGGAAAGCGCCGAAGCCTGGCGCGATCCCGCCGTTGGCCAGGCCCTCGCAATAGGCCTGCACCGCGACGACCACGAACATGCCGAACGCCAGCGGCAGCAGCAGGCGCCAGCAGCGCTGCGCGGCAAAGCGCCACGGTGCGTCGCCGATTCGCGCCAGGCCCAGGCCGATGCCGGAGATTATGAACAGCAGCGGCATCCGCCAGCGGTTGAGCACGATCATCGGCCACTGCAGCCACTCGGCCTGGCAGGCGCTCTTGACGTGGAACCCCCAGTCGGCGACGTACACCATGCCGACGTGGTAGGCGATGAGCAGTGCGAAGGCGATGACGCGCAGGGCGTCGATGTCGTGGCGACGAGGCATGGTGGCGGCGGGCAGGGACGGGGAGGACAGGTTGCCGCTGCGATGCGGTGGTCGAATGCGCGGAGTGCCCGATCCCCGGGCGTGGAGGGACGAGTCGCGGGCGTTGGGGGACGAACCGCGGCGGACCCGTCGCTCTGCGACCCTAGAATGCGCGGATGAATCCAGCCCCCGGGCACGCGCGTGCCAACGAACCCTGGCGACGCTACCTGCCCTGGCAGGGCGGGATCGAACTGGCGTTCTGGATCCTGGCCTTCGTCGTTCCCGCCATCGCCAACACGATGGTCACCCTCATGGATGCGCAGCGCGACGGGCACGCCCTGCCGGCATGGCAGCCGGCGCTGTGGGAGGGCAGCAGCGCGCTGGTATCCCTGCTGCTGCTGCCGGCCCTGCTGGGGCTGTGCAGCCGCTGGCCGATGCACGCCGACACCTGGGGCCGCCGTTTGCCGGTCTACATCGCCGCAAGCGTGGCCTGGTCGCTGCTGCACGTGGTCGGTATGGTGCTGTTGCGCAAGGCCGGCTATCTGCTCCTGGGAGAGCGCTACGAGATCGACGACTGGCTCCGCAGGTTCGTTTACGAATACCTCAAGGACGCCCGCACGTTCGCCCTGATCGTCATCGTCGACCACGGCTACCGCTGGTTCTGGCGGCGGCTGCAGGGCGAGGCGCGCCTGCTCGATCCACCCGACGACGGCTCGGCCGCCAGCCACGACGCGCGCCCGGAGCGCTTCCTGGTCCGCAAGCTGGGCCGCGAGTTCCTCATCGCCGCCAGCGACATCGAGTGGCTGCAGGCTGCCGGCAACTACGTGAACCTGCGCGTGCGCGAACGGGACTACCCGCTGCGCAGCACGATGGCCGGCATCACCGCGCAGCTCGATCCGGACCGGTTCGTGCGGATCCACCGCAGCTACATGGTCAACCTGGACGCGGTGGCCTCGATCGAGCCGCTGGACGACGGAGACGCGCGCGTGCACCTGCACGACGGGACGGCGCTGCCGTGCAGCCGGCGCTACCGCGACGCGCTTCGTGCGCGGCTCGGTGCGCCGGCTGCCACGGCGTAGGCCCGGCAGGCCCGGCCTGCTAGAATCCACGGCCATTTTTCACGTTGCCAGCCATCCATGATCGAACTCAATCCCGTGCGCCAGCGCATCGCCGACCTGACCGGTCGGCTGGATGCGCTGAGGGGGTTTCTTTGACTACGACACCAAGCGCGAGCGCCTGGAGGAAGTAGAGCGCGAGCTGGAGAACCCGGACGTCTGGAACGACCCCGAGCGGGCGCAGGCGCTGGGACGCGAGCGTTCGCTGCTCGACAAGACCGTCAACGGCATCCGCGAGTTGACCGAGGGGCTGGGCGGCGCGGGCGAACTGCTGGACCTGGCCGAGGACGAGGACGACGAGGACACCGCGAACGCCGTGGTCGCCGATGTCGAACGTTTCGCCGGCCGGGTCGACAAGCTGGAATTCCAGCGCATGTTCTCGGGCGAGATGGATTCGGCCAACGCCTTCGTCGACATCCAGGCCGGCGCCGGCGGCACCGAGGCGCAGGACTGGGCCGAAATGCTGCTGCGCATGTACCTGCGCTGGGCCGAAAACCGGGGCTGGAAGACCGAGCTGATGGAAGTCAGCGGCGGCGACGTGGCCGGGATCAAGTCGGCGACCTTCCGGGTCGAGGGCGAATTCGCCTATGGCTGGCTGAAGACCGAGATCGGCGTGCATCGGCTGGTGCGCAAGTCGCCGTTTGATTCGGACAACCGCCGGCACACCAGTTTCACCTCGGTGTTCGTGTCGCCCGAAGTCGATGACGACATCGAGGTCGACATCAACCCCGCCGACCTGCGGACCGACGTGTATCGCTCGTCGGGCGCCGGTGGCCAGCACGTCAACAAGACCGAGTCGGCGGTGCGCATCACCCATATCCCGACCAATACCGTGGTCGCCTGCCAGACCGGTCGCAGCCAGCACCAGAACCGCGACACTGCAATGAAGATGCTGGCCGCCAAGCTGTATGAGCTGGAAGTGCAGAAGCGCAATGTCGAGCGCGATGCGCTGGAGGCGACCAAGTCCGACATCGGTTGGGGCAGCCAGATCCGCAACTACGTGCTCGACCAGAGCCGCATCAAGGACCTGCGCACGGGCGTTGAGCGCTCGGACACGCAGAAGGTGCTCGATGGCGACCTGGACGAGTTCATCGAGGCCAGCCTGAAGTCGGGACTCGAGGCGGGATCGAAACGCGCCGACGCGGTGTAATTCTCCCCGTATCCTGCGGGAGCGGCCTCAGCCTTGGCAGCCATCGACCGCGAACCGGGAGTTCGCGGCTGAAGCCGCTCCCACATTCCACATGACGACTCCAAGCCATGACCGACCAGCCGCCCTCACCGCCATCCGCCGCCGACGAGAACCACCTGATCGCCGAGCGTCGCGCGAAACTCGCGGCGTTGCGCGCGCAGGGCGTCGCATTCCCCAATGATTTCCGCCGCGCCGAGTACGCGCAGGACCTGCAGGATGCCTATGCGGACGCGGAGCGCTGGACAGGCGAAGCGCTGGAAGGCGAGGGCAGGCGCGTCGCGCTCGCCGGACGCCTGCTGGCCAAGCGGGTGATGGGCAAGGCCGCGTTCGCGCAGGTGCAGGACGTGTCGGGCAGGATCCAGCTGTTCCTGCAGGCAAGCACGCTCGGCGAGGCCTACGATGCCTTCAAGGGCTGGGACGTGGGCGACATCGTCGCTGCAACCGGCACCCTGATGCGCACCAAGACCGGCGAGCTGTCGGTCAAGGCAGACACGCTGCGGCTGCTGGTCAAGTCGCTGCGTCCGCTGCCAGACAAGTGGCACGGGCTGGCGGACGTCGAGCAGCGCTACCGGCAGCGCTACGTCGACCTGATCGTGAGTCCCGGCGCGCGCGAGGTGTTCGTCAAGCGCTCCAAGGTGATCGCGGCGATCCGGCGCTGGCTGGACGCGCGTCGCTTCCTCGAGGTCGAGACGCCGATGATGCATTACCTGGCCGGCGGTGCGACGGCGCGTCCGTTCACCACCCACCACAACGCGCTGGACCTCGACCTGTTCCTGCGCGTCGCGCCGGAGCTGTACCTCAAGCGTCTGGTCGTCGGAGGCTTCGAGCGCGTGTACGAAATCAACCGCAATTTCCGCAACGAGGGCGTGAGCACCCGGCACAATCCCGAGTTCACGATGCTCGAGCTGTACGAGGCCTATGTCGGCTATGACGAGGTCATGGACCTCACCGAGTCGATGATCCGCGACGTTGCCCGGGAAACCATCGGCACCACCGCGCTGGAGTGGGACGGCAATGCGATCGATGTCGGCCCGCGCTTCCGCCGGTGGAAGCTGGAAGAGGCCGTGCGCGAGCTCAACCCGCAGATCAGCGTCGCCGACTGCCGCGACCGCGACGCGCTCGCCGCGCACTGCGCGCGGCTGAAGGTCCCCGCCAAGCCAGGCTATGGCTGGGGCAAGCTGCTGCTGGAGATCTTCGAGAATACGGTCGAGACCGGACTCGTCCAGCCGACCTTCATCACTCACTATCCGGTCGAAGTGTCGCCGCTCGCGCGCGAATCCGACAGCGAGCCTGGCATCACCGATCGCTTCGAGCTTTTCATCGGCGGCAAGGAACTGGCCAACGGCTTTTCCGAACTCAACGATCCCGAAGACCAGGCCGCGCGCTTCCGCGCACAGGTCGAGGCCAAGACCGGTGGCGACGACGAAGCCATGCATTTCGATGCCGACTACATCCGCGCGCTCGAAGTCGGGCTGCCGCCGACCGGCGGTCTCGGGGTCGGCATCGATCGCCTGGTGATGCTGCTGACAGGTTCGGCATCGATCCGCGACGTGCTGCTGTTCCCCTACATGCGCCCGGAAGCGGCGGCGGACTGACACCCACCGCAGACGGCTGCGGGAACAGCGGGAGGATGGAGCCGCCCAACGCAATACATGACAAGGAGCGTCGCTTCCTGACCGCATCCCTTCGATTGCGCCCCTGCCAAGCGGCGGAAACCGTGGCCGATCGCACGGAATCCGGGTCGCCGCAGGGCACGGGACTTGCTTGCCCTGTACCGGCGGGCGAGTATGCAGGCGGGGAAGACCATTACGCTCGAGGAGCGGATACCACGTGAATATCGTGATTGTCGACGACCAGACATCCGCGCGCACGATGCTGCGGCACATCCTCGAGGACATCAGTCCCGAGCTCGACGTACTCGACTTCGGCGACCCCCAGGATGCCCTGCGCTGGTGCGAAGACAACCGTCCGGACCTGTTGCTGCTCGATTACCGCATGCCGGTCATCGACGGCCTGGAGTTCGCCCGCCGCTTCCGCCGCCCGCTGTTGCACCGCGACGTGCCGATCGTGCTGGTGACCGTCGTTGGCGACGAACCGATCCGGCAGGCCGCGCTGGATGCCGGCGTGATCGACTTCCTGGTCAAGCCGGTGCGCCCGCGCGAACTGCGCGCCCGCTGCCGCAACCTGCTGCAGCTGCGCCAGCAGGCGGAGTCGGTGAAACAACGCGCACTGTCGCTTGAACAACGCCTGCTGTCGAGCATGAACGAAGTCGAGGAGCGCGAACGCGAGACGCTGACGCGGCTCGCCCGCGCGATCGCCTACCGCGATGCCGGCACCAGCGCCAACCTCGACCGCCTGGCCCGGATCGCCGGCATGATCGCCGAGGAAATGGGCCTGTTCGAGGACGAGGTGCGGATGATCGAACTGGCCGCGCCGCTGCACGACCTGGGCAAGATCGCGATCCCGGACGCGCTGCTGATGAAGGCCGGACCGCTGACCGACGAGGAAACGCGGCTGATGCGCAGGCATCCGGAGATCGGACACGAACTCCTCAGCGGCAGCCAGAACCGTTTCATCCAGGTCAGCGCGACGATCGCGCTGCGCCACCAGGAGCGTTACGACGGCAGCGGCTATCCGGACGGCCTGGCGGGGGAGGCGATTCCGATCGAGGCCAGGATCGTCGCGGCCGCCGATGTCTTCGACGCGCTGATCTCGGTGCGCCCGTACAAGCGGGCGTGGAGCTTCCAGGAGGCGCTGGCCTTCATGTCCGAGCAGAGCGGCAAGCTGTTCGATCCGAAGTGCGTCGATGCGCTGGTACGCAACCAGGAGCGCCTGGTCGAGATCTGCGCGCACGCCGGCCCGCCGCTGGCGCCGGCGGGACTGCAGTAACGCAACCGCGTCGATGAGTGCGGCGCTGCGACTGCTGAAGTCCCGGTTCGGGAGCCGCCCCGACAGCGAGCACGGGCAGGCGCTGATCCGCGTGGTGATGCTCGTCGTCGTGCTGGCCTACCTGCAAATCGTGGTGAAGGGCCATCCGGGCGTCGAGCGCGGGCTGGCACTGTCGCAGGCCTTCCTGGCCCTCGAGTTCGTGGTCGCGCTGGGGATCCTGGCCTGGATCGCCGCGCGTCCCGGCATTTCATACCCTCGGCGCGTGCTCGGGATGGTGGCCGACTACGCCCTGATGGGTACCGGCATGTACCTGATCGGCGACCTGCTGTCGCCGCTGTACGTCATCGTCCTGTGGGTCACGGTGGGCAACGGCCTGCGATTCGGGCCGTGTTTCCTCTACACCGCGATCTGCTTCGCGGTGGTCACCCATCTCGTCGTCATTCTCAATACCCCGTACTGGCAGGCCAACAGCTGGCTGGGCTGGGGCCTGCTCGCCGGGCTCGTCGCGGTACCGCTCTACCTGAGCTCGCTGCTCAAGGCGCTGGTCCGTGCGACCGAGGCGGCGAAGGCCGCCAACGACGCCAAGAGCCGTTTCCTGGCCAACATGAGCCACGAACTGCGCACGCCGCTCAATGGCATCGTCGGCATGTCGCAGCTGCTGGCAACCACGTCGCTGACGGCCGAGCAGCGCGACAGCGCGCAGGTCATCCAGACCTCCGCGCGCGCCCTTCAGCTGCTGGTCGACGACGTCCTCGACATCTCCGCGATCGAGGCCGGCAAGCTCAAGCGCACCGATGCCGACTTCTCGCTCTCCGACGTGGTGCGCGGCATCCACGTCATGCTCCTGCCCGGGGCGCAGGCCAAGGGCGTCGCGTTCGATGTCGACGTGGCGAAGGGCGTGCCGAACCTGCTGCACGGCGACAGCAACCACCTGCGCCAGATCCTCGTCAACCTGCTGTCCAACGCCATCAAGTTCACCGAAACCGGGCGCGTGTCGCTTGAGGTCGGGCTGACCGGCCAGGTCGATGGCGTCGCGCAGCTGCATTTCTCCGTCCGCGACACCGGCATCGGCATCCCGGAAACGCATCGCGCGCGGATCTTCAATGCGTTCGAGCAGGTCGAGTCCGGTCGCGGGCGCAGGTTCGGCGGCACCGGCCTGGGCACCACGATCGCCAAGGCGCTGACCGAGCTGCTCGATGGTCGGATCGGCATGGAGAGCGAAGACGGCGCGGGCTCGCATTTCTGGATCGACGTGCCGTTCCTGCTCGCCGAACAGCAGGCCCAGGATGCATCCACCATGGCGAGCAACATCATCGCCTTCGCAGATCCCTTCGTGCGCCATCGCGCGCGGGTGCGGTCGATGCGGGTGCTGGTCGCGGACGACCAGTCGGCGAACCTGATGGTGTTGCGACGCCTGCTGGAAAAGGCGGGCCACCGGCCGTGGATCGTCGACGACGGCGAGGACGTGCTGGTCGCGATCGAGAACCAGGCGTTCGATGCGGTGATCATCGACCTGCACATGCCGGGCATGAGCGGGGTGGAGATCATGAAGCAGGCGCGATTCATGGAAGCCGGCCGCAAGCGCACGCCCTTCATCGTGCTGACGGCCGACGCCACATCGGAGGCACGCCTGGAGTGCGAACGCGCGGGCGCGTACGCCTTCATGACCAAGCCGGTGATCATCCAGAAGCTGCTCGACAAGCTGGCGGAGATCGCCGAGGGCGCCGCGCCGGCCAGCGACTCCGCCGCCGCGCCGCGTGCGCCGGCCGACGAGAGCCTCATTTCGCAGCACATCCTCGACGAGTTGCGCGAGATGGGCCTGGGCGAGGAATTCGTCCGACGCTTCCTCGTCGAATGCGTACGCGATGCGCGCAAATGCCTGGCGGACCTCGAGGTGGCGGGGCGCGCGGGGAGCTGGGATGAGTTCCGCGACGCCTGCCACGCGCTCAAGGGCGCAGCAGGCAACATGGGCGCGGTCCGCTTGGCCGATACGGCGTCCGAAGGCATGCGCATGCCTTCGGACCGGCTGCTCCCCGAGTGGAACGGCCTGGTCAGACAGCTGCGCCAGCAGCTGGAACAGGCGTCGGCCGCGCTGCGCGAGCGTGGCGACCTCGCGCTGGACATCGGCTCGGAAGGCAGCTGAGCGCGCTGCCTGCGATCAACCCGTCGAAACGTTTCCCGGCTGCAATTCGGGGCGACGCAGCTGTGCGCGCACCAGTCGTTCCATGGTGCGCAGCTGGCGCTCGCCGAGCTGCAGCGCGGTATCGACCCAGATTTCGGTGATCCGCATCAGCTCGTCGTGGCTGACGGGATGGATCGCATCGCGAACGCGGTGCAAGGCAAGGCGAGCGGCAGCGATGCGACGGTTCTGGCGAATCACCTCGTGCACCGCGCGCACGCCTTCACCCTTGGGCACCAGCACGTCGACGATGCCCATGCGATGCAGTTCGTCGCTGCTGTACATCACCCCGTTGAGCATCATCTGCTCGGCCAGCTTGGGACTCACGCGCTGCGACAGCAGGGAATAGGCACCCATGCCCGGGAACAGACCGAACAGCACCTCCGGGAATCCCATCTGCACGCCGCTCTCGGCGACGATGGTCTGGCACGCCAGCGCGAGTTCGAACCCGCCGCCCAGGGCGTCGCCATCGACCAGCGCAACGGTGTGCGCGTTGGGATGCAGCCGCGAATGCAGCAGGTGGATGCTGTCCACGCATTCGCTGGCGTAGTGCAGCAGGCCGGCGCGGTCACGCGCGCGGATGAGCTGCGAGAACAGGTTCAGATCGCCGCCGAGGTTGAAGACGTGGGCGTCCGAGGAAAGCACGATGTGGGCAAGGTGGGTGTCGGACTTCGCCGCTTCGCCGGCGATCCCGTCGATCGATTCCTGGGCGAACAGGCGCAGTTCGCGCAGCAACCGCGGCGAGAAACAGGCGCGATAGCCGGGATCGGAGAAAGCCTGCTGTCCATGCATGAAGCACCAGTGCGAATCGTTCGACGAATCGTGCTGGATGCGGATCGTGGAGAGCGGGCTCTCCCGGTGGAGCGGCTCGACGTTGTGCATGGTGACTAGTCCCCTGAGACTGGCCAGCAGCGGGCCGGGCTACCCGGCTGGTGGCCACGCGAGGTCAGGAATCGCCCGAATTGGGGATTCTATGCCCCGAAGCCGCAAGAACCGCAAGCGAAATCGGCCGATTCCGCTTGTTCAGGATGTTTTGCGTCGGTCACGGCCAGCGTGTCGGCCGGAATGCACGCGCCCCGGGTCGGGGCGCTCGCCGCCTGATGGCGGCGCCGCCGCGTTCTTCAGCCCGCCGGGCTTGGATCCCTCAGCTCGCGGCGCAGGATCTTGCCGACGTTGCTCTTGGGCAGTTCGTCGCGGAACTCCACGTGGCGCGGCTGCTTGTAGCCGGTGAGGTTCTCGCGCGCATGCGCCTTGACCTGTTCGATCGTCAGCGCCGGATCCTTCCTGACGATGACTAGCTTGACCGCCTCGCCGGACTTCTCGTCCGGCACGCCAACGGCCGCCACCTCGAGCACGCCGGGCATCATCGCGATGACGTCCTCGACCTCGTTGGGGTACACGTTGAAGCCCGACACCAGGATCATGTCCTTCTTGCGATCGACGATGTAGAAGAAGCCCGTCTCCTCCATTCTCGCCATGTCGCCAGTGTGCAGCCAGCCGTCGGCGTCGATGACCTGGGCGGTGTCCTCGGGGCGGTTCCAGTAACCCTTCATCACCTGCGGGCCCTGGATGCACAGCTCGCCCACACTGCCGACCGGCAGCATCGCGCCGGCTTCGTCCTTGATGCAGGCGTCGGTGGACGGAACCGGCAGGCCGATCGAACCGTTGTATTCGGCCAGGTCCATCGGGTTGATGCAGGCCGCGGGCGAGGTTTCGGTGAGGCCGTAGGCTTCCACCAGCGTCACGCCGGTGACCTGCTTCCAGCGCTCCGCCACGGCGCGCTGCACGGCCATGCCGCCGCCCAGCGTCAGCCGCAGCTGGGAGAAATCGACCTTGTCGAAGCCGGGCGTATTGAGCAGTCCGTTGAACAGCGTGTTGACGCCGGTGATCGCGGTGAACTTGACCTTCGACAGCTCCTTGACGAAACCGGGCATGTCGCGTGGATTGGTGATCAGGTAGTTGAGCGCGCCGATCTTCATGAAGACCAGGCCGTTCGCCGTCAGCGAGAAGATGTGGTACAGCGGCAGCGCGGTGATGATGATCTCGCCGCCTTCGTTCACCAGCTGGCTGACCCACGCCGCGGCCTGCTGCATGTTCGCCACCAGGTTGCGGTGGGTGAGCATCGCGCCCTTGGCAACTCCGGTCGTGCCGCCCGTGTACTGCAGGAACGCGATGTCGTCGGGGGTGATCGACACCTCGGGCAGTGCGTGGCGCTGGCCGAGTGTCAATGCGTCGTTGAAGCGGACGGCGCCGGGAAGGTCGTAGTCCGGGACCATCTTTTTCACGTATTTGAGCACGAAGTTGACGATCGCGCCCTTGGGGAAACCGAGCAGATCGCCCAGGCCGGTGGTGATCACGTGCCTGATGGCGGTGCCCTCGGCCGCCTGCTCCACGGTGCGCCCGAAATTGTCCAGCACCAGGATCACGGTCGCACCGGAGTCGACCAGCTGGTGCCTGAGTTCGCGCGGCGTGTACATCGGGTTGACGTTCACGACCGTCAACCCGGCGCGCAGGATGCCGAACGTCGCGATCGGATACTGCAGGCAGTTGGGCATCATGATCGCGACGCGGTCGCCTTTCTTGAGCTTCAGTTCGCCGAGCAGGTAGGCGGCGAGCTGGCCGCTGGCCTCGTCGATCTGCGCATAGGTCAGCGTCTTGCCCATGTTGGCGAATGCCGGCCGGTCGCGGAACTTGCGGATCGAAGCTTCGAGCACCGCCGGAATCGAGGAGAACTCATCGACATCGATCTGCGCCGGGATGCCAGCGGGGTAGTGGGCCAGCCAGGGACGTTCGATCGTCATGTTGCTCTCTCTCCGGTGTTCCAGTGCGACCGCAACCATGCGGACGGATCTTGATCGATTGGAGCATAGGCTCTAGGCCCCCGCAAGGCGATGGACGCGCCTGCGGACGCCTGTGCCGGGCGTGATCGATCGGGTAGCCTCAATCGCCCGGATCAGGAACGCAGCCGTGATGCACGTGCATCGGATCAAGCCGCAGGGCGCCACCACAGGTGCCCGCTGGCGACCCGCTCTGGGGCTGCTGCTTGTCGTGCTGGCGTTTGGCGCGGGGTGCCGTCGCGAGCAGGGCGAGCAGGCGTTGCGCCGCGACGTGGCCGGGCTGCAGGCCGCGATCGAATCCCGCGACGCGGGTGGCGTGGCGGAGTTCCTGGCGTCGGACTTCATCGGCAACGACGGTCTCGACCGCGACGGCGCCCGCCGCCTGGCGGCGCTGTATTTCCTGCGCAACGCAACCGTCGGCATCACCGCGGGCCCGCTCGACATCCAGCTGCGGGACGACCATGCCACCGTCCGCAACACCGTGGCACTGACCGGCGGCAGCGGCGGATTGCTGCCGGACGCCGGTCGCGTGTACGCGGTCACTTCGGGCTGGCGGCTGGAAGACGGCGACTGGCGGATGACCAGCCTGTCGTGGGATGCGCCGTAGGCGGATCGCCTGCACCGGTTCGCGCCGGGCAAGGTCGCGTGGCATGGACGCGCACAAAAAAAGCGGCCCGAAGGCCGCTTTTCTCTTGACGCCGAACGATGCTTGCGCCGGGCGTGGAGCGATCCCTGCGCAGGTGGCGCGGGGATCAGGCCGCCTTCTTCGCCGCCAGCTGGCGCAGTACGTACTGCAGCAGGCCGCCGTGGCGGAAGTATTCGACCTCCTTCGGCGTCAGCAGCATCACGTGGGCATCGAACGACTGCGTGCTGCCGTCGGCCTTGGTCGCGGTCACCAACGCGGTCTTCGACGCGCCGTCCTGCAGGCCGGTGATGTCGAAGGTTTCCGAACCGTCGAAGCCGAGCGACAGCGCGTTCTGGCCATTCTTGAACTGCAGCGGCAGCACGCCCATGCCGACGAGGTTGGAGCGGTGGATGCGCTCGAAGCTTTCCGCGATCACCGCCTTCACGCCCAGCAGGATCGTGCCCTTGGCCGCCCAGTCGCGCGACGAGCCTGTGCCGTATTCCTTGCCCGCCAGCACCACCAGCGGCGTGCCGTCGGCCTTGTACTTCATCGCCGCGTCGTAGATCGCCAGCTGTTCGCCGGCACCGTCGCCCTTGCCAAAATACTTGGTGAAGCCGCCTTCGACGCCGTCGAGCATCTGGTTGCGGATGCGGATGTTGGCGAAGGTGCCGCGCACCATCACGTCGTCGTTGCCGCGGCGCGAACCGTAGCTGTTGAAGTCGGTCGGCTGCACGCCGCGCGACTGCAGGAAGCGGCCCGCCGGCGAGTCCTGCTTGATGTTGCCGGCCGGCGAGATGTGGTCGGTGGTAATCGAGTCGCCGAACAGGCCGAGCACGCGCGCGCCATGGATGTCGGCGATTTCGCCGACGTCCATGGTCATGCCCTCGAAGTAGGGCGGGTTCTTGATGTAGGTCGAGGCCTCGTCCCACTGGTAGGCCAGGCTGTCCGGGGACTGGATCGCGTTCCAGCGGCTGTCGCCCTTGAACACGTCGGCGTAGTTCTGCGCGAACAGCTCGGGGCCGACCGTCGCGGCGATCATGTCGCCGATCTCCTTGTTGGTCGGCCAGATGTCGCGCAGGTACACCGGGTTGCCCGCGGGATCGTGGCCGATCGGATCGTTGGTGAGGTCGATGTCGATGGTGCCGGCGATCGCATACGCCACCACCAGCGGCGGCGAGGCGAGGTAGTTCATCTTCACCTCGGCGTGGATGCGGCCTTCGAAGTTGCGGTTGCCCGACAGCACCGCGGCCACCGCCAGGTCGTTCTCGGCGATGCCCTGGGACACGGCCTGCGGCAGCGGTCCGGAGTTGCCGATGCAGGTGGTGCAGCCGTAGCCGACCACGTAGAAGCCCAGTTTCTCCAGGTCGTCCATCAGGCCGGCCTTCTTCAGGTAGTCGGTGACCACCAGAGAGCCCGGCCCGAGCGAGGTCTTGACCCACGGCGCGGCCTTCAGGCCCTTGGCCGCGGCGTTGCGCGCCAACAGGCCGGCGCCGAGCATGACCGCCGGGTTGGAGGTGTTGGTGCACGAGGTGATCGCGGCGATGACCACCGAGCCGTCCGTCAGGGCGTGGTCCTGGTCCTCGAGGTGGATCATCGAGACCGGCTTGGCCGCCAGGCGCTGCGCCTGCGGCTGGTCGCCGCCCTCGGCGTCGAGTTCGTGGATCGCGCAGCCCACCTTGGCGTCGCGGGCCTTGGTCATGCCGCCGACGTTCTCGTGGAAATTGGCTTTCATGTCGCTCAGCAGCACGCGGTCCTGCGGGCGCTTGGGCCCGGCGAGCGAGGGCTGCACGGTCGCGAGGTCGAGCTCCAGCGTGGCCGAGTACTCGGCGTGCGGGGAGTCGGGCGTGTGCCACAGGCCCTGCGCCTTCGCGTAGGCCTCGACCAACGCGATCTGTTCCTCGCTGCGGCCGGACAGGCGCAGGTAGCGCACCGATTCGGCGTCGATCGGGAAGATGCCGCAGGTCGCGCCGTATTCGGGCGCCATGTTGGCGATCGTGGCGCGGTCGGCCAGCGGCAGGTGCTGCAGGCCGTCGCCGTAGAACTCGACGAACTTGCCGACCACGCCGTGCTTGCGCAGCGTCTGGGTGACGGTCAGCACCAGGTCGGTCGCGGTGGCGCCCTCGGGAAGCTTGCCGGTGAGGCGGAAACCGACGACCTGCGGGATCAGCATCGACGAAGGCTGGCCGAGCATCGCGGCCTCGGCCTCGATGCCGCCCACGCCCCAGCCGAGCACGCCGATGCCGTTGATCATCGTGGTGTGCGAGTCGGTGCCGAACACGGTATCGGGGAATGCCCAGGTGTCGCCGTCGAGGTCGCGTTCCATGACCACGCGCGCCAGGTTCTCCAGGTTCACCTGGTGGACGATGCCGGTGTTGGGCGGCACCACCTTGAAGTTCTCGAACGCCTTCTGGCCCCAGCGCAGGAAGCCGTAGCGCTCCTTGTTGCGCTCGAATTCGATCTTGCCATTGAGGTCCAGCGCATCGGGCCGGCCGAAGACGTCGACCTGCACCGAGTGGTCGATCACCAGCTCGGAGGGGATGAGCGGATTGATCTGGTCAGGCTGGCCGCCAAGCTTGGTCACCGCGTCGCGCATGGCAGCCAGGTCGACCACGCAGGGCACGCCGGTGAAGTCCTGCAGCACGACGCGCGCCGGCATGAAGGCGATCTCGGTGTCCGGCTCGGCCTTCGGGTCCCACTTGGCCACCGCCTCGATGTGCTCCTTGCCGACCGTGATGCCGCCATCTTCGTGGCGCAGCAGGTTTTCCAGCAGGATCTTCATCGAATAGGGCAGGCGGGCGATGTCGAACTTCTGGCCGAGCGTGGGCAGGCTGGCGTAGGTGTAGGACTTGCCGTTGACGTCCAGGCGGGCGCGGGTGGCGAAGGAATCGCTCATGGGGCGAAAACTCCTGTGGCTGAGGGCGGAAGACCCTGGCGGGCGGGCCGGAGGGGGCTGGGAATCCACACAGTATGCCGGATTGAGTATGATTTTTGAAGTATGTAGACTCCATCCATATTTCCTGCTCCGGAGAATGCCCTGATGGAGGCTACGGTGGCCGAACGCGGCCAGATCACCCTGCCCAAGGCGGTGCGCGATGCGCTCGGGCTGAGCAAGGGCACCATCCTGAAGGTGGAGCTGGATGGTGGCCGCATTATCCTGCGCAAGAGTGTCGACGATGCGATCTCACGCGCGCGCGGGCGCTTCAAGCTCGATGGGTTCGCCGATACCAGCGAGGCAATGAGCACCATCCGCGGACGCGGGCCCGGCGAACCGGGGCGGGGCTAGCGCATGGCCAGGGTCCGCCGACCATGCCTGGCGGCAGCGTGCCCGGCGGACGCGCGCCCGCCTGGAGCAGGCCAATGATCGCGATCGATACGCCCGCCCTGATCGACCTGCTGGCAGATGGCCCGGACGCCGATGCGGTGGAGTTGTGCCTGCGCCAGTGCCTGGGAAGCGGGCCGGTGGTGGTCTGCGACGTGGTGTTGGCCGAGCTGTGCAGCGCGCTCAAGGACGGATCCGAGGCCCTGGCCGCGCTCGAGGAAATGAGCATCCGCTACCTGCCGACCGAGGCCAAGTCGGCGCTGCGTGCCGGCGAGATGCAGCGCCGGCATCGCCAGCGCGAAGGCACCGGGCTGCGCGCCGTGCCGGATTTCCTCACCGGCGCGCATGCCCTCATGCAGTGCAACGGCCTGATCACGCGCGACACCGGCTTCTACCGCGACTACTTCAAGGGCCTGAAGCTGATCGTGCCGGTGGCCGGCAAGGCCTGATCTCCGAATGGCAGCCGCGCAGGCGCGGCTTCAGCCGCGAGCTTGTGATTCCGCCGGGACACTGCGAGGAGCTTGCGGCTGAAGCCGCTGCCGCCGATCCGAATGGCGCGCCGGCGCTTCAGCCCAGACCTTGCGCCAGTTCGCTTTCGATCGCGGCCAGCATCTGGCGCCGGGCGAGGAGGAAATCGAACAGGCTGCCGCCCGTCTGTCGCCACAGCACGGCCGAACGCAGCGCGGCCAGCAGCAGGGCGCGGATTTCCGAAACGATGTCGGCCTGACCGAGGTAGTGCGGATTGCCCTGCACCATGACCTTCGGGCGCAGGTTGCTTACGGTGTCCGCATAGAGCTTGCCGAGCGCGGCCAGCACGTCGGGATGGCTGCTGCCGAGGCGCTCGGCGAGCGGCGCCGCGGCGGCGATGCCGTCCTGGACCTGCTGCACCATCGCACCGTCGCGCACGAACCTGCGTTCGATCTGCAGCACCGCCAGCCCCAGCCGCGGCAGGGCCTCGTCCTTGTTCTGGTTGGCGAAATAATCGCGCAGCAGCACCAGCCCCGGGCGCAGGTCGGCCACGGTGCCGTACACCGCCTCGGGCGATTCGGCGTCGATGCGGAACACGCTGTCGAGCGCGGTTGCCAGTACCGACGCGTCGGCCTGGCCGGTCTCGGCGATGCGCCGCACCTGCTTCAGGCCTTGCAGCAGGCCGGCGAGGGCGAGGACCCGTTCTTGCATTGCGCACTGCTCCCGGAAGTCGTGCCCCGGCGCCGTGTTTCCAGCGGCGCATCGGTGGCCGCGATCACCGCGCCACCCAGGCAATGGTCGCCATCGTAAAGCACCAGCGATTGTCCAGGCGTCACCGCGCGCTGCCGCCGCGCGAAGCGAACGCGCAAGCTGCCGTCCTCGCGCACCTGCACCTGGCAATCCTGGTCGTGCTGCCGATAGCGGGTCTGCGCGCTGCAGGCGAACTCGGCGGCCGGCGGTGTGCCCGCGATCCAGTGCGCCGCCTCGGTCCAGGTGGTATCCGACAATAAACAGGTGCTGTCGCTGCCCTGGTCGACAACCAGCACGTTGTGCTCGACGTCCTTGTCGACCACATACCAGGGGGCGTCCTGGAACCCGCGCAGCCCGCCGATCTGCAGTCCTTCGCGCTGGCCGAGCGTGAAATGGAACACGCCCGGATGGGTGCCGACCACGCGACCGTCGGGGGTGCGCATTTCGCCCGGCTTCGCGGGCAGGTAACGCGAGAGGAACTCGCGGAAATCCCGCTCGCCGATGAAGCAGATGCCGGTGGAATCCTTCTTCGCCGCGGTCGGCAAGCCCGCTTCGGCGGCGAGGCGGCGCACGTCGCTCTTGGGCATGTCCCCGAGCGGGAACACGGTGGCAGCCAGCTGCGCCTGCCCGAGCTGGTGCAGGAAATAGCTCTGGTCCTTGCCCCGGTCGCGCGCGCGCAGCAGGCGCCAGCGTCCGCATTCGTTATCGATCCGGGCGTAGTGCCCGGTGGCGATGCGCTCGGCGCCCAGGTCGCGCGCGGCATCGAGGAAATGCTTGAACTTGATCTCGCGGTTGCACAGCACGTCCGGGTTGGGCGTGCGCCCCGCGGAGTACTCGGCGAGAAAATGGGCGAACACGCCATGCCAGTACTCGCCCGAGAAATCGCGGAAGTGGATCGGGATGCCAAGTCGCCCGCAGACCGCCACCGCGTCGCGGCGATCATCCTCGGCACGGCAGTCGCCGCTGCCGTCGTCGGCCCAGTTCTGCATGAACAGGCCGGCGATCGGTTCACCGGCGTCGCGCAGCAGCAGCGCGGCGACCGACGAATCGACGCCACCGGACATGCCGACGATGGTTCGCGGCGCGCTCACGGGACCTGCTGCAGCAGCGACAGCGGATGGCGCTGCCCGGCGAGGTGGTCTGCGACCACCCGCCACACCAGCGGACTGCGGTGGCGGTCGCGCTCGGCCAGCAGTTCGGCGGGCGTCATCCACAGCACGCGCAAGATGCCGTCGTCGAGCGGCCGCGCCGGATCGTGGCGCAGCGGCTCGGCGGCGAACGCCATGCGCAGGTAGTGGCGCCCGGCACTGCCGTCTGTTCCTGTGGGCGCCTGCCACTGGTACGCGCCGATGAAGGCGGTCAGGCGCACGTCCCAGCCGGTCTCTTCGCGGGTCTCACGCAGCGCGGCCTGTTCGAGGCTTTCGTCCGGTTCGAGATGGCCGGCCGGCTGGTTGATCACCAGGCTTCCATTGCTGCGCTCCTCGACGCACAGCACGCGGCCGCCGTCGACCACCACGGTGGCGACGGTGACATCGGGTTGCCAGAACCTGCTTTCGCCCTTGGACATGCGGCCATTGTCCTTCGCCTGCGGCGTTGGCGTCCACGCCGTGGCATGACGTCCGCATAAAGCCGCGCCCGCTCGTATAAAATTGCCGGATGGCCAATGAGCACGAACAGGATCGAGAGCACGGCGTCGCCGTGGAAACCGGCAAGCCCGAGGTGGCGCGGCCACCCCTGTATTCGGTCCTGCTGCTGAACGACGACTACACGCCGATGGACTTCGTGGTCGACGTCCTGACCCGATTTTTCGGCATGAGCCTCGACAAGGCCACCCAGGTGATGTTGCACGTCCACACCCGTGGGCGCGGCGTATGCGGGGTGTTCACGCGCGAAGTGGCCGAATCCAAGGTGGCGCAGGTCAACGAGTATTCCCGCCTCAACCAGCACCCGCTGCTGTGCACGATGGAAAAGGCCTGAGCATCGGGCCACCGGCGGAACGCTGAATCCCGGCAAGTGGCATGCCCTGCGTGACTTGCAGGCCGGGCGGGAAAAGACCTACAAGGAAGCCAAGGCGGGGGCGTGGAAATTCCCGCGGTTACCCCCATCTGGGTTGTAGTGATTTCCGGAGGCTCCCGCCCCATGTTCAGCAAGGATCTCGAATACACCATCGGCCAGTGCTACAAGCGCGCCCGCGAGGCGCGCGACGAGTACATGACGGTCGAACACCTGTTGCTCGCGCTGCTCGACAATCCGTCGGCCGAAGGCGTGCTCAAGGCGACCGGCGCCGACTTCCACCGTTTGCGCGGCGATCTCGAGCAGGCCATCGCCAGTTCGGTGTCGCACCTGCCCGAGGACGACGGTCGCGACACCCAGCCCACGCTAGGCTTCCAGCGCGTGCTGCAGCGTGCGGTCTACCACGTGCAGTCCTCCGGCAAGAAGGAGGTCACCGGCGCCAACGTGCTGGTGGCGATCTTCGGCGAGAAGGATTCGCACGCGGTCTACTACCTCAACCAGCAGGACGTCTCGCGCCTGGACGTGGTGAACTACCTGTCCCACGGCATCGCCAAACACGGCGACACCGAGTCACCCGACATGGAAGACCTCGGCGCCAAGGCCGAGGCCGCCGAGGGAGAGGCGAAGGGAGACGCCCTGAGCGAATACGCGGTCAACCTCAATGCGCTGGCCCAGGAAGGGCGGATCGACCCGCTGGTCGGCCGTGCCGACGAAGTCGAGCGCACCATCCAGGTGCTTTGCCGCCGGCGCAAGAACAATCCGCTCTACGTCGGCGAGGCCGGCGTGGGCAAGACCGCGCTGGCAGAGGGCCTGGCGCGGCGCATCGTCGAAGGCGACGTGCCCAAGGTGCTCCAGGAAGCAACGATCTATTCGCTCGACCTGGGCGCGCTGGTCGCCGGCACCAAATACCGTGGCGACTTCGAGAAGCGGCTCAAGGCCCTTCTCGCGGCACTGAAGAAGGTGCCTGACGCGGTGCTGTTCATCGACGAGATCCACACCATCATCGGCGCCGGCTCCGCCTCCGGTGGCACCATGGACGCCAGCAACATGATCAAGCCCGCCCTGGCATCGGGCGACCTGCGCTGCATCGGTTCGACCACCTTCCAGGAATACCGCGGCATCTTCGAAAAGGACCACGCCCTGGCGAGGCGTTTCCAGAAGATCGACATCGTCGAGCCCAGCGTCGGCGAGACGGTCGAGATCCTGCGTGGACTGCGCCCGCGCTACCAGGAGCATCACGACGTGATGTATTCGGATGATGCGCTACAGGCGGCCGTCGACCTGTCGGTCAAGCATATCGGCGACCGCCTGCTGCCCGACAAGGCCATCGACGTGATCGACGAAGCCGGCGCGCGCCAGCAGCTGCTGCCCGAGGAAGAGCGCCATGCGCTGATTGGCGTCGAGCAGATCGAACTGATCGTCGCGAAGATGGCGCGCATCCCGGCCAAGCAGGTCAGCGCGTCGGACAAGGACGTGCTCGCGCACCTGGAGCGCAACCTGAAGATGGTGATCTTCGGCCAGGATCCGGCGATCGAATCGCTGACCTCGGCGATCAAGCTGGCCCGCTCGGGGCTGGCCAACCCGGACAAGCCGATCGGCAATTTCCTGTTCGCCGGGCCCACCGGCGTCGGCAAGACCGAGGTGACCAAGCAACTCGCCCTGCAGCTGGGCATCGAGCTCGTCCGGTTCGACATGAGCGAGTACATGGAGTCGCACTCGGTCAGCCGCCTGATCGGCGCGCCCCCGGGCTACGTCGGTTTCGACCAGGGTGGCCTGCTGACCGAGAAGATCGTCAAGACGCCGCACTGCGTGCTGCTGCTCGACGAGGTGGAGAAAGCCCATCCGGACATCTTCAACATCCTGCTGCAGGTGATGGATCGCGGCATCCTCACCGACACCAACGGACGCGAAGCGAACTTCCGCAACGTGATCCTGGTGATGACCACCAACGCCGGCGCGGCGCAGGCGTCGCGGCGCACGATCGGTTTCACCAAGCAGGACCACAGCACCGATGCGATGGAGGTGATCCGCAAGGGCTTCAGCCCGGAGTTCCGCAACCGGCTGGACGCGATCGTGCAGTTCCAGGCGCTGGGCTTCGACCACATCCTGCGGGTGGTGGACAAGTTCCTGATCGAACTCGAGGCGCAGCTGCACGAAAAGGGCGTGACGCTCTCGACCACGCCAGCCGCCCGCGACTGGCTGGCCCAGCACGGCTTCGACCCGCTGATGGGCGCGCGCCCGATGTCGCGCGTGTTGCAGGACAAGATCAAGCGCCCGCTGGCGGACGAGCTGCTCTTCGGGAAGCTGGTGAAGGGTGGACGCGTCGGGGTCGACGTGGTCGACGGCGAGATCGTGCTGGACGTGCAGGCCGAACCGGAGAAGCTGCTGCCGGCGACCGTCTGACAACGCGCCAGCAGTGCGGTACATGCGAGCGCGCCGGGAGACCGGCGCGCTTTTCTTTTCATCCGGCGTCAGCGGCCGCGGCGGGCGTAACTCTCGTACTGCTCGGCGCTGATCGACGCGACGCCGCGGACCGTGCAGCTGCCGCGCTTGGTGCGAACCGTCGTGCCGCTCGGGCAGATCCGGCCGTCCTTGCCTTCGGCGCGAAGCTGCACCCGGGTGGAGATCGCGATCTCGCCGCAGCTGCCGCCGAAGCCAAGGCGGTAGTGCGACTCGCCATCCTTGACGAGCAGGTACTGCGAGCCGAAGCGCGCCGTCTCGTGCTGCGACGAAAGATCGACGCAGTCGGACAAGTCTTCGTTGCCGGCGGCATGGGTCGATGCGAAAGCGACGCCGGACAGGAGGGCGATCGCGATCGCGCTGCGGAAGCTGGACATGGTGTAGCCCGTGGGTGGCGACCCGGATCGGGTCCTGCACAGGCTAGGAGGCGCAACGCGCCGGCAATACTGCATGAAGTGCCAGTGACATGCCGCATGGCGTGCCGGCAATCGCCGCAAAGCGGCCGAGGCAGGACGTGGCGGATCGCGGCCGAGGCGCACGCACCATCGACGAGGCTGCCGGCATGCGCCGGCAACGGTCTCAACGCATGCGGTAGGTGATGCGGCCCTTGGTCAGGTCGTAAGGCGTCATTTCCACCTTGACCTTGTCGCCGGTGAGGATGCGGATGTAGTTCTTGCGCATGCGCCCGGAGATGTGCGCGATGATCTCGTGGCCGTTCTCCAGCTTCACCCGGAACATGGTGTTCGGGAGGGTTTCGGAGATCGTGCCTTCAAATTCAATGACGTCGTCTTTCGCCATGCGTCCTGGACTGCTGCGTAAGGTCGGGCGAGGAACGGCCGACAAGCCGCGTATTCTGCCACGCGCCGGACCGAGGCGCAAAATTTCCGTTAACCCCCGGTCGGAGGAGTGGCCAGTTCGCTGGCCGGCAGCCGGCCGAACCGCTCTGTCCACGGGCCCGGCGCAACCGGCTGGCCGCACAGGTCGGCGATCGCGGCGATGAAATCCCGGCGAGGCCAGGACTCCGCGCCGAGGCGGCGCAGGTGGTCGTTTTCGACCTGGGCATCGACCAGCGGCCAGCCCCATTGACGCAGCCGGTGGGCGAGGGCGGCCAGCGCCACCTTGGAGCCGCCGCTGGCAATGGAAAACATGCTTTCGCCGAAGAACACGCGCCCGATAGCCACGCCGTAGATGCCGCCGACCAGTCGTCCCTGATCGAGAACCTCGACGCTGTGGGCATGCCCGAGGCGGTGCAGGGCGACGTAGGCCGCGCGCATGGCCGGGGTGATCCAGGTGCCGTGCTGACCCGCACGGGGGCTGCCGGCGCAGGCGTCGATCACCGCCTCGAATGCGGTATCGGCGCACGCCACCCAGCCGCTGCCGCGCAGGCTGCGGCGGAAGCGCGTGGACAGGTGCACGCCATCGCTGCGGAAGACCATCCGCGGATCGGGCGACCACCAGAGGATCGGCTGGCCTTCCGAATACCAGGGAAAGATCCCGCGCGCGTAGGCGTCGAGCAGACGCGCCGGCGAGAGGTCGCCGCCCGCCGCCAGCAGGCCATCGGGCTCGCGGAGCGCGCGGGAGACCGGCGGGAAGGGCGCCTGCGGATCGTCGCCCAGCCAGGCCGGCAGCTCGATGCTCATCGGTCCATTGTAGGAACTGCCGGTCGGGCGAGTCAGCCCGGCGAGCGGAAAGGGGAGTGCAGCGCCAGCGCGGCGGCGTGCCGGCCGATGTCCGCGGATTCTTCCTGGCACCAGTCGCGCAGCGCCACGGCGAACGCCGGGTCGGCAACCCAGTGGCGGCTGCGCACCGGCGTCGGCAGGAAACCGCGAGCGATCTTGTGGACACCCTGCGCGCCGGGTTCGAACCGGGTCAGCCCTTCGCGCAGGCAGTATTCGATGCCCTGGTAGTAGCAGGTCTCGAAGTGCAGGCCCGGAACCTGGCGGAAGGCGCCCCAGTAGCGGCCGTACAGGGTGTCGCCACCGCGCAGGCACAGTGCGCCGGCGACGGTGTCGCCCCCCTGGTCGGCGAGGATCAGCACCAGGCTGCGCGGCATCGCCGTCGCCAGGTGGCGGACGAAGTCGAGGGTCAGCGAAGGATGGTTGCCGTACTCGGCAAACGTCTGCAGGTACAGCGCGTGGATGCCGTCGAGATCCTCGGCCGAAGCCTCGTCCCCGTGCATGGTACGGAGCGTCACCCCGGCGCGCGCCACCCGCGCGCGTTCCTGGCGGATGTTCTTGCGGTGCTTGTGGTCCATCGCCGCGAGGAAGCCGTCGAAATCGCGCCAGCCGTCGCGGTTGTGCCAGTGGTATTGCAGGTCGGTCCGCGAAAGCCATTCCGGGCCGAACGCGGCGTCCTCGTCCGCGCAATGGAAGTTCACGTGCGCCGAAGACAGGCCGGCGTCGCGCGCCGTCGTCGCGAGCGCCGCGACCAGTGCCTGGCGGGCGTTTTCGTCGCGCGCCAGCAGGCGCGGACCGGTGACCGGCGAGTAGGGCACGGCGCACAGCAGCTTGGGAAAATAGTCCTGCCCATAGCGCGCATAGGCATGCGCCCAGGCGTGGTCGAAAACGAATTCACCGTGCGAATTGTCCTTGAGATAGGCCGGGGCGGCCGCGACGAGGTCGGCGCCTTCCCAGAGCGTCAGGTGTCGCGGTCGCCAGCCCCACTGTCCCCGCACACAGCCGTAGCGCTCCATGCCTTCGAGGAAGGCGTGGGCAATGAAGGGATTGCGGCCGTCGTGCAGGGCATCCCACGCGGCGGCCGGAATTTCCGCCAGGCGTTCAAGGATGCGGATGGTCGGCATGAAGGCGAGGCCTGCGGATTTCGCGGATGAAGATGGATCCCTGGTCGTACCGGCCCCAATCGCTTCGTCCCGGGATCGCGATGCCATCCATGGCGCAGCGCATGCCGTCCTGCCCGACCACCATGGTCGGGCGCTCGCAGCCACACGGACTGCCGACAGGGCAGTCCGTAAGCGCGGTTACTCGCCCTTGTCCAGGAACCTTTCCGCGTCCAGCGCCGCCATGCAGCCGAAGCCGGCCGAAGTGATCGCCTGCCGGTAGTGCTGGTCGGCGACGTCGCCGGCCGCGAACACGCCCTTGACCGAGGTTTCAGTGGCGCCGCCGCCCAGCCCGGAACGGATCTCGAGGTAGCCGTTGTTCATCGCCAGCTGGCCTTCGAACAACGAGGTGTTGGGCGTGTGGCCGATGGCGACGAAGAAGCCGTGCACGTCGATCTCGCGCGTACTGTCGTCGAGCACCGACTTCAGCCGCAGGCCGGTCACGCCGGCGTCGTTGCCCAGCACCTCGTCGACGACGTGGTGCCAGACCGGCACGATCTTGCCCGCTGCGATCTTCGCCTGCAGCTTGTCCTGCATGATCTTCTCGGCGCGCAGGGTGTCGCGGCGATGCACCAGGTAGACCTTGCGGGCGATGTTGGACAGGTACAGCGCCTCTTCGACGGCGGTGTTGCCGCCGCCGACCACGGCGACGTCCATGTCCTTGTAGAAGAAGCCGTCGCAGGTGGCGCAGGCGGACACGCCTCGGCCCTTGAACTTCTCCTCCGACTCCAGGCCGAGGTACTTGGCCGTCGCACCTGTGGCGATGACCAGCGCATCGGCGGTGTAGTCGCCGTTGTCGCCCTTGAGCCGGAACGGGCGCTGCGACAGGTCCGCGGTGTGAATGTGGTCGAAGATGGTTTCGGTCTCGAAGCGCTCGGCATGCGCCTGCATGCGCGCCATCAGGTCCGGGCCCATGAGCCCGTGTGCGTCGCCGGGCCAGTTGTCGACCTCGGTGGTGGTCATCAGCTGGCCGCCCATCTGCAGGCCGGTCACGACCACGGGCTTGAGGTTGGCGCGCGCGGCGTACACGGCGGCGGTCCAGCCGGCGGGACCGGAACCGAGGATCAGCAGGCGGCAGTGCTTGGAAGTGCTCATGTATACTCGCGGACGGAATGAAACGCGCCTGGAACCGGTGGAAACACACGCCCGGGCGACGTTGCGGAACCGATAGCTTGGCGACCGCAACGCCGCTTATCAAGGTGTGCCAGCAGACCTGAGCGTGCCGCATGCGTTGCATGGCCGCCACGCGAGAACGAATCCCCAAGCCCGCGCATCGCTGTGCGGGCTTTCACCATGTCGGGTCCGCGGGACCAAGCCTGCGGCCGTGAATTCGGAGAGCACCATGCGTATCGGCGTACCCAGGGAAACCAAGACACTCGAAGGCCGCGTTGCGCTGGTACCTGCCGCGGCAGGCGACCTGGTCAAGCGCGGCCACGAGGTGTGGCTCGAGAAGGATGCGGGCGTGAAATCCGGCTTCAAGGACGCCGACTACACCGCGCTGGGCGTCAACATCGCGCCCGATGCCGCCGCGCTGTACGAAAAGGGCGAGATGATCGTCAAGGTCAAGGAGCCGATCGCCGGCGACCTGCAGCACCTGCGTCGCGACCATCTGCTGTTCTGCTACCTGCACCTGGCCGCCGAGCCCGCCTTGACCAGGCACCTGCTCGACATCGGCCTGACCGGCGTGGCGTTCGAAACCGTCGAACTGCCCAACGGCGACCTGCCGCTGCTGGCGCCGATGTCGATCGTCGCCGGCAAGATCGGCGTGCAGGTCGGCACCCACCTGCTGCACCAGCCCATGGGCGGCAAGGGCAAGCTGCTCGGCGGCCTGCCGTCGACCGAGCGCGGCAAGGTCGTGGTGTTCGGCGCCGGCAAGGCGGGCGGGGCATCGGCGGCGCTGGCCGCGGCCGCGGGCGCGAACGTGACCGTGTTCGAGATGCGCCAGGACCGCATGGACGAGATGATGCGGCTGGGCAACAACGTCACCGCGCTGTATCCGTACCACGACGTGGTCGCGCGCGAAGTCGCCGCGGCCGACCTGGTCATCGGCGCGGTACTGGTCGCCGGCGCCAGGGCGCCGCACGTGCTGAGCCGCGAGATGCTCAAGGGCATGGAGGACGGCAGCGTGCTGGTCGACATCGCCATCGACCAGGGCGGCTGCTTCGAGACTTCGCGCCCGACCAACTGGAAGGAGCCGACCTACGTGGAGGAGGGCGTGACCCACTTCTGCGTGACCAACATGCCCGGCGCCGTGCCGCAGACCTCGTCGCAGGCGATCTGCGCGGCGATCCTGCCGTGGGTCAACAAGCTGGCGGCCGGCAACGAATGGCGCAACAACCCGGCGCTGGTCCGCGGCATCAACGTCGAGAGCGGCAAGCTGGTGCATCCGGCGCTCGAGGGGATGCAGCTCTAGCGGACCTGCCACGAAGCGTGGAAGCGACCATGGCCGCTTCCACCGCCCCGGGCGCATGGCTGCCACGCCAGCCCGACGAACTGCGGCAGTGGTCGCAATCGGGTAATTGTGCGTAGAATCATTCGATTGCAGGGGCTTCTTAAGGTCTGACCACACGGTGGCACGCGCGATCACGGAACGCAGCAAGCGGCAGCGCGCTGGCGCGGCGAAGGACGCTGCGAAAGCGCCGAACCCGCGTCGCCAGCGCCTTTGGCGCGACATCGCGCTGATACTGATCGCGCCGCTCCTGCTGTACCTGCTGGCCAGCCTGTTCTCGTTCTCGCCCAATGATCCCGGCTGGTCGCACTCGGGCAGCCTGACCGCGCCGCTGCACAATGTCGGTGGCCGCGTCGGCGCGTGGCTGGCGGACATCCTGCTGCACCTCACCGGCTACGTGGCCTACCTGCTGCCCATCATGCTGGGCGCGATCGCCTGGATCGCGCTGTTCGGAATGGACAGCGACGGCGACGGCGATGCCGATCTGGGCCCGGCGCTGCGCCTGGTGGGGATCGTCGGTTTCCTGGTCTCGGCCACCGGCCTGCTGTACCTGCGTTTCGGCGCAGCGGAGAACTTCTCCGGCGGCAGCGGCGGGATCCTGGGCCGGCTGGTTGGCAACTCGCTGTATGCCGGGTTCGGGCCGGTGGGCGGCAACCTGTTCCTGCTCGCCTTGCTTCTGGTCTCGGTGACCCTGGCGACGGGCCTGTCCTGGCTCGCGGTCATGGACCGCATCGGCCAGTGGGTGCTGACCCTGCCGGCGCTGTTCCGCCGCGGCAGCCAGCAGGCCGCGCAGTGGCAGGAGGCGCGGGCCTATCGCGAGGAACGCACCGAGACCCGCAAGATCGAGACCGAACTGCGCGCCAAGCGGACCCCGGTGAAGATCGAACCGCCCGCGCCGCCGCAGGTGGAAAAGAGCGATCGCGCCAAGCGCGAACAGCAGATCCCGCTGTTCCACGTCGGCGACGGTACCGGCATTCCGCCGCTGGCGCTGCTCGACGACCCCAAGCCGCAGCCCAAGGGTTACGACGAGGACACGCTGGAGACGCTGTCGCGGCAGATCGAGTTCAAGCTCAAGGATTTCCGTATCGATGCGCAGGTGGTCGGGGCCTATCCGGGCCCGGTGATCACACGCTTCGAGATCGAGCCTGCGCCGGGCATCAAGGTCAGCCAGATCAGTTCGCTCGACAAGGACATCGCGCGCGGGCTGAGCGTGAAGTCGGTGCGCGTAGTGGACGTGATCCCGGGCAAGTCGGTGATCGGCCTGGAAACGCCGAACACCCACCGCGAGATGATCTACCTCAGCGAACTGTTGCGGTCGAAGGAATACGACAAGTCCGGCAGCCCGCTGACGCTGGCGCTGGGCAAGGACATCGCCGGCCGGCCGACGGTCGCCGACCTGGCGCGCATGCCGCACCTGCTGGTCGCCGGCACCACCGGTTCGGGCAAGTCGGTCGCGGTGAACGCCATGGTGCTGAGCCTGCTGTACAAGGCGTCGGCCAAGGACGTGCGGATGCTGATGATCGACCCGAAGATGCTGGAGCTCAGCGTCTACCAGGGAATCCCGCACCTGCTGGCGCCGGTGGTCACCGACATGAAGGAGGCCGCCAACGGCCTGCGCTGGTGCGTGGCGGAGATGGAGCGCCGCTACAAGCTGATGAGCGCGGTGGGCGTGCGCAACCTGGCCGGCTTCAACAAGAAGGTCAAGGACGCGCTGGACGCCGGGCAACCGCTGCTGGATCCGCTCTTCAAGTCCAACCCGGAATCCAGCGACGTCGCGCTGCCGCTGGAACCGCTGCCGTTCATCGTCATCTTCATCGACGAGTTCGCCGACATGATGATGATCGTCGGCAAGAAGGTCGAGGAGCTCATCGCGCGCCTGGCGCAGAAGTCCCGCGCTGCCGGCATCCACCTGATCCTGGCCACGCAGCGTCCGTCGGTCGACGTGATCACCGGCCTGATCAAGGCCAACATCCCCACCCGCATCGCCTTCCAGGTGTCGAGCAAGATCGACTCGCGCACCATCCTCGACCAGTCGGGTGCCGAGACGCTGCTCGGCCACGGCGACATGCTCTACCTGCCGCCCGGCACTGCGCTGCCCGAGCGCGTGCACGGCGCCTTCGTCTCCGACGAGGAAGTGCACCGGGTGGTCGACCACCTCAAGCAGAGCGGCGGCGGCCCCGATTACATCGAGGGCGTGCTGGAGGAAGTGCAGGCCATGGGCGACGGCGTCGTGGTCGGCGCCACCGGCTTGCCGGAATCAAGCAGCAGTGGCGACGAGAGCGACCCGCTGTACGACGAGGCCGTGCGCATCGTCACCGAGACCCGTCGCGCCTCGATCTCCGGCGTCCAGCGGCGGCTGAAGATCGGCTACAACCGCGCCGCGCGGCTGGTCGAGGCGATGGAGGCCGCGGGAGTGGTCTCGCCCCCGGAGCACAACGGCGACCGCGCCGTGCTCGCGCCGCCGCCGCCCAAGTAGCCGGCACTCCTGTAGGAGCGGCTTCAGCCGCGGGCTTTTTGCTTGCGCCTTCGACGGCAGGAAGGGAGGAGAGCGCTTCTGGTCCAGTCCGAATCACACCACGCCCAGCCTTGCCGCCGTCGCAGGATGGTCAGCCCAGGAGCTCCGGCTGAATCCGATCCCGCCGGAACGAAATGTTTTCACGCGTATTCAGCCGCCTGACGGCACACTCGCCGCCAGTCCAACCGGAACCCACGCCATGCGCGCCATCCGATACCTCGCATTGTCCGCCGTGCTGCTGTCGACCGCCGCCTTCGCCGGCGCGCGCGACGACCTCAACGCGTTCACCCAGGGCCTGAAGGGCCTCGAAGGCCAGTTCACGCAGACCGTGTTCGATGCCAACGGCAAGCTCAAGGAAAGCTCCAGCGGCCGCCTCGCGCTGTCGGCACCGCGCCTGTTCCGCTGGGAATACACCAAGCCCTACGAGCAGCTGGTGATCGCCGACGGCAGCAAGGTCTGGGTCTACGATCCCGACCTGTCGCAGGCGACCGTACGCCCGCAGGGCTCCGAGGAGCAGAACTCGCCGCTGGCGACCCTGATCGACCCGGCACGTCTGGACCGCGACTTCAACGTCGTCGAACGCGGCGAGCAGGACGGGCTCGACTGGCTGGAGCTGACCCCGAAGCAGGACGAGAACGCCAGCTTCCAGCGTGCGCGGCTGGGCTTCGACGCCAACGGCCTGGCAAAGATGGAAGTCGTCGACATGCTCGGCCAGCGCACCGAAATCGGCTTCAGCAGTTGGAAGAAGAATCCGGCGTTCGCCAGGGACACGTTCCGCTATACGCCCGCCAAGGGCGTGGACGTCGTCGACGCCGGCTGACTGAACGCGGCGCGAAACCGACGGCCGCTCCAGGCGGCCGTCTCCGTTCTGGCAAGGGAAGCCGGCGCCATCGACGCGCCTGCAGCCGACGGAACCGCCATGCGCCGCTTGCCCCTGCTCCTGACCCTGACTATGACCGTGATCCTGCAGCTCTGCCCCGGCACCCTGCTGGCGGCAACGACGCAGGCGTCCAATCCCGCTCCCAAGCCCGCCGTGGTGGGTTCCGCGGTCGGTGGCACCGAGGCGATCAACGGCGCCGTGGCCGGCGTGCTGATCGCCGCACTGGGTGAACAGTTCGGTGGCCGACCCGTGTCGATCATGCTCGACCGGGTCAGCGTGCAGCCGGCCAGCATCCGCGACCGGGCCGTGAGCGGCGAGGGGCGCGCCCGCATCGACGGCGACCAGGACTGGATCGGGTTCCGCTTCAGCACGCTCTACGACGTGACCTTCAACAGCGCTGCCTATCCCGACATCACCCTGGGCGGGGTCGCCAGCGGCGAGCGCGACATTCCCAACGACACCGCGCTGGTGCGCGAGCTCGACGACCGCGTGGTCGAGCGCCTGGGCCAGGAATTCTCGGGCCAGGTCGTGCGGCTGCAGCTGGACCGCATCACTACCGTCGAAGCAGGCAGCCGCTATCTGCGCATCAACGCCAACGGCATCGCCGATTTCGGCGCCGAAGGCACCTCGCCGGCACGGATCGAAGCCCTGTACGACCGCCGCGGCAAGGCCTGGCTTCGCGTGAACTACGAGCTGGGCCCCGGCGCGGGCCTGCAGACGCTGGGGGCCCTGGCCGGGGGCTAGCGGCGGGCCCGGCCCTGCGGGGCTCCAACTCCTGCATACTGGCCTTGGCCAACACCGGAAGCGCACGCGGCTTGGCCGCTGTCCAAGCTTGCACTGACGGACCATCCCGGCCGCTTCGACACCGAATTGCTATCGTGTGCCGGCCCCCATCCCCGCACCGATTCCTTGGCCCGCAAGACCGCCCGACCCGATCCCGCCTCCGATCTGCTGCACGTCGATCGCGACGAGCTGCGCCCGCTGGCCGAGCGCATGCGGCCGCGCACGCTCGACGAAATGGTCGGCCAGCGCCGCCTGCTGGCGCCGGGCTCCGCGCTGCGGCGCTCGGTCGAATCCGGCCGCGTGCACTCGATGGTGCTTTGGGGCCCACCGGGCTGCGGCAAGACCACGCTGGCGCTGCTGCTGGCGAAGTATGCCGACGCGGAGTTCAAGGCGATTTCCGCCGTGCTTTCGGGACTGCCGGAGGTCCGCCAGGTGCTGGCCGAGGCGGCGCACCGCTTCGGCGAGGGCCGGCGCACGGTGCTGTTCGTCGACGAGGTCCACCGCTTCAACAAGACCCAGCAGGATGCGTTCCTGCCGCACATCGAGCGCGGCACGATCGTGTTCGTCGGCGCCACCACCGAAAACCCGTCGTTCGAACTGAACTCCGCGCTGCTCTCGCGCTGCCGCGTGCACGTGATGGAGGCCGTATCGGCCGACGACATCCGCGCCGCGCTGCACAGCGCACTGGACGACCCGGAACGCGGACTTGGCGGGCGCGGCCTGGTCATCGGCGAAGACCAGCTGCGCCTGATCGCCAGCGCCGCCGATGGCGACGTACGCCGCGGCCTGACCCTGCTGGAAATCGCCGCCGAACTCGCAGGCGAAGCCGATGAAGGACCCGGCGCCGAAGGGCATGGTGAGGAGTCGCGGGGCGGAACCATCACCGACGCCATCCTCGAGCAGGTGCTGGCCGACCGCACCCGTCGCTTCGACAAGGGCGGGGAGCAGTTCTACGACCAGATCTCGGCGCTGCACAAATCGGTGCGCAGCTCCAACCCCGATGCGGCCCTGTACTGGCTGGCGCGCATGTTCGACGGTGGCTGCGATCCGAGCTACCTCGCCAGGCGCCTGACCAGGATGGCGGTGGAAGACGTCGGCCTTGCCGATCCGCGCGCGCTGGCGATGGCGATCGAGGCCTGGGACACGTACGACCGCCTGGGCAGTCCCGAGGGCGACCTGGCGCTGGCCCAGCTGGTGATTTACCTCGCCACCACCGCGAAGTCGAACGCGGGCTACGTCGCCTTCGGCGCGGCGAAGCGCGACGTGCGCGAACACGGCACCCAGGAAGTGCCGATGCACCTGCGCAACGCACCGACCAGATTGATGAAGCAACTCGGCTGGTCGAAGGGCTACCAGTATGACCACGACGCCGAGGGCGGCGTGGCGCTGGACCAGACCGGCTTCCCGGACGCGATGGGCGAGCGCGTGTACTATGAGCCCGTCGAGCGCGGGCTGGAGATCAAACTGAAGGAGAAGCTCGATCGCCTGCGCTCGGCCCGCGCGGAGGCGAGGCGTGCGGACGAGGCCTGATTGCAGGCAGTGACGGATCCGGAGGTCCCATGAATCACGACCAGCAGTTGTGGCGCCTGGAAACGCAGTTCTGGCTTGCCGGCGCCGACTTTTACGAGCGCACGCTGTGTGCGGATGCGTGGATGGTGTTCCCGCCGCCGGCAGGTGTCCTGGATCGGGCGGCGACGCTCGAGTCCGTGCGCGGCGCCCGCTGGCGCACTGTCTCGATCGATGCTCGGCACCTCGAAATGCCCGACTCGAACGTGGCGGTGCTTGCGTACGTGGCCCGGGCGGAGCGGGGCGAGGCCGAATCGGCGTACGTCGCGCAGTGCAGCTCCACGTACGTCCTGGGAGCCGATGGCTGGCGGCTGGCGTTGCACCATCAGACGCCGCTGGGCGAGGATGGCGACCCGCGCACGTGAGCCGCCAGGTCTCCCGGCGCGGGCAGCGATCGCGAGCTTTGCCCGAGACCCGGGTTGGATGCCATTTCGTCCCGTTCCGTGCGGAAGCGGAAATTGTCTTTTGCGCGAACGGCTGCGATTTGCGTTGACCCAGGAGTCCTGCGGGACCTTGGCCGATCGTCGACTTCCCTTTCGTCTCCGGAGACACGCATGCTGCCTTCCCTGCTCGCAATCGGAGGCGGTGCCGCGATCGGCGCGTGGCTGCGCTGGGGCCTCGGGCTCTGGCTCAACCCGCACCACGCGATGCTGCCGCTGGGCACGCTGGCGGCCAACCTGGTCGGCGGCTACGGCGTGGGGCTGGCGCTGGGCTGGTTCGCGCAGGCGCCCGGGCTGTCGCCGGAATGGCGGCTGTTCGTCATGACCGGGCTGCTGGGTGGACTGACCACGTTCTCCTCGTTCTCGGCCGAAACCGTGCAGATGCTGCTGCGCCAGCAATACGCGTGGGCGGGGACGACGGTGGCGCTGCACGTGCTGGGCTCGTTCTCGATGACGGTGCTGGGCCTGGCCACGCTGCGTGCCCTGCGCGCAGCGGCTGCCTGACCGCTTCGGGGAGCGCAGCGGGCGCCTGGCCGCGATGCCGCGGCCAAGGCGGCCCCGACGAGGGTTCACGGGCGCAAGGCTAGAATGGGCCATGGCCGACCCGACGCCCATCGACCTCGCCAGCCTGCGCCGCAGCTGCGGCCACTGCTCCCTGCGCCAGCTGTGCCTGCCCGCGGACATCGGCATGGCCGACCTTGCGCGCCTGGACGAGGTGGTGCGACGCAAGCGTCCGCTGCGGCGCGACGAGCGGCTGTTCCACCACGGCGACGCGCTGTCGTCGATCTACGTCGCGCGCAACGGGGCATTCAAGACCGTCAGCCTCAGCGAGGCGGGCGACGAGCGCGTGATCGGGTTCCACCTGCCGGGCGAGTTGATGGGGCTGGACGCCCTGGCCGGAGGCGAGCACCGCTGCGAAGCGGTCGCGCTGGATCCCGCAGAGGTCTGCGAGGTGCCGGTCGACGATCTCGCCGCGGTCGCCGCGCAGCTGCCCGGTCTGCAACGGCAACTCATGCGCGTGATCGGACAGAGCATCGCCCGCGACCAGGACCACGCCGAGATGCTGGCGCGACGGCACGCCAACGAGCGCATCGCGCTGTTTCTGCACGGCCTGGGCGAGCGTCTGACACACATTGGCCAGTCGTCGCTGCAGTTTCGGCTGGCGATGAGCCGGGAGGACATCGCCAGCTATCTGGGCCTTGCGATCGAAACCGTCAGCCGCGGCTTCACCCGGCTGCAGGACGACCGGGTGATCGCGGTGTCCGGCCGCCAGGTGGAAGTGCTCGACCCGGCCGAACTGCTCCGGCTGGCCCATGGCGGCGAACCGCCGCAGGAGCAGCGGCGCCAGGCCTGACGCCGGCGCTCAGCGCGGCGCCGGCGTGCAGCCCAGCGCCGCCAGCGCGTCGTGCAGCGCAGGCACGTGCATCAGCCAGGGCGCTGCGATCGTCAGCAGCCCGGCGGCGAGGATCAACAGCGCGGCGGCGATCCGCCAGGGGCCTTGCTGCAGCCACAGCTTCATGCGCACGCCAGACCACGTCAGCGGCAGCATCACCGGCAGCGTGCCGAGGCCGAACGCCGCCATCGTCAGTGCGCCGTTGCGCGCATCGGCCTGCAGCCAGGCGGCGGCCAGCACGGTGGTGCTCAGCCCGCACGGCAGCCAGCCCCACAGCACGCCGAGCGCGATCCGTTTTGCGTGACTGTTGGCGGGCAGCAGTCCGACCTGCAGCGGCCTCAGCCAGCGCCACATCGCGCCCTTGCCGCCGAGGAACGCCAGGCGCCCGCGCGTGTCGAGCAGGCGAAGTGCGGCGACGACAAGCACCAGGCCGACCGCGACGCGCAGGCCCACGGACAGCCAGGGCGACCGCGCCAGCGCGACGATGCCGCCGCCGATGCCGCCAGCCACCGCGCCGGCGATGACGTAGCCGAGCACGCGACCCAGGTTGGGTTCGACCACGTAGCGCAGGTCGCCACGCGGTCCCATCGACGGAAACGAGGTCGCGATGCCGCCACACATCGCCGCGCAGTGCAGGCCGCCGGTCAGGCCGCTGAGCAGCGCTGCGAGCAGCACGGGCCAGTCAATCGGCATCGTTCGGCCCGGGGGCTTGTTCCGGGGCTTTCCGCTGGTCCTGCGCCGGGGCGGGCGGCGGCGGATCGTCGCGCAGGATGTCGAGCGCGGCGGTGTCGAGATCGTCGTACTGCCCGCCGCGCACCGACCACACGAATGCCCACACCGCCACGCCGAGCAGCAGCAGGCTGATGGGAATCAGGAACAGCAGGATGGCCATCGGTCAGTCCGCCGCGGAAGGAACAGCCGGGATCATCGCAGCTGCCGGCGCAGCCGGCCGTCGCTGCCGTGGCGCAAGCCGCAACGCATTGATCGTCACCGTCAGCGAGGACGCCGCCATGCCGAGCGCGGCCAGCCAGGGCGTCACGAGGCCCGCGGCCGCCAGCGGCAGCGCCAGCAGGTTGTAGCCCAGCGCCCACGCCAGATTCTGGCGGATGATGCGGCGCGTGCGTCGCGCCAACGCAGCCGATTCGGCAACCCGCATCAGCGATGGGTGCGTGACCACGAGGTCGGCGGCGCGCTGCGCCAAGGCCGCGCCGTCCGCGACGGCGAGCGACACGTCGGCGCCGGCGAGCACCGGCGCGTCGTTGAGCCCGTCGCCGACCATCGCCACGCGACGGCCTTGGGCCTGCAGCGCGCGGACGAACGCCAGCTTCTGTTCCGGTGCCTGGCGTGCATGCACGTCGGTGATGCCCAGTGCCCGGCCGAAGCGCGCCACCGCGTCCGCCGAGTCGCCGCTCGACAGGTGGATGCGAAGCCCCAGTCCACGCAGCGCCGCGATCGCCTCGCCGGCTTCTGGCCGGGCTGCCTCGTGCACGCCGAAACGCGCCACGCCGCGCTGGCCGTCGCCGAGCCACAGGTCGCCGTCATCGTCGCCACCGCGCGCGAATCCGGCATGCCCGAGGCGCCAGGCAACGCCTTCGACGAGGCCTTCGATGCCGGCGCCGGGCACCGCGCGTACGCCGCTGGCCTGCGGCGCGCCTTCGATATCGGCGAACGCGTGCGCCAGCGGGTGGCCGCTGTCGCGCTCCAGCGCCGCGGCGATGCGCAGCGCCGCCTGGGGGTCGAATCCGTCGAGCGTGGCCAAGGTCGCGCGGCGCGGGCGCCCGTCGCTGAGGGTGCCGGTCTTGTCGAATACCACGTCGGTGACATCGGCCAGGGTTTCCAGCGCGTCCGGCCGCAACGCCAGCACGCCGATCCGTGCCAGCGCGCCGTGGGCCACCGCCAGTGCGGCCGGGATCGACATCGACAGCGCGCAGGGACAGCTGATCACCAGCAGCGCCAGCGTCACCTCGAGCGCGCGCGACGGATCGTGCAAACGCCAGCCGAGCCAGACCAGCAGCGCCGCCAGCAGCAGCGCCAGCACGAACCAGCCCGCGATACGGTCGGCCAGGCGCGCCAGCGGCGGCCGGTGCTCCTGGGCGTGTTCAACCAGCCGGGCCAGCTGCGACAGCCGCGTGTCGGCGCCGACCCCGCGCACGTGCACCCGCGCCGGATGCTCGCGACAGACCGTGCCGGCATACACGTCGGCGCCGGCGCGCTTGCGCACGGGCGTGGATTCACCGGTGAGCAGCGCCTCCTCGAAGCAGGCTTCATCATCGAGCAGGCGGCCGTCGGCGGGCAGGGCGTCGCCCGCGGCGACCCGGACCACGTCGCCGACGCGCAGCGCCGCTACCGGCACCGCCTCGCGGCTGCCGTCGGCCAGTTCGCGCATGGCGATCACCGGCCGTGCCCGCGCCAGCGCGTCGACCTGCGCGCTGGCGATGTTGCGGGCGCGCTGCTCCAGCATCCGCGCCGCGAGCAGGAAGAACACGAACATCACCGCGGCGTCGAACCACACGTGCGTGCCGCCGCGCAGGGTCTCGATGAAGCTCGCGCCCCAAGCGAGCAGGGTGGCGCTGGCGACCAGCGTATCCATGCCCAGCCGCCGGCCGCGCAGTTCGCGCAGCATGCCGGCGATGAACGGCCAGCCGGCCCAGAACACCACCGGCGTGGACACCAGCAGCGTCACCCAGCGGAAGAAGTCGCGGGTGGCGATCGGCATCTCGTTGTTGAAATCCAGGTACAGCGCCTCGGCGAACATCATCGCCTGCATGGTCCCGAGCCCGGCAAGCCCCAGCCGCAGCAGCCTGCGGTTGCGTTCGGCGCGGCGCGCCTGCTCGCGCGCCTCGCCGCCGCTCAGGTACGGCCGGTAGCCGAGCGCGGCGACACGCTGCAGCAGCGTCGACAACGCCACCTGCGCAGGATTCCAGGCGATGCGGATGCGGCCGGTGATCGCGTTGGCGCTGGTGTCCAGCACGCCTGCTTCGCGACGCAGGGCGCGGTCGATCAGCCACGCGCACGCGGCGCAGCGCATGCCGTCGGTGAGCACGGTGACCTCGCGCCCGCCTTCGACCGCGCGCACGTACTCGTGCAGCAGGTCGTCGCGGTCCCAGGTCGAGAAGTCCACCGGCTCGACGCCAACCTGTCCGGCCGGCGCGCTGCGCAGCGTGTAGTAATCGCCCAGGTCGGCATCACGGATCCACTGCGCCGCGCCCGCGCAGCCGTCGCAGCAGAACGCCTGCGGCGCTGCGTCGATGGTGGCGATGGCGGGGCGCAGCGGGAGCGGTTCGCCACAGTGGAAGCAGGCGTCGTCGGACTGCGCGTTCACTGCTTTTCCAGCGCGGGCCCCAGGTGTGCGGCATGCTGCTCGCGGGGCAGGCGCCCGCGCAGGCGCCAGCTGCCTGCCGCGTCGCCGAGCTGCAGGTTCCAGTCGTGGCCGGCTTCGAGCGCGTGCGCCGCGTGCCAGCCCAGCTTGTCGGGCTGCAGTTCGAGGATCCGATCGGCGTCCTCGCTGTAGGGATGGAGCAGCGTCAGCCGCAGCGGCTGGTCGCGCTGGAATCCATCGCCGACCGGGAACACGCGCAGCATGCCTTCCTCCGACTGCAGCACAGCGCCGAGCTTGAGCTGGGCGGCGCGTTCGTCGGGGCCCAGGTCCGTGACCTGGATCTGGCCGGTGCGCTGCACCTTGTCGGCGACCGAGTCGATGCTGCCGCCGCGCGACGACAGTACCACCAGCCAGATGCTCGCGATCACCGCCGCAAGCGGCAGGGCGATCACGACCCAGACCATCGGCTCGCGCAGGGGATGGCGCTGCTGGTCGTTCATCACAGTGGCCCGAAGAAGGTGCTGTCGACGGTTTCGCTGGCCGAACCATCTTCGCTGCGCACGGTGAAGACCACGTCCTGTCGTCCCTTGACCGACGCGGGCGCGGTGAGCACCAGCGGCAGCGACAGCACTTCCTCGGCTTCGGCGCGGATCGGCTGGTCCAGCTGGCGCAGCGCGACGCCGGGCGTCTTCGACGCCACTTCCACGCGGAACGCGCGCGCCTCGCCGGCCTTGTTCACCAGCTTGAGCGTGTAGCCGTTCTCGATGCTGCCGTCGGCGGCGCTGCGGTAGAGCGCGTTGCGGTCGCGCAGCACGTCGACGATCAGGCTGCTGCGGGTGGTCACGCCCCAGGCCCAGGCGCCCACCAGCGCCACCAGCAGCACGGTGTAGACCAGGATGCGCGGGCGCGCGACGCGGGTCTGCCCGCCGTCGATGGCGTTCTGCGTGGTGTATCGGATCAGCCCGCGCGCGTAGCCCATCTTGTCCATGACGTCGTTGCAGGCGTCGACGCAGGCGCCACAGGCGATGCACTCGTACTGCAGGCCATTGCGGATGTCGATGCCCGTGGGGCAGACCTGCACGCAGATCGTGCAGTCGATGCAGTCGCCCAGTTCCTCTGGCACGAACTTCGGCAACGGCTTGGCCTCGGCGTTCGCCTCGCCGAGCATGATCGTGCCCGCCGCCTGCAGCCGGTTGTCGGCCGCGCTGGGGTGCCGCGCCGCACGGAAGACGTAGTCGTAGGCGGTAGCCACGTCGAGCAGTCCGCGGCCGCGCGCGAACACGTCCCTGAGCGTGCGCTTGCGCGGTCCGCGCGGTTCGCCGCGCATCGGATCGTAGGCGATGATCAGGGTGTCGCGGTCGAACATCGCGCCCTGGAAGCGCGCGTAGGGGCACATGTACTTACACACCTGCTCCCGCAGGAAGCCGGCGTTGCCCCAGGTGGCCAGCGCGTAGAACAGCACCCAGAAGATTTCCCAGCCGTTCCAGTCGAACGGCCACAGCCGGGCGCCGAGGCTGGTGATGGGGGTGAAGAAGCCGACGAAGGTGAAACCGGTCCACAGCGCGAACACCAGCCACAAAGTGTGCTTGGCGCCCTTGCGCATCAACTTCTCGCGCGTCCACGGGCCCGCGTCGAGCTTCATCCGCCTGGCGCGATCGCCCTCGGTCCAGCGCTCCATCCACAGGAACACCTCGGTCCACACCGTCTGCGGGCAGGCGTAGCCGCACCAGACGCGGCCGAGCAGGGCGGTGGCGAAGAACAGCACCAGCGCCAGGATGATCAGCAGCATCGCCAGGAAGGTGAAATCCTGCGGCCAGAAGGTCAGCGCGAAGACGTGGAACTTGCGCGCCGGCAGGTCGAACAGCACTGCCTGATGGCCATCCCAGCGCAGCCACGGGAACACGTAATACATCCCCAGCAGCCAGAACACCGCGGCCACGCGCAGGCGGTTGAGCGTGCCGGCCACGTCGCGCGGATAGACCTTGCGCTCGCTGGCGTACGCCGACCCGCCTTCGTCGAGCAGGTCCAGTTCGATTCTCTTGCTCATCACCCCAACTCGTTCATGCAGATCACGTGCGACATCACTTGTGCGGGCATCACTTGTGCGGGATGGGCCGGTTGAAGCGGCTGGCCGGCCGCAGCAGGATCCAGGTGAACAGGCTCGCCGAAGCGGTCGCGATCCAGAACATGAAGAAGCCGATGCTGTAGCCGACCCCGCGGGTCATCGGCATCGTCGGAAAGGTCATGTCGCGCAGCGCGAGCGGGTCGACGAAGGCGAAGAACACCATCGTCGCCACGCCCGCGGAAAAAAAGCTGGGCCACAGGATCGCGCCGACCCGCTGCGCCATCGGGCGGGGCGGGTGGTCGAACTTCGGCTCGGTGAAATCGGTCACTGGCGGCCTGTCTCCTTCGCGGCAGGCGGGGCTGTCGCGCTGCCGGCGGGATGCGACAGCGACCATACATAGGCTGCCGCCAGCCGCGACCGGGTTTCGCCCAGCATGTCACGCCAGGCCGGCATCACGCCGTGGCGGCCACGGGCGATAGATTCGCCGATCTGCGCGGTGCTGTCGCCGTACAGCCAGTAGTCGTCGGTCAGGTCCGGCGCGCCCAGCGCCTGGTTGCCCTTGCCCTCGACGCCGTGGCAGGCGACGCACACGCCCGTGTACAGGCGCTGGCCCTGGACCGCCAGGTAGTCCTGGCTGCGTTCGGGATCCGACAGCGAACGCACGTAGCTCACCACCGACACCACCGCGCTGTCGCCGCCCATGCCGGTGAGCACCGTGCCCCATTCGGGCATGACGCCCTCGCGGCCATCGAGCACCGTGGTGAGGATCTGCTCGGGCGAACCGCCCCAGTGCCAGATGTCGTCGCGCAGGTTGGGGAAGCCGATCGCGCCCTGGGCCGACGAGCCATGGCAGGTCGCGCAGTTGTTGTTGAAGATCGCCTGGCCGAGCTTGACCGCAGCCGGGTCCTGCGCGATGGCGTCGATCGGCTGGCCCTTGTAGGGCGCGAAGGTTTCATCCAGGCGCGCGTCATCGGCCGCCTTGGCCAGTGCGTGCTCGCCGGCCGAGCTCCACTTGCCGTAGCCGTCGTAGCCGCCGAGACCGCCATACCAGAAGATGTAGACCACCGAGAACGCGAGCAGCAGGAAGAAGCCGTTGATCCACCAGCGCGGCATCGGCTTGTTGTATTCGGTGATGTCGCCGTCCCAGAAGTGGCTGGTGTCCTCCGGCTTCGGGTCGCCGGGGCGGCGCTTGGACGTCCACCACAGCAGCCACACGCAGCCCAGCAGGTTCAGCGCCACCAGCGCGATGACGTACCACGACCAGCCGGCGCTCACGGGCGATCCTCCCGGACGTCTTCATCGATGGCCAGCCGGGCGGCGGCGTCGAAGTCCGCCTTGCGGCGCGGGCTCCACGCCCAGCCCCAGCCCAGCAGGAACAGCAGCAGCAGGAGCGAAGTCACGATTCCGGACAGCATGGTTCACTCCCCCCGCGGCGCGTGTTTGCCGAGCGCCTGCAGGTAGGCGACCACGGCATCGAGTTCGGTCTTGTCGGCGACATCGGCGGCCGCGGCGGCCACCTGTGCGTCGGTGTACGGGTCGCCCAGGCGCTGCAACGCGCGCATGTGCGCGGTGACCTCGGCACCGTCGAGGGTGTTCTTCGCCAGCCACGGGAACGACGGCATGTTGGACTCGGGCACCACGTCGCGCGGGTTGATCAGGTGCACGCGGTGCCAGTCGTCCGAATAGCGGCCGCCGACGCGCGCCAGGTCCGGCCCGGTGCGCTTGGAACCCCACTGGAATGGCCGGTCGTAAACCGACTCCCCGGCCAGCGAGTAGTGGCCATAGCGCTCGGTCTCGAAGCGCAGCGTGCGGATCATCTGCGAGTGGCAGTTGTAGCAGCCTTCGCGCACATACACGTCGCGGCCGGCGAGCTGCAGGGCGGGGTAGGGCTCGACGCCCGGCAGGGGCTTGATCGCCTCGGCCTGGTACATCAGCGGCACGATCTCCGCCAGGCCGCCGAGCGACAGCGCCACCGTGATCAGCACCGCCATCAGGCCGATGTTCTTTTCGACTTTCTCGTGTCCGTGGTTGCTCATCGGATTGTCCTCAGGCCCGCGCTTCGGCCGCGTCGGGCGGCAGCACCGGGTTCGGCGCCGGCGCCCTGGCCAGCTGCACGGTCTTGTACATGTTCCACGCCATCAGGCACATGCCGGCCAGCACCAGCAGCCCGCCGAACAGGCGTCCCAGGTAGTAGGGGTAGGTGGCGTTGAGCGACTCGACGAAGCTGTAGGTCAGCGTGCCGTCGGGGTTGGTCGCGCGCCACATCAGGCCCTGGGTCACGCCGGCGATCCACATCGAGGCGATGTAGAACACCACGCCCAGGGTGTGCATCCAGAAGTGCGCGTCGATCCACTTGATCGAGTACATCTCCTTCAGGCCCTGCAGGCGCGGCAGCAGCGAGTAGACCGAGCCGATCGAGATCATCGCCACCCAGCCCAGGGTGCCGGCGTGGACGTGGCCCACGGTCCAGTCGGTGTAGTGCGACAGCGAGTTGACCGTCTTGATCGAGAGCATTGGGCCCTCGAAGGTGGCGATCATGTAGAAGCTGATCGCGACGATCAGGAACTTCAGGATCGGATCGGTGCGCAGCTTGTACCAGACGCCCGACAGCGTGAGGATGCCGTTCATCGCGCCGCCCCAGCTCGGCGCCAGCAGGATCAGCGAGAACACCATGCCCACCGACTGCGCCCAGTCCGGCAGCGCGGTGTAGTGCAGGTGGTGCGGACCGGCCCACATGTAGACCGAGATCAGCGCCCAGAAGTGCACGATCGACAGGCGGTATGAATAGATCGGCCGCCCGGCCTGCTTGGGCACGAAGTAATACATCATCGCGAGGTAGCCGGTGGTCAGCAGGAACGCCACCGCGTTGTGGCCGTACCACCACTGCGCCATCGCATCGACCGCGCCGCTGTAGATCGGGTACGACTTGGTCAGGCTGGCCGGAAGCGCCAGGTTGTTGACGATGTGCAGCATGCCGACGGCAATGATGTAGGCGCCGTAGAACCAGTTCGCCACGTAGATGTGCTTGACCCGGCGCTTGGCGATCGTGCCGAAGAACAGCACGCCGTAGGCGATCCAGACGATCGCGATCAGGATGTCGATCGGCCATTCCAGCTCGGCGTATTCCTTGCCCTGGGTCATGCCCAGCGGCAAGGTGATCGCCGCGGCCACGATGACCGTTTGCCAGCCCCAGAACACGAACGCCGCCAGCTTGTCGGAGATCAGCCGCACGTGGCAGGTGCGCTGGACCACGTACAGCGAGGTGGCGAACAGCACCGAGCCGCCGAAGGCGAAGATCACCGCGTTGGTGTGCAGCGGACGCAGGCGGCCGTAGCTCAGCCACGGGATGTCGAAGTTCAGGGCCGGCCAGTACAGCTGCGCCGAGATCAGCACGCCCACGGCCATGCCGACGATGCCCCACAGGATCGTCGCGGCGACGAACTGGCGCACGACCTTGTCGCTGTAGGTGCCACCCGGGGGCTCGGCACGCAGAATCTGGGCCGGCGCGCCTCCCGGCGCGGGCTGCATCGCTTCAGTGCTCATAAAAATACCTTTGTTTCAGCCCGCGCATTGTCCCAGAACCCGGACAGATGTCGACTTGATTCAAATCAATCGCTCCGCCCGCGCCATGGGGCAGGCCCGTGGGAGCGGCTTCAGCCGCGAGGCCTACTCCCTCCCCCTGCGACGGCAGGGGAGACCTGGGGAGGGGTGTCTCCAGGATCAATCGCAACCGTGGACAGCCCTCCCAGCATCCCCCTGCCGTCGCAGGGGGAGGGCCACAGCAGAGCCAGCCCCCGAGTCTCACAATTGAAGCCTCGCCGCGCCTGCGATGACCCGCTATTAACCCGGTCGCCGCTAGCATGGGCTACATCACCCTGGACTGGAACCCGCTTGACTTCCGCTTCCGACGCATTCGTATTCTTTGGCGCCACCGGCGACCTCGCCTACAAGAAGATCTTTCCCGCGCTGCAGGCCATGGTCGCCCGCGGCGACCTCGACATGCCGGTGATCGGCGTGGCCCGCGCGGGCTGGACCGTCGAACAGTTCCGCGAGCGCGCCCGCGACAGCCTCGAGCACAACGGCGGCATCGATGAAGACGCCTTTGCCCGGCTGTCGAAGCAGCTGCGCTACATCGAGGGCGACTACAACGACGCCGGCACCTTCGATCGCCTGCGCGAGACCTTGGGCGATGCGCAGCGGCCGCTGCACTACCTCGCGATCCCGCCGGGCCTGTTCGCGACCGTGGTCCAGGCGCTCGACGCGAGCGGTTGCGCGAATGGCGCGCGCGTGGTGGTCGAAAAGCCGTTCGGCCGCGACCTGGCGTCGGCCCGCGCGCTCAACGCCACCCTGCACCAGGTATTCGACGAAGCGTCGATCTTCCGCATCGACCATTACCTGGGCAAGGAGGCGGTGCAGAACCTGCTGTACTTCCGCTTCGCCAATGCCTTCCTCGAGCCGCTGTGGAACCGCGATTACGTCGACAGCGTGCAGATCACGATGGCCGAGGATTTCGGCGTGCAGGGCCGCGGCGGCTTCTACGACGGCGTCGGGGCAGTCCGCGACGTGGTCCAGAACCACCTGCTGCAGGTGGTCGCGCTGCTGGCGATGAACGCGCCAATCGGCAGCGACCCGGCGTCGATCCACATGGAAAAACTGCGGCTGTTCCGCGCGATGCGCCCGCTGCAGGCCGGCGAACTGGTGCGCGGCCAGTTCCGCGGCTACCGCGACGAGCCGGGCGTTGCCGGCGATTCGGACGTCGAAACCTTCGCCGCGCTGCGGCTGCACATCGACACCTGGCGCTGGGCCGGCGTGCCGTTCTACATCCGCGCCGGCAAGAACCTGCCGATCACCTCCACCCAGGTGGTCGTCGATCTCAAGTGTCCGCCGATGGCGATCTTCGACGAGATCCTGCCCGTACATTCGAACTATTTCCGCCTGCGCCTGAGCCCGGAGGTGGTGATCGCCACCGGCGTGCGGGTCAAACGCGCGGGCGATGCGATGCGCGGCGAGAACGTGGAACTGACCGCGCGCCACCAGCACGTCGACGAGAAATCACCCTACGAACGTCTGCTCGGCGACGCCATCCGCGGCGACACCGCCCTGTTCACCAGCGACGCGGCGGTGGAAGCGGCCTGGCGCGTGGTCGATCCGGTGCTGAAAGACCATCGTGCCGCCGAAGCCTACGAGCCCGGCACCTGGGGACCCGCATCCGCAGCTTCCATTGTCCGGGGCGAGGAAGGCTGGCACGATCCGCGGCCCGAGACGAGCGCGCCATGCTAGGCCGCGCGCCCATCGACCGCGCAGTGTCCCCGGACGCGGGGAGCGAGGACGTGGCGGCCGCGGACGTCGTGTTCCTGCTCGATGTCGACAACACCCTGCTCGACAACGACCGCTTCAAGTCCGACCTCGACGCGCGCATCCAGCACGACTTCGGCCCCGAAGGGCGCGCGGCCTATTGGGCGCTGTACGAAAGCGAACGCGACAGGCTCGGCTACGCCGACTACCTCGCCGCGCTGCAGGTCTTCCGCGAGGGGCGCGAGGACGATCCGGACCTGCTGCGCATGTCCGGCTACATGCTCGACTACCCGTTCGCCGAACGCGTGTACCCCGGCGCGCTGGAAACCGTCGAACGGCTGCACGAACTCGGCACGCCGGTGATCCTGTCCGACGGCGACGTGGTGTTCCAGCCGCGCAAGGTGCAGCGCTCCGGCCTGTGGGAGGCGTTGCGGGGCAGGGTGCTGATCTACCTGCACAAGCAGCACATGCTCGAAGCGGTGCAGCAGCGCTATCCGGCGCGGCACTACGTGATGGTCGACGACAAGCCGACGCTGCTGGCGGCGATGAAGGCGACGATGGGCGCGCGCCTGACCACCGTCTTCGTGCGCCAGGGACACTACGCCGACGAGGCCGCGGCCCAGCAGATCGCACCTGCTCCGGACATGGTCATCGACGACATCGGCGAACTGGCCACGTTCGACCTGCAACAGTTCGGCCCGCGCGCGTGCTCCCAGGCCGCCGTCGACGCGCCAGAATCCATTTCGCAATGACAGGAACCGACATGACCCACCTGCAATCGCTACGCGACCTCGGCCAGAGCCTGTGGCTGGACAACATCACCCGCGAAATCCTCGACGACGGCACGCTGCAGCGCTACATCGCCCAGTACGGCATCACCGGGCTGACGTCCAACCCCACGATCTTCGACGAAGCGATCGGCGGCAGCGACGCCTACGACGCCGGCATCGGCGAGAAGGCGGCGGCCGGCAAGCGCGACGCGGAGCTGTTCGTGGAGCTGGCGCTGGAGGACCTGCGCCGCGCGGCCGACCTGTTCCGGCCGGTGTACGACGCCACCGGCGGCGTGGACGGCTGGGTATCGATGGAACTCTCGCCGCTGCTGGCCGCCGACACCGACGGCAGCATCGAGGCGGCCAAGCGCATCCAGGCGCAGGCCGGGCGCGACAACCTGTTCGTCAAGATCCCCGGCACGCCCGAAGGCGTCCGCGCGATCGAGGAATCGATCTTTGCCGGCGTGCCGATCAACGTCACGCTGCTGTTCTCGACGCAGCAGTACCTCGCCGCCGCCGAGGCCTACCTGCGCGGGATCGAGCGCCGGATCGAGGCCGGCCTGGACCCGGTGGTCGGCTCGGTCGCCTCGCTGTTCGTCAGCCGCTGGGACAAGGCCAGCGCGCAGCAGCTGCCCGAAGAACTGCACAACCGGCTCGGCATCGCGGTCGGGCAGCAGGCCTATCGCGCGTACCGCGAGCTGCTCGGCTCGGAGCGCTGGAAGAAGCTCGCCGCGGCGGGCGCGCGCCCGCAGCGCCTGCTGTGGGCAAGCACCGGCACCAAGGATCCGAAGGCGCCCGACACGCTCTACATCGAAGCGCTCGCCGCGCCCGACACCATCAACACCATGCCGGAGAAGACCCTGCGCGCTTTCGCCGACCACGGCGAACTGCGCGGGGCGATGGACGAGGCCGGTGGCGACTCCGCGGCCACGCTGGACAGGATCGCCGCGGCAGGGGTGGACATCGACGCGCTCGCCGCCCGGCTGCAGCGCGAAGGCGCGGACTCGTTCGTCAAGTCGTGGCACCAGCTGATGCAGCGCATCGCCGACAAGGCGCAGTCGCTGGCCGGCGGTCGCTGAGCAGGTCGCCATGGACAAGCCTGGCACGGAAGACCTTGTGTCGCTGACGCAGCGCCCGCAATGGGCGGCCCTGGCCGCGCACGCGACGCAGTTCGCGCAGACCCACCTGCGCGAGCTGTTCGCAGCCGATCCCGAGCGCGGCCGGCGGCTCTGCGCCGAGGGCGCCGGGCTGCACCTGGACTACTCGAAACAGCGCGTCGACGACCAGACCCTGCGCCTGCTGCACGAGCTGGCCGCGTCCTGCGACGTGCACGGGCGGACCGCGGCGATGTTCTCCGGCGAGCGCATCAACCGCACCGAGGACCGGTCGGTGCTGCACGTGGCCTTGCGGATGCCAAAAGGCGAGCGGCTGGAAGTCGATGGCGTCGACGTGGTCGCGCAGGTGCACGAAGTGCTCGATCGCATGGCGGCGTTCTCCGAACGCATCCGCAGCGGCGCGTGGACCGGGCACACCGGGAAGCGGATCCGCAACGTGGTCAGCATCGGCATCGGCGGCTCGGATTTGGGCCCGGTGATGGCCTACGAGGCGCTGCGCGATTTCAGCGACCGCGGCATGCATTTCGCGTTCGTGTCCAACGTCGACGGCACCGATTTCAGCGAGGCCGTGCGCGGCCTGGATCCGGCCGAAACGCTGTTCATCGTCTGCTCCAAGACCTTCACCACGCTGGAAACGCTGGCCAACGCACACGCGGCGCGGCGCTGGTGCCTGGAAAGCCTGGCCGGCGACGACGATGCCGGCGATGACGGGGCGGTGGCGAAGCACTTCGTCGCCGTGTCGACGAACACCGACGGCGTGCGCGATTTCGGCATCGACACCGAGAACATGTTCGGCTTCTGGGACTGGGTCGGCGGCCGCTACTCGATGGACTCGGCGATTGGCCTGTCGACCATGATCGCGATCGGCCCGGACAACTTCCGCGACATGCTCGCCGGCTTCCATGCCATGGACGTGCATTTCCGCGATGCCCCGGCCGAGCGCAACCTGCCGGTGCTGATGGCGCTGATCGGGATCTGGAACAACGACTTCCTCGGCGCCGACACCGTGGCCGTGCTGCCCTACGCGCAGTACCTCAAGCGATTCCCCGCCTATTTGCAGCAGTTGACGATGGAAAGCAACGGCAAATCGGTCACGCTCGACGGTCGCCGCGTCGACTACCAGACCGGCCCCGTGTACTGGGGCGAACCGGGTACCAACGGCCAGCATTCGTTCTACCAGCTGATCCACCAGGGCACGCGGCTGGTGCCCTGCGACTTCATCGGCTTCTGCGAGCCGCTCAGCCCGCTGCGCGAGCAGCACGACCTGCTGATGGCCAACCTGTTCGCGCAGGGCGAGGCGCTGGCGTTCGGCAAGACGGCGGACGAGGTTCGCTCCGGAGGCGCGGCCGAGGCGCTGGTGGCGCACAAGACGTTCGAGGGCAACCGCCCGAGCAGCACGATTCTGGCGCGGAAGCTGACCCCGCATGCGCTCGGCGCGCTGGTCGCGCTGTACGAGCACAGCGTGTTCGTGCAGGGCGTGATCTGGGATATCGACTCGTTCGACCAGTGGGGCGTTGAGCTGGGCAAGGTGCTGGCGAAGCGGACCGCGAGCGAACTGGCGGCCGTGGACTCGCCGCGACTGCGGCACGACAGTTCCACCAACGCACTGATCGAGCGCTACCGCGATCAGCGGGGCGCGCACTGATGGGCACCCACACCAGCCCGCTGGCCGGCAAGCCCGCGCGGGAAGCGCCGCTGGTCGATATCGACCGGCTGCTTGCCGCGTACTTCGACGTGCGGCCCGATCCTTCGCATGCAGCGCAGCGCGTCGCGTTCGGCACCTCCGGCCATCGCGGCACGTCCCTCGACGGCAGCTTCAACGAGTGGCACGTGCTGGCCATCACCCAGGCCATCTGCGAATACCGCAAGGCCCAGGGGATCGACGGCCCGCTGTTCCTGGGCATCGACACCCACGCGCTGTCCGGGCCCGCCCGGGACAGCGCGCTTGAAGTGCTCGCCGCCAACGGCGTGGAGGTGCGGGTCGCGCAGGGCGACGAGTACACGCCGACGCCGGCCATATCCCACGCGATCCTGGTTCACAACCGCGGCCGCACCTCGGCGCTGGCCGACGGCATCGTCGTCACGCCTTCGCACAACCCGCCCGGCGACGGCGGCTTCAAGTACAACCCGGCCAACGGCGGCCCGGCCGACACCGCGATCACCCGGCAGGTGCAGGAACGCGCCAACGCGCTGCTCGAAGCCGGTCTCCGGGGCGTGGCCCGCGTGGCCGTTGCGCGGGCGCGCAGTGCCGCGACCACGCGCGAGCATGATTTCCTCGGCCATTACATCGAAGACCTCGGCAATGTCCTCGACTTCGACCTGATCCGCGGCTCCGGCATCCGCATGGGCGTGGATCCGCTGGGGGGCGCGGGCGTGCACTACTGGGCGCGCATCGCCGAGCGCTATGGCCTGGCGCTGGACGTCGTCAGCGAGCAGGTTGATCCGACCTTCTCGTTCATGACCCTGGACTGGGACGGGCAGATCCGCATGGACCCGTCCTCGTCGTACGCGATGCAGCGGCTGATCGGGATGAAGGACCGTTTCGACGTCGCCTTCGCCTGCGATACCGACCACGACCGCCACGGCATCGTGACCAAGGCGGGCCTGCTGCCTTCGAACCACTACATGGCGGCGATGGTCGACGACCTGTTCCGCAACCGCCCGCAGTGGGGCGCGCAGGCCGCCGTGGGCAAGACCGTGGTCAGCAGCAGCATGATCGACCGCGTTGCCGCGCGGCTCGATCGCCAGCTGTACGAGACGCCGGTGGGCTTCAAGTGGTTCGCCGATGGCCTGTTCGACGGCACGCTCGGCCTGGGCGGCGAGGAAAGCGCGGGCGCGAGTTTCCTGCGCCACGACGGCAGCGTCTGGACCACCGACAAGGACGGCATGGCGCCGGCGCTGTTCGCCGCCGAGCTCACCGCGCGCCATGGACACGATCCGGCGGAGCATTACCGCGGCCTGTGCGACGCCTTCGGCGAGGTGTTCTTTGATCGCGTCGAGGCGCCGGCCAGCACGCAGCAGAAGAAGGCGCTGGCCGGACTCTCGCCGCAACGGCTGCAGGCCGACACGTTGGCGGGCGCCGCCATCACCTGGGTGCTGGACAAGGCGCCGGGCAACGACGCGCCGATCGGCGGCATCAAGGTGGTCGCCGACAGCGGCTGGTTCGCCGCGCGGCCGTCGGGCACCGAGGACATCTACAAGATCTATGGCGAAAGCTTCGAAAGCCGCGACCACCTGCAGGCGATCCTCGCCGAGGCGCAGGCGATCGTCGACGCGGCGCTCGCCGACGGCTGAGACAGACCATTCCCCGTGGGGGCGGCCATGGCCGCGATTTGCAACCGATCGCAGCCGTGACGGCTCCCGCTTCCCAGAACGGAGCACGATCATGGCACCCCAACAGGCGTCCGCCTCCATCGACCAGCGCTGCATCGACACGCTGCGCTTCCTGTCCGTCGACATGGTCCAGAAGGCCGACAGCGGCCACCCGGGCCTGCCGCTCGGCGCTGCGCCCATGGCGTACGTGCTGTGGCAGCGGTTCCTGAAGCACAACCCGGCCGACCCGCTGTGGTCGGACCGCGACCGCTTCGTGCTATCCGCTGGCCACGGCTCGGCGCTGCTGTACAGCCTGCTGCACGTCACCGGCTACGACCTGTCGCTCGACGACATCAGGCACTTCCGCCAGTGGGGCAGCAAGGCGCCCGGCCACCCCGAACGCGGACACACGCCGGGCGTCGAAGTCACCACCGGACCGCTCGGACAGGGGTTCGCCAACGCCGTGGGCATGGCGATGGCCGAGGCGCAGCTTGCCGCGCGCTACAACCGGCCCGGCCACGTGGTCGTCGACCACCGCACCTGGGTGATCGCCAGCGACGGCGACCTGATGGAGGGCGTCGCCTCCGAGGCCGCATCGCTCGCGGGACACCTGAAGCTCGGCAAGCTCAACGTGCTCTACGACGACAACAGCGTGACCCTGGCCGCGGGCACCGACATCACCTTTACCGAGGATCGCGCCGCGCGCTTCGCCGCGTACGACTGGCACGTGGAAACCGTGGACGACGGCAACGACGTCGCCGCCATCGAACGGGCCCTGCAGCGGGCGCGCGACGAGACCGCGAGGCCGTCGCTGGTGCTGGTACGCACCCACATCGGCTACGGCTCGCCGGAGCAGGACAGCTTCAAGGCGCACGGCTCGCCGCTGGGCGAGGAGAATGTCGCCGCCACCAAGCGCAACCTGGGCTGGCCGGAGCAGCCGCCGTTCCTGCTGCCGGACGACGCGATGGCGCACTTCCGCTCCGCGCTCGATCGCGGCAGGCGCGAACAGGATGCATGGCAAGGGCGTCTGGACGCCTACGCCGAGGCGTTCCCGGATGCCGCGCGCGAGCTGCGCACCAGCCAGGAGGCGAGATTGCCCGACGGCTGGGACGCGGACATTCCGGTGTTTCCCGCCGACGCGAAGGGCATGGCCACGCGCGAGGCCGGCGGCAAGGTGCTGTCGGCGATCGCGCCCAAGCTGCCCGCGCTGACCGGCGGCTCAGCCGACCTCGATCCTTCGACCTTCACCGCGGTGAAGGGCCTGGGCGATTTCGACCCACGCGCCACGCCGGGCGAGGACCAGCAGGGTTCGACCGGCGGCGGCTGGAGCTACGCCGGCCGCAACCTTCACTTCGGCGTGCGCGAACACGCGATGGGCGCGATCTGCAACGGCATGGCTGCCCATGGTGGCGTGATTCCCTACGACGCCACGTTCCTGATCTTCTCCGACTACATGCGTCCGCCGATGCGCCTGGCCGCGCTGATGCGCCTGCACGTGATGCACGTGTTCACCCACGACAGCATCGCGCTGGGCGAGGACGGGCCGACGCACCAGCCGGTCGAACAGCTGGCGGGACTGCGGTCTGTGCCCGACCTGCTGGTCATCCGCCCCGCGGATGCCAACGAGACGGCCGTAGCCTGGCGCGTCGCGCTGGAGGCGGCCGACCGGCCGGTGGCGTTCGCGCTGTCGCGCCAGAAGGTGCCGACGCTCGACCGCGGCAAGTACGCGTCCGCCGACGGGCTGCGCAAGGGCGCCTATGTGCTGCTCGACGCGGGAGACGGCGAGCCGGAGCTGATCCTGATCGGCACCGGCGCGGAAACCGGGCTGGTCTTGGCCGCCGCGGAGAAGCTGCAGCAGGAGGGGATCGCCGCGCGCGCGGTATCGATGCCGTGCTGGTCGCTGTTCGACGGGCAGCCGCCGGAATATCGCGAATCCGTATTGCCGCCAGGCGTCGGGGCGCGGCTGGCGGTGGAGGCAGGCTCCCCGCAGGGCTGGCATCGCTATGTCGGCGACGACGGCGACGTGCTCGGCGTCGACCGCTTCGGCGCCTCGGCACCGGGAGGCGAAATGCTGGAACGTTACGGCTTCACCGTCGACAACGTCTGCGCCCGCGCCCGAGCGCTGCTGGAAAGGAAGGCACGCTGATGGCCCACCCATTCAAGGTCGGCGACCACGTCAGCTGGAATTCCGAGGCCGGCCACGTCAGTGGCAGGATCACCAAGGTGCACGTCAGGGACTTCGACTGGCACGGCTACACGCGACACTGCAGCGAGGATGATCCGCAGTACGAGATCAAAAGCGACGAAACCGATCATGTCGCCGTGCACAAGGGCGGGGCGCTGAAGAAGAAGAAGTCCTGATCCGGGATCGAAGAGGACCCGGCGCAGACCGGATGCGGGTCTGCCGCGGATGAGGCGGCAATGAGCGCCAACTCCACTTGGCGCCGCAGGGTCGGCAGGGGAGAACTCGCGGCTGAAGCTGCTCCTGCGAGGAGCGGTGGTGGCTATTCCTTCTTCATCGCGTGCCCGCCGAACTCGTTGCGCATCGCCGACAGCAGGCGGTCGGCGAACGATTCGCTGTCGCGCGAGCGCAGGCGGGCGATCAGGGACTGGGTGATCACCGGCGCCGGCACGTTCAGGTCGATCGCTTCGGTCACGGTCCAGCGGCCTTCGCCCGAGTCGGGCACGAACGGCGCGATGCCGTCCATGGTCGGGTTCTTGCCGAGCGCGTCGGCGGTCAGGTCCAGCAGCCAGGAGCGCACCACGCTGCCGGTGCGCCAGATGTCGGCGACCTGGTGCAGGTCGATGCCGAATTCCTTCTTGTGCTCGAGGATCGAAAAGCCCTCGGCATAGGCCTGCATCAGACCGTATTCGATCCCGTTGTGGATCATCTTGGTGAAGTGTCCCGAACCCGGCGGCCCGACGTGGCCCCACCCCTGATCCTTGCCCGGCGCCAGCGTCTCGAACACCGGCCGCAGCCGTTCCACCGCGTCCTTCTGTCCGCCGATCATCATGCTGTAGCCCTCGGCCAGTCCCCACACGCCGCCGCTGGTGCCACAGTCGACGTAGTGCATTCCCTTCTCGTCGACGGCTTTGGCGCGATCGAGCGTGTTCTTGTAGTTGGAGTTGCCACCGTCGACGATCGTGTCGCCGGCAGCAAGCAACTTCATCAGCGCATCGACGGTTCCGCCGGTGATGTCGCCGGCCGGCACCATCATCCACGCCGCGCGCGGCGCCGGCAGCTTGCCGACCATGTCCTCCAGCGAGGTGGCCGATTCCGCGCCGAATGCCTCCACCCGCGCGCGCGCATCCGGATTCGGGTCGAAGCCGACCACGCGATGGCCGCCGCGCACCAGGCGCTGCGCCATGTTGGCGCCCATCTTGCCCAAGCCGATCATGCCGAGTTCCATGTGTGTTCCTTTTTCTGCAATCGATGTGGTGGGAGATATCCGTGCCCGGGCGCGATGCCGCTGCCGCGCGCGGCGTGACGTCAGGGATTCGCCGGATGCGCCTGGCACCATGCCCGCGCGGCTGCGCCGATGGCCGAGGACTCGGTGGGGTAGGGATGGATGACCCGCGCCAGCCCGCGCACGCCGACGCCGTTGACCATCGCCTGGGTCAGCTGTCCGATCAGTTCGCCAGCGCGGCGCGACACGATGGTTGCGCCCAGGATGCGGTCGGAACCGTCGGCAACATGGAGCTTGATGAAACCCTCGTCGTCGCCGTCGAGCACGGCGCGATCCACCGCGTGAAGCGGCACCGTGCTGGTGGAAACCGCGATACCGCGGCGCATCGCTTCGCGCACGTACAGGCCGACATGGGCGATCTCAGGATCAGTATAGGTGCACCAGGGGATCACCAGGTCGCTGACCTTCCGTTCCGCGCCCTGGAGCGCGTTGGCGACCGCCATGCGCGCGGTGGCCACCGCCACGTGGGTGAAGCGCGCTTCCATGCACGCGTCGCCTGCGGCATAGATCGCCGGGTTGGCCGTGCGCAGGCAATCGTCGACGCGGACGCCGTGGACCGGGTCGTGCTCGACGCCGGCGGCATCGAGTCCCATGTCGTCGATCCGCGGCAACCGACCGGTGCCGACCAGGATCGCGTCGGTGGCGATGCTCGACACATAGTCGTCGCTGCGCAGGTCGGCGTGGATCTCGCCGCCGACCCGGCGGAGCGCCGTGACCTCGGTGTTCAGACGCACCTCGATCCCGTCGCGCGCGAACGCCACCGACAGGATCTGCGCCGCGTCGCGCTCTTCGTGGGGCAGGAACAACGGCATGTCCTGGACGATGACCACGCGGCTGCCGAAGCGGCGGAACGCCTGCGCCATCTCGCAGCCGAGCGGGCCGCCGCCGATGACCAGCAGCCGCTCCGGCAGCGCACCGATGCCGAAGATGGTTTCGTTGGTGAAGTAATCGACCTCGTCGAGGCCGGGGATGTCTGGCACGTCGGGCTCGGCGCCGGTCGCGACCAGGGCCTTGTCGAAATGCAGCCGCAGCTCGTCCAGATGGAGCCGGTCGGGCGCTTCGAACTTCGCATGGCCGAAGAACACGTCGATGCCCGCCTCACGCAGCATCCGCGGCGACATCGGCCTGGCCAGGCGCGTGCGCAGCCGCAACACGCGCTCCATCGCGGCATGGAAATCCACGTCGATGCGTTCCGGGACGACGGCCCCATAATGCCGCGCGTCGCGCATTTCGGCGTAGACGCGCGCGCTGCGAAGCAGGGCCTTGGACGGCTCGCAACCGTAGTTGAGGCAGTCGCCGCCGATCAGGTCGCGTTCGACCAGCGCGACGCGCACGCCCGCCGCGGCGGCTTCATGCGCCGCGGCCAGTCCGGCGGGGCCGGCGCCGATCACCACCAGCCCGTAACGGGCCGCAGGTTCGGGATTGCGCCACTGCGCGGGGTGCAGGTTGTCCCGCAGCTCGGCGCGCACGCCGGGATCGACGACCGTTCCCGAATCCGGATCGCGACGATGCATCAGCCGCGCCCCCGATCGTGTCCGGGGGCATCCAGCCAGCCGCCGTCGAAGCCGGCCCGGCGCAGGCCGTCGGTGAGCCAGCGGCATCCGCGCATGAGTTCCCACACCAGTCCCGTGCGGTGGTTCTCGATCATCAGCACGATGATCCCCTGGTCCAGCCCGAACAGGCCCGGCGACACCCAGGCGCGGCCGTCGTCGTCCCGCAGGTCGGCGTTGACGCCGCTGGTGAAGCCGTGTTCGTGCACGATTTCAGGATGGCGCCTGCACATGGCATGCAGGGCGGCGAGCGCGAGGTCGGGCTCGAACGGCAGGCAGGCCAGCACCGACGGCGGCGACAGCGTGCCGTCGTCGGGCCCGTAGGGCACGCCGCGCGCGGCATAGCCGAACAGGTGGCGCGGCTCCGCGTCGGCCTCCTGCACTTCGTCGCTGGGTCCCTCGCAGGCGCTCAATCCCCAGCAGTCCTCGTCATAGCCGGCGTGACCGCGGGGATTGATGCACGCGTAGGCGCGCTGCACGTGCACCGCGCGGCGGCTGTTCTCGAAATAGTCGCATCCCTTGCCGCGCATGAACTGGTCGCGGATGCCACGGAAATCGATCCACGCATGCGAGAACTGGTGGATGAACAGCGGCCCGGCATACAGGAACTCGTGGCCGTAGAGGTTCTCCCACTGGTAGGTGCTGGTCCAAGCCTGGTAGCAGTCTTCGCCGATCGGATGCGTGGGCGAACCCAAGGCCAGCACGTACAGGACGATCGCCTCGCTGTAACCCTCCCAGCCGTAGTGCAGGAACCCGCACTCCGGCTTCCAGCCCTGCATGATCGTGCTGCCGCCGTCCTGCGACCAGCGCCAGTCGATGCGCCGGTACAGCAGGTCGGCGACGTCACGCAGCTCGGCCTCGGCCGCGGTGTCGGCCCCGAAGTAGCGGGCGGCGGTCAGCGCCCCGACGATCAGCAGCGCGGTGTCGATCATCGACAGTTCGCACCGCCATACCCGGGTACCGGTATCGCGGTCGAGGAAATGGAAGTAGAAGCCCTTGTAGCCCGTGGAGCCCGGACTTCCGTCCTGGTTGCTGTCGCGGAAGAAGCGCAGCGCCGCGCTGCAGTGTTCGACCGCTTCCTCGCGCGCGATCCATCCGCGCTCGACCGCCACCGGATAGCAGGACAGCGCAAAACCGACCACCGCGATGCTGACTGGCGAACCGGCCCGCGAAGTATCGGCATGCAGGCCGTTGGCCGGATTGCGGTTGCGCAGGAAATACCCGAAAGCCGCGCGCTGGTAGCGGTCCAGCAGCGCGTCCTCGGCCACGAACGACCCGGGCTGCGTTCCGCCATCGCAGGTCGCGGCGGGAGCCGGGTGGATTGCGGCGGCGCTGTTGTGGATCGTCTTCTGCACCTTGTGACGCAGTGTAGGTGGCGTTTCGTTAGGCCGCCATGAGCGTTGACCCGGTGACAACCACGAACGTGTCATAAAGAGCGGTCGCCCGCAGGAGTCCACGTTCCATGCCAGATCACGCTTCCAGGGCCGCACGCGCGCCCGTCGCCGGCCGGTCGCCGGCGTCGCACCTGCTTTCGAACGGCCGCCACACCGTGATGCTGACCGACGCGGGCGCCGGTTACACCCAGTGGAACGACTGCGCGATCACGCGCTGGCGCGCGGATCCGACCTGCGACGATCGCGGGTGCTGGGTCTACCTGCGCGACGTCGACGACGACACCACGTGGTCGGCGGGGCTGCAGCCGGTGCGCCGTGCCCCCGATGAACATGCCGTCGAATCCAGCGAGGATCGCGCCTGCATCCGCCGCCGCGACGGCGACATCCAGACCACCACCGAAGTCCTGGTCGCGGGCGATGGCGACGTCGACGTGCGCCGCATCACCCTGCACAATCTCGGCAGCCGCGCCCGCACGATCGAGCTGACCACGTATGCCGAACTGGTGCTGGCGCCGGCGCAGGGCGATGCGGCGCATCCCGCGTTCTCGAAGATGTTCGTGCGTACCGAATGGCTGGGCGAGCGCGAACTGCTGCTGGCGACACGGCGGGTACGTAGCCCGGGCGATCCCTCGGCCTGCGCCGCACAGTGGCTGGCCCTGGAAAGCGGCGCGGGCGACGGGCTGCAGTGGGAAACGGACCGCGCGCGCTTCATCGGTCGCGGCCGCGACCAGCGCGCCCCTGCGGCGCTGACGACCGACCTGTCCGGAACGGTCGGCACGGTGCTCGATCCGGTGTTCTGCCTGCGCCGGCGCCTGCGCATCGGGGCCGGCGAATCGGCCACGGTGCAGCTGTGGACGGTGGCCGCGGGCACCCGCGAGGAAACGCTGGCGCTCGCCGATCGCTGCCGCGTCGCGGACGCTTTCGCGCGCGCCTCGGACGGCGCGTCGCGGCATGCACAGGCGCGGCTGGCCGAACTCGACATTGACGAAGCGCAGGCGCGGCGCTTCCAACGCCTGGCGTCCGCGCTGCTGTATGCCGATCCCGCGCTGCGCGTCGCTCCGGACCTGCGCGCGGCGGGGCAGGGCGGCCCGCCCACGCTGTGGACCGGCGGCATTTCCGGCGACCGGCCGATCGCGCTGCTGCGGATCGAGGACGACGCCGGGCTCGCGCTGGTGGACGAGCTGCTGCGCGCTGGCGCGTACTGGCAGGCGCATGGCCTCGATGCCGACCTGGTGGTGATCGCCGAAGCAACGGCAGGAAGCGCGGCGCTCCACGCTGTGCTGCAGGCACGTTTCGACGCCCACGCGAAGCGGTTCCCGCGCCCGGGCGGCAAGCCGAACCTGTTCGCGCTGCGCAGCGACCAGTCCACGCCGGAATTGCGTGCAGGCCTGGCCACGGCCGCGGCCATCGTCCTCGACCAGCGCGACGGATCGCTCGCCGCGCAGGTCGATGCGCTCGATGCGCCGACGGATGCGACAGCGGCCGCGCGTGGCGAAGCGGTCACCACCACCTTGGAAGGCAACTCCCCGGCCACCGCACACGGCGGGCCGACGGGCGGCATAGAAGACACCCTCGAATTCTTCAACGGCCACGGCGGATTCGCCGACGACGGCCGCGAATACGTGACGATCATCCGCGACGGCGTGCTGCCGCCGATGCCCTGGCTCAACGTGGTCGCCAATCCGGACTTCGGATTCACCGCGACCGAGGCCGGCGGCGGCTACGCGTGGTCGCAGAACAGCCAGCGCAATCCGATCACGCCCTGGGCCAACGATCCGGTCTCCGATCCGCCGCAGGAAGTGCTGTACGTGCGCGACGAGGACGATGGCCGCATCTTTACCGCCACCGCGCTGCCGCGCCGAGGCGACGACGGCGAGTACGTCGCGTGCCACGGCCGCGGCTACAGCCGCTTCCAGCACACCGAACACGGGATCGAACTGGATCTGTTGCAGTACGTGCCGGTCGAAGACGGACTCAAGATCTCGCGCCTGCGGCTGCGCAACCGCTCCGGGCGCGCGCGCAAGCTGTCGGTGACGGCGTTCGTGCAGTGGGCACTGGGGCCGAACGGCACCCGGCCTGCGCCCTTCGTCGCGACCGCGCGGGACGCGGGCACCGGCGCACTGTTCGCCGGCAACGCCTGGCGGGCGGAATTCGGCGAACGCGTGGCCTTCATCGACCTGCTGGGACGGCAGACCTCGCACGGCGGGGATCGGCTCGAGTTCATCGGCCGCCACGGCGATCTCGCCGAACCCGCGGCGCTGCGCACGAACGCGCCGCTCTCCTGTCGTACCGGTGCCGGCCTCGACCCCTGCGGCGCGCTGCAGGCCGGCATCGAGCTTGCCGCCGACGGCGAGGACGAAATCGTGCTGCTGCTGGGCGATGCCGGCAGCGCGGATGCCGCGCGCGAACTGATACGGCGCTATCGCGAGGCGGATCTCGACGGCGTGCTGCAGGCGGTCACCACGCAGTGGGACGACATCCTCGGCACCGTGCAGGTGCGCACGCCGGACCGCGCGATGGACCTGCTGCTCAACGGCTGGTTACTGTACCAGGCGCTGTGCTGCCGGGTGTGGGCGCGCACCGCCTACTACCAGGCCAGCGGCGCCTACGGTTTCCGCGACCAGCTGCAGGACGTAATGGCAACGTGCATCGCGCGTCCGGACGAAACCCGCGCGCAGCTGCTGCGCGCTGCCGGGCGCCAGTTCGAACCCGGCGACGTGCAGCATTGGTGGCTGCCGCCGGGCGGCGATGGCATCCGCACGCGCATGACCGACGACCGCCTGTGGCTGCCGTTCGTCGCCTGCCACTACATGGACATCACCGGCGACATCGCGGTGCTCGACACGCGCCAGGCCTTCATCGAAGGACCCGAACTGGAGCCCGGGGTGCACGAGGCCTATTACCGCCCGGCCATCTCCGACGTCGACGCCAGCCTCTACGAACACTGCGCGCGCGCGATCGACGTGAGCCTGTCGCTCGGCGTGCACGACCTGCCGCTGTTCGGCACCGGCGACTGGAACGACGGCATGAACCGCGTCGGCGAGCAGGGCAGGGGCGAAAGTTCGTGGCTGGGCTGGTTCCTTTGCGCCACGATCGATGCGTTCGCGCCACATGCGAAGTCACGCGGCGACAGCGAGCGCGCGGCGCGATGGGAGCAGGTCGCGCAAACCGTGCGCAAGGGCCTCGACGCGGGCGGCTGGGACGGACAGTGGTACCGCCGCGGCTATTACGACGACGGAACGCCGCTGGGCTCGCACGAGAGCGCGGAATGCCGGATCGACACCATCGCCCAGTCCTGGAGCGTGATCGCCGGCGGCGGCGACCCCGCGCACGCGGCCTCGGCGATGGAGCAGGTCCACCGCCAACTGATCCTGCCTGACGAGAAGCTGGCGCTGCTGTTCACGCCGCCGTTCCAGGACGTCGAGCAGGACCCTGGCTACATCAAGGCCTATCCGGCCGGGCTGCGCGAGAACGGCGGCCAGTATACGCACGGCTCGCAGTGGTCGATCTTCGCTTTCACCAGGCAGGGCGACGGCGACCGCGCCGAGGCGCTGTTCTCGCTGCTCAACCCGATCCACCATGCGTCCACCCCCGAAGCCGTCGCTCGCTACAAGGTCGAACCCTACGTCTCGGCCGCGGACGTGTACTCGGTCGAACCCCACGTCGGCCGCGGCGGCTGGACCTGGTACACCGGGTCCGGGGCGTGGCTGTACCGGGCCGGGCTCGAGGCGATCCTGGGCTTCCACCTCCGCGGCGACCGCCTGCTGCTGGATCCGTGCATCCCGCGCGACTGGCCCGGCTTCTCGATCGAGTACCGCCACGGCGCAAGCCGCTACCTGATCGAGGTCGCCAATCCGCACGGCGCGTCTCGCGGCATCGTGCGCTGCGAACTCGACGGCCGCGCGCTCGAGCCCGATCCCTGCCTGCTGCCGCTGCGCGACGACGGCGCCGTGCATCGCGTCGCGGTCGAGATCGGTCGCTGATGCCGGTGCGCGTGATGCCGCCCCGCAAACGCCCCGGCGAAACCGCCCGCCAGTGGCTCGCGCGGCGCGCGGCGCGGCGGTCGGAGGCCGCGGCTGCCAACGACCCGCGCGAACTCCCGCTGCGCGCGCAGCTGTTCAGCGCCGAGCAGATGGAACGCCACGGACGCGTGCTGGCGCAGGCGCACCGGCTCAGCGATCGCCGCAGTACGGACCTGCTGCTGGCGCGCCTGAGCGCGAACGAAGCGGTGATCGAACGTGCGAGCCGGCTGCTCGGCGAGGCCGCGCACGCCAAGCGCCGCCTGACCCCGGCGGGCGACTGGCTGCTCGACAACCTGTACCTGATCGAGGAGCAGGTGCGGATCGCACGCCGCCACCTGCCCAAGGGCTACAGCCGCGAACTGCCGCGCCTGGAAGGCGGGCCGTCCGACCAGCTGCCGCGGGTCTACGACATCGCGCTCAACGCGATCTCGCACGGCGACGGCCGCGTCGACGTCGAGAGCCTGGGACGCTTCATCGCCGCCTACCAGTCGGTCACGCCGCTCACGCTCGGCGAACTGTGGGCGATCCCGATCATGCTGCGGCTGGCGCTGATCGAGAACCTGCGCCGGGTCAGCGCGCAGGTGATCGCCGGGCGGATCGACCGCGACCTGGCCGACCTGTGGGGCGACCGCTTCGCGGAGATGGCAGAGTCCGATCCCAAGAGCGTGGTCCTGGTGATCGCAGACATGGCACGCGCGCAGCCGCCGCCAAGCAGCGCATTCGTGGCCGAAATCGTGCGCCGGCTGCAGGGGCAGGGCGCCGCGCTCGCCCTGCCACTGACCTGGATCGAGCAGTGGCTGGCCGACCACGAGCAGGGCATCGCGACGCTGGTGCATGCCGAGAACCGGCAGCAGGCCGCCGACCAGGTGTCGATCAGCAACAGCATCGGCAGCCTGCGGCTGCTGTCGATGACCGACTGGCGCGAGTTCGTCGAGGCCATGAGCGTGGTCGAGGCGACGCTGCGCGACGACCCCGATGGCACGTACCCACAGATGGATTTCGCCACACGCGACCGCTACCGGCATGTGGTCGAGCGCATCGCGCGGCGCGGCAGGCGCGAAGAGCCCGAGGTGGCCCGCGCCGCGCTCGGACTCGCGCGCGAAGCGGCCGTGGAACCCGACGGCAGCGCCATCGGGGCGCACGTCGGCTGGTATCTGGTCGACGACGGCCTGCCTCGGCTGGAGCGCGCGCTCGGGCTGCGGCGCGGGCCGCTGGCCTCCATCCGCAGCGGCACCGGGCGCATTCCGCTGCTGGCCTACATCCTGCCGATGGCCGCGGTGGTGGCACTGTTCACGACCGGCCTGGTGCAGGATGCGAGCGCGATCCTCGATGAGCGCGGACTGCTGGTGCTGGTCGGCGTGCTGGCCGTGATCGCCTTCAGCGAACTGGGCGTGGTGCTGGTGAACTGGTTCGCCACGCTGCTGGCGATACCGCGGGCGCTGCCGCGGATGGACTTTTCCACCGGCATCCCTCCTGACGCACGCGCGCTGGTGGTGGTGCCGAGCATGATCGGCGACGCCGATTCCGTGCACGCGCTGGCCGACGCGCTGGAGGTGCGATTCCTGGCCAACCGGGACGACAACCTGTGCTTCGCGCTGCTCACCGACTTCCTCGACGCCGACGCGGAAACCCTGCCCGGCGACGACGCCGTGCTGGCAGAAGCACGGCACGTGATCGAGGCCCTGAACGCACGCCACGCCGGCAGCCACGACGTGTTCTTCCTGCTGCATCGGCCTCGCGCCTGGAACCCGCGCGAGCGCGCGTGGATGGGACGCGAGCGCAAGCGCGGCAAGCTCGCCGACCTCAACGCCTTCCTGCAGCGCGGCGACGCGGCCGCGTTCGCCAGCATCGTCGGCGATGCGCAGTCGCTGCAGGACGTGCACTACGTGATCACGCTCGACACCGACACCCGCCTGCCGCGCGACGCCGCGCGCGAACTGGTCGGCACGCTCGCCCATCCGCTCAACCGCGCGCGGCTGGATCCCGCGCGACGCGTGGTGTCCGGCGGCTACGGCATCCTGCAGCCGCGGGTGGGCGCCAGCATGGCCGGCGAACGCCGCTCCTGGTACGCGCGCCTGTTCGGCAGCGAGCCGGGCATTGATCCGTACACGCGCACCGTTTCGGACGTCTACCAGGACCTGTTCGGCGAGGGGTCGTTCGTCGGCAAGGGCATCTACGAGCTGGAGGCGTTCGAACGCACGCTCGACGGGCGCTTCCCCGACAACCGGATCCTGAGCCACGACCTGCTCGAAGGCTGCTACGCGCGCGCCGGCCTGGTCAGCGACGTGCAGCTCTACGAGGACTATCCCGACCGCTACGCGCTGGACGTCAAACGCCGCCATCGCTGGATCCGCGGCGACTGGCAACTGCTGCCGTGGCTGCTGCCGTGGGTGCCGCTGCCCGGCCGACGCATGGAGCGCAACCCGCTGTCGATGCTGTCGCGCGGCAAGCTGCTCGACAACCTGCGCCGCAGCCTGGTGCCGGCGGCCACCACCACGCTGCTGGTGCTCGGCTGGCTGCTGGCGCCGCATGCGCTGGGCTGGACGCTATGGGTGCTCTCGACGCTGCTGGTGGCGCCGCTGGTCGCCACGCTGACCGCGCTGCTCGACAAGCCACGCGAACTGCCGTGGCGCGCGCACCTGTGGCATCGCGCGCAGGCTGCCGGCCGCGACCTGGCCCGGATCACGCTCGCCGCGGCATTCCTGCCGTACGAAGCCTTCTACAGCCTCGATGCGATCCTGCGCACGCTGTGGCGGATGCTGGTGTCGCGCAAGCGGATGCTGCAGTGGAGCCCGTCGAGCCAGGTGGAAAAGACGCTGGGCAGCGGCCTGGCCGCGTCGCTTCGCGAGATGTGGTTCGCGCCGCTGTGTTCGACCGCGGTCGCGCTGCTGCTCGCGCGCTTGCATCCGGCGTCGCTGCCGATCGCCGCGCCGCTGCTCGCGCTGTGGCTGCTGTCGCCGTGGCTGGGCTGGTGGACCGGCAGGCCGCGCGCGCGCAGCGCCGGCCAGCTGTCGACCGGGCAGGTCGATTTCCTCGGCCGCCTGTCGCGGCGCACGTGGGCGTTCTTCGAGGATTTCGTCACCGGGGCCGACCACTGGCTGCCGCCGGACAACATCCAGGAGCACCCGGCGCTGATGGTCGCGCGGCGCACCTCGCCGACCAACATCGGCCTGGCGCTGCTGGCCAACCTGTCCGCGCACGACTTCGGCTACCTGCAATCCGACGGCCTGGCTGGCCGCATCGCCAGCACGCTGGGTACGCTGGAATCGCTGCCGCGGCATCGCGGCCACTACTACAACTGGTACGACACCGAAACGCTGCAGCCGCTGCCGCCGCTGTACGTGTCCACGGTGGACAGCGGCAATCTCGCCGGGCACCTGCTGACGCTCCGGCAGGGCCTGGTTGCGCAGGCCGACGCGCCGATCCTCGCGCCCGCGACCTGGGCGGGACTGCGCGACACGCTCGCGGTACTGGAGGAAGCTGGCGGCAGCGTGGCCGACGCGCTGCGACACAGGCTCGATGCGCTGGCGGCCGCGCCTCCGGCAACCTGCGCGGATGCGACCTCGGCGCTCGCCGAACTCGAAACGCTGGCGGGGCCGGTTGCGGCGGACGCCACCGTCGAACTCGCGCCGCAGGCGGACATCGCCATCGAAGCCGCGCCGCAGGCAGGCGCAGCGACCGAGGCGGACTACTGGCGGCGCAAGCTGCTGCAGCAACTGCACGCGGCGGCGGCAGCGCTGGCGTGGCTTCCGCCGTCGCACGCCGCGACCTCCATCCCGACGCTGCGCGAACTCGCGGTGTCATCGGGCGAGGCGCAGGACGTCGCACGCGCGCGCATCGCCGAGTTCGAGCGCCTCGCGCACCTGGCCGGCCGATGCGCGCAGATGGAGCTGGACTTCCTCTACGACCGCAGCCGCCACCTGCTCACCATCGGCTACAACGTCGAGGAACATCGCAGCGACCCGGGCTACTACGATCTGCTCGCCTCCGAGGCACGCCTGTGCAGTTTCATCGGCGTCGCCCGCGGCCAGCTGCCGCAGGATGCCTGGTTCACGCTGGGGCGGCTGCTGACCGACGTCGAAGGCGACCCGGCGCTGCTGTCGTGGAGCGGCTCGATGTTCGAGTACCTGATGCCGCAGCTGGTGATGCCCAGCTACGAGGGCTCGCTGCTCGACCAGACCGCGAAGGCATCGGTGGCCCGGCAGATCGAATACGGGCGCCAGCGCGATGTGCCCTGGGGGATCTCGGAGTCCGGCTACAACACCGTCGATGCGCGCATGAACTACCAGTACCGCGCGTTCGGCGTCCCCGGCCTTGGCCTGCGGCGTGGCCTGGCGCAGGACCTGGTGATCGCGCCCTACGCCAGCATGATGGCGCTGATGGTGGCGCCGGCGGAGGCCTGCCAGAACCTGCAGCGCATGGCGCAGGAAGGCTTCGCCGGACGCTATGGCATGTACGAGGCGATCGACTACACGCCGGCACGGGTTCCACGCGGGCAGACGCATGCGCTGGTGCGGTCGTTCATGGCCCACCATCAGGGCATGGGCCTGCTGGCGCTCGACTACCTGCTGCACCAGCAGCCCATGCAGCGCCGCTTCCTGGCCGATCCCGAATTCCAGGCCACGCTGCTGCTGCTGCAGGAGCGCATCCCGCGCACGGGCGCCTTCCATCCCAACACCGCCGAGGTCGAGGGCGCCGCGATCGCGCCCGACGCCACCGAGACGCGCCTGCGCATCTTCCGCAACGCCTCCTCGCCGCGACCGGCCGTGCAGCTGCTGTCCAACGGCCGCTACCACGCCATGCTCAGCAGCGCCGGCAGCGGTTACAGCCGGCTGCACGAGATGGCGATGACCCGCTGGCGCGAGGACGGCACGCGCGATCCCTGGGGCACGTGGTGCTACCTGCGCGAGGTGGACAGCGGCCGGTTCTGGTCGGCCTCGTACCAGCCCACGGCGGTGGAAGTTTCGGGATACGAGGCGATCTTCTCCGATGCCAAGGCCGAGTTCCGCGGGCGCCACCACGGCTTCGAAACCCACCTGGAAATCGCGATCTCGCCCGAGGACGACATCGAGCTGCGCCGGCTGCACGTCACCAACCAGTCGCGCGCCGCCCGCAGCCTGGAGATCACCACCTACGCCGAAGTCGTGCTGGCGCCCGCGATCTCCGACGAGCTGCATCCTGCCTTCAGCAACCTGTTCGTGCAGACCGAACTCGTGCCCTCTCGGCAGGCGATCCTGTGCACCCGGCGTGCGCGCGCGCAGGACGAGGTGCCGCCGTGGATGTTCCATCTCATCGCCGTGCACGAAGCCGACGTCGACGAGATCTCCTACGAAACCGACCGCTCGCGCTTCATCGGCCGTGGCCGCGACGCGCGCGCGCCGCAGGCCATGGTCGAGCGGGGGGCGCTGTCCGGCAGCCAGGGATCGGTGCTCGATCCGATCGTGGCAATCCGCAGCCTGATCACGCTGGCGCCGTACCAGAGCGCCACCATCGACATGGTCAGCGGCATCGGCGCGACCCGCGACGACTGCAGCGCGCTTGTCGACAAGTACCGCGACCGGCGCCTGGCCGACCGCGTGTTCGACCTGGCCTGGACCCACAGCCAGGTGGTGCGCCGGCAGATCAATGCCTCGCAGGCCGATGCGCAGCTGTACGAGCGCCTGGCCGGGCTGGTGCTGTACGCGAACCCCGCGCTGCGCGGGGAGCATTCGCTGCTGCTGCAGAACCGTCGCGGCCAGTCGGGGCTGTGGGGGCAGGCGATTTCCGGCGACCACCCGATCGTGCTGGTGCAGATCGCCGACGCCGAGAACATCGAACTGGTGCGGCAGATGGTGCAGGCCTACGCCTACTGGCGGCTCAAGGGCCTGACCACCGACCTGGTGATCTGGAACGACGAGCAGGGCGGCTACCGGCAGCAACTGCACGACCAGATCATGGGCCTGATTTCGGCCGGCGTGGAAGCCAACGTCATCGACCGTCCCGGCGGCATCTTCGTGCGTCCGGCGCACCAGCTGCCGCAGGAGGACCGTATCCTGCTGCAATCAGTGGCGCGGGTGATCGTGAGCGATGCGAACGGCACGCTGGCCGAACAGGTCGCGCGCCGGCCGCCGCCCGACACGATCGTGCCACCGCTGCAACCGCAGCCGACCCAGTACGAACTGATGGCGCTGCCGACCCCGGAAGAAAACGCCGGCGCCGGCCGCGCGGGCGATGCGACGTTCGACCCCTGGCCGTTCGATGCGGTGCTCGGGCCGCTGCGCGAAGGCAACGGGTTCGGCGCGTTTTCCGCCGACGGCCGCGAATACGTGATCGACCTGCAGGCGGGGGACGCCACCCCCGCGCCGTGGTCGAACGTGCTGGCCAACCCGCAGTTCGGCTGCGTGGCCAGCGAATCGAATACCGGCTATACGTGGTCGGAGAACGCGCACGAATTCCGCCTCACCCCCTGGCACGACGATCCGGTCTGCGACGCCGGCGGCGAGGCGTTCTACCTGCGCGACGAGCAGACCGGCCGCTTCTGGTCGCCGACGCCACTGCCATGCCGCGGCGAAGGCGCGTATCGCGTGCGCCATGGATTCGGTTACAGCGTCTACGAGCACGAACAGGACGGCATCGCCAGCGAACTGTGGGTGTATGTGGCGCGCGAGGCGGCGGTGAAGTTCAGCGTGCTGCGGGTGCGCAACGCAAGCGGCCGCACCCGCAGGCTGAGTGCGACGGGTTACGTCGAGTGGATCCTCGGCGACCTGCACGCCCGCACCCAGATGCACGTGGTCACCGAGGCCGAGCCGGAACGCGAGAACGGCGCCGTGCTGGCGCGCAACGCCTACAACTCCGAGTTCGGCGGGCGGGTGGCGTTTTTCGATGCCGACATCGACGCCGGCGGCTGGCACGGCGAGGACGCACGCCGCAGCGTCAGCGGCGATCGCGCCGAGTTCATCGGGCGCAACGGCAGCCTGCGCGCTCCCGCGGCGATGGCACGCGAGCGTCTGTCAGGACGGCTGGGCGCCGGGCTCGATCCCTGCGCCGCGGTCCAGGTCGCGCTGGACCTGGCGCCCGGGCAGGCGCGCGACATCGTGTTCCGGCTCGGCGCCGGCCACTCGCATGCGGACGCGCTGGCGCTAGCACGCACCCATCGCGGCCACGACGCGGCGTGGGACGCGCTCGATGAGGTCCGCATCGGCTGGTTGCGCACGCTCGGCGCGGTGCAGGTGGAGACGCCGGAACCGGCCGTGGACCTGCTGGCCAACGGCTGGCTGCTGTACCAGACCATCGGCTGCCGCTATTTCGCGCGCAGCGGCTATTACCAGTCCGGCGGCGCATTCGGCTTCCGCGACCAGCTGCAGGACACGATGGCGATGCTGCACGCCGAACCGAAGCTCGCGCGCAGCCACCTTCTGCTGTGCGCCGAGCACCAGTTCCTCGATGGTGACGTGCAGCACTGGTGGCATCCGCCGCTCGACCGCGGCGTACGCACGCGGTGTTCCGACGACTACGTGTGGCTGCCGCTGGCCACCTGCCGCTACGTCGAAGCCACGGGCGACCGAGACGTGCTCAACGAGCGCCTGACCTATGTCGAGGGACGCCGCGTCGATCCGGACGAGGAATCGTATTACGACCTGCCGTCGCGCTCCGGCCTTCGCGAAACGCTGTACCAGCACTGCGTGCGCGCACTCCAGCGGGCGCTGGACCTGTTCGGCGAACGCGGCCTGCCGCTGATCGGCACGGGAGACTGGAACGACGGCATGAACCGGGTGGGGGAGGGCGGCCGCGGCGAGAGCGTGTGGCTGGGGTTCTTCCTCTACGACGTGCTCGGCCGCTTCCATGCGCTGGCGCGCGACCGCGGCGACCTGCTGTTCGCCGAGCGCTGCCTGGACCGGGCCACGCAGCTGCGCCAGGCGCTCGAGGCGCAGGCCTGGGATGGCGCCTGGTATCGCCGCGCGTGGTTCGACAACGGCGCGCCGCTGGGTTCGACCGAAAGCGACGAATGCAACATCGACTCGATCTCGCAAAGCTGGTCGGTGCTGTCCGGCGCCGCCGACCCCGCTCGTGCCAGGCAAGCGATGGAGTCGCTGGACCAGCGCCTGGTGCGGCGCGATGCCGGCCTCATCCAGCTCCTGGATCCGCCGTTCGACCGGACCGCGCAGGATCCGGGCTACATCCGCGGCTACGTGCCGGGCGTGCGCGAGAACGGCGGCCAGTACACCCACGCTGCGGTCTGGGCGACGATGGCCTTCGCCGAGATCGGCGACCACGCGCGCGCGTGGGAGCTGTTCCGCATGATCAACCCGATCCACCACGGCGACACCGCCGAACGCATCGCGACCTACAAGGTGGAACCCTACGTGGTCGCGGCCGACGTGTACGCCGTCGAACCGCACGTCGGCCGCGGCGGCTGGACCTGGTACACGGGATCGGCCGGCTGGATGTACCGGCTGGTCATCGAATCCCTGCTCGGCCTGAAGCTCGAGGGCGGCACCCTGCGGCTGGCGCCGTGCATTCCAGCCGACTGGCCCGGCTACGCCATCCGTTACCGCTACCGCGACACCGTGTACCGCATCCAGGTGCACCGCGGTGCGGGGCAGGGCACGCCGCCCCGGCTGCTGGTCGACGGCATCGAACAGCCGGGCCTCGCGATTCCGCTGCAGGACGACCACGCCCAGCATGCGGTCGAGCTGTGGCTGGCCGATGCGGCAACGGACGGCTGATCGCACCCGGGCCGGAACGATCAGCCTCGTGACCGCAGCCGCGCGCTTCTCATCCTCGCTCGGGAGCGTGCAACACACCGCGGCCTTGGCTTCCTCCGCTGGACTACGGGGGAGGTCCGGGGAGGGATTGCGCAATCACCGGTGTGCCTTCGAAAGAATGACGAGCGAGCGCGGGAAACTCCGACAGGCAGATGCGCGTTCGCCCGACACGGACGCGCGAAAAAGCCGGCTTCCCGAAACCATCGCGTCCCCCGATGCTGCACATCTGTTCGAACCACGACCAGGGACGGTCACCGTGCGAAAGCACCCCTTTCTGCTCCTCCTCCTGCTGGGCGCCTGCTTCTGCGCCGACTCGCAAACCCTGCACCAGTGCAGCGGCCGAAGCGGCACCACCGCCTACCGCAGCGGCGCGTGCCTGGCCGGCGAACGACTGGTTGCCGTACGGGACATCGAAGTCGAAATCGCGCCGGACCCTGTGTCGCAAGACGCGCCAGTCAGGGTCGGCAGCCACGGAAGATCCAGGCGGGCGACGCAACCCGGACGCGTCCGCCCCGCGCGTGCCACGCGCCGGTCGTCGTGCTCAAGCCGAAACAAGTCGACCGTCGACCCGTGCACCCGCGAAAAGCGCGCCCGCGACGGCTTCCAGCGGCGCCGCGGGATCAAGGTCACGATGGCCGAACTGTCGCGCTGGAACCATCGGGTCTACGACGCCTGCAAGTGACTGGTGGCCGACGCGGGAGCGTGCTGGAGTCGAAGCATGCTTGGCGGCGGCAAACTCCAGCCATCAGGACGATCTCCGTGAACGATTCGCCCCGACGGATGCCAGTGAGGCGTCGCACCCTGATGCGATCGCCATCGGCCGAAACAGGTGCTTGCCAGTCATTCGCCAGCCGGCCCACGGCCGAACCGCGGCGTGACGTTATGCACCACGCGTTCATGGTGCGTCCGCAGGTGTTCGACATGGCAATCCAGTTGCACGACGGTGCGGTGGTCTTGCATGGACCTGCCTCCAGGGTTGCTAGGCTTCCACCATGGACAGGATTTCGCGTCGACGATTCGTGGTAGGGCTGGCAGCGGCACCGGCAGCAGGCCTTGCCGGCCCGTGGCTGCAAGCCTCTACTTTACATAATAGGCATTATGCGCAATCCGATACGCAAGGGAACGTACGGCAGGAATCCATCGCCACGGATGATGGACGCCAAGAAAACGCCCCCTCGCGAACCGACAAACGCCCATTTGCCGACCAACAATCGCCCGCGTTTCGTACATCTACCAAGAAAACACCCGGACGACGCAACAATTACCGACAATCCGCCCGAAATTTCTGTTGTCCGCGGCGAAGTGTCCCCGGTTGCACATTTGCGCGTCTGACGTCGCCAGCAGCTTTGCGACCAACAAAGTGCCTGCAGTTCTCAACTGCGCCATCGCGGGTGCCGGGCTGTTGAGCACACTTGGGTGATCCCAGCACACTCCGCCAACCCTCCGCTTCTACCGCGCTCCCATAGCACAAAATTCAAACTCGCAGTTGGGCTTCCCAGGTTTCACGTTGTCGAAGTCTAGTCGCCTCAGTTTCCACGCCCGACGATGGCTCCCGGACCGACAGCTCGGCTGTTGTTAATCACACACATCGCCCCGCACTCGCATGGGTACTGCCAGAGATGTCGTGCACTCATGGATTGTGTTGGGTCAACGTACGATCGAGCGGGTTCAACCGTATCGAAGAACCCCGTTCATTGGTTCTCCCGCCGATAGAACGGCTCCACGCCGCTCTCGGAAACGAACGACGTCCCCCCGCTTTTAGTAGCGGGGCGATTTAGAGTCCGGGGTGGATGGTAGTGGATGCCAGT
>NZ_JBHRYF010000008.1:909767-964127 GCF_042648885.1 Luteimonas notoginsengisoli | reverse complement strand
AAGTCCTGATGCCACTCGGGCCTTTGTCACCGATGGCCCCGACAATCGGTCTGCTGCCTAACACCTGAGTTAAGCCGACTTGCGTAGTGGAGCCAAACACATGGCAAGCTTTTTCTGCCATGTGTTTGGTGTAACGAAGCAAGTTCGGCTTGAACGAATTGTTAGGCCCCGGACGACAGGTCTTGAATGACGCTATCGCCGAGCCCTGCAAACAGCAAAATCATGAAGCACGATAGCCCAAGCCACAGGTGCTTGCGAGTACTGCGGTACGCAGACAGGAGTACCGGGTCTAATGGCTCACCCAAGTCCATGCCGGTTTGAATGGCTCTGAACAGCTTGTAGGTGCGGCTAGACGTGAAGAAGGACGGCGGCTCTGCGCCGACAAGTTGCACATAAATCTTCGGATGCAGCCGCTGGAACTCCTTGCCGAAATCCTGGAGCGACGAGAAGTACATCGCGTAAAGGGGGATGATGGCAACCAAGGCCAGAAGGAAAATGATTGGTAGGAGTGAGGTCATTGCTGGATAACGGGGCCTAACACCTATTCGACCCCTGAACGGGGGCGTTGCGCCAAGTATGCCGGGGTGGCTTCGCATTTCACAATGGGAATAGTTCTTTCAGATCAAGGCGTTGATCGCCTGGCTTTCGGGGAAAACAGTTCGGGCTTTTGCGATATACGACTAGAGAGAGGTCGTAACAGTTACACCCGCGCTTACGACGTGTAGCAGGCCATCCGAGTCACCACGGACGCGTGCTCACGCAACGACGGTCGTTCTGATCGCGCGGGCGCATTGACAGCCGTAGTCCAAACCCCCGGCGTGTTGTCTACGCTTGGTCTGGCATTGGCGTTCCACGCACCTCTATCCGCCGCAAAGCCACCTTCGCATCGCGCTGCACTTGGATGTCGAGGTCGCCGAGGAATGAGACCTGCCCGGCCGTGGCGGTGGCCACCGGAACGCCATCACGGAACGCGACACGGTTGCCTGGCACGCGCGGCACGCGCTCGCCGGGCAGCAGGCCGCCGAGCAGGTTGGCCGGATCGCTGGCGCTGATGGCGACGATGCGGTCGTCTTGGGGTTGCTTGCGGATGCGGCGCATGGCGGCGACGGCTTCGGGCAGGGCGAACTGTTCGCCGGGGATGCCGGCAATGAAGCGCCCTCCGCGAATCTCGCCGCGGGCTTCGAGGCGGTGGTAGACGCGGATCAGATCGCGCCAGGGTGGCAGCCAGGCAGCTTCGCGCTCGAGCAGGCGCCAGCAGATGACGCCGTAGCGGCGCAGCAGGACGCGGGCGACGTGTTCGATCGCATCCGGCGACGACGACGGCGCAGCCGGCGCGGCGTCCGGGGCCGAGCGCGCGGGCGTGCGCACCAGCGCCCAGCGACCGGCGTCGCGGATGCCGAACAGGGCCGCGCGGCGGCGGTGGCGCGATCCGCCGTCGCGCTTCGACGCGGGTACCAGCAGCGCGCGCAGGCCGGCGAAGCTGTCGCAGTGGACGCGGCCGCGCACCACGAGCTCGGCCAGCGCGTCTTCCAGTTCGGTACGCAGCAGGCGGGTGTCGTCGGCGAGTTCGTCGAAGAACGAGGCGCCGTGTTCGCGCAGGTGGTCGGCCACGCGCTGGGCGCGCGAACCGAGCGCCTCGTCGTCGGCGGGCGCGGGCGCGAGCTGGTTCCACAGCGGCGCAGCGCGGCGCGGCAGCAGCAGCACGGGCGTGGCGCGCAGCGAACCGCCGCGTCCGCCCTCGCCCGGGTTGGGATTCGGACGCAGCCGGGTCCAGAGCACGCGACCGGCGGTGCACAGTTCGTCGAGCCAGAAACTTGCGTAGTCGCGCACGCGGGCCGATAGCAGTTCGCCCTCCCACACCGCGGCCGGCGCCTCGAAGCCTTCCAGCTGCTGCACGACGCCGGCCAGCGCCTCGGGCCCGCTGACGCGAGCGTTCGGCGCCAGGTGCTGCCACTCGAACAGGAAGCGCACGTAGTCGCGCAGCGCCACGGGTTCGATCTCTCGCCGCAGCTTGCCGAGCGTGTAGCGGTGGATGCGCGCGAGCAGGTGCCGTTCGCACCACTCGTCGACCGTGGCGCCGGGGGTGAAGCGCCCCTGCATCGCGTAACCTTCACCCTGCAACGCAAGCAGCGCGGCTTCCAGCTCGCGCACGTCGAGCGCCAGGTCTCCGGCCAGCGCATCGACGGGGGTGGGGCCTAGCGCGGTCAGGCGCGCGCGTAACAGTTCGCGCAACGCGGTTTCGGGGTTCCATTGGATGCGCAGGCATTCGGCCGGCACGACCACGTCCGGTTCGGCGGTGGTGCGTGGATACAGCGCTTGCAGCTGCGGCAGCGATTCGGTCGCGACCCACAGGTGCGCGCTGCGATGTTTGTCGCTTTCAGTGATCGCCAGCAAGGTCGCGCGGCCGTCGACCGACAGCTCGCGCAGCCATCCGGTCCAGCCGTCGTTGCGTGCGGCTTCGCTTTCGGCGAGCGCACCGAGCCCGGTCAGGGCCTCGTGCATCTCGTCGGCACTGCGAACCTGCGGCCAGGCCTGCTCGCGCACGAGCTCGATTGCCGCCGGATCCAGCCGCCCCAGGTCGCCAGCGGATTCGGGATCGGCGTAGCGGCGCGACTGCACGGCCTGGGTGCGCCGTTCCTCCAGCGGCGCGTCGTCGAGGAAGGCGTAGGGCGCAGCGTTGAGCGCTTCGGCCGCCAGCGGCGACGGCGCCGGCAGGTCGCGGGCAACGACTTCGATCGCGCCCGATTCCAGGCCGCGCAGCACGTCGAGCCAGCCCTCGGTGTCCATCGCATCAAACAGGCAGTCGTCGAGCGTCTGCGCGACCAGCGGGTGGTCGGGGATCTCGCGCTCGCCAACGATGTTCTCCAGGCACGCGACCTGGTCGGGGAACACCGTGGCCAGCAGGTCCTCCGACTTCATCCGCTGCAGCTGCGGCGGCGTCTTCTTGCCGCCCTGGAAGCGCGGCAAGGCGAGCGCGGTGGTGGCGTTCCAGCGCCAGCGCACGCCGAACAGCGGCGCGTCGAGCAGCGCCTGCACCAGCACTTCCTGCGCCGACGAGGAATGCAGGTAGTGCGCCACTTCCTCCAGCGCGAAGCTGTGGCTGGTGGAGAGCGAGAGCACGATCGCGTTCTCGGTCGCGGCGGCCTGCAGCTCGAAGTTGAACTTGCGGCAGAAGCGCTTGCGCAGCGCCAGCCCCCAGGCGCGGTTGAGGCGGCTGCCGAACGGCGCGTGGATGACCAGCTGGGTGCCGCCGGAGTCGTCGAAGAAGCGCTCCAGCACGACGCGCGACTGGGTGGGCATCGCGCCGAGGACGGCGCGGGTCCGGGCGATGTAGTCGACGATCTGTTGCGCGGCTTCGCCGGAGAGGCCGATTTCGTCGGTGAGCCAGGCGATGGCCGCGGCATGACGCTGCTGTAGGAGCGGCGAAAACCGCGATCCCGCGTCGCTTGGATCGGCTGAGTGGTCGCGGCTTCCGCCGCTCCTGCAGGGAGGGACTTGGTCCAGGCGCGACGCCACCTCCTCGCGCAGGCGCGCGACGCCGTGCGACAGCTCATCGCTGCGGCCGGGCGCTTCGCCGAGCCAGAACGGGATGTTCGGCGGCTGGCCCTTGGCGTCCTCGACGCGCACGCGGCCGGGTTCGACGCGCAAGATGCGATAGCTCGTGTTGCCGAGCTGGAACACGTCGCCAGCCAGGCTCTCGACCGCGAAGTCCTCGTTGACCGTGCCGATGCCGTGCGCTTCGGGTTCCAGGATGACCGAGTAGTCGCCGCTGTCGGGAATGGTGCCGCCCGAGGTCAGCGCGGCCATGCGCGCACCGCGGCGTTCGCGCAGGCGGTGGTGCACCACGTCGCGGTGCACGTAGCCGGCGCGCGGGCCGTGGCGCGTGGTGTAGCCATCGGCGAGCATGCGCACGACGTCGTCGAAGCGGGCGCGTGTCAGTCGCGCATACGGCGCGGCGCGGCGCACGAGCGCGAACAGCGCGTCCTCGTCCCATTCCTGGCAGGCGGTCTCGGCGACGATCTGCTGCGCGAGCACGTCGAGCGGCGCTTCGGGGATCTTCAGCGCGTCGAGCTCGCCGCGACGCACGCAATCGAGCAGCGCCGCGCACTCGACCAGCTCGTCGCGGCTTTGCGGGAACTGCCGCGCCTTGGGCACGCCGCCGACCGAATGGCCGGAGCGTCCGGCGCGCTGCAGGAACGTGGCGATGGACCGCGGCGAACCCAGCTGGACGACGAGGTCGACGTCGCCGATGTCCAGGCCGAGCTCGAGCGAGGCAGTGGCGACGAGCACCTGCAGCTCGCCGCGCTTGAGCCGCTGCTCGGCATCCAGCCGCAGCTCGCGCGACAGGCTGCCATGGTGGGCGGCGACCACGTCCTTGCCCAGCCGTTCGGCCAGGTGCCGCGCTGCGCGTTCGACCACGCGCCGGGTGTTGGCAAAGACCAGCGTGGTGCGGTGTTCGCGCACCAGCTGCGCGACGCGGTCGTAGACCTGTTCCCACTGTTCGTTGGACATGACCGCCGACAACGGCGTGGGCGGCACTTCCAGGGCAAGGTCGCGCCGCTTGCCGTAACCGATGTCGATGATCTCGCACGCCGCCGCAGGGCCGTCGGCCACGATCTCGCTGCCGGAGCCAGATCCGGGCGTCAGCTCAACCGATCCGGCCTGCGCGGTATTCGCGTCGCCCCCGACGCCAACCAGGAAGCGCGCCACGTCCTCGATCGGCTTCTGCGTCGCCGACAGCCCGATGCGCGTGAGCTTTTCCGGCACCAGCGCCTGCAGCCGCTCCAGCGAAAGCGCCAGGTGGCTGCCGCGCTTGCCATCCGCCACCGCATGGATCTCGTCGACGATCACCGTACGCACGGTGGCCAGCATCCTGCGCCCCGATATGGAACCCAGCAGGACATACAGCGACTCGGGCGTGGTGACCATGACGTGCGGCGGCCGGCGCAGCGCCTGCTGGCGCGCCTTGGCCGGCGTGTCGCCGGTGCGCACCGCGGTGCGGATCTCCACGTCGGGCAGCCCCATCGCGGCGAGCCGCGCGCGGATGCCGGCCAGCGGCGCTTCGAGGTTGAGGTGGATGTCGTTGGACAGCGCCTTGAGCGGCGAGACGTAGACCACGGCAGTCTCGTCGGCCAGGCCCTCGGGCGCGAGGCCACGCCGCACGAGTTCGTCGAGCGCGGCGAGGAACGCGGTCAGGGTCTTGCCCGAGCCGGTCGGCGCGGCCACCAGGACGTCGCGCCCCGCGCGGATCGCCGGCCATGCGGCGGCCTGGGCCGGCGTCGGCCCGCTCGGGAATGTGTCGCGGAACCAGCCGGCGACGGCGGGGTGGAAATCCTGCAGGGGCATGGTGGAAAGGCTAGGGCAAGCCTGGGTAAGAAGGCGCTAAGTCACGCAAGGCGGCTCGGGCGCTGTAGGAGCGGCGGAAGCCGCGAGCTTTTTCTTTGACCGCCCGCTGCAAGGCAATTCCTGCCCTGCCCGTGCAGCGGAATCAATCGTTCCATGTACGCCAAGCCCCGGGGACGCCTCCCGCCTCGAGGTTTGCCTCGACGCTCGATGCATCCCCTCCCGAAGGTGATGGGGTGGGAGGGCGACAACAGTTCGAGCTGATCCCGAAGAAAACTTTAGCCGAACTCTCCTGCGCTACCGCGGAAAGGCAAAAGCATCGGGGCTTCCGCCGCTCCTGCGACGTTCCGATCGCGGGCGGTCCTGCGGTCAGAGGATGTAACGGCTCAGGTCCGGGTCCTGGACCAGTTCGCCGAGATGCTTGTCGACGTACGCGCGGTCTATGACGACACCGTCGCTGCGGTCCGGGGCCTCGAAACTCAAGGTGTCGAGCAGGCGTTCGAGCACCGTGTGCAAACGTCGGGCGCCGATGTTTTCCTGGCGCTCGTTGACCTGCGCGGCGATTTCGGCGAGGCGCTCGACCGCGTCGGGCGCGAACTGCAGCGCCACGCCCTCGGTCCGGAGCAGCTCGACGTACTGGCGCGTCAGCGAGGCCTTGGGCTCGGTGAGGATGCGCACGAAGTCGTCCTTGCTCAGCGCGGACAGCTCCACCCGGATCGGGAAACGGCCCTGCATTTCCGGGATCAGGTCGGACGGCTTGGCGAGGTGGAACGCGCCCGAGGCGATGAACAGGATGTGGTCGGTCCTGACCGAGCCGTACTTGGTGCTGACCGTGGAGCCTTCGACCAGCGGCAGCAGGTCGCGCTGCACGCCTTCGCGGCTGACATCGGCGCCCATGCCTTCGCTGCGCTTGGCGACCTTGTCGATCTCGTCGATGAACACGATGCCGTGCTGCTCGCAGGCCTCGATCGCGGCCTCGCGCACCTCGTCCTCGTTGACCAGCTTGCCGGCCTCTTCCTCGACCAGCAGCGGGCGCGCGGCCTTGATGCTCAGGCTGCGCTTGTGGGTCTTGCCGCCGCCGAGGCTGGAGAACATCTGCCGCAGCTGCTGGCCCATCTCCTCCATGCCTGGCGGGGTCATGATGTCGACGCCCACGTTCGCGGACAGCTCGAGTTCGATCTCGCGCTCGTCGAGTTCGCCGGCGCGCAGCTGCCGGCGCAGCTTGGTCCGGGTGTCGTTGTCGTGGCCCTGCGCCGAAGGCTCGGCGCCGATGTCCACGGTGGTGCTGGCGCCGAAGCCGAAACCGCTGGCAGGGACCGCGCGACGCGGGAGCAGCGCGTCGAGGATGCGATCTTCGGCGCGGTCCTCGGCCTGGGTACGCACGCGCTGCTTGGCCTGCTCGCGGTAGAGCTTGACCGCGGTATCGGCGAGGTCGCGGATGATCTGCTCGACGTCCTTGCCGACGTAGCCGACCTCGGTGAAGCGCGTCGCCTCGACCTTGACGAACGGCGCGTTGGCCAGCGTCGCCAGGCGCCGTGCGATCTCGGTCTTGCCCACGCCGGTGGGGCCGATCATCAGGATGTTCTTGGGCATCACCTCGTTGCGCAACTCGTCGTCGAGCTGCGAACGGCGCCAGCGGTTGCGCAACGCAATCGCGACCGCGCGCTTGGCCTGCTGCTGGCCCACGATGTGGCGGTCGAGCTCCTGCACGATCTCGCGCGGGGTCATGGTGGCGTGGGAGGTGTCGGGTTTGCTGGGCATATTGGTATCGACGTTGATTTTGTGGGAGCAGCTTCAGCCGCGGGCTATTTGCCAGTCACGAGCGGCGGATCAAAAGCTCGCGGCTGAAGCCGCTCCTACAGGGGGTTTCGGGAATCCTGGGATTCCGGGATTCGAGGTTCAGAGTTCTTCGACGACGATGTTGCCGTTGGTGTAGATGCAGATGTCGCCGGCGATCTTGAGCGCCTCGGTGGCGACGGCCTTCGCATCGAGTTCGGTGTGCGCAAGCAGCGCGCGCGCCGCCGACAGCGCAAACGGGCCGCCGGAACCGATCGCGACCAGGCCATCCTCCGGTTCGATCACGTCGCCGGTGCCGCTGACGATGAGCGAGGTGTCCTTGTCAGCCACGGCGAGCAGTGCCTCGAGCTTTCCGAAACGGCGTTCGGTCCGCCAGTCCTTCGCGAGTTCCACGGCCGCGCGCGTGAGCTGGCCGTGCTTCTCGAGTTTCGATTCGAACAGCTCGAACAGCGTGAACGCATCGGCCGCCGCGCCGGCGAAGCCGGCGAGCACCTGGCCCTCCTTGCCCAGGCGACGCACCTTGCGCGCGTTGGACTTCATCACCGTGTTGCCGAGCGTGACCTGGCCGTCGCCTGCCACGACCACATGGCCGTTGCGGCGCACGGAAACGATGGTGGTGGCGTGGAACACGTTGGGATTCTGGCTGGGGTCCATGCGGCCTCCGGGGTCGAACCCAGTGGATGGGGCCGGCGGGGTAGGACGCAACCCCCACCATCGCTTTCGTAGGAGCGGCTTCAGCCGCGCGTTTTTGGCCGCTTCCCTGCGACTGCAAGGGAGGTTGGGAGGGGGGTGGTCCTATTCGCCAATATCCGGAAGACGCCCCTTCCCAATTCTTCCGGCCCGCCAGCACAGCTGGCGTGTGTTCATCGGCGCACGAGCCAAGGCTCAGGGGCAGCGCCTCTTTGCCCTGCCTTCGCCGGGACAGCGCAAACCTCGCGGCTGAAGCCGCTCCCACAAGATCTGACCCGACATCGCGAAGTGCTCTTGGCGGGGCAAGCGCCAAGCGCGCAGAACGACAGGCAGGTCGACCGCAGGGCAAGTGATGCGAAGCCATCCAATGACGTCGCTGGAGCGGGCAGGACGCTTGCGGCTTGCGCCGCTCCTACAAGAAGGACGTGGATCAATCGTCCTTCCTGCGTTTCGCGCGCGGATGGGCGGCGTCGTAGACCTTGGCCAGGTGCTGGAAATCCAGGTGGGTGTAGATCTGGGTGGTGGCGATGTCGGCGTGCCCCAGCAGCTCCTGCACGCCGCGCAGGTCGCCGGAGGATTCGAGCATGTGGCTGGCGAAGCTGTGGCGCAGCATGTGCGGGTGCACGTGCTTGAACATGCCCTGGCGCTGGGCCAGCTGGCTGATGCGGATCTGCACCGCGCGCTGCGAAATCGGGCCGCCGCCGCGGCCCGGGAACACCGGCGCGGCGTTGGGCGCCCCGGTTTCGACATGCCAGGCCTCCAGCGCGGCGCGCGCATGCGAACCGACCGGCACGCTGCGCTGCTTGCTGCCCTTGCCCAGCACGGTCACCAGCCCGTTGCCCAGGTCGAGGTCGCTCCAGCGCAGTGCGCACAGCTCGGACAGGCGCAGGCCGGAGGAATAGAACAGCTCCAGCAGGGCGCGATCGCGCAGGCCGAGCCTGACGTCGGTCGGCACTTCCACCAGTCGCGCGGCCTCGTCGGCGTCGAGCACCTGCGGCAGCTTGCGCGGCGCCTTGGGCGCGCGGATCGCGGCGGCGGGATTGAGCGCGATCCGACCGTGTCGCAGCAGCCACTGGAACCAGCTGCGGCAGGCGGACAGGCGGCGCTGCAGGCTCTTGGGAGACAGACCGCGCCGATGCTCGGCGGCGATGAACGCGCGCAGCTGGTCAGGCTGCAGGGATGCGGGCTCGGTGATGCCCTGGCCCTGCGACCACTCGGTCAGCGCGGCGAGGTCGCGGCGGTAGGCGTCGAGCGTGTGCGCCGACATGCGCCGCTCGACTTCGAGATGGGCGAGGTAGTCGTTGATGCTGGGTGCGGTCATTGCGAGGGCCCACGCCGGCGCTCCGGCGAGGTGGAGCGTATTGCAACGATACAAGCTGCTGGATCCAGCGGCTTTCCCGGGGATGGCCATCGCGCTCGTGGTCGCGCTGCCGCTCTTGTGGGAGCGGCTTCAGCCGCGATGTCTTTCAGCTGGGAACAAAGATCGCGGCTGAAGCCGCTCCCACGAGTGCCGCGGTGGCGCGGTCTACCGTGGAAGCCAGCCAAACTTCCGCCTTTGCCGGAAGCACAGCGCAGTCAGGACTTCCGTCGTCGGACCGCGCCATGCGACGACGATCCGTCAGGCCTCGAACCTGCGCAGCGCGGTCGCGAACGCCTCGCCCATCATCCGCAGGAACAGCGTGCCCATCCCCGGGTAGAAGCGATTGGCATCCCGGCTGCCCACGGCGACCAGGCCGACGCTTTCCAGCGGCAGCAGCGCGGTGGACTGCACCTCGTCCACGCGCGGGCCGTACAGCAGCGCCTGCTTGTCGGGGTGCAGTCGACCGCACAGCGGCTCGCCTTCGGCCAGGCAGTCGCGGAACGGCGCGAGCACCGCATCGTCGCGCGGAATCACCTCCAGCCAGTCGGCATCGTCCAGGCCGTCGACCGGCGCGAACAGCACCACGCGCACCAGGTCGCCGTTGAAGTCCTCGTTGAGCCTGGCGGCCATCGCGCGCACGGTGGCCGCGGCGCTGTCCTGGCGCAGCAGGTTGAGCGTGAGCTGCTGGGTCTGCACCGCGAGGCGCTCGTTCTCCTGCGCGATCGCGTACAGGTCGTGCAGGCGGCGGGTGAGCTCGCGGTTCTTGTCGCGCAGCACTTCGAGCTGGTAGCTGGCCAGCGATGCGGCCGGGCCTTCCTCGCGCGGCACCACCATGCTGATCGCAAGGTCCGGGAACTGCTGCAGGAACTTCGGATGCAGCCGCAGCCACGCGGCGACTTCGTGGGCACCGAGCTTTTCGGCGGTTTGACTCATTGCAACCACTCCCCTTCGAATACGAATGCGGTCGGCCCGGACATCAGGATCTGCGCGCCATCGTCGGGCCATGCGATGCGCAGCTCGCCGCCGGGCAGCGACACGGCGACGTCGCGGTCGATGCGGCGGCGGCGCGCCAGCACCGCCATCGCCGCGCAGGCGCCGCTGCCGCAGGCCAGCGTTTCACCGACGCCGCGCTCGAACACGCGCAGGCGGATCCGGTCGCGCGCCACGACCTGGGCGAAGCCGACGTTGACCGATTCGGGAAACGCCGATGATTGCTGCAGCGCCCGCCCGTACCGCGCCACCGGGATGTCGTCGACGTCCGCCACTTCGATCACCGCGTGCGGGTTGCCGGTCGACACCGCGCCGAAGCGCAGCCGCAGGTCCTCGTCGAGCACAAGGTCGTATTCGTCGCGCTCGTCGTCGAATCCGGCCATGCCGATGGCCTGCGGCGAAAACCGCGGCACGCCCATCGCGATGCGGTAGCGGCCCTCGCCCAGCACTTCCACGGCGTGGGTGCCGGTGGCGCTGTCGAGTTCGAACATGGGCCCCTCGGTTGCGCCATCGCGCACCAGCCAGGCGGCGACGCAGCGCGCGCCGTTGCCGCACTGCTGCGACGGCGAGCCATCGGCGTTCCAGATCCGGTAAGCGGCGACGGCACCGGCACTGGCGGGCGCCTCGACGGTCAGGATCTGGTCGCAGCCGACCCCGGTGTGCCGGTCGGACAGCGCGCGGCACAGCGCCGGCGACGGTTCGGCGCCGTCGCCACGCAGGTCGAGGACCACGAAATCATTGCCGGCGCCGTGCATCTTGCTGAAACGCAGCGCCGATCCCGGTGCAGGAGAACGATCGCCCATCGATCAGTCGCTGTCGCCGTCGTCCTGCGGCAGCGGTTCCGGTTCGGCCGGCGCGTCGGCGTCGTCCTGCGAGCCGGTGTCGTCCACCGCCTCGGTGCCATCGGTCGTGGTGTCGCCAAGCGCGGCGTCGCCGGTTTCGGCTGCGGCAGCGTCCGCTTCGTCGGCGGCGACCGGCGTTTCGGCCTCCTCGGGCGCGTCCGGGAGGACCAGCGGGCCCTTGTTGCCACAGCCGGACAGGGCCAGCGCGGCGGCGATCGACAGCAGGGTCAGGCGTGTGGTGTTCATGGCCGCAGTGTAGCCGCGCGCGGCCGCGGGGCGAAGCCGCGCGGGCAGTCGGAAGGTCCGGCGCGCACCCCGGCGCCCGGGCCGCCGCCATGCCTGAACGCGCAGGCGCGCGGGTTTTCCCTAGCTGCCGCGCGATGCGGACGCTGGCTAGGCTGGCCGCAAGACTCCGGCACCAGGCTGGAACCGGGAAGCAGGCCATGGGCATCGACATCGGCGGCGCACTCGACGGCGCGAGGAACTGGGTCGGCGATCGCCTCGACGACGCCGAATCCGCCAAGGACTGGGTCGGGGGCAAGATCGACGGCGCGGTGCAGTCGGCGGAGGACGGCATCGATGGCTTCCGCGATGGCCTGGTCGACTTCGGCCGCGACCACGGGGGCGTGGTCGGCGAGGCGCTGGCGCAGCAGGTCTCCGACGCGATCGGCGTCACCGAGGGCGTGCTGGTCGGCGCCTACGACATGGGCGCCGGCGTCGTGCAGCTGGCCGACGGCGCCAGCAAGCTGGTCAATCCGCTGGAATGGGCCACCCATGCCGACCGCAACCTGGCGCGGCTCGAAACCGTCGGCCAGACGGCGGTGGCCCTCAACAACCTCGGCAGCCCGGTCGCCTGGGTGAGCAATCCCGAGGGCAACCTGCAGACCGCGCACGCGCTCTGGGACGGCGTCACCGATGGGTATCAGGAGGCGGCAGCCGACGGCGACTGGTCGAAGTTCGCCGGCCGCCTCGTGCTCGACGTCGGCAGCCTGTTCGTCGGTGCCGGCGAGGCCAATGCGGTCATTCGCGGCACCGAAGCGGCGGGCGCGCTGGGGCGCGTCGGCCGGGCCGGCGACGTCGCCGCCGACGTGGGCCGGGTCACCGGACGGCTCGACGACTTGGGCGACGCCGGGCGCATCGCGCGCGGCGCGGACGACCTGGTGCCGCTGAGCAGGACCCAGATCGAGGACATCAGCGCGATCGCGAAGGGCCAGCGTCCGGACCCGTCGCGCTACCTGCCCGAGTCCTACATCGACCAGCACCTGGCGCAATTCGAGGACGGCGCGACCCGCTTCCAGCTGCAGAGCAAGCTCGACAAGTACGGGCCCGGCCAGACCGACGGCACGTCGTTCGTGATCCCGAAGCAGGAGGCCGATCGGCTGCTGGCCGAGACCGCCGGTGATCCCCGCGCGCTCGAGGAAGCGCTGGGCCTGCCCGCCGGCCAGCTCGACGGCGCCGACCCGCTGATGCGCGTGGATTTCGCCGATCCCGGCAAACTCGGACTGCGCATGCCCTCGGGCAACGAGGCCGGTGCGAACGACCTGTGGATTCCCGGCGGCAAGCTGCCCGACGGCAGCTCGGAGGCGGTGATCGACGTCGGTGGCACCGCGGCCTCGCGCTACACTGCCACGCCGGTCGATCCCTGACCCGCGCGGAGCGATGCCTTGAAGTTCAATGATATGTTCGTCAGTCGCGAACTGCGCTTTTCGCTGGGCGTGGAAGAGGCATCGGGGCGCTACTACCTCTCGATCCCGGTCGCCAACCGCATGGTCGACTACGAGGAGTACTACGAGATCGATCGCGCCGCGTTCGAGCGCTACCGCGCCGATCCGGAAGCCGCCAGCGGCTTCCTCGAACGCTGCCGCGGCCGCGAAGCGGACGAGCTGCTGATCCTCAAGCCCGGGCGTGACCGCGGCGTCCCGGCCTGAGGCGATCAGCCGGTCCGATCGGCCGGGGGCTCCGGCCGCAGCCATAGCCAGGTGGCCACGATCGCCATGCACGCGATGCCGAGCAACGCCATCCACGGCCGCGGCGCCGTCCACCACATGATCAGGCCGCAGCCCGTCATCGCGAGCGTCGCCAGGCGCTTGGCGCGCCGGCTCACCGCGCCGTGCGCCTGCCAGTCGACGATCATCGGGCCGAACACGCGATGCGCGAGCAGCCGGCGATGCAGGCGCTGCGAACCGCGCGCCGCGGCGTAGGCCGACAGCAGCACGAACGGCACGGTCGGCAGCCCGGGCAGCACGACACCCAGCAGCCCCAGGCCGAGGCTCACGTAGGCCAGCAGCCACCAGGCCCAGCGAAAGCGGTTCGTGGTCATCGGAAGGTCACGCTCGGTCATCAAGGCTTGTGGGAGCGGCTTCAGCCGCGAGCTTTGGCGTCCTCCCTGCGAAGGCAGGGGGCGAGGAGGCGCTTGCGAATCATTCGTTCAGGCGGCGACGAACGCACGCCAGCCGTGCTGGCAGGCCGGACGGGTTGGGCGCCGTCAGCAGTACCGCGATCCGAGACTCCCCAGCCAACCTCTCCCGTCGTCGCAGGGGCCGGGCCGGGCAAGGGCTCGCGGCTGAAGCCGCTCCCACGAGGAACGCCATGTTTACCGACCGCCGCTCTCCACGCCCAGCTGGTCGAGCAGGAACGCATACATCTCCGACAGCTCGCGGTACTTGCGGAAGCGCCCGGACTTGCCGCCGTGGCCGGCGTCCATGTTTGTGCGCAGCAGCACCGGCATGGCGCCGGTGTCGACGTCGCGCAGCCTGGCCACGTACTTCGCCGGCTCCCAGTACTGCACCTGCGAATCCCACAGCCCGGTACCGACGAACATCGCCGGATAGGCGCGCGGCGCAAGGTTGTCGTAGGGCGAGTACGACAGCATGTAGTCGTAGTACGCCTGCTGCTCCGGGTTGCCCCACTCGTCGTACTCGACCGTGGTCAGCGGGATGCTCGGGTCGAGCATCGTGGTGACCACATCCACGAACGGCACCTGCGACAGGATCACACGGTACTTGTCCGGCGCCATGTTGGTGATCGCGCCCATCAGCAGGCCGCCGGCGCTGCCGCCGTGCGCGGCGACGCGGTCGGGCGCGGCATAGCCTTCGGCCACCAGGAAATCGGTGACGTCGATGAAATCGGTGAAGGTGTTCTTCTTGTGCAGCAGCTTGCCGTCGTCGTACCACTTGCGGCCCATCTCCTGGCCGCCGCGGATGTGGGCGATGGCGTAGACCATGCCGCGGTCGAGGAGGCTGACCGCGGTCGCGCTGAAGGCCGGGTCGATCGAATGGCCATAGCTGCCGTAGGCGTACTGCAGCAGCGCGGCCTTGCCGTCCTTCTCGAAGCCCTTGCGGTAGACCACCGACACCGGGATCCTGGTGCCGTCGCGCGCGGTCGCCCACAGGCGTTCGGTGGCGTACTTCGCCGGGTCGTAGCCGAGCACCGGCTGCTGCTTGAGCCGGCGCCGCTCGCCGGTCTCGACGTTGAGCTCGTAGGTCGTCTCCGGCGTGGTCATCGAGGTGTAGCCATAGCGCAGCCACGGGGTGTCGTGTTCGGAATTGACGTCCAGACCCATCGAATAGGCCGGCTCGTCGGCCTTGACGTATTCCTCGCTGCCGTCGCCTTTGAGCAGGCGGATGCGCTCCAGCCCACCGGAGCGCTCGGCGATCGCGGTGAAGCCGTCGAAGAGGTCGAAGTCCTCGATGAAGACGTCGTCGCGATGCGAGACCAGGTCCTGCCAGTCCCGGCGCGAAGTGCTGCCGTCCGGCGCGGTGACCAGCTTGAAGTTGGTCGCGGGCGTGCCGTCGGCGTCCGGGGCGTTTGTGCGGATCACCCAGCTGTCGCCGAGATGGTCGGCGTCGTACTCGACGTCCTGCTCGCGCGGCGCGAGCACGGTGAACGCGGCCGGATCGGCGGCCGGCGCGCAGCGCAGTTCGCTGGAAACCGTGCTGCCCAGGTCGATGCAGATGTACCTGTCGTCGCGGCTGCGGCTGATGCCCATGTAGAAGCTGTCGTCGGCTTCCTCGTAGACGATTTCGTCCTCGCTCGCCGGCGTGCCGAGCACGTGCTTCTTCGTGCGCACGGTCAGCAGGGTATCGGGGTCGTTCTCGACGTAGAACAGGGTCCGGTTGTCGTCGGCCCACGCGGTGTAATAGGCCGCGCCGGTGATGACGTCCGGATAGACCTCGCCGGTGTCCAGGTTCTTGAAGTGGATGCTGTACTGGCGGCGGCCGACGTCGTCCTGGGTCCAGGCGACGATGCGGTTGTCCTGCGACACCTCGTAGTCGGCGAGGCTGAAGTAGTCCTTGCCCTCGGCCATCGCGTTGACGTCGAACAGGATCTCCTCCGGCCCCTCCATCGTGCCCTTGCGGCGCGCGTGGATCGGATAGTCCTTGCCGGTTTCGAAGCGCGTGTAGTACCAGTACCCGCGCTCGCGGTAAGGCACCGAGCTGTCGTCCTGCTTGATGCGCGCGACGATCTCCTCGTACAGCTTGTCCTGCACCGGCTTGAGCGGCGCCATGACCGCGTCGGCGTAGGCGTTCTCGGCATCGAGGTACGCCAGCATCTCCTTGTCCTTGCGACTGTCGTCGCGCAGCCAGTAATACGGGTCGTCGCGGGTGGCGCCGAACGGCGCCTCGACCACGTGCGGCTTGCGCGCGACGTCGGGGGGCGTGGGGACTTGCGCAGCGACAGTCGTGTTGGTCATCAGGAAGGCAGTCAGCAGGAGGATGAGTCTGGTGATCATGGATGGGGCCCCGAAGGAGGGATCACAACGGCGGGCGTTGCGCGACGGGAGCCGACCCGTCCGCAGCCATTGTAGGAGCGGCGGAAGCCGCGAAGCTTTGCGTCGGCCCCTCCCCCTGCGAAGGCAGGGGGAGGTTGGGAGGGGTGTCCACGGTCCGCTGCGATGCCGACGGCACCCTCTCCAACCCGTCCGGTCATGAGGCACCGCCCGATAACGTTCGTGGGGGGAAGCAAAAGCTCGCGGCTGAAGCCGCTCCTACAAGAGCTGGGGAGGGCGCCGCGCTCAGAACCGCAGGTGCTTCACCGACTTGCCATGCCTGCGGATCAGCCGCAGCGCCTCGATGCCGACCTGGATGTGGCGCTCGACGTACTCGGCGCTGACCTTCGCGTCCGAGGCCTCGGTCTTGACCCCTTCGGGGATCATCGGCTGGTCGGACACCAGCAGCAGCGCGCCGCACGGGATGCGGTTGGCGAACCCGGCAGCGAAGATCGTGGCGGTTTCCATGTCCACCGCCATGCAGCGCATCACCCGCAGGCGTTCCTTGAAGGCCTCGTCGTGCTCCCAGACGCGGCGGTTGGTGGTGAATACCGTGCCGGTCCAGTAGTCCATGCCCATGTCGCGGATCATGGTCGACACCGCGCGCTGCAGCGCGAACGCCGGCAGCGCGGGGACCTGCGGCGGCAGGTAGTCGTCGCTGGTGCCCTCGCCGCGGATCGCCGCGATCGGCAGGATCAGGTCGCCGAGCTGGTTCTTCCGCTTCAGCCCGCCGCACTTGCCGAGGAACAGCACCGCCTTGGGCGCGATCGCCGACAGCAGGTCCATCATGGTCGCCGCGTTCGGGCTGCCCATGCCGAAGTTGATCATGGTGATGCCATCGGCGGTGGCGCTGGGCATCGGCCGGTCGATGCCGACGATCGGCGCACCCGCCAGGCGGCTGAAATGACCGAGGTAGCCGCCGAAATTGGTCAGCAGGATGTGTTCGCCGAAGTCCTCCAGCGGCACGCCGGTGTAGCGCGGCAGCCAGTTCTCGACGATCTGTTCTTTTCCCTTCATGGCGCGTCTCCCGTTCGCGCCATTTTGTCATGCCGCCGGCGAGCCCTCCACGCGGCTGCGTCCGACGTGCGTGGCTGCGGACATCGCCAGGTCGCTGCACGCGACCGGGCATCGACCGTGCCGGCAGGTCATGGCCAGCACTGCAGGCGTTCGATCTCCGCGGCGCCGACCGTTAAGGCCAGCGGGCACAGTACGGGGCTGCTGCGATACGCCGCGTCGCCATTCCCCGGCCCGGCAAGCTGGCGTGTCGCGACCTCCGGCGTATGCTGCCGGGCAGGCGCGGGAGACAGCGATGGAACACGGCTACTGGCGGGCGATGCAGGCTGAAGCGGTTTCCGCCGTCGCCGCCGGTGGCGGCGAGCTTCGGGCTCGACGATGCCTTCGGCCGGGGCAACCAGTGGCCGGGGCTGATGGAGGGGGCCTGCCACGTACCGCAGTTGGTCGCGTACCACCTGGTCATCGGCCCGAGGCGCAGAACCGGCCATGAGCGCGCCGCCGCTGCGCTGGTACTTCGATTTCATCTCGCCGTTCGCGTACCTGCAGTGGCCGAAAGTCCGCGCGCTGATGCGGACCGACCCGGTGCTGCCGGTGCCGGTGGTGTTCGGCGCGGTGCTCGATGCCGTCGGGCAGAAGGGGCCGGCGGAGATTCCATGCAAACGCGTGTTCACCTACCGCCACGCGCTTTGGCGCGCGCGGCAGCAGGACATCGCGCTGCGGTTCCCGCCGGCGCATCCGTTCAACCCGCTGGCAGCGCTGCGGCTGTGCATCGCCGCCGGCAGTACGCCCGATGCGATCGACGCGATCTTCGACTGGATCTGGGCGCGCGGCGAAGCGGGCGACAGCGGCGCTGCGCTGGAACCCTTGGCGGCGCGGCTGGGCCTTGCCGCAAGCGCGTTCGCCGACGAAACGGTCAAGGCCGCACTGCGCGCCAACACCGAGGCGGCGATCGCGGCCGGCCTGTTCGGGGTGCCGACGCTGGCGATCGGTGACGCCCTGTTCTGGGGCGATGACGCGCACGACCTGGCCGTGGCCGTCCTGCGCGACCCCGCGCTGCTCGACGATCCCGAGATGCGCCGCCTGGCGACCCTGCCCGAAGCCGCCCGGCGCCGGTGAATTCGCCCCGCGCCGTCCGCGCCAGGCACGCGCGCGCCTGCTGTATCGTGGCGGCCGGCACCACCGCACAGGACCCGGCCCATGCGCATCGGACTCGTCGTCGACTCGGCCTGTGACCTGCCGAAGGAATTCATCGACCGCCACAACATCGAGCTCCTGCCGATCACCGTTCGGATCGACGATGCCGTGCAGGTCGACTATCGCGATCCGGCCGCCACCCTCGCCTATCTCGACGCGCACATCGCCGAACGCGGCGCGAACGCGGAGACCGTTCCGTTCACCGTCGAGCAGATCCGCGACCTGTTCCTGCAGAAGCTGGTGATCGACTACGACTACGTGTTCTGCATGACGATCACGCGCACCCGCAGCCCGATCTTCGACAACGCGCAGCAGGCCAGCTACGCGATCCTCAACGGATACCGGGCGATCCGTTCGGAGGCCGGCAACAACACGCCGTTCGCGCTGCGCGTGATCGACACCCGCAACCTGTTCAGTGCGCAGGCGATCCTGCCCATCGAGGCGGTTCGCCTGCGCGAGGCCGGGGAGGAGCCGCCGCGCATCCGCAGCCGGCTCGAGGAACTCGCGGTGAACACCTACGGCTACCTGATCCCGCGCGATCTGTATTACATCCGCAACCGCGCGCGCACCAAGGGCGACCGCAGCGTCAGCCTGTTCAGCGCTGCGCTCGGCACCGCGCTGGACATCAAGCCGGTACTGCGCGGCTACCGCGGCGACACCGGTCCGGTCGCCAAGATCAAGGGCTTCGAGGCGGCGACGCAGCAGACGTTCGAATTCACCGCGCGCCGGGTGGCCGCTGGCCTGCTGACTCCCACCGTGGCGCTGTGCTACGGCGGAGAACTCGACGAGATGCGCGCCCTGCCCGGCTACAGCGCGCTGCGCGACGCCTGCGACGCCCACAACATCGAAGTCTTCGAAAGCGTGATGAGCCTGACCGGCATGGTCAACGTCGGCAAGGGCGCGGTAGTGGTCGGCTTCGCGGCCGAGCCGCACGAGTTCGGCAAGCCCTGATTCGCGCGGACATCCTCCGCTCTCGTGGGAGCGGCTTCAGCGGCGAGCTTTTCCGTCTATTCCGAAGACATCCAACTCACGCCCGCCTGCTAGCCTGTCAGCATTCCGCCAGGAGCGGCGGAAGCCGCGAGCGATGCCCCTCTCGTGCTACGCAAGGCGACGAAGCAAAGCCCGAGGCTTCTGCCTCTGCTACGCAAACCCGACCCCACACCCGCGAGGACAACGATGGCCACCCGCTACTACGTCGCAATCCCCGATCCGGCCAAGGCGCGTGCCGCCGGCGAATTCGCATTCCGCTCGCAGGGCGCCGAGGGCATGGCGCAGGAGCTGCAGGAAGCCTTGCGCACCAATGCGCTGTTCGAACGCTGGCGCGCATCGCAGGATGATCCGGACGAGGTCGATCCCGCGCTCGGCCTCACCGATCCCGGCGCCACCGTCGAAGGCCGCCAGGACGACCTGCACATCGATCTGATCGTGGTGACGTCGATCGCCGGCACGGTGTTCAAGCAGCGCCTGCGCTGGCTGGCCGGTAGCGCCTGGGAACTGCGCGATGTGTCGTCGGCCTGAGTTTCTCCGCCGCATGCCGCTCCATCAGCGTCGGCCGCCTCCCCGCAGACGATGACGCGCAGCGGCCTGCGCAAGCCGGTGCTGCTGTGCTGGAGCGGCGGCAAGGATGCGGCGTGGGCGCTGCACGCACTGCGCCGGCGCGACGACGTGGAAGTCGTCTCGCTGCTGTCCAGCATCACGATCGAGGACGATCGCTCTTCGATGCAGGGCGTGCGCCGCGACGTGCTGCTGGCGCAGGCGTCGGCGTGTGGCCTGCCGCTCCTCGAAGCGCGCATGCCCGCCAACTGCGGCAACGACGTCTATGAAGCTGCGATGGCCCGCGCGCTGGCCGGAGCGGGCGAGCGCTGGCCCGGGTTGCGGACGGCCGCCTTCGGCGACCTGCTGCTGGAAGACCTCCGCGCCTGGCGCCAGGCGCAGTGCGCGCGCGCGGGCTGGGACATCCTGACGCCGCTGTTCGGCGCCGATACCGCGCAGCTCGCGCGCGACATGCTCGACGGCGGCTTGCGCGCCCGCCTGTGCTGCGTGGATACCGGGCAGATGGACGCGACCTTCGCCGGACGGGACTTCGACGCGGCGCTGCTCGGGGATCTGCCGGCAGGCGTCGATCCCTGCGGCGAGAACGGCGAGTTCCACACGTGCGTCTACGACGGCCCCATGTTCGTCGCGCCGCTGGCACTTGAACGCGGCGAAACTGTCCTGAGCGGCGAGCGCTTCGCCTGTACCGACTTCCTGCTGGACTCGCGCGGCGCGTAGGAGCGGCGGAAGCCGCGAATCTAGCCATGGCGCTTGCCTGTCGTCGCGGAGAAGGCTTTCTTGTAGAAGCAATTTGCGCCGCGATCGCCTGTTTTCTGGGCACTCGAATCAAGGGATCGCGACTGAAGCCGCTCCCACGAGGCCAGCGAGCATCGCCTGCGAACGACCTCCTCTCGCAGGCTCGCGGCTTCCGCCGCTCCTACGAGGGCAGTTGACGTTGGGTCAGGTTTCGCGCGACCACCGGCGCAGCGGCACCAGTACCTGCGGCTCGCGCGGACCCTGCAGCAGCTGCGGCAGTTTCGCCTCATACGCGCGTCGATAGGGCTTGTCCTGGCGGGCGAGGAAGGTTTCCACGTCGGGCTCGGCCCAGCGCTCGTACAGGGTGAACACGCTGGAATCGTGCGCGTCGCGATGCAGGTCGCAGGACAGGAATGTGTCCTCCTGCGACATCGCGTCGGCGATCGCCGCGATCTCACGCAGCCACTCGTCGACGCACTCCGGCTTCACCCGCACCACGACGTGGAACACCAGCGGTACGGGCGTGCTCATGCCCGCATCGCCCGGGCATGGTGCGCGATGTGATCGCCGATGAAACTGGCGATGAAGTAGTAGCTGTGGTCGTAGCCGGGCTGCAGGCGCAGTTCCAGCCGATGGCCGGCCGCAGCGCAAACCGCGCGCAGGAGCTCGGGCTTCAGCTGCCCGGACAGGAATTCGTCCGCGTCGCCCTGGTCGACGAGCAGCGGCAGTTTCTCGCGCGCGCCCTTCACCAGTTCGACCGCGTCGTACCGCTTCCAGGCTTCCCGATCGTCGCCAAGGTAGGCGGCGAATGCCTTCTCTCCCCACGGCACCTGCGATGGCGCAACGATCGGCGAGAACGCCGACACGCTGCGGTAGCGGCCCGGGTTGCGCAGCGCGATCACCAGCGCGCCGTGTCCGCCCATCGAGTGTCCGCTGATCGCGCGCACGTCGGTGGCGGGAAACTTCGCTTCGACCAGCGCCGGCAGTTCGTCGGCGACGTAGTCGTACATGCGGTAATGCTTCGCCCACGGCTCGCGCGTCGCATTGACGTAGAAGCCGGCGCCCTGGCCGAGGTCGTAGGCCTCGTCGTTGGCCACGTCCTGCCCGCGCGGACTGGTGTCCGGCGCCACCAGGATGACGCCGTGCTCGGCGGCGTACCGTTGCGCGCCGGCCTTGGTGATGAAGTTCTGCTCGTTGCAGGTCAGTCCGGAGAGCCAGTACAGCACCGGGCACGGCCCGTGTGCGGCCTGCGGCGGCAGGTACACGCCCACGGTCATGTCGCAGTCGAGCACCTCCGAGCGGTGCCGATAGACGTCCTGCCAGCCGCCGAAGCAGGCGCGATGTTCGATGCGTTCCATGGTGCTTGCCTCGCCGTTTGTGCGTACACGAGCCCCGCCGTCGAGCGGGAGATGCGTCGGGTGAAGGGACGGGCTCCGAGAAGACCCGTCGTCCATGCCCGCCCTGCCTCGCGGAACAGATTTCTCTCGAATGCGGGGCAGGCCACCGGTCAGTAGTGGATCACCGCGCGGATCGACTTGCCCTCGTGCATCAGGTCGAACGCTTCGTTGATCCGTGCCAGCGGCAGGGTGTGGGTGACGAAGGGCGCCAGCTGGATGTCGCCGCGCATCGCCTCCTCGACCATGCCGGGCAGCTGGCTGCGTCCCTTGACGCCGCCGAACGCGGTGCCCATCCACTTGCGCCCGGTGACCAGCTGGAACGGGCGGGTGGAAATCTCCTGCCCCGCGCCGGCCACGCCGATGATCACGCTCTGGCCCCAGCCGCGGTGCGCGCACTCGAGCGCCGCGCGCATCACGCTGACGTTGCCGATGCATTCGAACGAATGATCCACGCCCCAGCCGGTCATCTCGACGATCACCTGCTGGATCGGCATCTCGGAGTCCTTCGGGTTCACGCAGTCAGTCGCGCCCATCTGCCGGGCCAGCGCGAACTTGTCGGCGTTGGTGTCGATCGCGATGATGCGGCCGGCCTTGGCCTGCTTCGCGCCCTGGATCACCGCCAGGCCGATCGCGCCGAGGCCGAACACCGCCACGCTGTCGCCTTCGGCCACCTTCGCGGTGTTGTGCACGGCGCCGATGCCGGTGGTGACGCCGCAGCCGAGCAGGCACACGTGCTCCGGATTGGCCTCGGGATTGACCTTGGCCAGCGAGACTTCGGCGACGACGGTGTACTCGCTGAAGGTCGAACAGCCCATGTAGTGGTGGATCGGCTTGCCCTGGTACGAGAAGCGGCTGGTGCCGTCTGGCATCAGGCCCTTGCCCTGTGTCGCGCGCACCGCCACGCACAGGTTGGTCTTGCCGGATTTGCAGAACAGGCACTCGCCGCATTCGGCGGTGTACAGCGGGATCACGTGATCGCCGGGCTGGACGCTGGTCACGCCCTCGCCGACCTCGACCACCACGCCCGCGCCCTCGTGCCCGAGTACGGCGGGGAACACGCCTTCGGGATCGTCACCCGACAGGGTGAACGCATCGGTATGGCACAGCGCGGTGTGGGTGATCTTCACCAGCACCTCGCCCTTGCGCGGCGGCTCGACGTCGATCTCGACGATCTGCAGCGGCTTTCCTGCCTCGAAGGCGACGGCGGCGCGTGATTTCATGGCATGTCTCCGGTGTGCGGTTATCTGAGATAGGAGCGGACCAGCGCGACGGCGGAGTCGATGCCGGCCTGGCGTTGTTCGGGGGTGGCCGCGGCCTGCACGAGTTCCTCGCGCAGGTGGCTTTCCAGCACGCCGGCCATCAGCCCGTTGACCGCGCCGCGGATCGCCGCGATCTGCTGCAGCACGGGCGCGCAGTCGGCACCGGCATCCAGCGCGCGTTCGAGCGCGTCGAGCTGCCCGCGCACGCGACGGACGCGGGCCAGGACGCGCTTTTTCTCGGCAGGGCTGTGGGGCATGGATCGGCGTCGCTGGATACTGGGCCCCAGTATACCGGACCCGTTCGCAGCGACGCGACCGCGTCCCGGCACGGAGGACATCGGGCCCCATCGTCAGATCTGGCGCCGCCCTATTCGGGCTTCGCAATCAGCGCATCGTCGAGCGCCGCGGCGCGCTGCGCGGCTTCGCGCGCTCGCAGCCGGTGGGCGTACTCGGCAAACGCCGGTCGCTCGGGCAAGGTCTTGAACAACAGCCCCCACGACACCTGGCTGCCGACGTACACGTCGGCCGCGGTGAACTGGTCTCCCAGCAGCCACGGCGAAGCGGCTTGCACCGCGATTTCCAGAGTGTCGACGGTCTGCTCGAAGCTGCCATAGCCGACCAGCCCCGCGCGATCCGCCGGCGCCAGCAGACCCATCGACTTGGCCGACACCGCGGCTTCGACCGGGCCGGCGGCGAAGAACAACCAGCGGTAGTAGGCGCCGCGCAGCGCGCTGGCGAGCGGCGGCGCCAGCCCGGCATCGGGAAAGGCGTCGGCGAGATAGGCGCAGATCGCGGCGCCCTCGGTGACCACCGCGCCGCGATGCACGATCGCCGGCACCTTGCCCATCGGGTTGATCGCCAGGTATTCGGGCGATTTCTGCGCGCCGTCGAACGCGAGCACGTGCGTGCGGTAGGGCTGCCCGACTTCTTCCAGCATCCAGCGCACGATGCGCCCACGCGATTGGGGATTGGTATAGAAGACGAGGTCATTGCGGTCCTGGGACATCGGAGGACTCCGGCGGAAAGGGACTTCGAGTCTAGATCCGTTCCGGTCTCTTGCATGGCGGCTCCGGCCGCAGGCTGTCGCACCCTGCGAAGGTAGAGGGATGCTGCGAAGAGGCGGCTACGGATTGCGGCGCTGAAGCGCCCCTACAAACCGTCGGCCACCGGGCTCGGGTCGACAGCATTCTTCAGGCAGCGAGCCGATGGGCCGGCGGCCTTCTCACCTTGGCCGTCGCAAGGGATCGCATGAAAGCTCGCGGCTGAAGCCGCTCCTGCAAAAAAGAGAAGGGCTCAACCGGTGTTCTGGATTCCCGCGGCGATCCCGTTCACCGTCGCCAGCAGCGCGCGCAGGGTGTCGTCGTCCTGGCGGCCGCCTGCGCGCCAGCGGCGCAGCAGTTCGACCTGCAGCAGGCTGATCGGGTCGACGTAGGGATTGCGCAGCCGGATCGACAGCCGCAGGCGCGGGTCGCGGGTCAGCAGCGCGTCCTCGTCGCGGATCGCCAGCAGCGTGTCGCGGGTGCGGGCGAACTCGTCCGCGATCCCGGGAAAGAACATGTCGTGCGCGCTGGCGAGGCGCGAGTAGCGCTCGAAGATCGCCAGGTCGGATTTCGCCAGGGTCATTTCCAGGTCGTCGAGCAGGGTGCCGAAGAACGGCCAGTCGCGCGCCATTTCCGCCATCGCCTCGCGGCCGTGGGTTTCCACGCCGTGACGCAGCGCCTGGCCGACGCCGTACCAGGCGGTGAGGCCGGAGCGGTTCTGCGCCCAGGCGAACACCCAGGGAATCGCGCGCAACCCGCGGATCCCCGCATTGCGCCGGCGCGCTGGTCGCGACCCGATGTGCAGCCGCTCGATCACGTCGATCGGCGTTGCGGCGCGGAAGTAGTCGTCAAAGCCCGGCGCGTCGTAGACCAGCGCGCGGTAGTGCGACCGCGCCACCCCGGCGAGCTCCGAGGCGATCTCGCGCCAGCGTGCCTCGCGCGAATCCGGCGCGCGCGGGCGCAGGCTGGCCCGCAGCACCGCCGCGGTGGCCTGCTCCAGGTTGCGCAGCGCCAGTGCGCGAATACCGTACTTGCGATGGATCACCTCGCCCTGCTCCGTCATGCGCAGGCTGCCGTCCACCGAGCCGCGCGGCGCGGCCAGCACCGCGCGGCTGGTCTTGCCGCCGCCGCGGCTGATCGAGCCGCCGCGGCCGTGGAAGAACACGATGCGCACGCCCGACGCCTGCGCGAGCGCGGACAGCTCCACCTGGGTGCGCTGCAGCGCCCAGCGCGAAGCGAGCAGGCCGCCATCCTTCGCGCTGTCCGAGTACCCCAGCATGACCGTCTGCCGATCGCCGCGCGCGCGCAGGTGCGCGCGGTACACGGGGTCGTCGAACAGGGCGCGCATGACGGCCGGCGCCGCGTCGAGGTCGTCGACGGTCTCGAACAGCGGCGCCACGTCCAGCGGCACGCGCGCGTCCTCGCCTTCCACGCAGTCGGCCATCCGCGCCAGCGCCAGCACGGCCAGCGCGTCGGCGGCGCTGCGCGCCATGCTGATGATGTACAGGCCGATCGCATCGTCGCCGTGCGACCCGCGCAGTTCGCACGCTTCGCGGAACACGGCCAAGGTCGAGGCGGCGACTTCGTTCTCCGGCACCCCGCCGGCGGCTTCCTCGCCCTCGATCGCGCGGTGCAGGCGCTCGACCTGTTCCGGCGCCGGCCGCGAGGCCCAGTCCGGATCGGCGAGCAGCGCGGCCAGCGCCTCTTCGTGCACCGCCGAGTCCTGGCGCAGGTCGAGCGCGGCGAGGTGGAAGCCGAAGCCGCGCGCGCGCCGCAGCACGCGCTGCAGCGCGAAACGGCCGGCGTGCTCGCCGCGATGGTGTGCCAGGCTGGCGTCGAGCAGTTCCAGGTCGGCGATGAATCCATCCAGGCCCGCATAGCCGTCGGCCTGCGACGTACCGGTCGCCGCGAGCCTTGCGTCCATCAGTTCGAGCAGCACGCGATAGGGCATGTCGGCGCGGCGCGGCGCGATGGCGGCGATCACCCCGGGCCACTGCGCGCCATAGGCCTCGATGCGCGCGAGCAGCGCGTCGTCGACCTCGACCCGGCCCAGAGACTGCGTCAGCACCCCGCCGAGCGCGCGCAGGTCGGCGCGGTACTGGGCCAGGGCCAGCGCCCGCTGCGCGTCGAGCGCGGCACGCATGGTGTCGGCGTTGACGTTGGGGTTGCCGTCCATGTCACCCCCGACCCAGGTGCCGAAGCGCAGTACCTTCGGCACCGCGACGCGCTGGCCGTAAACCGCTTCGATCGCATCGGCGAACGCCTCGTAGAACACCGGCAGCGTGCGGTACAGCACGTGGGCGAGATAGAAGCCGACGTGTTCCACTTCGTCCTGCACGGTCGGCTTCTGCGACGGGGCATCGGCGGTCTGCCAGGTCGAGGTCAGCGCCAGGCGGATGCGCGCCTCGTCGGAGCGGCGCTCCGGCGGCGTGCGCGAGCGGTCGATGTCGGCGACCAGGCGCTCGACGATGGTGCGCTCCTTGTCCAGCAGCGCGCGGCGCACGATCTCGGTCGGGTGCGCGGTGAACACTGGCTCGACCGACAGCCGCGGCAGGAACGCGGCGAGCTCGTCGAACGACACGCCGGCGTCGCGCAGTTCGCCCAGCACCGCCTCCAGCCCGCCGGGCTGCGGCGCGTCGCCGTTGCGCTGGTGGTCGCGACGGCGGCGGATGCGATGCACGCGCTCGGCGAGGTTGGTGGCGCCGAAATACGCGGCGAAGGCGCGCACCAGGGCTTCGGCGTCGTCGGGCGGCACCTCGCACAGGCGCGTGGCCAGGGCGTCGATGGGTTCGTCGTTCTCGCGCCGGGCGATGGCCATGCGCCGGACCGATTCGACCTGGTCGAGGAATGCCGGCGACTGCTGTTCGGCCAGCATCTGCCCGACCATCGCACCCAAGCGGCGGACGTCGTCGCGCAGCAGCGCGTCGGTCTCGGCGAAGTCGATGTCGCGCAGCGGCGCAGCGGTATCGGCGTCGGGATCGGTGAGGGTGTTGCTCGATTCGGATTTGCCCATGCCGAAAGCCTACACGCCGTTTCGCAACGGCTGCGAAAACGGCGTTGCGGAAACCCTGTAGGGCCGGCTTCAGCCGCGAGCTTTCAGCTCCCTCTCCTGCGAAGGCAGGGGTGAAGAAGGCGGTTTTCGAACCACTGGTTCGCGTCCTGACGAACGCCATCGAGCTGCGCTCGATGGCCGGGCAGGCTGGGGAGGGGGTGTCTTTCGGATCGGCGCGAACCGTGGACACCCCTCCCAGCCTCCCCTGCCTTCGTAGGGGGATGGGCAAGAGCAACAGCTCGCGGCTGAAGCGGCTCCTACAGGAGCCGAGAGGCCGCCGGCTTGGCGATCAGTACGCGAACTCGCGGAACACCGGATCCACGCTGCCGTTCCATTCGCCATGGAAGAGCGCCAGCTTGCGTTCGGCCGGGGTCTCGCTGGCTTCGGCGGCTTCCACCAGCGTGGCGAGGAAGATGCTCTCGTCCGCGCCGTTGCCGTTGAGGCGGGCGCGTCGCCGCAGGCCGCCGGCGGAAATCTTCAACGCCTCCAGGGCGAGCTCGCGCACGCTGCCGCCGCGGAACGGCAGCTTCAGTGCGCGCGCCGGCACGCCGTCGCGGAGTGCATGGCGCTCCTCCCGCGTGAAGTCCTTGACCAGGTCCCACGCCGCGTCGAGCGCGGCGTCGTCGTACAGCAGGCCGACCCAGAACGCCGGCAGCGCGCACAGCCGGTTCCAGGGGCCGCCATCGGCGCCGCGCATCTCCAGGAACTTCTTCATCCGCACTTCCGGGAAGGCGGTGGTCATGTGGTCGGACCAGTCGACCAGCGTTGGCAGCGCCCCCGGAAGCACCGGCAGCCTGCCTTGCATGAAGTCGCGAAAGCTCTGGCCGCTGGCGTCGTGGTAGGTGCCGTCGCGGTAGGAGAAATACATCGGCACGTCGAGCAGGTAGTCGACGTAGCGCTCGTAGCCGAATCCGTCCTCGAACACGAAGTCCAGCATGCCGGTGCGATCGGGATCGGTGTCGGTCCAGATGTGCGAGCGGTAGCTGAGGTAGCCGTTGGGCTTGCCTTCTGTGAACGGCGAGTCGGCGAACAGCGCGGTCGCGATCGGCTGCAGGGCGAGCGACACGCGGAACTTCTTCACCATGTCCGCTTCGCTGGCGAAATCGAGGTTGACCTGCACCGTGCAGGTGCGGGTCATCATGTCGAGCCCGAGGTCGCCGACCTTCGGCATGTAGGCGCGCATGATCGCGTAGCGACCCTTGGGCATCCACGGCATGTCTTCGCGGCGCCACTTGGGCTGGAAGCCCATGCCGAGGAATCCCAGGCCGCGTTCGTCGGCCACCGTCTTGACCTCGCGCAGATGGCCGTCGACCTCGCTGCAGGTCTCGTGGATGGTCTCCAGCGGCGCACCCGACAGTTCGAGCTGGCCGGCCGGTTCGAGCGTGACCGAAGCGCCGTCGCGCAGCAGTGCAATGGTGCGGCCGTGTTCGTCGACCTTGTCCCAGCCGAAACGGGTCAGCCCCTGCAGCAGCGACTCGATGCCGCGCTCGCCGTCGAACACAGGCGGCCGCAGGTCGTCGAGGCGGAAACCGAACTTTTCATGCTCGGTCCCGATGCGCCAGTCGGCCTTGGGCTTCTCGCCCGAGGCGATGTATTCAACGAGTTGCTCGCGCCCGGTGATCGGCGTGTCGGCGGCATGGCTGGGGCTGGACAAGGGCGCGCTCGCTTCGATGACATTGGAAGACGCCGGCCCGCGCCGCCGCAAGCACGCACTATATCCGGTGCCCCGGCGCCGGACGCGTCGCTCACGCGCCTTCTGTGTTCCGCCGATGGAGCGGCCACGCCGGACAGGGCGCGTCAGGGGTCGCGCCGATACACCTGGAACGCCATGTCGCGGATGCCGCCGGCATCGAACAACTCGTCTCCAGGGTGACCAGCACGATGGCCTTGGGTTGGCAGCTCATCGGCAGCATCAGGTGGCTGACGTAGCCCTTTTCGTCGAACACGGAGGCCTGCGCCAGGCGCTGATGGACCCATCCTCCCAGTGCGCGCAGGCCAGAGGGATCGAGGTTCACCTGCTCGGCCGCCAGTTGGGGCGGCGGTGACGGTGACGCCGACGTCGCGGTCGCGATCACTAGCAGCGCGGTGCCGATCCGGATCCTGTGCAGCGTGCCCCTTCTCCGGTCCGGGGACGCGCTCGTCCACCGGTTCGAACCGGAATACGCGCGGGGGCGACGAAAACGGACGCAGGGGCCGGCGGCGGTTACAGCAATCGGCGCCTCACCGCGCAGCGCGAGGTGACCGCATGGGCGCCATCAGAGCTGGAGCCATCCCCCCACCACGTCGCGGGCCTGGTCGACGCCCAGCTTCGATTCGCCCGAGAACGTCTGCACGCTGACCGTGTCGCCGAACGCGCCCGACAGTTCCCGCCGCACCGCCTGCAGGGTGTTGCCCGCGGCCCCGCGACCGAGCTTGTCGGCCTTGGTCAGCAGCGCGTGCGCGGGCAGGCCGCGCTGCACCGCGTAGCCGAGCATCTGCCGGTCGTATTCCTTGAGCGGATGGCGGATGTCCATCACCACCACCAGCCCGCGCAGCGCCATGCGGCTGCCGAAGTAGCCGTCGAGGAAGGCCTGCCAGTGCGCCTGCAGGTCCTGGGGGACCTTGGCGTAGCCATAGCCGGGCAGGTCGACGAGGTAGCGGGCGTCCTCCGGCGCCACTTCGGCCGCGCCGCCGCTGCCGGCGGTGACGTCGAAGAACACCAGCTGCTGGGTACGACCGGGGGTCTTGGAGACGCGGGCCAGCGCGTTCTGCTGGCACAGCGCGTTCAGGGCACTGGACTTGCCGGCATTGGAGCGGCCCGCGAACGCCACTTCGAAACCGCCATCGGGCGGAAGCTGGCGCGGGGTATGGGCGGCGAGCAGGTAGCGCGCGCGGGCGAGCGGATTGGACATGGGCGCTAGGATCGCACAGGGCCGTGGCGGCACGAGGCATCCGGCTTGCGGTGCGGGGCGTTGCGGGGCGGCGGACGCGATGGCCGACGCGGGCGCCGGGACCGGATGCAGCTGCGCAGGAAGGGCGACGCGGCACGTGGACGCCACGCAGGTTTGACCGGACTTGCGGCGCGCGACGATAATTCCCGGTTCAAGCGGGTGCGAACCGCCCCTGCACTGCCGCGCCGGCCGGGGCCTGCGCGATCTCATGGAATCCGGAGCCCAGCTCATGCGCCACGCCCGTGCCTACGGTTTTGCCGGCCTCGCCGCCCTTGCGGTGGTGGCCGCGGCCGCCGTCGCCCAGACCACCGTGACGCCACTGCCCGACAACGCGCCGGTGCAGACGGCTTCGCTGGATTCGTCCGCGGTCGCCGAGCTGGCCAAGGCCAAGTGGGGCGATCCCCAGGCAGGCGCCACCAAGGCCGGGGCCTGCGCCGCGTGCCACGGCCTGGACGGCAACCCGACCGACCCGCAGTACCCGCGCCTGGCCGGGCAGAGCGAGCGCTACGTCGCCCACCAGCTGGCCCTGTTCAAGAACGGCCAGCGCAACAGCGGCATGGCCGCGGTGATGGTGCCGTTCGCCTCCATGCTCAGCGCCCAGGACATGCGCGACGTCGGTGCCTACTTCGCCACCCAGAAGGCGGGCGCCGGCATCGCCGACGACACCGTCATCACCTCGGGCCCCAACCAGGGCATGAAGTTCTACCAGGTCGGGCAGAAGCTGTTCCGCAGCGGAGACGCGACGCGCGGGATCCCGGCCTGCATGGCCTGTCATGGCCCCGCGGGCGCCGGCAATCCCGGGCCGGCCTATCCGCACGTCGGCGGCCAGCAGGCGGCCTATGTCGAGCGGCGCCTGCAGGAATACCGCACCGGCACCACCAGCCAGACCGACCCGCACCTGTTCAACATCATGGCCACGATTTCCAAGTCGCTGACCGACGAGGAGATCAGCTCGCTGGGCAGCTATCTGCAGGGCCTGCACGAGCGTCCGGACATGGCGACCCAGATGGCGATGGCCAAGGCGGCGAAGCAGGCGCCCGCCGCCGCGCCGGCAGCGACCCCGCCACCGCCGGCGCCGGCCCCAGCCGAGGCCGCACCCGAAGCTGAACCGGCGGCGCAGCCCGAGCAGGGCTGATGAACTTCGCTTCCGACCCGCGGTCGGATGTTCACAGTCCTTGAATCAGATCGCCGGCCAGACTTCTGTGCCGGCGTTTTTTTTTGCCGCCCGTTCCCGCCTTCCGATGGACGCCATGACCCACGCCGCCGCCCCCCATGTCGCCAAGCCCGGCCGCCCCGCGTTCTGGCGGCTCGCGCCGTGGCGCCATGCGCTCGCGCTGCTCCTGCTCCAGTGCCTGCTGCTGTTGCCGCTGGCCGCGATTGCCCAGTCGGCGTCGAACGCCCCGGTCGAGGGCCAGGACTACGTGGTCATCCCCGGCGGGCAGCGCTGGTCGTCGGCGGACGACCGGATCGAGGTGGCCGAGATCTTCGCCTACACCTGCCACCACTGCGCCGACTTGCAGCCCGCGCTCGATGCCTGGAAACGCAAGCAGCTCGCCGACGTGCGCGTGAGCTACGTGCCGGCCGCCTTCAGTCCGCAGGACAACTACGGCCGCGCCTGCTTCGCGGCGCAGCAGCTCGGCGCGCTGGATCGGCTCCACGGCCCGCTGTTCCGCGCGATCCACACCGCCCAGACCGTGCCGATGAGCCACGCAAGCGTCGACGAATTGGCCGCCTTCGCCCGCGGCGAGGGCATCGATGCGGCCCGGTTCAGGGCTGCGATGGCCAGCCCGGCCGTGGATGCGATGATGCAGCGGGCGCGCGAGTTCGCCATCGCCAGCGGCCTGCGCGGCACGCCGACCCTGGTCGTCAACGGCAAGTACCGCGTGCAGGCCCCGAGCCACGAGCAGGCCCTGCGGATCGCCGGGCAGCTGGTGGCGATGGAGCGCGCCGCGCGCGAGCGGCCGTGACCCCACCGATTGCGCATCTTCCAGATATCCCGATTTCGCCACCCAGACGAGAACCGACCATGACCCAGCGCCTCGCCCTCCTGTCCCTGCTGCTGCTGCCGCTGATGGCCTGCTCGCGCCAGGACGCCGCGCCCGCCGATGCCGCCCCGGCGCCCGCCGCGCAGGCGCCGGCCGCCGATACCGCCGCCGGCGATGCACCGGCCGCTGCCGCCGACGAAGCAGTGACCGAAGCGGCAACCGAAGCGCCGGCCCCGCCACCGCCGCCGATCGATCCCAACGCGGGCGCCTCGCTCGTGGCCGGCCGTGACTACGTGGAAATTCCCAACGGCCAGCCGTTCGAGCCGCGCAACGGCAAGGTCGAGGTGGTGGAGATCTTCGGCTACGTGTGCCCGGCGTGCGCCAACTTCCAGCCGCTGGTGCGCTCGTGGAAGGCGAAACTGCCGTCGGATGTCCGCTTCACCTACGTGCCGGCGCTGTTTGGCGGCACCTGGGACGACTACGCGCGCGCCTTTTATGCCGCCGAGTCGATGGGCCTGGTCGACAAGACCCACGACGCGCTGTATCAGGCGATCCACATCGACCGCAGCCTGAAGGGCGAGCGCGGCCGGGATTCGGTGGAGGACATCGCCGCGTTCTACGGCAAGCACGGCGCCGACCCGAAGCAGTTCGCCAGCACCATGTCGAGCTTCGCGATCAACGCCAAGACCAGCCGCGCCAAGCAGTTCGCGATGCGCAGCCAGATCACCGGCACGCCGACGCTGGTCATCGACGGCAAGTACCTGGTCAAGGGCACCAGCTACGAGAACATGATCGACAACGCCGAGCAGCTGATCGCCAAGGAGCGCGCGGCCGGGCAGTAACGCCGCGGACGAAGGCACATGCCGAACCAGAGCCTCAAGCTGCTCAGCGCCAACATCCAGGCCGGCTCCAGCACGCGCCGCTACAGCGACTATGCGATGCGCAGCTGGTCGCACGTGCTGCCGGCCGGCAACAAGCGCGGCGCGCTGGATGCGATCGCCGCGATGGCCGGCAACCACGACATCGTCGGCCTGCAGGAAAGCGATCCGGGCAGCTGGCGTTCGGGCTTCACCAACCAGACCCACTACCTCGCCGAACGCGGCGGCTTCGACTACTGGAGCCACCAGCCCAACCGCCGCGTCGGCAACGTCGCCTCCAGCGCCAACGGCCTGCTCAGCAAGCTCGAGCCGCTGGAGGTGATCGACCATTCCCTGCCCGGCCGCATCTCGGGCCGCGGCGTGCTGCTGGCGCGTTTCGGCGACGGCGACGAGGGACTGACGATCGCCGTGGCCCACCTGTCGCTGGGCGCGCAGTCGCGGCTGGCGCAGCTGTCGTTCATCGCCGAGCTGCTGTCCGACCACCCGCACGCGGTGTTGATGGGCGACTTCAACTGCACCTCGGACCGGCCGGAAATGGAAGTGCTCTACAAGCGCACCCGCCTGCAGCCGCCGACGTGCGCGGTCCATACGTTTCCCAGCTGGAAGCCGCAGCGTGCGATCGACCACATCCTGGTCAGCGGCGATCTCGGCTGCCGGGAGATGCGCGCGCTCCCCGCGGCCGCGTCCGACCATCTGGCGCTGTCATTGGAACTGGACGTGCCGGAGCAGGCGCTCAAGCGCTGAGCGGCTGAGCGGCTGAGCGGCTGAGCGGCTGAGCGGCTGAGCGGCTGAGCGGCTGAGCGGCTGAGGCTGCAAGGTGACGGTCGGCGTCGCAAGGCGCGCTCATGTTCCTCCCCTGCGAGCGGGACAGGAAGACATGCCGGCTGAAGAACGCAACTCGCGCTTGACGCGCGCGGCGCGCCGGGCGGCGCCCGCAACCGCCCCTCTCCGGCAGGCGGGAGAGGGGCGGCATCCGATCAGAAATCCAGGCCCAGGCGCGCGTACCAGAAGCGGCCCGGAAGATCGTACGTCGACGCGTCGTAGCCGTTGAGGGTGCAGCTCAGGCAGATCGGCGGATCCTTGCCGGCGATGTTGTTGACCCCGGCGCTGATCCTCAGCCCCTTCATCCACGCGGTGCTCTGCCATGACACCTGCAGGTCGTTGTAGGTCGTGGCGGGCAGGTGATTGATGTCGTTGGCGCTGTCGTCGCAGATGTCGAAACCGTTGGCACCGGCACACGACTCGGTCAGCGCATCGATGTGGCGCACCGTCCATGCCACCGTCCACGGACCCCGCGTCCAGTCGGTGACGAGGGTGGAAGTCCATTCCGGGATCGCGCTGTTGTTGAGCTCCAGGCCTGGGCGCCGCGGCTCGGCCTGCCCCGACTCGTTGACCAGCTCGTAGTGGCCGACCCAGGTGTTCTTCCAGTCGAAGCGCAGGCGACCCCAGTCGCGCTCGGGCAGGCTCCAGCCGACGTTGAAGTCCCATCCGTCGGTCTTGATCGTGCCGAGGTTGTCGAGGATGTCGTCGAAACGCACGATCTGGCCACTGACCGGGTTGCGGTCGTAGAAGCCGCAGGACTCCGGGTCACGGGTGAAGATGCAACGCTCGAGGATCGTCTGCGCATCACGCGCCTGGATCGCATTGTCGATCGTGTGCCGGTAGAACGTCACGCCGATGTCGAGCCTGTCGGACCACGACGTACCGGAGGCGAACGACGGGCTCCACACACTGCCCAGCATCAGGCTGCGGCTGGTTTCTGGCTGCAGGTTCGCATTGCCCGAAGTGACGACCGAGATCTGCGGATTGGACTGCTCGTAGCCGGCCGGAACGCCTTCGGTGACGCACGCCGGCGTGGTCGACGCTGCGTTGTTGCACGGATCGGTGAGCGTGGCATCGAATCGGGCAAGCGTGCCGTACAGTTCGCCGATCGACGGCGCGCGGAAGCCCTGCGCGAACGAGCCACGCAGCAGCAGCTCGTCGGCCACCTGCCAGCGCAGGCCGATCTTGCCGGTACTTTCGCCGCCGAACGTCGAGTAGTCGGAGTAGCGCTCGGCCACGCTCAGGTCCAGGCTCTTGCCGAACCAGCCATCGCGCATCAGCGGCACGTTGAATTCGACGTACACCTCGTTGACGTCGTAGTCGCCCGAGGTCGCGCCCGAAGGCACGCCGTTGTATTCGCCGGCGATGGTGATCGGATCGGGCGTGTAGCTGCCCTCGTACTTGCGGTACTCGTAGCCGGCGGCGAACGACAGCGGGCCGGCCCACATCTCGAACAGGTCGCCGGTCAGGTTGGCGGTGAACAGCGACAGCTTGTTCTCGCTCTGGTCGCGCACCACCGGCTGGATGAAGGACAGCATCTCGGGCGTGATCGTGCCTTCGCCACCGAACAGGTTCAGCGGTACGCAGCCGGCGATCGCGGCGCACGCGGCCGGGTCGCCGAGCGCTTCGTTGATACGGCGGATGTTGTAGCTGCCGGTGTTGGTCTGCTCGGCACGGCTGCGGCTGAAGGCCACGTTGACATCCCAGTTCCAGGGCCGCGTTGCGACGTCGAACGACCCCTCCAGGCCCGCCGATGCGTACCAGGTCTTGACCTCCTGCTGGTAGCGGCGCGGCCCGCCCTCGACCGGGCGTCGGCCGAGCAGGAAGAGATTGGCATCCGGCCCGATCGTGGTCAGGTCGAAACCGAAGGGGTTGTACGGATTGAGCGCCGAGATCACCAGCGTCTTTTCCGCGTAATCGTTGTAGACGCCGGCATCGGTGCCGAGAAAGATCGGCTCGGGCGCCGCCTGGTTGGCCGATTCACGCTGGTTGTAAAGCAACTTCGCGTGGCCGCTGAACGTCGGCGTGAAGTCGAAGCGCACCTGGCCGAACACGCTCTTGCGCTCGGATGGGGTCGACAACAGGTTGTAGGGCGCAAAGTTGAAGCGGTCCGGGGTGCCGAAGCAGTGGTAGTCGTCGGTGCGCGTCGTAGGGCAGTCGGGCTGGCCGCTGGTGTAGGTGGGATCCGCCACGCCGGTGTCGGGCGTGATGCTGTAGACCTGCCCGGTGTTGGGATCCTGGAACACGAAACGCCCCTGCGGCGTCGCCGAGCTGCCGTTAGACAGGCCGGTGCCTGGCACCGGTTCGCTCGCCGGGCCGTATTCGGACGACGCGATCTGCTTTTGCTTGTAATACGACGCGCCCAGGAACCATTGCACGCGGTCGGTAGTGCCGCCCCAGCCCAGGTCGGCGCCGTAGCTCTCGCCACCGGCCAGGTCGTCGTAGTCGCCGTAGTTGAAGTCGAGCTTGACCCCGTCGATGCTGCGGCGGGTGATGATGTTGACCACGCCGGCGATCGCGTCCGAGCCGTAGATCGACGAGGCGCCGTCTTCCAGCACTTCGATGCGTTCGATGATCGACAGCGGGATGGTGTTGAGGTCCACCGACGAGCCCACGCCCGAGGCCGAGGATTCGTTGACCCAGCGCACGCCGTCGACCAGCACCAGCACGCGCTTGGACCCGAGGTGGCGCAGGTCCACCGTCGCCGCGCCGGCGCCGACGCCGCCGCCGTCGGGCGGGAAGCCGAAGTTGCCGCTGGAATTGAACTTGGTGTTGAGCGCCGCGCCGCTGGCGGTGAGGTTCTGGACGATGTCGGCGACCGAGGTGAAGCCGCTGCGGTCGATGTCCTCGCGGGTGAGGACCTGCACCGGCACCTGGCTCTCGAGCTCGGCCTTCTTGATGCGGGTACCGGTCACGGTGACCGTGTCGAGGGTCGTGGCCTGGTCGGCCGTGGCAGGAGCGTCCTGGGCGCCGGCGAGGCCGGAAAACGACAGCAGCAGCGATGCCTGGATGGCCAGGGCGAGTCTTGCGTGGGGCAGGCGCATCATCGATCTCTCTCCCAAGAGTGATGGACCGCCGGCCCCCTGTCCGCGGCGATCATTTCGGTTGCAACAGTGCGTCGCAACGAACCGTTTGTAACGAATTCCCCGGCGCCGCACAAATGCCGGTGGCACGCTTGCGGCTATTGCAGCAGCAGGCTGGCGGCGACGAGGACGAGGAACGCGGCGAATACCCGCTTCAGCGCCGGCCCCCCGACCGCGTGGGCCAGGCGCGAGCCCAGCGGAGCGGCTGCGACCGAAGTGACCGCTACCCCGATCGCCGCCGGCAGGTAGACATAGCCGACCGCGTGTTCCGGCAACGCACCCGCCGGCGCGTTGAGGGCATACCCGGCCGCGCTGGCCAGACCGATCACCACCCCGCAGGCCGAGGAGGTGCCCACCGCGCGCACCGCCGCCACGCCGCGCCAGACCAGCAGCGGCACGGTCATGCTGCCCCCGCCGATGCCGACCACCGCCGACACCGCGCCGATCCCGACGCCAGCCGCCGTCATGCCCGCCCCCGCCGGCACCACGTCGCCATCGCGAGCTCGCGTGCGTCCGAAGACCATCTGCCCCGCGGCGAGCAGGCAGTAGCCGATCACGCCCCACTTCAGCACCGCGCCGTCGAGCGCTACCGCCAGCAGGCTGCCGAGCCAGCCGCCCACCAGCAGGCCAGGCGCCATCCACGCCACCGTCGGCCACAGCACGCTGCCGCGACGATGGTGGGCAAAGGCCGACGAGGCCGCGGTGAGCACGATGCTGGCCATCGAACTGGCCAGCGCCGCATGCATCGCCGCGTCCTGGCCGATGCCGTGCAGCGGCAGCAGCCAGACCAGCGCCGCGACCAGGACCAGCCCCCCGCCGACGCCGAGCAGGCCAGCCAAAAGGCCGGCGACGATGCCGAGCAGTGGGAACATCCAGACTCCATCCAGCATGCGTGCGCCTCTCGGGCATCGGTGTCGCCGCGCAGCGGCATGGCGGCGTGCAGGTTACCGCTGTCGCGTCGGAACTCGCGCGCGGCTGCGATCGCCCCTCGTGCGCTGCGACCTCAGCAAGATGAGCGTTCACCCGGCCTTCGCTATAGTCGGGCGATGCGAAATGACAGCTTCCGCACCCTGCTCTGCACGCTGGCCTGCCTGCTCGCCGTAGGCAGCGCGCACGCGCAATCGGCCTCTGCCATCAGCCCGATCGGCGACGCGATCGCCGCGGCCGAGCGCGGTCGGCCGGTCGACACCGCGCGCTTCGCCAACGACCCGCTGTACGGCTGGCTCGAATACGCCGACCTGCGCCGCCGCATCGACACGCTGCCTGTCCGCGAGGCGCAGTCGTTCCTGTCGCGGCACAAGGGCGAGGCGGTCGCCGAGGCCTTCCGTTCGATGTGGTTGGCGGCGCTGGCGCGGCGCCAGGACTGGCCGGCATTCCGTGCCGCCTGGTCGCCTTCGATCAAGGACGTCGCGCTGCGCTGCGCCGAGCTCGATGCCCGCCAGGCCACCGGCGCCGCCGACGCGCAGTGGATCAAGGACGCCCAGGACATCTGGCGCAGCAGCGGCAAGTCGCTGCCGGACGGCTGCGATGCGCCGTTCGCGATCCTCGCGGCCAAGGGCGGGCTGCCGCCGGAGCTGCGCTGGGAGCGGATCGAGAAGGCCGCCGCCGAGTGGCAGCCGTCGGTGATGCGCGCCGCCGCACGCGGCCTGCCAGCCGACCAGTTTGCGCTGGCCAACGATTACGCGTCGTTCTTCGACGCCGTGAACGACCGCGCGCTGTCCTGGCCGAAGACGCCGCGCAGTCGCCTGATCGCTTCGCAGGGCCTGGCGAAGCTGGCCAAGTCGACGCCGGTGGCGGCCGAAAACGCGCTCCCGCGCTTTGCGAGCGCGTTGGGGTTCACCGAAGCCGAACGCGGCCGCGTGCTGTACCAGATCGCCCTGTGGACCGCCGCATCCTACGAACCGGAATCCGCGCGCCGCCTCGCCGCAGTGCCGGCATCGGCCTATGACGCGCGCCTGCACGAGTGGCGGGCGCGCGAAGCGCTCTCGCGTTCGGACTGGAGCGCCGCGCTCGCCGCGATCCAGGCGATGGGCGATGCCCAGCGCGGCGAGTCGCGCTGGACGTACTTCGCCGCGCGGCTGTCGGAACTCACCGGCGACAAGGCCGGCGCGCAGGCGCTGTATCGCAGCGCCGCGCGCGAATCGGACTTCCACGGCTTCCTCGCCGCCGATCGCCTCGACCAGCCGTACGCGCTGTGCCCGTGGATCGCCAATGACGATCCCTCGGCCAAGGCCCCGGTCGCCCGCGACCCGGCGCTGGTGCGTGCCATCGCGCTGCAGCGCATCGACCGGATCGGCTGGGCGCAGCGCGAATGGAACGACGCGCTGTCACGCTTCGACGAGCGGCAGCGCCGGCTGGCGATCGAGGTGGCGCAGGACAACGGCTGGTTCGACCGCGGGGTGTTCGGCCTGGAAACCGCCGAGCATCCGGAGGAGAAGCGCCTGTACAAGCTGCGCTTCCCGCTGCACCACGGCGACACCATCCGCCGCGAGGCCGCGAAGCACGGCCTCGACCCGGCCTGGATCGCGGCCGAGATCCGCGCCGAGAGCATCTTCAACCCGCGTGCGCGCTCCAGCGCCAACGCGATGGGCCTGATGCAGGTGCTGCCCTCGACCGGCGCCGCGGTCGCCAAACGCAACAGCATCCCCTACGCGGGCGCCGCCAGCCTGTACGACTCCGACACCAACATCGCCATCGGCAGCGCCTACCTGCGGCAGATGGAAGACAAGTACGGCCAGACCTACTACGCCATCGCCGCCTACAACGCCGGTCCGACGCCGGTGGCGCGCTGGCAGTCGCAGCGCCCGTCGATGGATCCGGACTTCTGGATCGAGACCATCAGCTACAAGGAAACCCGCGACTACGTCGCCCGCGTGCTCGCCTTCAGCGTGATCTACGACTGGCGCTTGAACGGCGACGCACTGCCGGTGAGCCAGCGCCTGCGCGGGCAGACGGGCGGGACGCGGAAGAAGTTCACATGCCCTGCGCCGGCCGCGGCACGCCCGGTTGCGGCGCGCGACTGAGTATGGCTACGCGTCGCAAGCGGGAATCCGCGACATGGACCCGGGGCGCACATCGCCGGTAGCAGGGCTAAGCTTTCTCCACCGCCTTGTGCATGAGGACACTTCGATGGGCCTGATCGACAGCCTGCTCGGCAATGCCGGCGAACAGCCGTTGGACAAGATCGCGGAGGAGTTCGCGCCCCTGCTTGCGCCGGGCGAAACACTGCAGCGCGCCTTCGGGCTGATCCGTGACCTGCTGGTGTTCACCGACCGGCGGCTGGTCCTGGTCAACAAGCAGGGCGTCACCGGCAAGCGGATCGAGTACCGCAGCATCCCCTACCGCAGCATCGCGATGTTTTCGCTGCAGACCGAAGGCCACTTCGACCTGGAATCGGAGCTGCGGATCTGGCTGCACGGACAGGATGAGCCGCTGGCACGCACGATCGGGCGCGGGGAAGGCGCGGCCGACATCGTGGCCCTGCTGGCGCAGAACGCGTCGCACTGAAGACGATGCGCGTCTATCTCGTCGGCGGCGCGGTGCGCGACCGGTTGCTGGGCCTGGAAGCCGGCGATCGCGACCATGTCGTCGTCGGCCAGACGCCCGAAGCGATGCTTGCCGCCGGCTTCAAGCCGGTGGGCCGCGATTTCCCCGTGTTCCTGCATCCTGAAACCAGCGAGGAGCACGCGCTGGCGCGAACCGAGCGCAAGTCCGGGCGCGGCTATCGCGGCTTCGTCGTCGACAGCGACGCGTCGGTGACGCTCGAAGAGGACCTCGGTCGACGCGACTTCACCATCAACGCGATCGCGCAGGATGCCCAGGGCAACCTCGTCGACCCATTCGGCGGCGCGCGCGACATCGAGGCGCGAATGCTGCGCCACGTCGGCCCGGCCTTCGTCGAGGATCCGCTGCGGGTGCTGCGCGCGGCGCGCTTCATGGCACGCTTCGCGGCGCTGGGGTTCAGCGTCGCGCCGGAAACGATGGCGCTGATGCGCGGGATGTCCGCCTCGGGCGAACTCGACGCGCTGGTGCCCGAGCGCGTGTGGCAGGAGCTGTCGAAGGCGATCGCGTCGACGCGCCCGTCCGCCTTCGTCCGAACGCTGCGCGACTGCGGCGCGCTGGCTGCGGTATTGCCCGAAGTCGATGCGCTGTACGGCGTGCCGCAGCGCGCCGAGTACCACCCGGAAGTCGACACCGGCGTCCACGTCGAACTGGTCTGCGACATGGCAGCGCAGCTTGCGCCCGGCGACGCGGTGGTCGGCTTCGCCGCGCTGACCCACGACCTGGGCAAGGCGCTCACGCCGGACGACGAGTTGCCGGGCCACGTGATGCACGAACAGCGCGGCCTGGCGCCGCTGCGCGCGCTGTGCGAGCGGCTGAAGGTGCCGGTCGCGCACCGCGAGCTTGCGCTCATGGCGTGCCGCGAGCACCTCAACGTCCATCGCCTGCTGGAACTGCGCGACGCCACGGTGCACGACCTGCTCGCCCGCTGCGACGGCTTCCGCAAGCCCGATCGCATCGCGCAGCTCGCCGTCGCCTGCGAAGCCGACAAGCGCGGCCGCGCCGGCCTGCAGGACGCGCCCTACCCGCAGCGCGGCGAACTCCTGCGCCTGCACGCCGCCGCCCTCGCCGTGGGCGCGCGCGACATCGCCAGCGAAGGCCTCGCCGGCCCGCAGATCGGCGAGGCGCTGCGCAAGGCGAGGATCGCGGCGATCGCGGAAGCGCGGCGATCGGGCGACTGATCGCTCCGGCAGCCACCAACGGTCAGATCTTCGGATGCCAACCGCGCCGATCCATCCAGCGCACGACGACCCACCACAGCCCGACGAACGCGAGTGCGAATGCCAGCGACGGCAGGGTCGGTCCGAAGCGCGGCGTCATCCATGCGGCGAAGCCGACGCGATAGACCGGTTCCCACCAGCCCAGCGCGATCAACCCGTACACCATCAGCGCCGATCCGGCGTACGCGACGATGGCGTTGCTGCCGAAGGCGCGACCCAGCGCCGGCCAGCCGCGCAGGTCGACGAGCACGTGCGCCGCGGCCAGCGCCAGCAGCGCCCAGCCGCCAGACCAGAGCACGTAGGACGAGGTCCACAGGTTCTTGTTGATCGGGAACGCCTGCGCCCAGAGCGCACCAAGCAGCAGCGCGACGACGCCGGCAGCGCAGATCCGCCTGGCGTCCCCGCGCCGCAGCCAGTCGCCCGCGCGCAGCCCGAGCAGGGTGGTGGCGATCGCCGGCAGCGTGCTGAGCAAGCCTTCGGGATCGTGGCCGCGGCCGGTTGCGGAATCGAACAGGTAGGCGTGCGGGCCGAGCATCGCGGTGTCGACGCGGCTGGCGAAGTTGGTCCACGGGTCGACACCGCCGGTCCACGCCAGCAATCCCCAGTAGCCGAGCAGCAGCGCGCCGATGCACAGCCACTGCGTGCGCGCGCGGATATGCAGCGCGAGCAACCCGGCGACGGCGAAGCACAGGCCGATGCGCTGCAGCACGCCCCACGGGCGGAAGTCTTCCCTGTCGAGCAGCCACCACGCAGCGACGTGCAGCAGCAGGCCGAGTCCGATGATGCGCGCGGCGCGCCACAGCAGCGCGCGTTGCAGGGATGCGGGGCGCAGCGGATCTCGATCGACGCCGAACTGCACGCGCGAAACGATGCCCAGCGCGATCGACACGCCGACGATGAACAGGAAGAAGGGAAAGACCAGGTCGGTCGGCGTGCACCCGTGCCACTGCGAATGCAGCAACGGCGCGTAGACGTGGTCCCAGTCGCCGGGCGTATTGACCAGCAGCATCGCGGCGACGGTCAGGCCGCGCAGGGCATCGACGGAAGCGAAGCGGCGTGTATAGGTCACGGACAGTGCGTCTCCTGCACGGGCATTGCAATGCTCTGTAGGAGCGGCGTCAGCCGCGAGCTCCTTGCCGCCGATACCAATGTCGTCGTCTTATCGAAAAGCTCGCGGCTGAAGTCGCTCCCACCAATGCAGGGAACCGCAGGGCGGGGTCCGGCTGCCGTCCCGGACCACACAAGAGCTCGCGGCTGAAGCCGCTCCTACAGGAGCGATCCGGCGATCCATGCGGTGGCGACGTCGAGTTTGTCGTCGAGCAGCACGAGGTCGGCGCGATAACCCGGCGCGATCCGCCCCCGTGCGTTGTCGATCCGAAGGAACTGCGCCGGGTACAGCGACGCCATCCGCGCCGCTTCCTCCAGCGGCAGGCTGAGCATCGACACCGCGTTGCGCACGGCAGTCGCCATGTCGAGCGCGGAGCCGGCGAGCGCGCCCGCCGCGTTGCGCACCACGCCGTCGCGCGCGGTGATGGTCTCGCCGTAGAGCACGTAGTCGGGGCTGTCGGCGCCGACCGGCGGCATCGCGTCGGTCACGAGGAACAGCTTGCCGCGCGGCTTGGCCGCCAGCGCCACGCGCAGGCTGGCCGGGTGCACGTGCACGCCGTCGACGATGATCCCGCACCAGCTGCCCCGATCCTCCAGCGCGGCGCCGACCACGCCGGGCTCGCGCCCCTGCAGCGGCGTCATCGCGTTGTACAGGTGGGTGAAGCCGCGCACGCCGGCGCCGAGCCCCGCGCGGGCCTGCTCGTAGCTGGCCGCGGTGTGCCCGGCAGCCACGATCGCGCCGCGTGCAACCAGCGCGCGGATGCTTTCCGCCGGCACCTGTTCCGGAGCCAGCGTGAGCAGGGTCACGCCGGTGCCGAGCGAGGTCGCCAGTTCGATTTCCGCCGAGTCCGGAATGCGGAACTTGCCGGCGTCGTGCGTGCCCTTGCGCGCTGGCGCCAGGTACGGGCCTTCGAGATGGATGCCGAGCACGCCCGGCACGCCTTGCTCGATCGCCTCGCGCACCGCGTCGATCGCCGCGCGCATCACGTCGACGTCGTCGCTGATCAGCGTGGGCAGGAAGCCGGTGGTGCCAAAGCGACGGTGCGCCGCGCCGATCGCGCGCAACGCCGCGACGTCGGGCGCGTTGTTGAACAACACCCCGCCGCCGCCGTTGACCTGTGCGTCGATGAACCCGGGCAGCAACACGCCGCGCTGCAGGTCGTGGACATCCGAAGCGCGCACGCGCGGATCGTCATCACGCAGGACCGCCACGATATCGCCACCTTCCAGCAGCACGGCGAGGCCGTCGTGCAGGCCATCGTCGAGCAGCACCCTGCCGTTGGCCAGCGCGGTCGCCATCACACCGTCTCCGTCACCTTGTTGAGGTGCGGCGGCAGGTCGGGGTTGAAGCCGCGCCGCATCGCCAGCGCGTTGATCGCGCGATAGAAGCTCTGCACCACCAGCAGCGGCGCACATGCCGGGTGCGGCGCATCGGCCAGCGGAAGCGTGCCGACGCCCGCATCGCCCGCGGTCACCCACACCGGCGCGCCGCGCGCACGGAATTCTTCCGCCAGCGTGCGCGTCCCGACACCGGTTTCGTCGGCAAGCGCGAACGCCAGCACCGGGAAGCCCGGGCCCACCAGCGCCATTGGCCCATGCTTCACCTCGGCCGAACTGAAGGCCTCGGCATGCAGGCCGCAGGTTTCCTTGAACTTGAGCGCCGCCTCCTGCGCCGCAGCCAGGCCGAGGCCGCGACCGAGCACGAACAGGTTGCGCGAGTCCGTCAGCCCGTCGACCAGCGGCGACCAATCGCAGCGCCACGCCGCGCGCAGCGCATCGGGCAGCGCATCGAGCGCATCGAGCAGCGGCGATTCGCCTTTCCAGCAGGCGCCCAGCTGCAGGATCGCCGACAGCGACGCGAGGTAGCTCTTGGTCGCCGCCACGCTGCGCTCGGCGCCGGCGTGCAGCGGGATCACGGTGTCGGCCATCCCGGCCAGCGGCGAATCCTCGACGTTGACCAGCGCCACCACGCGCGCACCGGCGTCGCGCGCGGCCTGCGCGTTGCGCAACAGGTCCGGGCTCTTGCCCGATTGCGAGATCACCACGTACAGCGCGCCTTGCAACGACTGCGTGGCGCCATACACCGAGCCCACCGACGGCGACGCGGACGCGGTCACGATGCCGAGCTGGGTTTCCAGCAGGTATTTTGCATAGGTTGCGGCGTGGTCGGAACTGCCACGCGCGCACGTCACCGCGAACGGCGGCGGCGAACGGCGCAGGTCGGCGCACAGGCCAGCCACCACGTAGCGGTTGCGCGCGAACTGCCGCGCCACCACATCAGCGGCTTCCGCGGCCTCGCGGAACATCAGCGTCGATTCGGGCGCGGTCGCCGCCGCGGGCGTGGTCGCGCTCACGTTTCACGCTCCGGCTGCTGCGTACCGCGACCGCTGCCGTTGCCGCGTGCGCGCATCGGCGCGGTCGACCCGCGCACCACCAGCTGCGGGACGAAGCCCTGGTTGTGCATCGCCATCGGATGGTCGTCGTAGGCGTCCTGGCGCAGGCTGCCGGCCAGCAGCCGCGTCGCGTGCCGCGCGATGTCGCCGGTCGCCTGCTTTGCGGTGGTCAACGCCGGCCATGACTGCTTGGAAATCGGGCTGTCCTCGAAGCCGGCGATCGACAGCTCGTAAGGCACGTCGACGCCGGCCGATTTTGCAGCGGCCAGCACGCCGGCTGCGATTTCATCATTGGAGCCGAAGATCGCGGTCGGCGGTTCGCGCAGCGCGAGCAGCCGGCGCGCGCCGCGGAAGCCATCATCGAACGTGTAGTCACCGGGCACGACCAGATGCTTGTCGAGGGTGATGCCATAGTCCTTGAGCGCATCCTCGTAGCCCTGGTAGCGCTCCCGGCTCGAGCGATGCGCCGCGCCGCCCCAGAGGAAGCCGATGCGCTGGTGGCCAAGCTGGACCAGGTGCTCGGTGATCTCGTAGGCCGCGGCGCGGTCGTTGACGAATACGCACGGGTGGCCGTCCTTCGGATCCTCGGTCGCGGCGATGATGCGCACCAGCTTCACCCCGCGCGCGGCCAGCGCATCGACCAGTTCTTTCGATTCGGACATCGGGGCGGTCAGGACCAGCCCGGCCAGGCGCGAACGCCGGGCCCATTCGCCCAGCTCGTCGGCGAGCAGCGGCGAGCTCGCATCGCAGGGGTGGATCTGCAGGTCGAAGCCGGTTTCGCGGCACGCGGCGAGCACGCCGTTCTGCACGCCGATGATGTGATACGGGTTCGGGTTGTCGTAGACCAGCCCGATCACGTACGGCGTGGCGCTGCGCAGGCTGCGCGCGGACGGGTCGGGTTCGTAGTCGAGCTCGTCGATCGCCCGCAGCACGCGCGCGCGCGTGGCCTGCATCACCGATGGCTCGTTGTTGATCACCCGCGACACCGTCTTGAGCGACACCTTGGCGCGCTCGGCGACGTCCTTGATGGTCGGCCTTCGCGTGTTCAATGCAGCCTCCGCCCGCGCTTGTCCGTCATCACCGTGCATCCCGCGCCGATCAGTCGAGGCCGACGCGATGGCCGCGCCGGGCGTAGTAGAGGATATACAGGTAGCACGGCACCACCAGCGCCGCGAACACCAGCTGGAAATCGTGGTGCTGCTTGAACACCGCGAACAGCTGCGGGATCACCGCGCCGCCGGCGATGCCCATCACCAGCAGCGCCGATCCGGTTTCGGTGAGGCGGCCGAGTCCGCGGATGGCGAGCGGGAAGATCGCCGGCCACATCATCGCGTTCGCGAACCCCAGCGCGGCGACGAAACCGACCGAGACGTAGCCATGGGTCAGGAACGCGCCGAGCGCCAGCACCACGCCGAGCATCGCCGACAGGCTCAGGTAGCGCTCCTGCGAGATGAAGCGCGGGATCGCCACCAGCCCGACCAGGTAGCCGACCAGCATCGCGCCGAGCGTGAACGAGGTGAAGAACTTGGTCTGGTCCAGCGGCAGGTTGAAGCCCTGGCCGTAGATGCCGATCGCGTCCCCGGCCATCACCTCCACGCCCACGTACACGAAGATGCACAGGGCGCCCAGCCAGACGTGCGGGAACTGCAGCAGGCCACGTTTGCCGGCGCCGCCTGTCGCCGTGGCGTTGGCGTCCTCGGAACGGATTTCCGGCAGCGGCGAGAACACGATCCCGATCGCCAGCAGCGCCAGCAGGCCGGCCATCACCATGTAGGGCGTGTGCACGCGCGCGGCAAACCCGGCCAGCAGCGCCTCGCGCGTCACGGCGTCGGCGCCGGCAACTTCGGCGGCGAGGTCGCCCATGCCGTGCATCACGAACGTGCCGATCAGCAAGGGCGCGAGGATGCCCGCGGTCTTGTTGCAGATGCCCATCACCGCGATCCGCTGCGCCGCGCTTTCGATCGGCCCGAGGATGCTGATGTAGGGATTGACCGCGGTCTGCAGGATCGCAAGGCCCGCGCCGATCACGAACACGCCCGCCACCGCGCCGGGGTACACCCGAAGCGTCGTGTAGTGACCGAACACCAGCGCGCCGATCGCCATCGCGAACAGGCCCAGCGCCATGCCCTTCTTCATGCCGGTGCGACGCAGCACCCACGACGAAGGCAACGCGAGGCAGAAGTAGGAAATGTAGAACGCGCTGGGAATCAGGAAGGCGAGCGTCTCGCTGACATCGAAGGCGAGCTTGGCGAACGAGATCAGCGGCCCGTTGAGCCAAGTGACGAAGCCGAAGATGAAAAACAGCAACCCGATGATGGCGATCGAGCCGGTGGTGCCTGCGGATTTCGATGCGGATGCGGCGACGGCCATGGACAATGTCTCCTGTGCGCAACGGATGCGATGGCGTCGGTCGTGTGATGTCGCACCGGACAGCCCCGGGAATAACGTTGTCATACTTTTCCCGTTCCGGCCACGTTTATACGTCCCTGGCGGCTCCGTTTGCATCGCGATTGGCTTGTGCGGCGCACCATGGCGTCGTCTTTTGCTGCACTGCAGAATCCGCTAAAGCGGCTTATTACAAACTCCGTTGTCGATAAAGGAATCGTTTGGATGCAATCCACGTCATTTTTGTCGCCACTCCAGCCCGGTCCAGCAGCATTGGGTGACGGTGTGTTGACATCGTTGTCAGCGCACTCCCACACTCCGGGCCACTTCACCACCCCTGCCGCGCATGGGTGCAATGCCACACCGGAGATCACGTGCCTGCAGCTGTCACCCCGATGCCGATGGACGCCATGAATCGCGCCGATGCGCCGTTCATCGCGGCCGACGTGGGCGGCACCCACGTCCGCATCGGCCTGGTCCGCGCCAGCGGCAACGCCGCCCATCCGGTGTCCGTGCTCAAGTACCGCAAGTACGTGTGCGCGCGGTACCCGGGGCTGGCCGAGATCATCGAGGATTTCGTGTCCGGGCTCGACGGTGTGGCGGTCAGCGAAGGCGCGATCGCCAGCGCGGGCTATCCGCTCGACGACGGCTCGCTGATCACCGTGAACCTGCCCTGGCAGGTCTCGCTCGAGGACATCCGCGCGCGGCTGGGCTTCCGCGCCTTCCGCCTGGTCAACGATTTCGAGGCCGTGGCGCACGCGGCCGCCTACGTCGACGCCAGCGAAGTCCTGCAGCTCACCGGGCCGGATACCGCTGCGCCCGGCCCCACCCTGGTCGTCGGGCCCGGGACCGGGCTCGGCGCCGCGGTCTGGATTCCGACCGCCCATGGCCCGGTGGTGCTGGCGACCGAGGCCGGCCAGGCCGCGCTGACCACGGGCAACGAGCTGGAGATGGCGCTGCTCAAGCAGATGCTGGGCCAGCGCAGCCACGTGCCGGTGGAGCACGCCCTGTCCGGCCCGGGCCTGATGCACCTGCACGCCGCGCTGTGCGCGCTGCACGGCACGACATCCGATTACCGCACGCCCGACGCGATCACCGCCGCCGCGCTCGACGGCAGCGACGCGCGTGCGCGCGAAAGCCTGGGCGTGTTCTGCGGCCTGCTCGGCAGCACGGTCGGCGACATGGCGCTGCTGTACGGGGTGCAGGGCGGCATCTATCTCGCCGGCGGGATCCTGCCGCAGATCCGCGGATTCCTGCTGCAGAGCAGCTTCGTCGAACGCTTCCTCAACAAGGGGCCGATGCGCGAGGCGCTGGAGCGGATTCCGGTGAAGCTGGTCGAACACGGGCAGCTGGGCGTGATCGGCGCGGCCAGCTGGTACCTGTCCAGCGCGGTGAATGAAACGGGGAAGCAAGCGCACTAGCGGCCAGCGTGCGCGCGACGCCCGTCGCGACGCATTGGCCGGCACCAACAAGACACGGCACGACCACGCAGTCGACGCCGGCCAATCAACGCAAGACGGGAGAGAGACCATGACGTACCGCAAATCCGCACTGTCCGCCGCGATCGTCGCCTGCCTCGGCTTCGGCCTGGGCACCCAGGCCCGGGCGCAGGAAACCCCGAGCGACCAGGACCAGCCGCGGGCGGACGCCCCGGCGTCGCAGGCCGACGACACGACCGATCTCGAAACGATCGTGGTGACCGGCATCCGCGGCTCGATGGAAAAGTCGCTGGATACCAAGCGCGAAGCCAACTCGCGCCTGGAAGTGGTCACCGCCGAAGACGTCGGCAAGCTGCCGGCGCACAACGTGGCCGACACCCTGCAGCGCCTGCCGGGCGTGAACATCAGCTCGTCCAGCGCCGACGAAGGCGGCTTCGACGAAGCCGACCGCGTCAGCCTGCGCGGCACGAGCCCCAGCCTGACCCAGACCCTGATCAACGGCCACAGCGTCGGCTCGGCCGACTGGTTCGTGCTCAGCCAGGGCAGCAACGTCGGCCGCAGCGTCAGTTACACCCTGCTGCCTTCCGAACTGGTCAGCTCGGTGGAAGTGAACAAGTCCTCCCAGGCGCGTCTGCAGGACGGCGGCACCACCGGCACGGTCAACATCATCACCCGCCGGCCGCTGCAGTTCGCCGACCAGATCAGCGCTGAAGCCTCGATCGGCGCTGTGCATTCCGACAACGCCGAGAGCACCGACCCGCAGTTCTCGGGACTGTTCAACTACAAGAACGACGCGGGCACGTTCGGCGTGCTGGTGCAGGCGTTCAAGCAGAAGCGCGAACTGAGCCGCCAGGCGCAGGAAATCCCGGGCGGGTTCTTCCAGATCGCGGCCACCGACCCGGCCGGCATTTCCAACCCGGACCTGGTCGGCGTCTATGCGCCGGGCCTGCTGGGTTCGACCCTGTTCGAACAGACCCGCGACCGCAAGGGCGGGCTGATCGACGTGCAGTTCAAGCCCAGCGACAACCTGACCTTGGGCGTGAGCGGCTTCAGCTCGGAGATGAAGGCCAACAACTACAACCGCAACTTCATGCTGTGGGGCGGCAACTTTGCGAGGGCGCAGGCGCCGGACGCGGGCTACGTCGTCAGGGACGGCGTGCTGACGGAGGCCACGTACACCGGCGTGGCCGGCAGGCCGTACGCCGTGTACGACATGATCTACCGCGAAGCCACGGCCAAGAGCAACTACGCGACCTTCGACGTCGATTGGCAGATCAACGAGAACCTGAGCTCCAGGTTCCAGGCCGGCACCACCAGCGGCGAAGGCTCGACCGCGCGCCAGTTCATCGCCGAGGTGACCGTCGCTGATGGGGGCGGCGCAAGCTGGACCAGCCATGGCGCCGGTTCGCCGCTGGACTGGAGCGTCGGTGGCGACATTTCGCCGGCCGGCGTGACCAGCTTCGGCACCTGGGGCAACCAGGAAGTCACGGCCAAGGACGACGAGGACTGGTTCACCGCCGACTTCAGCCAGTACTTCAACGGCGGCACCCTGTCGTCGATCGACTTCGGCGTGCGCTACGCCGACCATGAGCGCAAGGCGCTGTCGCCGGAAGGTGCAAGCCCCGGCGACATCTGGTCCGCGCTCCAGGGCGGCGCCACCGGTTCGTATCCGGACGGGTTCGCCAGCGACATCGGCGGCAACTTCCCGCGGGACCTGTGGTACTTCACTCCGGATGCACTGAAGGAGGCGATCCTCAACAACTCCACCTGGCTGTACGACAACGACGGCCCGACCGGTCGCCACAACTATGGCGCCGAATGGACGGTGGCCGAGACCAACCTGGCCGCCTACGTGCAGGCGAATTTCACCGGCGACCGCTGGAGCGGCAATGTCGGCCTGCGCTATGTCAACGTCGACCAGGACATCGACACCTACCAGTCGGTCGCCGACCCGGCGAACGCGGACGTGTCGAGCCTGTTCGGCAACTGGATCCGCAAGTCCACCAACAACAAGCACAGTCGCGTGCTGCCAAGCGCGAACCTGAAGTTCGACCTCGCCGACGATCTGGTCTTCCGCTTCGCCGCCTCGCAGACGCAGACCCTGCCGGATTATTCCGCCCTGGGCGCGTCGAGCTGGGGGTCGGACCTCAACAAGACCGGCGGCGGTGGCAACCCGAACCTCGAGCCTGTGCTGTCGACCAACTTCGACGCCAACCTCGAGTGGTACTTCATGCCGCGCGGCCTGCTGTCGGTGGGCGCCTTCGCGATGGACCTGCAGGATTACGTGGCGTACGGCATCGAGAAACAGATGCTGTTCAGCGAGCTGACGCACCAGCTCGAGGAATACAACGTCTCCGTGCCGGTCAACGCCGACGCCAAGGTCCACGGCGTGGAAGTCGCCTACGAGCAACCCATCGGCGAGTTCTTCGGCGTCCTCGCCAACTACACCTACTCCGATGGCAGCACGTCGCATACCTGGGCCGATGGCAGCAACAACCTGCTGGGCAACTCGAAGGACACCTACAACGTGGGTGCGTACTTCGAGAACGACCGCTTCGGCGCGCGGGTCAGCTACACGCGTCGCTCCTCGTTCCTGATCGGGCTGTCGGGCGCCAATCCGTACTACCAGGACGACTTCGGCACCCTGTCGGCATCGCTGAGCTACAAGGCCAGCGACTGGCTGAGCTTCAGCTTCGACGCGCTGAACCTCAACAACCCGACGATCAAGTACTACCAGAACGCGTACATCCCCACCTCGTTCTACAACAATGGCCGGCAGTACTACTTCAACGTCCGCCTGAAGTACTGAGCGCGGGCCGGCTGCTTGGCTTCGCGGGCCCGGGATTCCCGGGCCCGCGTCGTTTCGGGGAGGCCGATCGCAGTGCGTGCCAATCCGGATCGGCTCGAAGTGGACGCTGCGATCGACGCGCGGCCGCGGATCAGCCGGCGTCGCCTTCGCTACAGTCGTCACTCCGGCGTTTCAGCACGCGAGCGTTTGTTCCAGCGGGAATCGGGAGACATCCACCTGGACGTGAAGCTCAGGACGTCCGCCCCGCGTGGCCCAGCGCAGAGAAAGGCGCACCACACCTATCATCGTTCGGCATCGTGACCCTGCAAGGAATCGCCATGAAGCTCCGACACATTCTCCTGCTGCTCGCGCTGCTGCCCGTCACCGCGATCGCAGCAACGCCGGCAGACACAGCAGGCGCAAAAGCGCCACTGTCGCTGATTCCTGCCCCCGCCTCGCTCGTACGGGGCGAAGGCGCGTTCTCGCTCCTCGCCGACACGCCGCTCGTTGCCGCGGATCCGCGGGCGGCGCGGGTGGCGCGGCAGTTCGCCGGCTTGATGCAGCGTAGCCGCGGCATCGCGCTGCAGGTGGGCGATGCGGCCACGGGCGAAGCGCCCGCGATCGAGTTCCGCATGACGCCCATGACGCCGGACGCATCGCCCGAAGCCTATTCGCTCGATGTTTCTCCACAGCGCGTTGTGGTCGCGGCCGGCGACGCGCGTGGCCTGTTCTACGGTGCGGTCACGCTCTGGCAGCTGGCCACGACCGAAGTCAACGACGGCGCGGCGACGCGCATACCCGCGCTGCGTATCGACGACGCGCCGCGTTTCGCCTGGCGCGGGTTGATGCTCGACTCCGCGCGGCATTTCCAGTCGGTCGACGAGATCAAGCAGCTTCTCGACGCGATGGCGCGGCACAAGCTCAACACCTTCCACTGGCACCTGACCGACGACCAGGGCTGGCGCCTGCAGATCCGCAAGTATCCGGAGCTCACCGCAATCGGCGGCTGCCGCATTCCTGCCGGCGACGGCGGCATCGATCCGCGTACCGGCCGGCCGGTGCCGTACTGCGGGTTCTATACCCAGGACGAGGTGCGCGACATCGTCCGCTACGCGGGCGAGCGCCACATCACCGTGGTGCCGGAGATCGACATCCCCGGTCACGCGCAGGCGGCGGTGGCGACCTATCCCCGGCTGGGCAGCGTCGACGGCCCGAGCCCGGTGTCCAGCGAGTGGGGCGTGCACAAGTATCTGTTCAACGCGGACGAGGACACGTTCGCGTTCCTCGAGGACGTGCTGGCCGAAGTGGCCGAACTGTTCCCCGGCCGCTACGTGCACATCGGCGGCGACGAGGCGGTCAAGGACCAGTGGAAGGCCTCGCCGAAGGTGCAGGCACGCATGCGCGCGCTGGGCGTGGCGGACGAGGCGCAGCTGCAGGGGTACTTCGTCGAACGCATGGCGCGCTTCCTGGCGGCCCGCGGCAAGCGGGTGATCGGCTGGGACGAGATCCTGGAGGACGACCTGCCCGCCGACGCCGCGGTCATGTCATGGCGCGGCATCGAAGGCGGCACCGAGGCCGCGCGCAAGGGCCACGACGTGGTGATGGCGCCGGTTTCGCACCTGTACCTGGATTACCTGCAGACCGACTCGCCCGACGAGCCGCCGGGCCGACCCACGCTCATCCCGCTGCGCAAGGCCTATGACTTCGAACCGGTGCCGGCCGCGCTCACCGCCGCGCAGGCGCGCCATATCCTCGGCTTGCAGGCCAACGTGTGGACCGAGCACATGCGCACGTTCGAGCGCGTCGAGCATGCGTTCTTCCCGCGGATCGCGGCGGTGGCGGAAACCGGCTGGTCGCCCAGGGCGCGCAAGGACTACGACGACTTCCTCGCGCGGCTCCCGGCCCAGCTGCGCCGTTACCGTGCATTCGGCATCGACTACGCGCAGACGCCGTTCGCGGTGCGCATCGAGGGCGCGCGAGAGCCTTCCCGGGCGACGCTGCGCGTGGCGATGTCGACCCCGCTGCAGCTTGGCGAAATCCGTTACACGACCGATGGCAGCGCGCCGACCACGGACTCGCCGCGCTATCGCCAACCGCTGTCGCTACCGCTGCCGGCGCAGGTGGCGGCAGCCGCGTTCGTCGATGGACGCGCGCTGGCAGAGCCTACGAGCCGGCGCTTCGATGCCGCGTCGCTGCTGCAGCGCGAGGACGAAGCGCTGGCGATGTGCAGCCAGGGCCTGATGCTGCGGCTGGAAGACGACGGCCCGCCCGAAGGCCCGCGCGCGATCTACAACATCGACATCTTCAACCCCTGCTGGCTGTGGCGCGATGCGCCGCTGGGTGGGATTGCCGCCGTCGAAGTACGTGCGGGTCGCATTCCCTACTACTTCCAGCTGGCGGGCGACGAGCCCAACCGCAAGTTCCGCCCCGCGCGCAGCGCGCACGGCGAGCTGGAACTGCGCAACGGATGCGAGGGCGACCTGCTGGCCAGCGTGCCGCTGCCCGCGGCGCCCGGCGACGACGGTTTCATCACCCTGCGCGCGCCGCTGTCGGCAGGTCAGCGCGCCAGCGCAAACCTGTGCATCGTGTTCACCGGCGACACGCGGCCGGCGATGTGGGCAGTGGATCGGGTGACGCTGCGGCGTGGTGCGCCCTGACGCATGGTGTCGGGGGCGTAGCCCCGACCTGCGGCAAGCCGTTGTGGGAGCGGCTTCAGCCGCGAGCCTTTCCCGCC